>NZ_JBPVIS010000002.1:0-873104 GCF_051660965.1 Vibrio glycogenivorans | reverse complement strand
TGAGCATCACGACTATCCAAAAAATCTGGAAGAGAGAAGCACTCAATACTCGTGAGCTGAGAATAGAACGGTCTCAATCAGTGAATATCGATGTGTGAGGCGAGTGGGCTAAAATATAAGGGCATGACAGAATCGGTTGGTATTTATCCCGTCACGCTTCCTTGGTAATCACAGCAACAGAACGCTGACTGTGATCATCAAGCAATTCTGTCGCATGTGAATTACCAGGCGACTTTGTCGTTAGCTTCTCAGTAATACAATACGAGAATGTATTGTAACTTTCTTACATACTAACGAGGTAAATATTGTGCTCCTCCCGAATTTGACACCTTTTGGTACTATTTTTTGACATTATCTGGTTTTTTGTCGCGATAAGTGATTGATCTTTCTAAGGGGTGTTTGACAGAAAATTGCTTGATCCAGACTTTAGAAAAGCCGCTGTTTACAGCGGCTTTTTGCTATCTATTATTTGCTAATCCATCTCAGTCTTATAAATCTTCAATCCTCTGGACTGATAGTTTGAAAGGGCTGATTCATGATCGAGTGTGCAAGTGTGCACCCAAACACGCTCTGTCTTGCCCCATTGCCAAGCTGACTCTAGTGCGTGGGTGAGTAGGTACCCGCCCAAGCCACGATTTAAGAACTTGGGTGCGAGACCGAAATAAACAATCTCGACATTCTGCTCTGGTTGCTTTTGTAGTTCATAGTACCCAGCAATCGTGCCATTTACGTAAGCAACCCACGTTCTTAGGTTGTCATTTTCGGCGTATTGTTGCCAATCATCATCCGATAGCGATAGTTTGTCATTCCAGCTCCACTTCTCACCGACCAGTTGGTAGAGGTAGCGATTGAATCTGAACTCTTTAATTTCAGCCTCAAGAACGGTGATTTCGTCAGGTTTGTCTTTAGCCTTGATCTCTTCGGGAGAGTGCATCTCCAAATAAAAGGTTTTAACTGTTGTCGTCATTCGATTACTTCCGTGGATCACATCAATTGAGGCGTGGGGCTCCTACGTATGGGGCCACTAATGTATTGCTGATCAGAAGGTTATCATGGTGTCTGTTATCAGAAAAGCGATGCACTATCTGACTCAAAGTTAACCTCCTTTGTTGTGTGGCGCATGTAGTTCGTGCTATAAGCTGCCGGTGCTCATGTGTTTCTGCCAAAGTGCGCGAAATTCGGAGCCACATCTATCGCGTGAGCTGACACAAAATTAAACCTACTTACTAGCTATCGAAGAAAATTATGAAGTACTTATTGCTGATTTTGGGCCTGTTGACACTATCAGGCTGTCATATTTTGGGAGCACCCGGAAGCCCAGAAGATATGGCCAAAGCAAGAAACATAAAACGTATTGGCGTTATTGCTATTACACAAGAAAGTATCCATCAAAAGCATGGTGGCAAAAGCTATGAGCTTGAGCTCACTTCTCGTCTGGGTCAGTTCAACGATCTGTATGAGCAAAGCACTGTAGAGCTGTTGGAGCATTCAGATCAATTTGAAGTGATCGAAATGCGATATGATAGAAAAGCTATAATGGATAGCTTTTTTGGTGATTCACGTTTTCCATATGGTTGGAGAGAGCGTAACTCGACTGATATCGGTGCGATTCACGAGCATCTTCAAGAGCTAATTCTTGATTATGAGCTCGATGGCCTGATTGTGATCAGGTCAATCAACATACATGATCGTTCATTTAGCTTAATTGGGATGGAGAGTAAGCGAAATGACAGCCGTGCATTAATCTACAATGCGTCGACTTATGTATTGATTGACCCAGACCTTAAGGTACTAAGTGTAGCCAGTTCAGGTTTTCTGACTGAAGAGCAGGTTAACAACCGGTATTACCGACCGCATCAAGCTATTGTAGTGGATTTTGGTGCTGATATTGAGGCGTGGGATAACACAACCACTGACACCCATCCACAAGTCAATGTGTTAGTTGATATGTTGCAGCAGCAGATCATCGTTAATCAACCATTCGCACTCGCTAAATTATTTTGCTACGACCCTCATACGTGTCCAATGATATGGGAATTCAAAGACAATACGCTAGAGTAAACAAATCAGGGAGTAGGGCTCGGCGCAGCGGGCGGCTTTTCTCTCATGATCAAGATACAGCGCTGTGAAAACGGCCGGGTATAGATTGCCGCGGGTTTGTTTCGATTGGCGCGTAGTAGTTAGCGCGCTTTATCATTAAAGTTAATAAGGTTGGAGTTCATTCATGTTGCCAAGTCATAAGGCAAAAAGTGTCATTATCCTCGACTTCGAAACCACGGGCTTGTCACCCAACCAAGGCGATCGCGCAATTGAGATTGGGGCGGTCAAGCTTGAGGGGGGCAAAGTCGTTGATCGATTTCAAAGGCTGATGAACCCGGGGTTTCGTGTCAGCGGTTTCATTGAAGGTTATACCGGGATCAGTAATGCGATGCTGGCCGATGCGCCCAGTTGTGCTGAGGTGATGACGGAGTTTGCCGACTTTATTCAGGGTAGCAACCTAGTGGCGCATAATGCCTCATTTGATCAGCGTTTTTTAGACGCCGAGCTCAAAGCAATAGGGCGTGATTACGATGGCTGCTTTGCCTGCTCACTGTTGGTGTCGCGCCGTTTGCATCAAGAGGTCAGCTCACATAAATTGGGCGATCTAGTTCGTTATCATCAGATTGATAATGACGGCGTGTTTCACCGCGCGTTGGCCGATGCCGAGGTGACTGCGTCATTGTGGTTGGTGCAACTGGAGACGCTCAAGCAGCAATATGGCATTGACGATCCTGATTTTGCCCTGATGCAAAAAATCGCTAAAACGCCCAAGGCTTCGGTAGGAAAGTTGCTCGAAAAGTATCGAGTCGCTGCTTAAGCGCTGCTAACTCTGATCAGTAGTAAACGCGCGTCTTTTTCCTAAACTGCTCTTAGACAAGAAAAAAAGGAGCAGAGTCAATGGACTATGATTTTTGCATTATCGGTGGTGGAATAGTAGGCCTCGCCACCGCAATGGCCATCCAGCAGCGCTGGCCAGAGTGTCGTTTGGCGTTGGTGGAAAAGGAAGCGGAGCTCGGGTTGCACCAGTCTGGTCACAATAGTGGCGTTATCCACAGTGGGATCTACTATCCTCCAGGTAGCCTTAAGGCCAAGTTATGCCATCAGGGTGAGGCAGAGACCAAGGTGTTTTGTCGTCAGCACAACATTGACTATGTTGAGTGCGGCAAATTGATTGTAGCGACCACCCCGTTGGAGCTGGATAGGCTTAAAGCACTGGCTGAGCGGGCCGAGGAGAATCAGGTTAGTGTTCGTTGGCTAACTCGCGATGAGTTGATAGCGCAAGAGCCCAACATTACCGGTCTAGCCGCGCTAGAGGTTCACTCTACGGGCATTGTTGATTATCGTCAGGTTTGTGAGCAAATGGGGCGGCAACTCGTCTCAGCGGGTGCTAAGTTGCATCTTGGTCATGGCGTAAATCAAATCAGCTCAAGTGAGGAAGGGAACGAGCTGACCTTTGGTCAGCAGTCGCTATCCGCGCGCTACTTAGTCGCTTGTGCTGGGCTACAATCGGATCGGATAGCGCGTCTGGCCGGTCTCAAGGTATCGCATAAGATCATCCCATTTCGCGGTGAGTATTACCGCCTTCCAGCAGAAAAAGCTCAGCTAGTAAATAAACTCATTTATCCGGTCCCAGATCCAGACCTGCCTTTTCTTGGGATCCATTTGACTCGAATGGTGGATGGTTCGATAACCCTTGGGCCCAACGCCGTCCTGGGTTTTTCTCGCGAGGGTTACCGTAAGGGCGCGGTTAGGCTTGACGATATTGCAGATTATCTGGGGTTCTCTGGCTTTTGGCGATTACTCAAGACCCACTTCCAATCCGCATTACATGAGTTTGCCAACTCACTGATCAAAACGCGCTATCTGCGCCAGTGCCAAAAGTATTGCCCATCACTGACCAAAGATGACCTGCAACCTTACCCTGCGGGGATCCGCGCGCAAGCGGTGCTCAAAGATGGCAGCTTAGTGCATGACTTTTTGTTTCTCGAGGCACCAAGGATGCTGCATGTGTGTAATGCGCCGTCGCCTGCCGCGACGTCTGCAATACCAATAGGACGGATGATTGCCGATAAGTTGGCTGAGCAGTGCGAGCTCTAGGCTACGTATTAGGCTTAAGGCTATTCGTTAAGCTCAGGGTTTAGAGTTAATTGTTGTCGGGGACGATGCGCAGCAAGTTGTTTCTTTGCAGAAAACGACATTGAAACTGTGCTGCAGGGATGGGATCAGAGTAATAATCACCTTGTGCCAGGTCGCAGCCTGTATCACGCAAAAATACCAGTGGCTCGCACGAATCAATGCCTTTGGCGGCGATCGCAAGGCGCAGGTGATGAGCCACATCGGTCATGGCTGCAACAAGGGCTTGATCGTGTGGATTGCTCTCGATCTCGAGCATAAAACTGTGGTCTATCTTGATCCCATCAACCTGAAAACGTTGCAAATAGGCAAGTGAAGAGTAACCGGTGCCATAGTTACCAATCCAAACGGGTATGCCGAGTTGGCTCAGGTGTCTGATCGCCTTTTGGGCGCTGAGTTCGTCCTTGAGTAACGTCGCCTCAGTGATCTCTACATGTAACGAGGACGGGGCCACTTGCTGGCGAGCAAGACAGTCGTCGAGCAGATTGAGTGTATCTGGGCGATGTAGTTGTTTGGCCGACAGGTTAAGAGATAAGCGTAGGTCGTGCTGGTACATCGATTGCCAAAGCCGGAGTTGACGACAGGCATTCTTGATCGCCCAATGGCCAATTGGAATGATTAAACCGGTTTTTTCAGCGATGGGAATAAACTCTCTCGGAGGCAGGAGGCCCTGTGTTGGATGGTTCCAATACAGTATGGCTTCCGCGCCCACAAGCTCGTTTCGCTTGATCGAAAACTGAGGCTGGAAGTGCACCTCGAACTGCTCTAATTCTTGCGTCGCACGGCGTAAATCAAATTCAAGCTCCGAGTGACGATGATGGTTTTGTGCCAAGTGCGGGTCAAATAATGTGATATTGTTTTTGCCCCCTCTTTTAGCCTCATACATGGCGAGGTCGGCGTGACAGATCAGCTCGTCGGCGGTGCGCCCATCCTCTGGGTATCTGGCAATGCCAATACTCCCGCCAATGGCAACCTCATCCTCATCGATATAGATGGGTTGGCGAATGGCGGCAAGCAGGCGTTTGGCTATTGCATCCGTGTGATGTTGGCCTTTCACCTCAGAGATAAAAAACACAAACTCATCGCCACCAATGCGAGCCACGAGATCGAGGTGTTCATCATCACGATTAGAGCGCATAGCGTCGCCGCTGTAGCGAATGTTGCTGGTCAATCGTCCAGACACCTCTTGCAAGAGCCTATCACCTGCTTCGTGACCATAATTGTCGTTAACGAATTTAAACTCATCCAAGTCAAGAAATAAAATAGAAAAGCGCCTTGTTTGCTCTGCCCCCTCGAGTAACTGATTGAGCTGCTTAATAAAGAAGGGCCGATTTGGCAGTTTGGTTAATGAGTCATGAAAAGCAAGAAACGAAATTTCGTCTGTTTGAGCCTTTAAGTTGTGTGCCATCTGGCTGAAGGCACTGGTAAGCTCACCTACCTCATCCTCCCGGGTAACCAAGAGTTTAGTATCATAATCACCGCGGCCAATACGCTGTGTGTGGGCAACCAAATCATAGATGGGGCGCACGAGCGAGCGGGCAATAAGAACGGCAATCGTTGCCCCAATAAGGCAAGCAATAAGCGCGATGATAATCAATGACGATGACAAGGCATGGAAACCGCGCTTGCTGGTGTCAGCTAAATTACCGGTGATGGCCTCGATATCCTGATTGATGTTATCGAGGGAGAGCGTTAGCTGGACACCGCCAAGCGCCCGGTCAGCCATGAGGATTGGCTTGGCGAGTACTAGGTGATTGTCGCCCAAAACGGAATACAGCTGCTTTTTGCTGATCACCGTTTCGATGAGTTGTGGGTTAGCTAATGGGATTCCGTAACTTGGAATGGTGTCGTAGCTGTCATGAAAAATCTTGCCTTTGGTATCAAAGACCAAGATGGATACCACGTCCTCATTTTTGCGTGCGGGTTTGAGCAAGCGATAGGTCGCCTCAAGGTCATATTCGTAGTACGGATTGATCACCGCCACCGAGATATAGTCGAGGATCGCCAGACCTTTTTTCTCCATTTGCTGCAGCAGGCTACTCTGAGTTTGTGATTTGCTCTGAACCAGAATTTGCTTAGCGATCACGCCGTAATTTTTCAGTTGCAGCACCGCGATCAGGCACACTGTGGTGACGATCAAGATAACCGTACCGGCGATGTATTTTCCTTGAATGCCGAGCTTGTGTTGCGTCATCCACTGGAGCATCCTCTGGCCTATGCTATTATCGCTCTGCAAGGTCTACTCCATCAGCTCACGGACAACGACTTTCCGCAGCTCTGCAGCAATGCGAATACTCTCTTCTTGCTCAGTGAGGTGGTCGAATTTCTTGGTTTTTTGATAGGCTTGCAGCGCTTGTCTCCCTCGCGGGTCGTTATGAGCATTTACAAGAATGTCGATAACGCGATGTTTGAGCTCTTCAGGCAAGTCACTGCGGATGAGCTCCACCGCCCTGGGAAAGGGGGGACTTTGATAAAGGACCTGATTTTCGACTTGAAATGAGGCGGGCATGTCCTCAATATTGTCCCACTCTCTGTCGCTTAAAGCCCCAGCCTCGACAATGCCTTTATTCACCCAAGCGGAGATGTTGATCTCTTTGTTGGCAAAGACATAGCCGATAGCATCAACCGGTGGGTTATGTCGGGGGGTCTCTAAGCGCTGGACCTTATAGCCTTTTTGAATCAACACTGAGGCGGGAATAAAATACCCAGAGCTTGAGCCTGGGTCTTGAAATGCGATAGTTTTGCCCACCAAATCATCGAGAGACTCGATGCCAAGTCCTTGCTTGGTAAAAATAATCGTGGAGTACTCCGCTACCCCTTTTTTCCAGCGCCGAAGGGCAATTTCTGCCTGTGCTTGCTGTTGAAACTCAATGGCGGAGAAGAGTGTTTCGGTCACCAAATCGACCTTGCCCGTGCGAATATAGTCCACCATCTGAGCATTGCTTTTGGCAAACACGACTTTACCCTCAGTGATACCAAACTCTGCCAGATGTGATGCTAGGTAATCGGCAACCGGCTTGAGGTGTTTGTAGTGTTTTTTGGGGTTGGTACTGACTCTTGAAATGACAATGGTGGTTTTAGTGGGAGTGAGACCGTCCATCGGTAGTGAATGCTGTTGTGCCAAAGCTGGAGGTAGGGCGCATGAGACGAGCAAGACGAGCAGCAGCAACAGGCGATTGATCATTTTTGTCCCATCCTTGAGTCATAAATGTGTAACATGTCACTAAAATATAAGCCATAGATCTCACCTTGCAAATGTAAATAGGACGAAGTTCGGTTTAGATAGCTGTTTTGTGTCCGTCGTTGTTGAGGGAGACTCAGTGCTTCAGCGTGCTCGAACCATGGCTTGAATAAGGGTAAGAAAGAGCAGCCACTCCAATGAAAGGCTGCCCATTATTTTTTATGGGTAACGATTTACCTCACGCCAAATCTTGCTAGCGTCTGTTTGGTATTTGAAAGGTTCTAGCAGGGCATCGAAGTAGTACTCGAGAGGAAGGATCTCGCTGAAAAACTCGAGATCTAGGGTGATTTCGTTACTACAGCCAGAATCGATCTTGTCCGTGGATGGAGAGCTGTACAAGCAGTCGTATTGGCGAGTGTTTTCATTCCAGCGCTGCGTTTTGCGCGTGTTGCCCACCAGTCCGGAGACCTGACGAACGCCTTCTTGATTGAAGTTATCGACGACCTCAACACTCGAGAATGGAAAGTCTCCCTCGAAGATGGCTTTGGTGCGCGTTGGGGTGCGATTGCTGCTGAGTGGGCGCTCTGAAAATTCTTCGGTCGCACGACCTTCACGAACAAATCGTGTCGCGTGCAGTTGACTCATACCATTGGAGGTTGAAAAACGCAGCGTAGTGATGCCATCGTTTTCGATTGGAACACCATACTCAAACCAATTGAAGGTGGTGATTTGACCATTGTAGTAAGTTAATGCAGGAGCACATTCGCTATGAAGGACCTGTCGACCTCGGTGGGTATAGCCAATACGTGTCTCATAGCCAATATCGGTGCGATACACTGAGCGGCTGCCAAACGTCCCATCAATGTCTTTGTTATTGACTGTGGTACAGCGATTCGGGGAGTGGCCAAACTCTACCTCACAGCCTGTCAACACCACGCTGCAAAACAGCATGAAGATCAGCGGCAGCGATTTTTTCAATGACACGGATTTTCTCCTTTAGTAACAACATGACCAATCGGTCTACCAAATATGAATTGAGTGTAGGATAAAACAACTCAGCGGGTAGTGTGTCAGCAGCACGTGCTAAAAGTGTGACACTGTGTGAAATATAAATCGGTACCTTTGCCCTTGGTGCTATGAACCTAGTACTCGCGCAGTCTAGGGTTCTTATGTCTCAGCTTATTTTTAATTATCAACAAAAACTAAAATGTCATTCGCCTATAAGCGCAATTGTTAGTTCCAGTGGTAGGAATTATTGTTTTATCACCTTGTGACAACAATCCATCATGGTCGTTGGGTTCGCGCCTAGCTTCCAATACTCGATGGGCACGGTTGCGCGGAGATTAATGCCCCACTGAAGAGGAATGCGACATGTCGAAATATTACTCAGTACTTGAAGTAACCCCTACCAATCAAGATTGGATTCCAGATTACATTGGTCCGGCGAATAAGCTGGTGGCACAGTATGGCGGTAAATACCTCGCGCGCACCGACAGCCATGAGCGCCTGGAGGGTGACCGTGAGGAGCCGGGTCTGCGCATTGTGATTGAGTGGCCAAGTCGTCAGGCGGCGATAGATTTTATGAACGACCCCGAGTATGTGCCGCACCTTAAAGCGCGCACTGCAGGCTCAGTCAGCCATCACGCGCTTGTAGAAGCGAAGGATGACCTAGCCTAAGGTAAGCGTCCAAGCCTTTTTCCTTAGACACGAAAGCCCCTCATTTCTTGTTGGAGATGAGGGGCCTTTGGGGTTTGGAGTGTATTTTCAGTTCGGTCAATGATAGATATTTTTAAGTCGCATCATCGGGACTGGATTAAGAGGGTTTCGCGTGAGCTGTTTGCCGGTAAAGCGCAGCAGGGTTTTATGAAACCCCGCATTGGGCAGGGCAGCTTTGACGTCATCAATAAACGCTTTATCCACGCCATGGCGCACCATTCCCAAAGAGAAATCAACCAGATCAGCCTTACGAAAAACCTCAGTCAGCTCTTGATAGGGCCCGGTATATACCGAGACAAGGTGGTGCATATCGATAATGATCTGGATCTCTTGTTGCCAATCATTCAGCCCTTGCTGCTCCAAGTATGTAGCACACTCTTGGTATGAAGGTACCAAGTAATCAACGCGATCGTGGGTCCATAGCGCAATGTCATGAAAAGCTGCCGCAATTTGTAGTTTCTTGCTTTGCTCGGGTGTTATCTCCGGTGCGAGGTAGTGGCAAAAGTTAAGCATCCGCGTGACATGGTTGCGATAACCGTCGTAGTCTTGCTTGATGACCGACTGATAAGACAGCAATATCTCATCCACTAATGGGTAGTGAGTTGTGACTTCCATTTGGCTACCTCCGTTAAGACAAAAAATAAGTATAGCCCTAAGCTAATGGCTAAGTAGAAGGAATAGGCTTGCGACCAATACAGCGTCTATCGTATAGATGATTGAATGTTAGCTTAATAAGTTATGGGTGATAGAGAGTATGCTCACCAGATGTGTGGAGCAGTTACAAGAAAAAAGGCTTCCCCAAGGAAGCCTTTTGACTTTTTGATTGCTAATCAAAGTTATTGGCAGAAAATACTCTGTTCAACTCGATCAGAAATTCGGATCACATCCAGTGCGCCAGTGAACTGAGTGGCTTCGGTATACCCACCACGCATCTCAAAAGCGGTTAATCGCAGTGGAGAGTCACTCAATATCGGTAGTCCGGCGGTGCGCTCAAACTGACCAACTTCAACACAGTTGTTGGTCAAGGTGACGGTTTCGCCATCTGAAACCAGCTGGATCTCTTGAAAGGCTGCCGGCTTGATAGAGGTAAAGAGTTTTTTACCATGATTATCAAAGGTTGCCATCAGCACGCCATCGAGCACTTCAAGGTGCAAAGCCAGCTCGTTGTCGTTCCATAGGGACAAAATCGAGCCAGGCTCACCCGTTGCGCGGACATGGATAGTGAACTCATCAGACAGTGGGCGAGACTCGAAATCACTATCACTCTCGGTTTGCAGGCGAGGCGGCTCAGCGATGCCGCCATCATCGAGCTGGTACGTCTCTAGGTAAACGGCTGAATCCAATCGACCTTTGACACGATGCTCGGCAAGTAGCACTTCATCGTGAGTGAGCTTGCGATCACCGCTATCGATAGCATACAACTTGTTGTTGTACTCGCTGTAATCCAGATAACAGTATTCGCCCTGCTCACACTCAGTGTCAGCCAGCATAGTCCAGAATCCACGCACGTCACTGTCGACAGGGATAAGAATGTCGTTGTACTCGGTTTCATTACACCCAACCAGCAGCGTACTTGAGGCGACCAGCAGGGAGACTAGGGTTTTGTTCATGCTTGATTCTCCTTAAAAGCCACGAGTTGCACGTGGGGTAAGCACGGTACGGTCGATAAGCTTGCCGCTTAGGGTACGAGTTTGTACTTCCAGTTCTTCACCTTGGATATGCAGCGTGGTGTAGGTGTGTACGTTTTCGTCGTACAGTACGTCTGCAAACGGCACGATACCGCCAAAGTCAGCGTCATAGAACTTCATCGAGGCAGAGCCGGCAATCAAGTAGGTTGCACCAGATTCATTCGGCTGGGCCGAAGTCATAGGAACGCTACGTGAGTACATGTGATCATGACCTGCGATAACCAAATCAATGCCAGCTTTGTCGACAAGGCGAGGTAGGTAGCGTTTCGGCCATTCATTACCTGAATCCTTGTTGCCCTCGTACGGTGGACGGTGCATCAGCAGCATCTTCCAAGTTTGGTCTGAAGCCGCCATGTCCTCTTCAATCCAGTTGACCATCTTGACCCATTCATCAATGGTGAAGAACTCGGTCGTGATCACGCCAATGCGGGCATTGCCGTAGTCAAAACTGTAGACCGCTTGTTTGTTAGGCGCTTCAAATGGGCCATTGGCCGGTGATTTGAAGATCGACTCGTACTTGTAGCGGCCCTCGTTGTAGACCTCATGGTTACCCATTGACGGTGCAAACATCACTGAACCAAAGCGGCCTTGACCTTCCATTGCTTCAAAGAACTGGCGGACTAATTGATAGTCACTCATGTCTTCAGTCATATCACCCACGTGAAGGATCAAGTCTGGGTTTGGCAGCTGAGCATTCATTTTAGCGAAGATCTCAGAAACCAATTGCGAGCCATGGTTTGGATGGTAGTCATTGGTGGTTTGGGTGTCACCAAACAGGTGGATACGCACTTCGTCGTCACGGCGGTCGGTGCGGAAGGTGAATACCTCACTCCACGCGTAGTCGTTACCGACTTGGTAGCTGTACTCAGTATCCGCCTCAAGGCCAGTCAAGGTTGCATGGTGCACGCGCACAATGCCCGACTCAGGTCCATAGAAGAATGGCAGGATCTCAGATGAGGTATCAACACCGACTTGGCTAAGCACGCTTTTCTTGCCAAAGCGAGCGTAAGTCTGATCTGTCTCAGAGTCAGTAAACCAAGTGACATTAACCTCGCTCTGATCTGCGCCAGGCATGAAGAAAACATGGCGTGGCGCGGCGGTCAGTTGCTCTTTGAGAGACATTACTCGCGACATCAACGAGGCGCCCTCATCATCGTACGCGCGCAAAATCATTTCAACGCTGCTATCGGCATCGTCACCTGGGTGGTATCGCACCAGACCAAACTCATCGGTAGTACCGATCGGCTCGATATCAACCACGATGTCGTTGGCAACATCGTAGTAAACGCGCTCAACTTCAACCCCAGAGGCTGCTCGACCATTCGCGTCAGTGATAAAGATACGTGAGCCGTGATGGGAAATCGTATGCTCGGTCACGACAACAAACTTACCGCTTATGTCTTGTTTGAGGACCGGGTAGTAGAACGGCTTGCCGTCTAACTCACCACTTACAACGATAGAAGCTGCGCTGTTTTGAACGTAGTCGTCAACGGTCAGTTCGATTTGTGCAAGCGTATGAACATTCTCAGAAAAACCTTTGAATGTACCTTGCCAGAAGCCATTGTCGGTGACGACATCATCAAACTCGAGGTCTTCCGCTAGAACATTGAGAGAGGTTTTGGTTGCATCGTAGTTTAGGGTCAGAGTGAAGCTATCAAACGACTCAGGTTTTACCACCTCGATAGGCAAGTTGAACGTGCCGCCGGCATAGATCGCATCGTGGTCACCACCAATGAAAATACGTGCATCGTCGGTTACGACGTTGAACAGGCTGTCGCCAGCAGAGGCGTTACCTAGCTTATCGAACACACGATAATCGATGCGGTGCCAGCCATCATCAAGGTTATGGAGCTCAACCCAGAAGGCATCCTCACCGTTGTTGTGGATCTCCGCTGAGACTGTCTCACCATCGAGTAGTAGCTCGATACGCTCAAAGTCGACACCAGATTCATCAAATACTTGCAGGCGTACGGTGACGTCTTGGCTATTGATAGTCTCACTATCGCCAGGCGTCAGTGTGACCGTTGGACCAGCCAGATCGGTTTCAAGATCGTAAATGGCCGTGAAGTTATCTAGTACTACGCTGGTATCGATGCGCTCTGCTGTTTGCAGAACAAGGAAACGGAACGGCTGGTCGAACTTGAGTGGCAGTGGCAAACCTTCAGGAATATCTGCGGCCATAAAGTTCCAACCACGCGCTGGCAGGGCATCACCTTCATTGTTGTAGTTGATACCAACGGCATTGCCTTCACCATCGCGCAATTGACCACGTACCCACCAAACTTTACCGGCAAGCTCTTCTGGGATGTAGACGTTAACGCCAAGCTGACGTGGGTAGCCAGGGAGCTCGGTCACTTGGTTTTCATCAACCAGGTAGGCTCCAAAGGTTCCCGGCTCAGCAGGGTTGGCTTCCCAAGACAGCTCGAGTGAGTATTCACCATCGAATACTGGCGAGTCTACTTGCTCAATCTCGACCTTGCTGAAACGCGCGCCGGTGGCTGATAGGTGAGCAATTGAGCCTTCAAAGTCCTCAATCACTGCAGGTGGCAGGCCAATATTGATATCGATAGTGGTTTCTAGCTGGGTATCACCATTGATGTAGCTAACAGAAACCGTTACCTCACCGCCTTGGACATCCGCCGCATAGAAGATACCGGTTTCAGGGTCGATGCGACCGCTATTTGGATTGCTAAGTGTGTAATACAGCGACGAAGGCTCATAGGTGACGACACGTTCATTCGCGATCAGTACCGGCAGGATAGGGGTGGACTCACCACGGCCTAGGGTAATGTGCTCGCTACCGAAGTACATCTCATCGATATCGGTGACCACTGACACCTTCGCGACCCCTTTGAGGTGATCAAGGTCATCAGGGTTGTCGCCTAAATTGGCAATGACGAAGCCTTCACTCTCCTTCGCGCTGGCACGGAATGCGCCGGAGCGAACATCAATACCACCAATAGCGGCATCGCTGATACCAAATTCGACTTTCTCACCTGAAGCATGCAATGAGTCACCATCGTAGCCGATCGCCTTAAAGCGGCGGTAGGTTGAGTTAGCCAAGATGGTCATCTCTTTCGGGAATAGAGCGATTGCATCGTCGTAGCTTGCTTGCTCAGGATTGAGCTCAATGCCCCACTTCGAAGCCACCACACGCTCTGAGCCATCCGAAGGGATGTTGATCACGTGATTGTATTTCTCACCTGGCATGCGCATCGTCATGGTTGTTGAGCCGCCGCCATCAAGGTTAACCGCATCAACTGCACCATAGGCTTGCATGATCTGACCCAACTTCTTGAGGGTAATACCATCGCTGAAGGTACCGATAGGCTTATCGGCAACGAGGAAGAAGCCAGAACCATCGGCACGAATACCGAAGGCTGTGCGCCCGCTGATCGCAGACTCATCGTTATCGGTGTGCAGTTGCCCATCTTTCACCAGCATGACGTTTCTAAAGCCCGCACCAAGTGCGTGCTTAACCTCACCCCAGCGAGGATCTTGCGTCTGATAGTTGGCAGTGATTAAGTCACCAACGGCAAGCGTATCAATGCCGATGTCAAGCGGTTGAGAGGCAACTAGCAGGTGGCCTGATGGAACCACATAGTTAGGCTCGTCCTGGATAACCTCGACCACTTGGCCCTCAAATGGGGCAAAGTGAGCGATGGGAGAACCATCATCATTGGCAACCACGGAAACACCATTGATCTCAGGTTTTACCAATGCCCCTGAGCGCTGAGAAAGATCGACCGTGCCACGATATGTATCGCCCGGGAAGATATCGAGGTTGCCACCACTCTGGCTCATGGATTTAGTTTCGTAGTTCTCTTTGTCAAAGTAGAAAACATTCGACACCAACCCTTGGTACTGCTTATTGACGCCCCAAGTGAGTTCAAATTCTGGGGTATGCTCCCAGATCTCCAATGAGTCATCTTGGTTGACGATGATCACTGCTTCTTGGCTTACGCCCCAGCCAGTGAAATTGTTGCCGTCGATGGTAACAATACCTAGGTTCCAACCGTTGACCATATTGTATGGGTCAGCATTGATCGCGCCGATAATGTTTCTACCTTGATCGATTTGGTAGTTCACAGAATCGGTGGTGGTTTCCATGCTGAACTGGCCGCTTGAGCGTTCAATTGGCACTAGGTCGATACCTGACCCAGTATTGAACTCCATAGTCATGATGTCTGAGTTACGCGCGTGATTGAGCTTACCTTGGGTCAGGGTGAGATCACGGTTAACTTGGTACTCGTGATACTGGGTGATCTCAGTCGGCTCTTGCTCATTTGGGTGTCCAGTGACGTCCATAATACGCGGTGGCAGCGCAGGTTTGATCCTGTCGACCAGGTCACTCGGTGGTTGAATGATGTTGGCGACAAAGTCTTCGCCACCTGGTGCGCCATCAATATAGTCTCTGTCTTGCGAGTCGGAATTACACCCGACCAGCAATGCTGCGACAACGCTTACCGACAGCAAATTCCACTGGTGTGGAATGTGTCTAACTAACGACATCAGTTTGCCTCTTTAAGTAAAAAAATCGCGCAGAGACTAGGGAGTCTTTGTGACGGAAGGCTTACGCTGATATGACGGAAAAAAGTCTAGGGATGTCATTTTTGTTTCAGCGAGGGGTAGCCCGTGCCACAAGTTTATGATTTATCGTGATTAATCATCAGAACCTCTGGTGTAAACCAGCTAGCTGCTTGAAATACTTGCTTACATTTGCTTGTGTGTTGTGCGCAAAAATATTTCAAATTCTGTTACAAACCCTTAAGCAAACGTTTGCTTAAGGATGTTTGCTATCGATGCGAGTCAACATGGAGGCTGAGCACGTACGCCAAATCAAATTGACCTGGTATATTCCAGCGAGGCTACTCGTTATCGTCAGAGGTGTTGATACAGCAGAGGGTTATGAAGACGGTGTTAGTGGCAATTGGCATTGCTACCCAGCAAACTGTTCAGATAGCATCTCCCGATAGGTCTGCCAACGAATGAATGATATTGGTTGGGTCTTCTCCCCACGGATCCCACAGATTACTTGGGTCCCGTTGTAGCCAGTGAGTCTTAAGCCCAAAATGATGTGCACCGATAATATCGAAGGCATTACTCGAGATAAGTTGGGTGTCTGGATCGCCTGTTTGCTCAACAAGGTATGTATAGACCGCTGGGTTAGGTTTAAAGGTTCTAATTGCCTCGCAACTGATCACGCTATCAAAAAGCCCGAGCAGATTGGCATTGGCGAGCAGGCTTTGCAGCGCTACCAATTCACCATTGGAAAAAGCGACTAGATTATTTCCCTGCTGCTTGAGTTGTAAAAGACTACTTTCGACATCAGCAAAGGCGGGCAGAGTTAGGTAGTGTTGCAAAAGTTGCTGTTTGGTCGCCTCTTGGAGTGGCGCTTGGTGCACTAAGCAGGCGTACTCCAGCGCATCCGCAGTACAGGTAGAAAAGGGCACGTAGTCTTGCATCAGGGCGCGGCGAAAGGCGTATTCAAGTTGCTTATTGCGCCAAGTGTGGCTGAAGGCTTGTGCTTGCTCGCCAATCAGTTGATGAAGTTGGGTAACCACCCCGTGGGTATCAATCAAAGTACCATAAACATCAAACGCATAGGTTGGCATGATTTCTCCTTGATTTGCTATTTGGTGGGCTTGCTTAAAAATTGAACACATGTTCAAGTTACTCAGGTTTTCTATTTATCGCAAGGTTTATAATCAATGCTTTGCGTAAGATCCCTTTACCCTTATTTGAGACCTAACTACAATTGAACTAACGTTCAAAAATAGAATGAGGCAGTATCTATGGCGAAAAGTGCGAAATTTGACCGCTTTGAGGTCATCGACAAGGCAACCCAGCTTTATTGGCAGAAAGGTTTTCATGCAACATCGATGCGTAACTTGCAGGATGTGATTGACCTTCGCCCAGGCAGTATTTATGCGGCGTTTGGCAGTAAGGAAGCGCTGTTTAAGGAAACCCTGCAGTATTATTCTGACAGCGGGGTGGCGAAACTGGCGCGCTTTCGCAACCAACATGGCTCGCCCTTGCAGGCATTAAAACAGTTTATCCGCTCGCAGGTGATCGGCTCTTTGACTCAAGCGCCGAGCGGTATGTGCATGCTGGCGAAGACGGTTGCTGAACTGACCGACGAGCATGCTGAGCTGTTAGATTTTACTCGCAAGGCACTACAACGGATGGAAGGGGAGTTTGCCAAGGTGCTTAGTGATGCGCAAAAGGCAGGCGAGTTAGATGCGAGTAAAGACCCAAAGAAGATGGCGGGTTATGTACAAGTGCAGATCGCGGGGCTGAGAACCTATGCCAAGGTGTGTAATGATCCGCAGCGGCTCGAGGAGATGATTGACGAGATGTTTAGCCATCATCCGTTCTAACTTATTTCTTCTAACTCTTTGTTTGGTTTGTGCTTATTGTTAAGGTCGTTTTCTATACATTTTTTGTGTTATTTTTCTTCAAAAAATCCTAATCAAACTCTCACCATCCACTGACATTTGTTTGGGCGTGATACGCACAATGAGCGCCCTAAAATAGCGATGCAGTGGAATGGTTCGATGGAATTTACGCGAGAAGATACAAAAGCCCTTTATCAAATCTGGATGTCACAAAAAGCCAAAATGCGTGTGACGCAAATGGAGATGGCGAAACAACTTAACCTCACCCAGCGTGACTTTTCCGCCATGCTGCGCGGTGAAATCCCGCTAACCATGGCGTTTGTCAGTCAGTTCTGTGCCCTGATGCATGTTGAGCCACAATTGATCCTGCCTTCCTTGAAGGCGGCTGATGGACAGGCGCCAAAGGTGGTGTACCTAAAAACAGCGATGACCATAGATGGGGAAATCCAACGTGCTTATATCGAGGGTAACTCTGTGATTGTTGAATACGCCCACACAGTTGCATAGGCATACTCATATCAGACAATCCCAACCCTTAATAACGGCGAATGCGCTCGTGCTTGGTTAGGCTGCCTTCGGTGACTTTATTATCCAGAAAGCGATAAATGCTTGGCTGAGGGAAAATCCGGTTACAGCCACTGTGTCTGGCACGTTGTAGGTTATGTGCACTCTTCTCAACAAACGCATTGAGCGAGCGGAAGTAAGACTGCGGGCTCATTGCCGCCACACCTGAGCTCAAGGTAAGCCTGTCTGCGACCGAGGATTGCTTATGAGTCAGCTTGGCATCGAACAGGGCTAGGCGAACCGATTCGGCTAGCAACTGCGCGGTCATCTCCTCCGTTTCAGGTAACAACACCACAAAGGTGCCAACACCCCAGCGAGCGACCTTATCAGCAGGGCGGCAAAAGTGTTTCTCAATTAATGCCGCGACTTGCAACAGCGTTTTGTCGGTCATTAATGGGCCGTGACGCTTTGAGTAGTGGTCAAAATCATCGAGGTCAAAGAACAGCAGAGCCAGTGACGATTTGTTTCGGCGCGCCCTGGAAAACTCCATCGATAGGTGCTCTTCAAACACGGTGCGATTCGCGACGCCGGTCAGGTTATCGGTGCGCGATAGTGAGTGATTCACTTCGCGAATTCGGTCTAGCTCGAGCTGCATGTATTTCTGTTCGGAAATATCCGACATTAAGCCAGCAATCGTGGTGGTTTGGCCTAGTTCCTGACTCACATGGATGGTATCTCGTAGCCAAATGTAGTCGCCCGATTGGTGTCTGCAGCGGTACTCTAGCTCGAGATCGGTTCCCTGTTCACAAAGCTCCGCCCAGTACTCAACCGTTTGCTGGCGATCTTCTGGGTGAATGCGCGCAATCCAGTCGCGCACAGAATTCCAACTACTTTGTGGCCAGCCGAGGATGTCTTCTACCTGAGGCGCGATGTAAGTAAATTCCTTGGTTTTCCAATCAATGCTCCAAGGCACATGGTGACTCGACTGCAATAGAGTCTGGTAAATATTCTCATTCAAACCGGTTGGCATAGCGACTCCTTGATTGCAAACCTCGACCCCAAACAGTCGGCGGATACGTTCTAACATGGCAATGACCACTTGTTACTTGTACGACTATAGTGATTGTACGTTCAAGACTAGGACAGGGTGACAAGCTTAGATAGGAGGGAAATTGAGTAAAACAGCCGATTGTAGGGTTATTTATAACTTCGTCTTACTTTTGCATAACTAAAACCGATTAAAACAAGGCGGCGAGGTGCGAGTATCACTCCGTTCCGAGGTGCGAGGAGTTTAGTTGTCGCTGCGGTTAATTTGCTCCTCTTAGAGTCGAGGCCGTACTCGCGATTCACTCCTTGTGTTACTGATTGCTACCAAGAGTGCGAGCTTCAAGGCACTAAAATCAAAAACAGGAGAGAGGCGCGGGCAACACTTCGTTGCGAGTTGCCTATCTCGCCTCTCGTCTCTCGATTCTCGCCTCTGTTACTCCTCGCTCCTCGTAGGGCAGAGCCCGTACCCGAACCCCGCCCCCTCGTTTTTTAGTCCCCGTCTCGATAACGCTGCTCAACCTCGTCTTGCGCCTCGAACTCTTGATAAGTCACTTCCGTCACTTCTTCACTGCTAAAGCTGAGAGTGACTGGTTGTGAGTAGTTAGGCACATCGTCGTATGAGAACACCGAGTAGTACTTGGCTTTATTAGCATTGCCAAAGCGGTCAAAGGTATAGCCATCTTTGCCTGCGTATAGTTTAACGCCATCAAACGGGTTGCGTGGTGGGTGAAAGCTGTTTCGCACCACATAGCTGCCGACTAAGGCTGGGTCATCGGGGTTTTGCCAAGTCAGTTTAACGATTCCGCCCTCCATACAAGCTTGCAAGTCGGTCGGTGGTGGCAGCGCCTCTTTTCTGCGCTCAACATAAGTGAGGTGCAGTTGGGGGGTAAAGCCATTGGCATCTGAGTGCGTCTTCCACTCCACGCGATTATCTGATTGCTCAGACTCCGATGTCGCGAGTAAGACCAGGCGGATGGGTTTGCCGCTGTCATGCAGCGCCTCCAAGTGCTGTCTGGCGCTGCTATCAAACAGGAAGGTTTGCTGAGGATTGCGCGCCAGATCTTGACTGCTGACCTCGTAGCCCACGTACTCAAGGTCATCAAAGCTGGTGGGCAGAGTATCGAGCGTGCTGTCATCATCAATAATGCCAACACTAAAGCGCATCGAGCGGCTCGATGAGCGACCAATGTCCGCCTCAAGAACCACGCACGCCTCGGTGATGACGATGTTTTTCTGCTCGGATAAACTCGGCAGGGTAAAGGCGATCTGGCCAATTTCAGGATGACCTTGGCTATCAAACCCACTGACAAGGTGATGAGTATCAATGTGATCGGTGGTAAAGGTTTGATAATGGTCGGCGCTGATCTGCAGATGTTTGGGTTTGCGCTGATAGATCAGATACAGGCTAGGGCGGTAGTGAATACCCCCACCAAAGCGACCGTAGCCAATATCGAACTGCATCATTTGCGAATCGTTGCCAAGTGGCAGCTGATCCGGCCCTTGAATACGCAGCAGCAAGCGTCCGCGCTTGAGCTGCTCTTCGATTAGACGCCTTTCCATCGCTGTACATTGCCAGATCTTCCAGATCCCTTGTGTGAGCTGATCCGAGTCGATCGTGTCGCCAAGGGTTTGTACTGGGGTGGCATTGTGGATCTGGTTGAAATCGCTAATGTCAGTGATTTGCTCTGGGTCGAGAATTGAGACTGACCACTCGCCATAGTTTTCTATCTTGGCCCCGACGCGGTTCATCGGGTAGAGAGAGAACTCGGCTTGGCTGATCGTTGCATCCTCAGGCAAACGACTGAGGTCATAGTCAATCACCCCATAACAGACCCCTTTGGTCTTATTGACGCCAATAAATAGCGAGTTATGGCCAAAGTGCTCACTGTTGTTTTTCGTCAGCTCACCGACATAACCAATCTTTTCGGGCTGTGGGAACAGGGTGAAAGCACAATCGGCCTTGTCGAGCGGCGTCTTGAGTCGCAACTCAGGTGCAAACGGCGAGGTGATACGGTTGAACTTATCGACCCGGCGCAGGTTATAGAAATAACGTTGACCGGGCTTTAGCTGCTTATCGACAAACTCATGCTGGGAGGTGATAGCGATTAGGTTCTCACGCGTGCATGGCGCCTTGGGTTTTTCGCTGCGGTAGACCTGAAAATGGCAGCCGTTCTCTTGCTCATCCGCTTGCCAAACCAGTTCCGCTTGGTTGGCCTCAACTCGGCGCACGGTAAACTGCTCTGGGCGCGATGGGGCAAGCTCCGAGTAGTTAATTGCGCTACGCAGGGCATACAGCAGCGCGGGGATATTCTCATCCACGCTCTGTGACATGTTGATCAGGTAGTCGGGGATGTTACGGCTACCGACCTCGACGACCGTTGCAAGGATACCGCGATCGTAATACCACTCGCGGCCACTGCCATGTATCAGGTTGGCTGGTGGCTTGCCACGGTGAATGCCATATTGGCGCTTGGTGACCTTATAGATCTCGTGCGCCATATTGGCACACAAAATATTCAGGTCGGTGCCTTCTATTTCCGCTTCATGGTTGAACTTGTGGGCGGGAAAGAACACATTTCCTTGTGAGTGATAATCCAGCGCGATACGAATGTTGCTATGCGCCTCGACAAAGCTCTTTATCGCTTGGGTCTCTGGCTCTGAGAATGCATCAGGCCCCCCATAGATGTTGGATCCGGTCTGAGTGGAGTGGCGAAAATTGACCGCAAAATTGCGGTTAAGATCAACGCCAAAGGTGCCATCGCCATTGTCACGGCGATTCTTGCGCCAAAACGAGAAGTGATTGTGTGAATACTCAAAACCATCTGGGTTAAGGCACGGCACCATATACAGGGTGTTGCGGCTAAGAGCATCAATCACATCAGGATTGCTATCAAGGTTATCCAAGATGTATTGGATAAAGCTCACCGCTAACTCATTACCAATCCATTCGCGCGCATGAATGGTACCGGTATACAACAGCGCGGGCTTGAGATCGGCATAAGCGACATCTTGCGAGATGGTGACCAGCAAGATAGGGCGTCCCTCATGGGTCTCACCGATACTCTGCAACCGGATCAGATCCGGATGCTTGGCCATTGCGCTCTCTAAAAAGGCTTGGGTCTGCTGATAAGACAGGTACTGCTTTTTCATTTAACTGCCTCAGCCTCAGTGCCTATTGCCTCAGAAATGGCCTGCGCTTGCCATTCAAGCGTGATAGCGTCACATTTTTTCTGTTTTAGACCCGGGACGGTCATCAATAGCTCAGGCTGCTCGCATAGGGCATGCAAGGTCTGCTCAGTGCCAAGATGCTCAATAATAGTATTAGCCAGGTTTACACCGATACCTTTTACAGTGCAGAAAAACGCAACTAGTTGCTCGGCAGACAACTCTGGTTGCTGGTTTTGCGGCGCGATATCTTGGTCTGGCACCTGTTCGAGGCTTTCGATAGCACTATCTGCTGTCTCTAGCTGAGTCACGTGTTGTTTTGCTGCCATCAGTTGGTGTGGGTAGAGTCCCTGGCGATTCCAGACCTC
Source organism: Vibrio glycogenivorans (assembly GCF_051660965.1). Lineage (NCBI taxonomy): Bacteria > Pseudomonadati > Pseudomonadota > Gammaproteobacteria > Vibrionales > Vibrionaceae > Vibrio > Vibrio glycogenivorans. The sequence continues at coordinate 850,864 of NZ_JBPVIS010000002.1, read as the reverse complement.
ACTCGGCCACTCCTCTGACAGCTCGTTACTGGTGCGGATCAGTGGATAGTCTTGGTGATTCGGTGCCAGTTCGCCGGTATCCGTGGACAGGCTCGCTTGACCAAAGCTCAGGTGGCGCATTACGCGCAGCAGCGATGAGTCAATCTTGCCTAACTCCTCCCAGTTACGATGAGCAAAGTACGGTTTTTTAAAGTCCTGAGGGGCAAATAACCACATCAAGTATTGGCCAATCCAGTCCCGAATGTACGGGAAGGCGGCAAAGGCAGTAGCACACTCTAGGATGGTATAGTCATCGTCCATACTTACCGCAATATCGCACGCCCAGTATTCGGCATTAGCGGCCTTTGAAGCCTCAACCGCCAGATCCAAAACCGCTTGCGGAACCGCCTGATAATCCATACTGCCGCCTTGGCTGGTATTGGTCAGCCACTCACCCTCTGGTGGGCGACGCCAGAAGGCACACACTGGCTGATGACCCACGAGCATCACGCGGATATCGGCCTTCATTGGCACGAAGTCTTGGATGTAGGCTGGGTAGTACTGCTTTTTAGCAAATAGGCGCAGCGCCTCTTGCTCAGAGTCGACTTTGTGGACGAAATAACCGCCATAGTTTGACGGGCCATAAGAGCGCTTGACGATTTTTGGGTAATCGGTATGGCTTAAGTACTCAAGCGCCTCATTGACCTCGTAAAAGATCTCGGTCTTCGGAATTGGCAACTGATATTTATGACAAAAATGCGTGACGTTCTCTTTGGACTTATTGCAAAACTGACTGTCGAGCGAAGGGACGAACTCTACCTCTGGCAGCGCACGACTGATCTCGCGAAAGGTCTCATACGCCGTAGCAGGGATATTGCCCACCAAGACCTCGATCTTCTTACGCTTAACCTCGTTGATAAAACGCTGCTTGTCGTTTCCCCAGTGGTACACCACTTGTTCGATTTTATCTGGCCAGCCTTTGAAGTTAGAGCGGTCAAAAAAGCGTAGGACGTGATCTAAATACAACAGGCCAATTTTTGGGCGTGATGCTCCCTGGGTGTTCATAGTGCAATTTCCTTATAACTGTCGGTGTTAGGTGTTGGGATAAAGGAGGTAGAAAGCTGATCGATAAGCGGCTCAACCGGTCGCTTGGTTGCGGTGACCTGTCGCTCGATAAGGTCGGCAATCAAGTCAATTTTGCGTTGGTTAAAATTCAGCCCTGATGCCTCTTGGTCAGGGGTGGCAAAAGCAGGGATGCCATTGACCTCAATCACCACATAGCGCTGATATTCGAGGTCATAAATAATGTCTACGCCTGCGATCTCAAGACCCGTTACACGAGCGGCGCGTTTAGCCAGCTCGATCACTTGCTCGTTTGGTTCACGTAGGATCACTTGGCCGCCGCTAGAGACATTGGTCTTCCAGCTACCGGGGGCAGCTTTGCGCCCGTAGCAAGCAACGAATTGACCATCGACGATATCGATGCGGTAATCGGAGTAGTCGTTGTCGATCACACGCTCGAGATAAAACTGAATCTGAGGCTGGCGCTCGATAAAGGGTTTGAGCAGGTCAAGATCGCGCTCTTGCTCGAGCTTGATAATGCCATTGCCGCCCCAGCCATCGACGGGCTTACAGATGGCTTTGCCGCGCCAATTGCGGAACTGATCACGTACCTGATCAATATTGTCTCGATTGCACACCAAGTAATCGGTGGTGGTGATACCACACTGTTTTAAGCGGTGCGCGGTACGAAATTTATCTTCTGTCAGTGCAAATGAGGCGTAGTTATTGATCATCGGCATCATGCTGTCGATGGTCTGGTATAGGTAGACTTGGTAGGGCGTCTGCTGACCGGCGTTATAAGAGAAAAACAGCTCCAGCTCTGAGAGATCCCTGCCTTGGCAGTACACACTGCCATTTTGTGCATAGGCATTAGCCAGATTTAACCCACTAACGGTTTGTATATCCCTATCGAGAAGATTGTTAATAAGTTTTTGCTGAATTTGTTGACCGCCGCCGTTTTCGTACATCCACATGCCAACCCTGTGAGATCCCATACTGTGCCTCGCTTGAATTAATGGTTATGAGAGTTTTGTTAATAAAGTTTTGCTGACGTTATTTATATTTCTGTAACTTGGTGAACACATTGTTGCATTATTATGTTGTAAATCTGTTACAGATGCAGCAACATTTTGCACAGATACGAAAAAACTTTTTGCGATAATTCATGAGGGTGAGAAACTTAATGGTCAACTTTAAAGATCTGGAAGCGCTGGTGGAGATAAACTCTTGGTCTCACAACAAAAAAGGCGTCGACCAACATGGTTCATTGATGAAAACTTGGTTGGAGGCGTTGGGATTTGCATGCGAAGAGCACCAACGCGATCAGATTGGCAATCACCTGCTGTTTACCAGTGGCCAAGAGGGGACAAAACCTAGACTGCTCTTACTCGGACATCTCGATACGGTGTTTCCCCCAGGCACCTTTGAGGGATTTCGTCAGGACGAAGAATGGGTTTATGGTCCAGGGGTTTGTGACATGAAAGGTGGTAACTTTGTCGCGTTGTCGGCCCTAAGGCAGGTTTACGCTCAAAATCACCACCTAACGAACATCGATTTCTTGCTGGTCAGCGATGAAGAAACCGGCAGTGATGACAGCAAAGCACTAACTCGCTCGATAGCCTCGCGCTATCAGGCCTGTATCGACTTTGAGGCGGCGGGGGAGAATCATGAGATTGTGATCGGGCGTAAAGGAGTGGCGACTTATCATATCGAACTCCATGGTCGAGCGGCTCACGCGGGAAATTCTTATACCAAAGGTTGCGATGCCAATTTAGCCGCGGCGAAGATGCTGGTTAAACTGAGTGAACTGACAGCGCTTGAAAAGGGCACCACGGTCAATGTTGGCAAGCTCGAGGGAGGGATCGGTGCTAACACCATATCCCCTCACGCCAAGTTGAGTGTCGAGGCAAGGTTTCGATCTATAGAGGAGCAAAGTCGGGTGCTCGGAGCAATCGAGGAGATAGCGGCCCATCCAGAGGTAGAAGGTGTCACGAGTGACATCAGTGGAGGATTGCAGCGCGATGTCATGACCCCAAGCCCCGCGCAGGAATTCTTGATTGGTCAGATTGAGGCGCTGCTCGGTTACACCTTACCGACAGAGCAGCGCGGTGGTGTCAGCGATGCCAATATTGTCGCGGGTGCCGGCGTGCCTACGCTGGACGGATTTGGACCTTTTGGCGATGGAGACCATACCGTGCATGAACGGGCGCTGAAGTCGAGTTTTGCGCGTCGTATTGATGAGGCGACTAAGATATTGATGAGTTATTGCCGCTAACGCAGAGTTTTAATTAGTTCCTTCAGTAATGCTAGAGTGAGTCGTTAAAGATCCTAGCTCCTTATGAGCCCCGATAAAGCTTGTACAGCCTCTTTATCGGGGCTCTTTGATTATGTTGCTAATACCAAGTACTCATATCTATAATCATGCTAGTTCAGTATATGTCCTTGAATGGGAGAGTCCCTCAGGGCATTAAAGCTAGTTATAGGCGCGAGCAACTCTACCCTGACTAGTAATGGTATAAGTCTCTGTGTGTGCAGGAATCAAAATCGACTGACCTGGTTGGAAGGTCAATGCGTTACCTCTAGCATCGGTGATGGTGGCGGCAGAATCTATAGCAAATAAGATCTCAGCGCTGTTTGGAAGATGAGTGACCGCTTGAGGCGCGTTAAGGATCGCAAAGCAAAAATCATCCACTGGCGTTGGATAGATGTCGCTATGGGAGTGATGTTCAGCTTCAGTTATCAAGCTTGCGTAAGGAGTAGGCTCGAATTGTGTACAGTGGATCAGCTCCGGAACATCGATGTGTTTTGGCGTTAGACCGGCGCGTAAAACGTTGTCTGAATTCGCCATGATCTCTAACGCGCTACCATGAACGTAGGCATGTGGTGTGCAAGCGGCAAGGTACATGGCTTGTCCGGGCTCTAGAGTGATGACATTGAGCAGCAGTGGCGCAAACTGGCCGATATCATTTGGGTACTGCTGGCTGAGTTTGTTGACCAGATCAAAGGTGGCGTGGTTAGCGTTCTTTTGCGCAAGTGCATTAAGCTCAATCAGTGCACTATGCTTGTCGTGCTCCTTTAGCCCAAGCAGGCCAGCAAAAAACCTCTCCAGGCCATCCGCGTCAGGCTGATTGTCTAATTCATCGACCAAGCCTTGAATCACAACGTGCTTGAAAGGGCGGAAGTTATCGATGATCTCTTGATAGCGTCTAAAGCCGTTGAGGGCAGTGTACTCCGTTAACGCATAAACCAGTTCGGGCTTGTGATTCGGATCCTTATAGTTTCGCTGCGGCGCATCAAGTGGTATTCCCAGTTGGTTCTCGCGCGCGAAGCCTTCGATAGCCTGTTGCTTTGAAGGGTGGACTTGGATCGAGAGCGCCTTTTCTGCCGTCAGCACCTTAAACAAATAAGGCAGCTCACCATATTTTTCTAACGTCTGTGGGTCGAGGATTTGCATTGGTTGGTGCTGAATAATTTCTGATAACGTTACGATTTTTTGGTTAAGCAAAATTTTTGAGCTACCTTTGCTGTGAGCGCCCATCCATACCTCTGCTTGTGGCGTATTGGTGCTGTTTTCGATGCCAAAAAGTGCATTAAGCGCATCTTTGCTCCCCCAATCATAGTGTTGTACAACATTGTCCATCAGATAAAAGCTGTTATTGATTAAATTCATAATAAGGATCTCGGTGATTGATCGTAACGTTATCATATTCGAAGGGTATATTTATTTGAGTGACGGCGATCTAATTACCAAAACGTTACGATTTTGATGGTGCGACAATGGATAGCTAGTTGCTATCGGAATAGGGATGAGAACGAATGTTCGCTTGAATCAAAAAGCAGAGCGGGCGAGAAAAAATATGGGCAGCAGTAGGATTTTAAGAGAGGTTAGCCTCTTACACGGTGTAAGAGGCTAGAAGGCTTGTTTTAGATTCGGTTCTCGGTTGAGGCGCAGAACAGGGAGATATTATTGAGATTGAAATGCAGCGGTAACTCGAGACCGTTGGTCATCTCAACATCGGCATCAAGCTTGGCTCGTAGTGCTTGGCCGGCAAGATCAAACTCAACGATGGTCTCTGAGCCCGTCATCTCATACGCATTGGCCTTGAGGTCGGTCTCAAAACCGCTGTTGACGGGGGACTGAGAGACATGCTCTGGTCGAATTCCCAAGATCACCGCGCGGCCTTCAACCGGTTGCTCGGCAAAGGCATAGTGATCGACTGGGATCAGATGCTCACCAATGGCCACATGCCAGTAGTCAGTATTGGCTTGGGTAAGTGTACCCTTGAGCAAACTGATTTGCGGCGCGCCAACAAACTTAGCAACGAAGATATTATTGGGCTGGTTGTAGATCTGGTAGGGTGTACCAATCTGCTGAATAAAGCCCTTATTAAGCAGAACTACCTTGGTTGCCAGCGTCATTGCTTCGATTTGGTCATGGGTTACATAGACTATCGTCGCGTTGAGGTCGTGGTGAAGTTTTTTCAGCTCCAGTCGCATTTCACCGCGCAACTTGGCATCTAGGTTGCTCAAAGGCTCATCAAACAAAAATACCTTAGGATTGCGCACGAGAGAGCGACCAATCGCTACACGCTGACGTTGCCCGCCCGAAAGCTGTGCCGGCGTGCGGTCTAGTAGGTGATCAATTTGAAGCATTTCAGCGACTTCCGTCACGCGCTGCTTGATTTGCTCTTTCGGCTTTTTGTTGATCATCATACCAAAGCCAATGTTCTCTTCGACCGTCATGTGCGGAAACAGAGCATAGGATTGGAACACCATCGAGATATCGCGATTCTTCGGGTCTTCGAGTGTGACATCTTTATCGCCAATAAAGATATTGCCTGCGGTGATGTCTTCTAGACCAGCAATCAGACGCAATAAAGTGGATTTTCCGCAGCCAGAGGGACCTAGCAACACGGTAAAGCCACCCGCATCCATAGTCAGGTCAATTTTGTTCAATATGGTATTTTTACCATAGGTTTTGTTTAGTGATTTAACCTCAACAGCATGCATAATTTTGTTCCTCGTAAGCATTAATTCGTGAGTAGATCTCAAGGCAAGCGCGTGCGTTGTGGTATGGGCACTTCCAAGGCTCTACCTTTGGCTCATTGATGTAAGGGCTGCCAGAGCGGTCGGTTTTCCAATGCCACTCTCCATTGTTTTTGTCGATAAGATTGGTGGTGATGATCCGCCAGCAGTCGTTGGCGGCTTGCCAAAACTTGGGTGAAAAGTCTTTTTGGAATGCATTGTAAAAGCCGACCATGGCCTCTGCTTGCACCCACCAGATTCGGTCACTGTCGAGTAAGCGACCTGACTGCAGCTCGTTAAACACTGCACCATCTGAGTCGAGGCCTTCTTCGAGTGTCACTGCAGCCATCTTCGAGGTCAATTGGTAGATACTATTGGCTAGGCTGCGGTTATTGATTTGATCGGCCGCATCATCCAAAAGCCAAGTGCCCTCAATGTCATGTCCATAAGAGACATCGTGCGAGACACACTGCCAATCGGGGGTGAAGAACAGGCCAAAGTGCAGGCTATCATCGATAATATCAGACTTAAACAACTCAAGTAGGGCAGTGATCTGCTGCTCTAGTCGTTTATCCGGCCACACCTTGTGGAGATTGGCGTAAGCCTCCAAAATGTGCAGGTGGGTATTCATTGATTTCGCCGCGAGAACGCCTTCTTCGGTATCACACACCAGGTGATTTTCAATCGGTTGCCAAGTGCGATCAAAGGCCTCGTGATAGCCTTGGTGATGGGTATCAAAGCCATGCTTTTCAATCAATTCAAACAGACTAATCGCCAGTTGTAGCGCTTGTTGATTGTGACTTGCTTTGTAGTACTCACTCAAAGCGTAAATGGCAAAGCTTTGGTTATATACGTGTTTTTGTGAGTCGGCGATTTGTCCCTCGCAATCAAGCATCCAGTACACACCACCGTGCTGTGGATCGAGGGCAAATTGCTCAATAAAGGCAAACGCATGATCTGCCGCCTCAAGGTACTCTTGGCGTGGAAACACATTATAGGCCGAGGCAAAGCTCCATAAAATGCGCGAATGCAGCAGAACTGACTTTTGGTGGTTAGGGTCTATCTCGCCCTCAAAAGAGGCATAGCAGTTAAACCCACCGCGTGGCTTATCGACCATGGTGAGCCAATAGCCGAGGATATTGTCCTGAACTTCATCAGACACTTGTTGCTTTAATTTCTTCAAACTTAACATAAACGTATTCCTAATCTTCCATGAACTTGAAGTGATAAAGTAAGGAAGTCATCAGTAGTGGTGGCGCGATAAAAAACATCACGCCCACAATGGGATAGAGGGCATAAACCGCGACACACAGCGCCAGAGATAAAACAAATCCAACTGGGATGTACCAGGCACAAATGGTTAGGTGTAGCGCTAATTTGAGCGTGGTAAGGTAGCTGCTGAGTTGGTGTTCGCCTGCTACGATCAGCGCGAGATAAACCATCACTACAAGCAGTGTTAGCGGTAGTAAAGACAAGCCCAAAACAATCAACACTGGATTCTGCTGCTCAATCAAGGTCATCGCATACCAAGCCAAGGAAAAGGCGAGCAGAAGAAGGCCATTGCCCACTAGCGTTGCGACTTTCAAGTTGGCTTTAAAATCTTGATAAAAGGTCTTAACTGGTACCTTGTGTGATCCGGTGATGTAGCGTGTCATTGCGCTATGTCCGGCTGATAAGGCAGCGGTTAAGCCAAACACGACTCCCCCGAGTAGGGTAAACAGGACCACCAGAAAGTTGACCCAAGCTAGGCGCGTGATCCAGTGGCAAAACAGCTGAAGCGGATTTTGCTCTAGTGCAATACTCATCGCTTACCCCTTGACCGCACCGTTGGTGACGCCGGCATAGACGTGTTTTTGCAGCAACAAGAACACGATGATCGATGGGATCAAAATAATGATTACGCCAGCAGAAATCACGGTCCATTCGGTACCGAATACTGAGGTGAACTTATACAGCGCGGTTGATACCGTTACCTGAGTGTTCTCGGGTAAGTACAACAGCGGGAAATAGAAGTCGTTATAGATATAGATGGTGCGTAGGATCACTACGGTCGCAATCGCAGGCTTAAGCAGCGGTAGAATAATGGTGCGATAGATAGTGAAATACGAAGCGCCCTCAATCTTGGCCGCCTCATCAAGTTCGACTGGAATGCCCTTCATAAACTGCAGGAAGATGTAGATCACTACCACATCAGCACCAATGTAAAGCAGGATAACCGAGGCTTTATGGTTAATCAGACCAAGTGTTTTGATCACCTCAAAAGTTGCGACTTGTGTAGTCACAGCGGGGATCACCATGGCGACAACGTAAGCGAGTAGCACCAGCTTTTTCCCACGGAAATTAAAGCGTGATAGGACATACGCGACTTGGGTGCCAAAAATGATCGTAAAGAACAAAGACACGACCAAAATGATGCCGGTGTTGGCAAAGGCTAACCCAAGGTCACCATCAGCCATTACCTTGATAAAGTTATCAAAGTTGGCAAATGACTCCGGGAGTGCGACTTTGCTGGTGGCATAGTACTCACTAGGCGTTTTGAACGAGGCCATCAAAACCGCATAAGGGGGCACCAGCACTGCCAATGTCGCAAGTGCTAAGGTTAAGTATTTAAATGCGGTCCAAAAAAGCCATTTAGGTTGCCTTAATCTCTGCTTAAGCCGTGCTTTTTGAATGTCTCTACGATTCATCACCGTTTCGCCTTGGGTCAGAGAGTGATCAGAGTTTGGGATTACTGAGGTCATGTTTATTTCTCCTCTCCAAATAGAATTTTTTGCAGCACCATAAAGAACACCACAATCACCAGCAGCAAGACTGCCATTGCCGATGCAAGGCCGAAATCATTGAAGGTAAAGGCAGTTTCAAGTGTTGCCATAACGAAGGTCTTGGTGCCGTTCGCGCCCTTGGTGATAATCATTGGGATCTCGAACACCGACAGTGAGCCGACAAAGGCCAGCAGGACTTGCAGACCCATGATCAATTTGATTGATGGCAGGGTGATATAACGGAACTGTTGCCACTCTCCAGCACCCTCAAGGCGTGCGGCTTCGTACTGATCTTGTGGAATGGACTGTAACACACCGTAGAATAGGATCAGGTTAAAGCCGAGATAGCGCCAGACGGACGCCGCCACCAAGGCCCAGTTAACAATATCGGGGTCCATCAGCCATGGGCGTACCCAGTTGGCGAGGCCAATCGTGACCAAAAAGCTGTCAAACGCACCATCGACTTGGTAGAAGATCTGAAACACCATCGAGGCCGCAACCGCATTGAGCACGAACGGGATAAACAGCAGGGTCTTAAACAGGTTGCGTCCAGCCAGCTTAGAGTTGACTAACACGGCAAACCACAATGACAGAACCAACTGAACCACCGCACCAGCAAAATAGTAAAGAGAGTTCAGCATCGGCTCGAGCAGCTCTGGGTCCTCTGCAAGATAACGATAGTTATCCAAACCAATAAACTCTTTATCCAGGGCATAGCCATCCCAGTCAGTAACACTCATATAGAACAACTGACTGGCGGGGTAGTAGGAAAAGGTGATCAGCAGCGTTAAAGGGATAACGAGAAAGAGCATCGTTATCAGCCGCTGTTGCTGTTTCAAGGGCAAGTTAAACATTGTATCTCCGTATTTTTGACCAACCTGAATTACCAATTTGTGCTGATATTTGAGGTTACGATTCATCGATTTGATAAAAATGGTAACGTCACGATTTGGTAAAATCAATCGCTTTACCAATAGGATTTGGTTTATGTGACTGCACTCACGCTGAATAAACTGTCGTTGAATATAGGTAATGAGAAAGCATAATTTAAGCGCTGCATAAGTGTAATAAATCATTGTATATGTTGAGTTTTTGTTTTGTTGGTAATCACTAGCAAATACAAGGTAGAGTAAAAGTTAGAACTCAGTTTAAGTGATGAGACTCACAATTGTTATTTAAATCCAGATGATGAATTGATCCGAAAAAATCTTAACGTTAATATTTTTGGTGAAAGGACATTCTCGATAACGATAAAAGGTTCCCCTATGTCATCAACAAAGATTAACCTCATTTCGATTGCGACCGGACTCGTCATCTCTAGTGGTGTAATGGCCGAAGCGACAGATAGCTTTGAACTTAACCAAGATAAAATTCAAGGTGAGATCACCTTCTACACCAACCGCACTGACCTTGTTGAAGCCGGTATCTATGATCAGTACACCCAGGGCTTTATGCAAAAATACCCTGAGGTGACCGATGTACGAGTAATAGCGTTTGCCGATTATCAGGGCACGCTGCGCCCACGCATGAATACAGGGGATTATGGTGACTTGGTGTTGATCTTGCCATCGGTTCCTACCGAGCAGTATGAGAAGTTTTACGAGCCATTGGATATGTATCAACCCGATGAGGTGCTGTTCTATGACAACTGGCTCTATGATGATGTGGCCTATGGTTTGTCGATGGGTAACTCAATGGAGGGCCTTATCTACAACAAGCAGGTGTTTGCGCAGGCAAACGTCGATGTGCCGTTTAAGACCCTAGATGATCTCTATCAAGCGGCGGAAAAGATTGCTGCAATTGGCAAGACGCCTTTCTACATTAATTTCGGCGCGCAGTGGCCGCTACAATTTTGGGACAAGTACCCAGTCACCATTGCGGGTGACAGTGATGTTTACGAATGGATGCTTGGCCAAGACGACTCTTTCTCGGGGCAGACGGCTTATCGTCAATCGTTCACCGTGCTGAAAACCTTGGTCGATAACAAGTGGACCGAATCAGACTTGATGACCAACTCATGGGAGGAGTCTAAGTCAGTGCTTGCCAATGGTGAGGCGGGGATGTTCTACCTCGGTAGTTGGTTTATCCCGCAGGTGATCGATCGTGGTATTGCCAGTGAGGATATTGGCTTTATGCCGATGCCGGTGGGTAACGAAGGAGAGCTTAGAGTGCAGTTAAATAGTGATTGGGGCTATGCTATCAGCAAGCACTCTAAAAACAAAGAAACCACCAAGGCATTTCTCATGTACCTGCTTGAAGAGACCAACTTTGAGGAGATCGCTGGCTTTATTCCTACCCTTAAAGACAAGCAAACCAGTCTCTCGCAGATTGATGAGCTGCTGAGTTATTCACCAACTGTGATTGAAGCCCCAGTCAACTCAACGGACTTTATCGCGGTGACTAACCGAGCGAAAATTGACTTTTATTCAGGTGGTTACATTCAAGACTTGGTGACCGCATCCAACTTTGAGAAGGCGCTGGCTAACCTTGACCGCCGCTGGAATCGAGCGCGTCAACGCGTGCTGAAATAATCTCTCTTCATCCTTTGGCTCCTCGTGATGTTGTGAGGAGCCAAGCCAAAAAATTTTTGATACTTATCGTAACGTTACGATTTAGGAGTTGTCGTGAATTACAATATTAACGCGTTCAAGGCGTATGATATCCGGGGCCGTCTTCCCGAAGAGCTCAATGAAGAGCTTGCCTATCGCATTGGTCGCGCTTATGCCCATTTCTTGCAGCCCAAGCGTGTCGCGGTTGGGTATGATATCCGCCTGAGTAGCCCAGCTTTAGCCAAGGCTACCATCGCTGGGCTCAATGATGCTGGCGTAGAGGTACTTAACCTTAGATTGGTTGGGACGGAAGAGGTCTATTTCGCTACCGATCATCTCGAGTTGGATGGCGGGATCATGGTCACAGCCAGTCACAACCCAAAAGACTACAACGGGATGAAACTGGTTCGTGATGGGGCCAAGCCTATCAGTGGTGACTCGGGACTGAACGAGATCAAGCAACTGGTGGCGATGGAAGACTATACACCCAACGCCAATGTTGAAACGCGTGGTGAAACCCACGATTACGATATTTCAAAGGCGTATAGCCGCCATATTCTTAGCTTTGTTGACCCAGTGCGGCTTAAGCCTTTACGCATTGTGGTTAATGCAGGCAATGGTGCAGCGGGTCATATGCTGGATAACATTGAAGCCAGCCTGCCATTTGAGTTTATCAAGATCAATCACACGCCAGATGGTGAGTTCCCTAACGGCATTCCAAACCCGTTGCTAGTTGAAAACCGTGCTCAAACTCAAGCTGCGGTTATCGAGCATGGCGCTGATTTTGGCGTTGCTTGGGATGGTGATGTTGACCGTTGCTTCCTATTTGATGAGCGTGGTGATTTTATCGAAGGGTATTATTTAGTTGGGCTGTTGGCTCAAGCCTTTCTTGCCAAGCACCCTGGAGAGAAGATCATTCATGACCCGCGCCTGACTTGGAATACTATCGATGTAGTGCAGAGCGCTGAAGGGGTGCCTGTCCAGAGCAAAACTGGCCACGCCTTTATCAAAGAGAAGATGCGCGCCGAGAATGCTATTTATGGTGGCGAGATGAGCGCACACCACTACTTTAGAGACTTTGCCTACTGCGACAGCGGGATGTTGCCTTGGTTGCTGATTGCAGAGCTGGTCAGCCAGCGAGGTGCCTTATCGAGCTTGGTGGCTCGACAGCAACAGCGTTTCCCAGTGTCGGGGGAAATCAATCGCAAAGTCGCCGATCCGCAAGCGGTGGTGGATAAGGTAATCGAACATTACGCAGCCGATGCACAAAAGGTCGAACACGTTGATGGGGTGAGTATCGAATTTGACGCTTGGCGTTTTAACCTGCGCAGCTCCAACACTGAGCCTGTGCTGCGCCTGAATGTCGAATCACGCCAAGACGCTTTACTTATGCACGCAAAAACCGACGAGATTCTGGCGCTAATTTCTTAATTTCCGAATTAAATAACAAATTTTATAAGACTTATTGAGGTTACTATGACTAATTTTGCTCAGCGTCTGTCGATGCTACAAGCCGATTTCACCCACCTGCATGAGCGGGTAAACCAAGCTGTTTTGCCAGGCAATGGCATCTTCCATCGTTACCAAGACCCGGTATTAACCGCTGCGCACGCTCCACTTGAATGGCGCTTTGATCTAAACCCAACCTCAAACCCGTTCTTAATGGAACGCTTGGGAATCAATGCCGTACTCAACCCAGGCGCAATTGAACTTGATGGTAAATTCTATTTGGTTGCTCGCGTAGAGGGGCACGATCGCAAATCTTTCTTTGCGGTCGCTGAGAGCGATAATGGTGTGGATGGGTTTAAGTTCTGGGATAAGCCGTGCGTGATCCCAGAAACCGAAGAGCCCGATACCAATGTGTACGATATGCGCCTAACTAAACACCAAGACGGTTGGATTTATGGCCTGTTCTGCACCGAGAGAAAAGACCCCAATGCGGCACCTGGCGATGAATCGGCTGCCGTTGCCCAGTGCGGTATCGTTCGTACTCGCGACCTAGTGACTTGGGAGCGTCTTTCTGACCTAAAAACTAACTCAGCCCAGCAGCGTAACGTGGTGCTGCATCCAGAGTTTGTTGATGGCAAATATGCGTTGTACACCCGCCCACAAGATAGCTTTATTGAAGCAGGTAAAGGAGGTGGTATTGGCATGGCCTTCGCTGACTCGATGGAAGATTGCACGGTGGATGTTGAGCATGTGATTGAGCCTAAGCTTTACCACACCATCAAAGAGTCGAAAAATGGCCAAGGTCCAGCACCGCTGAAAACCGAGCAGGGCTGGCTACACGTCGGTCACGGCGTGCGCAATACCGCCGCTGGTCTGCGTTATGTGCTGTACTGTTTTATGACAGACCTTAACGACCCGTTAAAGGTCACGCACCGTCCAAGCGGTTATTTCCTCGCACCTGAGGGTGAAGAGCGCGTCGGCGATGTGTCGAACGTGGTGTTCTGTAATGGCATGGTTGCGCTTGAATCTGGTGAGGTCTACATCTACTACGCATCGTCGGATACGCGCTGTCATGTGCTGACCACCAGTGTGGCTCAGCTTGTCGATTATGTAACCAATACCCCAGAAGATCCTTTAACTTCAGCACAGTGTGTGCGTCAACGTATTGACCTGATCGAATCAAATCAACTACAAAATCGCTAATTGTCGATTTATCAGTGACGGTAAATCAATCTGGCGTCATCTAAGGTTGGCGCCATTCTAAAAGCTGTTTAGAGATAGAACATGGAACAAACGACAAGTAATTTCGACCACTTTATCACCCGTGCTGGCTCACAGCTGTTCGATGGTGAGCAAGCGTTTCGCTTTGCCGGTATTCACACTCCAGAGCTGCACATGATTGAAGACGATGTGCGCGGGCAGACGCCGAGTGGCGCACTGTACTTCAAACTTCCGACGGCAGAGGAGCAAGAGAACTGGATTAAAGCTCAGGTGCAGATAGGCACACGTGCCCAGCGCACCTATGTTCTATCGATTGAAAACGTCAACTCAACCGATACACCAGAGGATCGCCCGCTGACTCATATCCTTGCGCCAAAGGAAGCAGGCGGTATGCCAAGCCTGAATGAAGAGGCGATGGTGGTATATGACAGAATGATTGCTCTATCCGATCAGTATCAGCTGCGTCTGATCTTGCCATTTATTGATCACTGGCATTGGTGGGGCGGACGCCGAGAGCTGGCGGCGTTTTATGGCGAAACTGAAGACGCGGTCTACGATGTCTCAAGCAAGGCATTCCAAGCCTATAAAAGTGTTATTGAGCAGGTGATCACGCGTAAAAACACCCTCACCGGGCGTTACTACTTTGAAGAGAAAGCGATCATGTGCTGGGAAACCGGCAATGAGCTCGATGGAACCAATCCAGAATTTCTCACCCAAACCGCGGCATGGATCAAACAGCTTGCTCCTAATCAGTTGGTGATGGACGGCAGCTTTAAAACCGTTAACGACTATGCCATCAGCGATGACAATGTGGATGTGATCAGCAATCACTTATATCAGTTCACCGATGAACCACTCGTGACCACACTGGAGAATAACCTGCGCCAAGTGGCAGGGCGCAAGCCTTACTATGTGGGGGAATTTGGCTTGGTGTCGGCTGAGCAGATCACCGAGGTCATGGACGCGATTACCGATCTGTCGGTGGATGGCCATCAAGCGGTGGGGGGCCTGATCTGGGGCGGTCGTGGACATCGCCGTGATGGTGGCTTCTACTGGCACAAAGAGCACACAGGCACCTTCAGCTACCACCTGCCAGGCTTTCCTGAGGAGGGCGCTGATAACGATGAGATGGCCGTGGTGGATGTGATGCGCCAAGCAGCGGCCCGGATGGCAGGCCTTAGCGAAGTCCCTCCATTGCCAATTCCAGATGCACCGCTGATGCTCGAGAGTGATTCGGTGCTGGATATCAACTGGATGGGGGCACCGGTAGGACGCTATTACGACATTGAGCGTGCGACCAGTGAGCAGGGCCCGTGGCAGTTGATTGGTAAGCAGATCTCCGATGGCGTAAACCAGTGGGATCCCGACACCATGTCATTGTTTGCCGATGAAGCCGTTTGTACCACGCCTGGACGTTACTATTATCGCGCTTATGCGATTAACGAGTCTGGGCGCTCGCAACCATCGAATATCGTTGGGATTGACGTTGAATAAATGAGTTTGCTGTTAAACACCGGCCTTCAGGTCGGTGTTTTTTTATAACGTTATTTTGGCCGAACAGAGAGAGGGTCCCGGTTGCTCAGGCATTTAATGGTACGCCACAAGCAAAGCAAACAAGAGCCATTGACCTGTACTTGTGGTTGAGACGCGAGCACGAACGTCAATAAAATCGTAACGTTATGGTCAAGACAAGCAAAAGATAGTGACTTTAATCTCATTTATCAAAAGAGGGGAGTTTAGGCATCACACAAATAGACTTCATCACTGGTTGAAAGTAAATCGTAACGTTATCATTTGTCATGTGGTTTGGCTCAGTATCAATAGTTGAGTCACTGTAAGGCCTTAATTAATTAGCAAGTAAGTCTGTTTGATCCAAAAGGAATATGGATCACAACGTTAAATACACTAAATAAGTTAAGTGAATTCTATATGAAGAGAAGAATAATCACTATGGCTATCTTGGCTGGGCTCTCCCAGCCGGTTCTTGCCTCTGAATCATTAAGTTTTGAACACTTTGTTACTCGCTCTGGATCGCAGCTGATCGATGGCGATCAGGTACTACGCTTTGCGGGTATCCATACCCCTGAGCTGCACATGATTCAAGATGATGTACGCGGGATCTGCCCAGACGATGGCGGCTCTTATCAACAATACCCTACCGCTGAAGAGCAAGAGAGCTGGATCAAGGCTCAAGTCAGAACGGGTGCCAAAGTCCAGCGTATCTATGTACTCGCGGTGCAGCGCCCAACTGATGCGGCGTGTGATGAGCGTCCGGCGCACATTTTGCCACCAGAAACCCCCAATGGCATGCCGGTACTCAATGAAGAGGCGATGCGCATCTACGACAACATGATTGCGTTATCGGATAAACACGGCCTGCGCTTGATCATCCCATTTGTTGATGAGTGGGGCTGGTGGGGCGGTCATAAAGATCTCGCGGCGTTTTATGGTGAAGGGGAAACCGCCCTTTACGATACATCAAGCAAGACCTACGCTGCTTACAAAGACATTATTCGTCAGTTAGTGACGCGCAAAAACACCATCACAGGCCGTCACTACTTTGAAGAAAAAGCGATTATGTCGTGGGAAACGGGTAATGAGCTAGAGGGAACCAACCCTGAGTTTCTTGCCGAGACCGCCGCATGGATTAAGCAACACGCGCCGAATCAACTGGTGATGGACGGCACATTCAAGCGCATTAATGATTACGCCATCAGTGATCCAAATGTCGATATCATCAGCAACCACCTGTACAAATTTACCGGTGAGCCTTTGGTGGACGTGCTTAAACGTGACCTTGCCAAGGTAGGGGGACAAAAGCCGTATTTTGTTGGTGAGTTTGGCTTAACGCCGCTGCATGAGATCACCGAGCTGATGGATGCGATTGCCGATGTTGAAGTGGATGGTCACTACTCGGTTGGCGGATTTGTCTGGGGCTCACGTGGTCATCGCCATGATGGTGGCTTCTATTGGCATAAAGAGCACACCGGGGTTTACAGCTACCACTTGCCGGGCTTCCCGGTTGAAGGCGCAGATAATAGTGAGATGGAAGTGGTGGAATCGGTTCGTGCTGCTGCTGCGCGTATGGCGGGTCTCGATAGCGTGCCGCCTCTGCCAGTACCTGAGCCTCCTAAGCTAAGAGAAATTGAGAACCCATTTAAGATCAACTGGATGGGCTCACCGGTTGGTCGTTACTACGATATCCAGCGTGCCACTTCAGAGCAAGGTCCGTGGACAACGGTTGCCAATGATGTGTCCGACGGTCACAACCGCTGGGACCCAGCGACGATGGACTTGTACGCCGATGATTACAACTCGTTGATGCCGGGACAAACCTACTTCTATCGCGTGGTAGCGAAGAATGAATCTGGCGCTTCTGAACCATCCAATGTTGAGTCGGTGCGCTTTACTCAGCGTAATCGCGAGCCGGTGATCAGCTTTATCAATGATACGCTGCAAACTCGTCAGTACCGAGCTGCGATTCTGCGCGCTGATGTTAGCGATGACGGCATCCCAGGTCAGGGGATCACCACACAGTGGAGTCAGGTTTCAGGTCCAGTTAACGGCGCGATCATTTGTAATCCAGACTCGCTTAACACGCGAGTGGGCTTTACCAAGCCGGGTAATTATGAATTCGAATTGATGGCTGACGATACAGCTGATAAGGCGAAAAAACGCCTGCCTGTGACGGTACACAAAACCATTAACGCTCCAGTGGATAACTTCTGTGATTTTGAGACGGACCTGCTGGATATGAACGTGGCCAAGATTGGCCTTGATCGCTCTGCCGAGTTTGTCTCTTACACCGACGATGCGGGTTTCCATGGGCCGTTTGCTGGGGAAGGGGATAGCGCCACTTGGACGGTGGATGCCCCTTGGAATGGTGAGTTCACCGTGAATGTTCACTTTAGTGGTAAATGGGGCGGTAAGGTTAACTCCATCGTCGCTAACAATAGAGTCTACAAAGTGGACTTCCCGGAAACGGATGAGGCAGGCGAGATAAAAAGCGTGGTCGTGCACCTTAAGCAAGGTCGCAACAAGATCAAGTTTGCCAAGCTGCCAGGGGACTACGGCTACATGTTCGTCAAGGGCATTCAGGTCAGCAGCCAATTCTAAGTTCTCGCTATCAGGTGGTGTTTAGCCAACGCGCAGCGCCACCTGTCAACAAAGAGGTTTAACAATGAAAATTCATTCTACGGCTGCTGCAGTGTCACTGGCAGTAGCAGGTTTACTCGTCTCAACACCGGCGCTTAGCGCGGGCGTCAATGCTGAATTTATCGGTTATCTTAACCTAGGTGGGATCTATACCGACAACAATGAGCGCGGTGAAGGCTCAGGTCGTCTCCAAGAGGGCGTTTCCACCAACGGCGGACTGGGCAACTTCCGCGTGGGTAATGAGACCAACTGGATGGAAATGGGCCTACGTGGCGAGATTTACAACGATGGTATCAAAGAGATTGATGTCAGTTGGCAGTTGGGCAACGACACGGCTGATTGGAGTAATATTGTCACTCAAGAAGCGTATGTCGGTGCGCGCGGCATTTTCGAATCCACCCCGGAAACTCGTATTTGGGCTGGCCGCCGCGTAGATATCAAGCACGAGATGTTCCAGATTGATCTCAAGTATTGGTATAACCATGAGTGGGGTATCGGCCTTGAGCAGGTGCCAGTGTTTGGCGAGAACGTCGATATTGCCGTGCAATACCTTGAAAACACCTATGCACAGCCGACAGTCGACGGCGATAACGTCAAGCTTGCCCCACTGGGACTCGATTTCAGATTGCACGACTATAAGCCTTTCAATGCCTTGCCGGCGGTCTCTCTAGGGGTTAATTATCTGTTTAGTCCAACCAGTGAAGATACACCATCTGGTGTCGATATTGCCGATACGGGCTTGCTACTCACGCTGCAAAACACCCATTTCTGGTCAAAAGGCTATAACGTCTTAACCCTTCAATACGGTCAGGATGCGCTGGCTTCAGGGATGAAAGATGGCTTAGGGGTGCAGAACTCGCATTTCTTTGGTCTGGAGCATAAAGGACAAAGCTATAGCGTGTTCTATGATGGCGAAATCTGGCCGCATGAGCGCTGGCGTATCAACTGGACACTGGCTTTTGAAGACCTTGATCTGGATAACGAATTTGGCCGCACCTGGTATTCAGCCTCGGTGATGCCATCATACGGCTGGACCGATGTGCACAGCACGGTCTTCCAGTTTGGTTATGACCAAGCCGACGCGCAGGCGTTTGATGACACCGCAAACAAGACCTTTAAGGCCACCATCGCACAGCAAATTCAACCTGAATTTGGCTTCTGGGCGCGACCTATCTTCCGCTTTGCCATCAGCTATGTCGAGCAGAGTGAGCAGTGGCAAAACGTCGACTGGAACTACGGTAACCCAATCGCGCCAAGTGCGTTTAGAACCCGCAACACCGATGAGATCTTAGCCGGATTCACCATGGAAGCTTGGTGGTAACCCACGCCAGTAAAGGACACAGACTATGACTATTAAAATTAATACCCTTAATCGTAACCTTAAGCTGGCGCTGTTGGCTTGCCCAATCCTATTGACGATTGGCTGTAATGCCACTGATGAAGCCGAGAGCGAGCCACGCGTAGTGGAAGCGGCTTCACTGCAATTCAGTGATATGGCTCGTCACTCGCTTGACCTGATCATCGCCTCAGATAATTCTGAAGAGTATTTCTGGGATGACCACCGCATCGCGCGCACCAGTGATGGCGAAAAATTTATTGAGTATATCGTACCTGGGCATTTGCGGAATATCGACCTTACCGCCTACTACGATTACGGCATCGTCAATAAGAAAGAGTTTCGCATTGAGGTGTCGAAAAACGGCGTCGACTATCAGAAGGTCAATTACTTCTTCCAAAACCATGGCGAAAGCCCTAACTGGTGGCTATCAAAAATGTTTGGCTCAGCGATCGTCAACGGCGATGGATTTGACCACGTGCGCATCACTTTCCCTAACCTAGATTATCTGGTTGACGGGCAAACAAAACCGGCCACACCGCAGATTGGTCAACTCAGCTTTGGTTACGATCCCGATGACTCGCTGGCCAGTGATAATGTGCTCGGTCAGGCCCGCGTGATTGGCGGAGGCCATGGCGAGCTCGAGGTCTCGGATGAGATTGCTGATGCGACCCACAATAACTTCCAGCACTACATTACTCGTGGTGATGGCAACGCGGTGAGTCGCAACGCCAGTGACAGCACTAAGCTTTATGAGGGTGCGCAAGAGTTCCGTTTTGTGTCCTTCAATATCCCTAACTTGTTCGTTAAAGAGCGTCCTTGGCAGCGAGTTGATCCGTTTGAGATAGAGGATGCACTTAAGACCATCAATGCCATGGGTGGCAAGGTGACGCGTACCTATGTGCCATCGATTGAGAATGATCGCTTTGAAGGGCCATATCACGTCAGTTTTGCACCAAACGGTGCACTGGAGTTTAACGAAGAGTTGTGGCAAGACTTTGACTTAATGCTAGATCTCGCCAACCAGCACGGCGTGCGCTTGATTGTGCCTCTGATTGATTTCTGGGACTGGTGGGGTGGCATTGAGCAACTGGCGAATAACCGCGGCGTGAGCAAAGCGGGCTTTTATACCAATGCGAAGGTGAAGGCTGATTACAAGCGCATGGTCAGCTACATCCTCAATCGCGTCAACACCATCTCGGGTGTGGCCTATAAGGATGATCCGGCTATTCTGGCTTGGGAAACCGGTAATGAGCTGATGGATGTGCCGGATGCGTGGACAAAAGAGATGTCGGCCTACATTAAGTCCATTGATAGTAAGCACCTACTAATGGATGGGCAATACGGCATGGTGTCGACGGCCTCAGCGATGAACCCGAATGTCGATATCTTGTCTAATCACTACTACTGGGCAAACCAAGATAATACCGATAACTATGCCGAGCGCTTTATGCGTGATTGGAATAACTTTGGTGCTATCAAGCCCTTCTTCGTTGGTGAGGTTGGACTAGCGTCAACCGATAAGTTGACCGATGTAGTAGATAGTGTGGTGGACAGTGGCGCGATGGGCATCATGCTTTGGAGCCTGCGTCAGCAAGCGGCTAACGGTGGTTACTTAAATCACGATGAGGGCCATGGCTTTATGGCGTACCACTGGCCGGGCTTTGCAGACAACGCCGGTTATGATGAGCAGCAGATCATCGACTTAGTCTGGACTAATGCCTATGCCATCGACGGCTCCAACCGTCCAGAGCTGCCAGCACCTAATGGTGACCCAGTGATGCTACCGATTGAAAACGTCGGTGACATTCGCTGGCAAGGTGTCACGAATGCGCAAACCTACAATGTTGAGCGACGCACTATTGGTGGCAGCTGGCAAGAAGTTGGCTCGGATATCGTCACTGGCAGCACCAATTCAGATAACTTTATCACCGTTGATGGCTTCCCTTATCAACTGCTGTTTGGTGACTACAGTGCTGAGCTGGGTGAAACTTACGAGTACCGCGTGACAGCGTGCAATGTTTCAGGCTGTAGTTACCCATCAGAGCCAGTGGAAATCACGGTCGATGAGGTGCCTGATTACCCTGAGATTGAGTTTAGCGATAACTTTGTTAACTTCGATTACATGCATGACTATGACGACGATAACCTTGCGATTGATACTGGCAACAGTGATCTTTTCTATGACGATACCTCGCGAGTGAAGCGTTATTCGCAGGCCAACTCAACCGTGTCGTACCTGTTTGAGTCGCCGCTAACAAGCCTCGCGTTAGTGTCCTACTTCCAGAACAAGACCGTTGATGGTGAGCAATTTACGATTACCGTGGCGAAAGATGCTGAGGGGACGGATGCGAAGGTAGTGGGCCTAGATAAAGACATCTACCACAACGGTTGGTCTGACTATACGCGAGTGGCTTACAACGCTGAGATTGATCTTGAAGGGGGATATCACTATCTGGAAATCGAGTTCCCTATCACAACCGGTGATGAGTGGGCTCCGCAACTGGGTCAGCTGACGATTTCTCGTGAGGGTGGTCCGACCGACCCGGATGTGCCACCAGTTGGCGTTGTGGTTGAGGATCGTTATCAAGATCTGTCGCTAGTGTCTTATCACGATGAAGACCACTTATTTATCAAAGAGACTGGAGGTGATAGCTGGATATTCCACGATGCGGCCAATCTGCTAACCCGTCAGTATGGCTATGGCGAGGGTAATGCGAAGGTTGGTTATCAGCTTAACAGTCCGGTGAATACCTTAGAGCTTGTCACGTATTACCACACTGACTTACATACCGATGATGCACTGGAAGGCTCTGAGCATTTTGGCTTGTTTGAAATCTGGGCGTGGAATGGCGATGACGCAGATAATGCCATACAGCTTCAGACCAGCTATGAGATTGATAACGCAGGTGGTTGGTATGACCGCGTCATCTATCAAGTTAGCCTGGCTGATGAGCACTACGACAATATCGAGTACCGTTTTCCTGCGAATACCCACCCTGGTGGCGAATGGGGGAATGCGGAGTATCAGGCCGTGACCTTGTTTAAAGCGGAATATCGCTAATTCTTAACGGCGATTTGCCTTAAGCAAAAGGGCAGTCCTTTTGGGCTGCCCTTTTTATAACAAGAGTGGTGAGGAGAGTTTTCTCGCTATCACCATCGCATGATAACCAGCGTCTGAAAGGGGGTAAGATGTCGATAGTCAGACGGATTAAGCTAGGGTTTGCCATTGTTGTGATGTTGTTGCTCGGTGTAGTGGCGATAAATTATTTCAACATGTCGAGAATGGAAAGCGGCTTCGAGCAAGTGGTGAGTCGCACCGCACCGATGCAACTGACCGCGAGAGATATTCAGTTGGTGATCCTGGGGGTAGAGAGCCGATTTCTAAACTACAAGCTCAGTGATGAGCAAATCCACCGAGATGCTCTTAAAGAGCAGATCCAAGAGCGCCAGCAGGCGTATGATGATGCGCTGGGGCGTTACCAGCTTCTAGCGGTCACAACCCATGAGCAGCAGGTATTGGAGCAGCTCAACCAGTCAGTACAAGACTACTTCTCGTTGATCCAAACGATGATCTCAACCCAAACCGATATCGTCAGCTTAAGACTGCAAGAGTCAAAGCTAGAAGATGAGTTTTTGCGTCTTGAGGATAACTATGGTCGCTCTGCTGATTTGTTGATTCAACGTTCTATGCGTAGCCGTTCGCTACAAAACCGTGCCGAGATGATCACCAGTGGGATTAAGCGCGACCTTAAATCGTTGCGTCGCCTTGACCAGGTGACAGATTTATTGCCGTTAGCCGAAACCTTTGCCAATGATATCTTGATGGCGACACAGCACTTGGCCAATCTAGCGATTGAGCAGGATGTCAAACAGCGTTTTAGCCGCAACTTAAGTCAGCTTGAGCAGGTTGTCTTATCCGAGCAAGGCTTGATAGAAGCCATCACTCAGAAGCGAAATCAAGAGGCTCAGCTGAGCCAACTAGAGCATGTGAGTAACACGAAATTAGCTGAGATAAGTTATGCAAGCGATCAGCTGGTGGAGATGAGCCTGGAGGCATCAACATTAAGCCAACAGCAGGTGACGCAGGTGGTGGGCAGCGCGAATGCCTCCAGCCTTATTACCGCATTGTTGTCTACCGTTATTGCCTTACTCACCGCTCACACGGTTTCGAAGAGTATTCAAACGCCACTGAAAACCATACTGCCCATTCTCTCTGCGATGGCTAAGGGCGATCTATCTGCTCGCTCAAACTACCGTGCCAATAATGAGCTCGGCACTTTAGCGCGTGGGGTGGACCAACTGGCAGAGTCGCTATCGCAGCTATTAGTGCAGATCACAGACTCCAGCTCTCATTTGGTCAACGAGGCAGAGACGGCAACCAAAATCAGTGAGGGCACCTTGTCTCGCGTCGGTCAGCAGCGCCAATTGACCGATACCATCGCTACTGCCATTACCGAGCTTGAACAGAGTGCCAACCAGGTGCAAGGTCAGACCCAGCAAGCACTGGAGGATATCGCATCGCTACACACTGTGGTCGCGCAGGGTAATCAAGTGGTGCGACAAAATCGTCAATCTATAGAACAGCTCTCGACCAGCATGAGCGAGTCGGTAACCGCTGCGCAAAGTCTGGCGGAAACCACCGACAAGATTGGTGATGTACTTGGCATGATCAACGGTATTGCAGAGCAAACCAATCTATTGGCGCTCAACGCGGCAATCGAGGCGGCACGTGCCGGTGATGCCGGTCGCGGGTTTGCTGTGGTGGCGGATGAGGTACGCGGACTGGCTAATCGCACTCAGTCGTCGACGGACATTATTCAGGGCATGGTGACTGAGCTTAATCGTTGCTCTGAGCAGATTAAATTGAACATGAACCAAAGTGCCCACTTGACCAAGGGGAGTGTTGCAGAAACCATCAGCGCGGAGTCCTCACTGGCTGAATTGAGCCAGCGAATGGAGGTGGTCTCGGATATCGCTGACCATATCAATCAGGCTTCACAGCAACAACTGCTGGCCAGCAGTGAGATATCGAGCAGCATTCACTCAATACTCTCGGTTGCCAAGCAAACTGAGACCACGGCCCATGATAGTGCCCAAAGTAGTGAGGTGCTGACAGGGCTTGCCCAGCAGCAGCAACAATTAGTTAATCGTTTTAAGATCTAGAGGAAACAGCATGACACTATGGACTCGAATGTTGCTACTTGCGAGCACGAGCCTGAGCTTTGCAGCGAGTGCTACCCAAATTGTAATTGATACATGGGGGGATGAAATAACCCTGTGGCAATCCACCATCATTCCTGCCTTTGAACAGCGTTACCCAGAAATAAAGTTGGTGGTTAGGCAGATGGACAGCTGGTCTTATATTGAAGAGCAGAGTGAGCGCTTAAAGAATAATCAAGCCAGCGATCTGATCATGTGCCGTCCCTTTGACTCGGCACTGAATTGGTTTGAGCAAGGTTACCTTGAGGAGATCACCGAGCTTGATGGGATTGAAAATTTTCCAAGTTTTGCACTCGCCGCCTGGCAAACCGACTCCGGGGCACAAACCTTTTGTTTACCGTTAGGCTCAGTGATCCACGGTTTTTTCTATAACAAGCAGATCTTTAATGAGCTGGGACTCAAGGAGCCACAAACGGAGCACGAATTCTTCAAGTTATTACAGCGGGTTGAGGAACAAGGGCACTATACACCGATGGCCTTTGGCGCCAAGGACGCTTGGGCGGTATCAGAACTGGGTTGGCAGAATATTGGCCCAAATTACTGGCATGGCGAGGATGGACGGGTGGCTCTGCTTGAGGGCGAGACGCGAATTGATAGCCAGCCTTTTCAGCGCGCATTCGAGCATTTAGCTCGTTGGGCTGATTATATGGGTGAGGGTTATGTAGAGCGCGGCTATGAGGATGCATGGCAATTGTTCAAGCAAGGCGATGCCGCAATCGCGCCGGGTGGCTCATGGGAGATTGTTAATCTGCGCGATGAAGTTGAGCTGGGTGTGTTCCGAGCCCCAGTGCCTGATGGCAATCAACAGTGCTACATCACTGATCACACCGATAAAGGCATTGCCATCAATCGCGCCAGCCCTAACCGTGAGCATGCAGAAAAGCTCCTGCGCTGGATGACGACTAAGGAGTTTGCCAGTTTGTTTGCCCAATCTGAGCCAGGTTTCTTCTCGCTTTCCAATCACTTTATTGAGCTCGATGACCCGATTGCTCAAACCATGGCGAGTTGGCGCATTGATTGTGATGTGAGCATCAGGGCGACGACACAAATTCTGTCTCGCGGTACGCCTAACTTTAACGATCATGTCTCAGAGGTTAGTCGCGCTGTCTTGTCTCAGCAGATGACTCCAACTGAAGCGACTCAATCACTGCAAGCAGGCCTCAATCAATGGTATCCACCCCAAGCAAAAGCCAGCACAGCGGCGGTGACCAATACGTTGTGCGAATAAGTGCAAATTAATGATAACGTTGTAATTTATGCACTGTCGGATTTGACAATGGCACAAGTTCGATGGTTGGACAATGTGATGATAACCACTGAATTATATAAATAAATTTGTAACGTTCATGATTAAATTGGCTTATAATCGAAACGTTACGTATAGCAGTAAGAAAAGTAATTATGTCCAGAGCTACATTAAAAACTATCGCAGAATACACAGGATTGTCAGTGACGACAGTCTCGCGCGCGCTCAAAGATGGGGATGATGTAAAGGCCCCAACTAAAGAGATTGTTAAAGCCGCCGCTAAGAAGCTCGGCTATCGACCTAACCCTTCTGGTGTTGGGTTAAGGACAGGGATCAATTACAACATCTGTGCAGTAATACCGGTGACCAAGCCGGGTGATATTGTTGGTGATATCGGTGCCTTGGCTTTGGTTGAGGGCTTTGAATCCGCGATCAAAAATACCCCGTATCAGTTGACGGTTCTGCCTGTGCGCCCGGATGAGAATCCGCTCGATCAGGTGAAGTACGCCGTGGAGAACAACCTGTGCGGGGGAATGATCCTTAATATGACCAAAACTCAAGACGAGCGGATCAGCTTCTTGCATGACAATGAAGTCCCGTTTGTAACCTTTGGTCAGACTGAGATGAGCATTGAACATGCGTTTGTCGATGTTGATAACCGCGAGACCATCTATAACGCGGCGTCACATCTGATTGGCAAAAAGCGCACTAATCTTCGCCTTTTGTGTGGTTCTGAAGAGTACACCTATGTGTGGCACAAATACTATGGTGCGCGCCGTGCTGCAATGGAGCATGGGCTAGACTTCGATTTGAAGAAAAATGTGATCTTTGAGTCTGATACGGTCAACTATCGCCAATTAGGCAAAGAGCTCGCTATGTCTGATGAAGGCATCGATGGCGTGATCTGTAGCTCTGAGATTAATGCCTGTGGCATTATCGCTGGCATTCAAGATGCGGGTAAAAAAGTCGGTGAAGATATCGATGTGGTGTTGATTGAGACCTGTGATTTTCCAAGTTACTTCTCACCACCGATCTCAGGCTATCGCCAAGATTTTCATGAGATTGGCCGTAAATTGATTGATGCTTTGATAAAACGCATACAAGGAACCCCAGCTCGCGAGCTTCAGATTATCGAAAAAACCACTTTTTACGATCGCTCATGAACGTCCTTAGCTCTGTCATTACACCGATGGCAGAGCTACGCCTATTTTAGATTTGGTGAGAGGAGAGATAGTAAAACGGTACACAAGTACAGTCCTGAGATAGCTATGCAGCAAAATAACAAGCCTCGAGTCGATGAGCCTAATTCACTAGCTTATTCAAAGATATGAACACGTGTTGTCATGTGATTGAATATTTGGAAAAAATGGTCGTCTTGTATTACTGAGCAAACAAGCCCCTATAGGTTTTGCTCCAACGGTTTCAAAATACCAAACCTTTGCCTTAACAAGAGCCCTCATCTGTGCTGACCACCTTCATCCTTATCATTAGCTTCCTTGTCCTCTTTAGCTGGGCTAATTCCGCCATGTTAAATCGTGAGCGACTTGCAGACCTTACCCTTACCAAAGGGCGCCCCATATCTGAAAAAGAGCGACAGCTACTTTATCTCGCACACAAAAAACGCGTTCCTTGTCAAACTGTCTATGTGATTTCTGGACCAGCTAGGGAGGTCAAATATGGCCGCAATGCCTCACAGCCAATGCTAGGTAACATAAAGCTGGCGAGCCATTGTATGACGGACCTCTTTTCTGATGAAGAAGACAACATCGCTGAAGTTGTTGTTTACAGAAACCGTGCCTATGTCCTGTCTATCAATGGGCATAGCATTGAGGAACGCTATGGTGCTGAGTGGGACGCACGTTTTGCTCCCCTAGGTAAGTCCAAAGCGCTGAATATTGAAATTCATGGCCAGCGGCCGATTACAGATATAGAACGGTACCAGTTAGAATATGAAAATCGCAACTTGAGTTATACAGAGAATACCGGGTTAGTCCTTACGTTTTGCTCGATGTCAATAGGATTGTATTACTTTATGGGCAGCCAAGAGCCAGTTTTCTCCCTCTTTGCAATTATCAGCATCATGTTCATCCCCCTCTCAGTACAAGTGTGGTGGGTAACGCGACAAGTCTTGCGCTCTTGCACTTATAAAGTGAGCTGTGCTAACACCCCTGGCCGTTCTGTTGTGCTCGCAAAAGGGAGAGTACGAGGTATTTTTGGCGCTGAGATCTGGTTTCATAATATCGATATTGACCCGAAAGCTTTCCGCTGGGAAATGGATTCGTTTAGATTTCCCTCGGTTGTCCCGCCTAAAGGTCTGAAGGTTGGCCAAACCATCGAATTTGGCTTTTGTGCCTCGGACGCAGGCTGCCACAAAATCGTGTTCATTCAAAACCATTTTGACGCTGCGAAGGAGTATCAGATAGCTCCCTA
This sequence comes from Vibrio glycogenivorans, assembly GCF_051660965.1. NCBI lineage: Bacteria > Pseudomonadati > Pseudomonadota > Gammaproteobacteria > Vibrionales > Vibrionaceae > Vibrio > Vibrio glycogenivorans. Next base: position 822,427 of record NZ_JBPVIS010000002.1, on the reverse strand, counting down.
CGCAATGTGGGGTTTACCAGAGGGTGCACTCATATATGGCTTAACAGGCTTACTTGTCAGTGTTCCGCTTATTTTAGGCTCAGAAAAAGCCGAATATTTCCTCGAGCACTGGTACTTAGTACAATTGCTGTTTGCTTTTGGTGCCACCCTCACCCTAGTTGCAGCTGTCACAGCCACCCTGATTTACCGAAGGGTAAGTCCTTTCATTGAGCGAGCGAAAGCCAAGCAAGGCATGGCATATCGACCGTTCTCAGAGTTGGTCGATGGTATGCCTCTCATTTATGATTGCGAAAAAGACTGGCAAGAAGCGTGTGAGAGGGAACATCAGCGGCGACTAAGGTTTCAAAATAACTAGATCTAGTTCTAATCGATGAGAAGGGGGCCTATTGGATGCTCTTTGTGGTTTCCCTTTAGGCAATCTTTCCGTTGCTATCGAGTTATAGGGTACTCACAGGCTCCTCAAAATCGACAAATCGTATCGTTACGTTTGTGGGTTTTTATGTGATTAGAACCACAAGAATAGCAAAATAACACAATCAAATTTAGTATGATTATTATCTATATAAAATTATTATAAACAATAGCTTAAGCTAGATCTCAAATGGTGTTTATGATGGTTTTAGTCAACGTGGCCCTATTGTGAGAGTCGAGTAATCTGATATATTAAAAATCGTAACGTTAATATTTGTGTGGATTTATAAGTGACAGTGCTTGAGTTTTGCTCACAGGACACTACAAGTCACAAGATATTCCCATATTGCTTTGATTTAAAAGGTTATTGCCGGTGTTGAATTTGCAAAACACGCCACGAAAAGGCTAGGGCAATAGCGTGTCGTACTTATCGGAGACCCCATGTTCAAGCTTAATCCAACCATGTTACTCATCGCTGGCTTTACTTCTCAAGCCGTCGCAGGCGGCTTAGTCTTAACCGCGCAACCACAGTCTGAAACGCAACTGCCTTTGTATGGCAAATTCACCGACGCTTATATCACGTCGGGTATTGATTTTGAGAACCCGTTTGATTCAAGAGAGATCAAGCTCGATGCTAAGGTGATCACGCCTAGCGGTGAGACCTTGCTTGTTCCAATGTACTTTAAGAATGAACAAGAACAGGAGTATCACTGGGGGCTAAGCTTTACGCCACGTGAGATAGGTGAATATAAGTACCAAGTTATAGCGGCTCATCATGGTGAGGAAACCACCTCGAAACTGAAGTCTTTTACTGTCTCACCCTCGCAAGGTAAGGGCTTTCTTTCGACAGATGACAATCAAGGCAGTTGGGTTTTTGATAATGGGGAGCGTTTTAGAGGCGTAGGCTTAAATATCGCTTGGGAGGCGCGACTAGAGATTGATGGTAAGCCTGCAGACAACCCAGAGTACACCTATGAGTACTGGATGAACCTGATGGGTGACAATAACGTCTCTTTAGTGCGCACTTGGATCAATGCTCCTTGGAATATCCCTCTAGAGTGGAATGAGCCGGTTTACGGACGTTATTCACCCTACGAAGGCCAAGGATTGCACCCTGAGGCGATAGAGCGTTTTGACTATCTTATTGAGCACGCTGAGAACAATGATGTAAATTTGATTCTAGTGATGGATTATCATGGTTCACTTTGGGCGAACGATTTTGACAACTGGGGCAATGATTACTGGCGTCTCAATCCATACAACGCTGTAAATGGCGGTCCGGCAAAAACACCAGAAGAGTTTTTTACCCATCCTGATGCTATCGCACGTTATCAAGACCGACTGCGATACATAGTTGCACGTTGGGGCTACAGCACCAATGTCGCGGCGATAGAGTTTTGGAACGAAGTCGATAACGCAGTGCACAAAGAAGGGCAGAATATCTCGGACAAAGCGGTGACCGAGTGGCACCAGACGATGTCGGACTACCTGCGCGAGGTGGACCCTTACAACCATATCCAAACCACCAGTATCAGCCATATTGAGATTGAGGGTCTGTTCGAGCTTGAGGGAATGGAGTTTATTCAAACTCACCTTTATGGCCTGTCATCGACGGATACTGAGGCGAAAATTACCGAGCTATCCGAGCGCTACGGAAAAAGCTATGCCGTGGGTGAAGCGGCACTAGGCTGGGAGGGCGTTTCGGATCAAATTGAACAATACGCAGACCACTTACATGAAACCATGTGGGTTGCGATGTTCAGTCAAACTCCATTCTTGCCAATGACTTGGTGGTGGGAAGATTATGAGGAGGCTGATAAATATTTCCACTTCCAACACATGGCAAATTTTGTTGAGCGACTGACAGCTAGCGATGAGTTGTTCAGTAATATCGCGCCAGTGCGCTTTGAGCAAGAGCTTCTCTATCGCACCTTATCTAATCAAGACAGTCACTATGTCTGGGTCAAAAATAGCAAGCAGGGTGATTTGGAGTCTGTGGTGATGAAAATTGATAGTCTGAATAACGCAGACCGCTATCAAGTAGAGATTTATGACACTTGGACTGGAGAGACGAGTAAGCTTGGTCAAGCTAAAGCGCAAAACCAAACACTAAAGGTCGATTTACCGGGACTCAAGCGAGGTCAAGATAAGGTTATTATTGTCACCAAGGCTTAATAAAATAATAATCACTAATCGGCTGGCAGAGTTATTGTCAGCCGAATAGAAATTCCCACCAGGGTATCCAAACTCGAATAACTGATATCCTGATTAGCGGTCAGAGTTTGCTGTACTTGAAGGAGCAAAAACCAGATTATCCTAACTAGGTAAACAACAGATAGTTGATTAATTTAGATGCTTAAAAAAGAGCGTTTTCTTCTCTATACGCTACTGACCACTCACAGCCTGTTTGCGCTGGTTGTGATGGGCAAAATACTATAAGGATAATCTCATGAAATTACAGACTCTCTTAACCACTGCAATGATAGTTCCTATGTCTAGCTCGGTTTTTGCTAGTGTCGTTAACCAAGCGGTGAACGAGGCTGAAGTACTAGAAGCGCAAAGTGCTTGGTGTCACGCGCTGGTGGAAATCAGTCATACTTATCGCGAGCAGGGGCATAGCGCGGCAAAAGAGCTTGCAACCCAAGTGATTGATTCTGCTTATGCATATCAAATGGGCGCGGTGCTATTTAAGCCAACCTTGACGGTCAATCCGCAAACCTTCCGTACGACCAATGAGGGCGCGCTATCCTATTTCGTTGGTGGTAATGATGCTTACCCAATGGACACAGGCTTTGCACTGAAAAATTGGGCGGCGTGTGAGATTGAGAATGCGGGCGTATTTATCACTGGTAACAGTGCCAGCACTATGGGGAAGGTGCACTTTACTGATAAAGATGGTGAAGTCACCTCAGTGGATAAGACTTGGAAGTTTGTCAAAGATGACCAAGGGAAACTGAGAATTGCGCTTCACCATTCATCATTAGAATTTCACGCTAATTAGTCACCAAAATAGGCTGGTTATTATTCTAAACAAAAAGTGAGCGTCATTCTCACTTTTTTAGTCTTAGATATTCCATAGCAGCCGCTCATTATATTCAATCAATAGTCAATAATTTAAGCTTGTGATTGTTTATTATGTTTGATTGTGAACGACTGATTATTTTATCTTGTCATTTTTATGAATTTATTATAACAGGTTGGTTTTGTTCTTTTATTTATCAGATTTATTTTGACCTTCAGTCACAAAATCATTATTTAAGCAATTGATTTTAAACTTGTTGCGATAAAATTCAGCGGTACACATGTACATCTGTTTTAAATGTAAAGGTCAAAAAATGAACCGAAAACTTATTGCAACGCTCGTTGGTACAGCGCTTATTGCAGGCTGTAATAGTTCCGACTCTGACAAAGAGGCTAACTTAGGGACAATCTCCTTCGCATCGGGGGCGCATTCTGAAGATTACCGTAGTTATGAATTATGTTTTGCGCCCAACCTTGAGGTGCTTATTCATGATTTGCAGGGAACCTTCATTGACATGGTAACTACCGATGACAAGGGCGAGTTATCGCTGGCGGATATTCCCAATAACCATTACTTTACCGTAAACCCAGACCAAGAAGGCTTTGAGCCGACGAATCTATCGATTGATTCAATCCAAAAGGAGCTGGTTGGTGATGGTAACCAAATTTACTTTAGTGGTTACAATGGTCCGGTTATCGACTGTGCAACTGTTGAAGTCTATCAAACTTACGATGTCGAGACTGACATTGAGAACTTAGTGACGTTTCCCGAATATGACTCATGGGACGGTACTATCGATGTAAATAATGATCAGCCGGGTATCTTTGCGTTCAGCTGTGGTGACGAAGGCTGTGAAGAGCAGGTGATTGGTTATACTTATATCGAACGTAGTGAATATGAGGGGCTAGATAAGATCGACATTAATGAGAATATGTTGAAGCCTCTGAATAACTCACTTGAGCTTACTGTTAAGCCACTAATGAGTGCCACTGGCATCAATATGATAGTGAATGGAGAGACTTTGTTTACCGATTTTTACGTTAGAAATGGCGTAACTAGTGAAGCAAAAGAAATTGCACTACCAGAGGAGGTAGAAGGTTTAGACTTGAGTATGACAAGCCTTGAGCATCTTCCCACTAATGGTTTTACCTACTTTATAACAGGCCAGTACAGTGTAAATCATGACATCACTCTTGAGGGTATTCCAGCTAATAGCTTTATACTCGGTGGCTTTGATGGAACAACATTTGATTTTGAACTGAATGACTTTTCTGCTGATGCTGTCTTTATAGAAAAATATCTCCATGACAGTGAAACTGACATCTCCCATTCGGTATATGCGAAAAGTGTAGTCAACTCGGTAACGATTCCAGACATTTTGCCGGAAATGGGTGTAGAGTTGCAGGCAGCTATCATGCTGATGGAGATGGATAGTGCGTCGCGCGTTTCTATCGACAACTTAACTGACACCAGTCGAAGAGTAATTATGCCATTTTTACAAGGTTCTGATCTTTAAGAGTAGTCGCTTAAGTAAGTCACCATATTTCACTTGATCTCATAGGGGGTGCATGGCACCCCTTTCTCGTATCTATCATTAAGCTTATCCAAAGGCCCCGATATACAGGCTCGTTTGAGCGAACTTTTCATACTATTGTTGCTTAACACCCCAAATCATATAGAGCTCGATATAAGGCAACACGCCCTTTTGTTCTATCGATACCAAAGGTGCTCAAAAGTACTAATACAAATGTGATCTGCCTCAAGGTTAGCTATCACTGTCACTCGGCAAGTTAATGCATATTCTCATAGAATATTGTGATCAATATAGGGTTTTGCATGCTAATTTAGCAGTTTGGTCATCAACTCCTAGACTAACCAAAAATTTCTGATAATTTAGTCGTACGTGATGGGCTACTCCGTTTAAGGGCATTTTATGGAGTCCATCACCGTTTTGTTGTAGTTGGATAGTGATTTAGGTGTGGATGTCCTTTTTGTCCATGCTCTATTACCCCCAATATCTAATTATTTTTGTGCAGTATTTACCGTGTTTGGTAGACAGCAGGAGGCTTTTTAGCCTCCTTTTTTTTAGGTGCGAGTAGCGGGGTTCGCTTTGCTCCGAGGAGCGGGGAGGCGATCACTTGTGGGAACCTTTTAGAGCTGGTTAATAAGATAATAAGATAAATACAGGTGATATTGATCACAATTTGTGAGTCAAATGCGTTCCGGTTTGTGTACCCTTTTTCTGCTTGTATGACGGCAAAATTAGCTGATTTTTGAGTAGTGTCACACTAACTATGGTTATTGGCTTATCAATAAAGTCTATTTACGTAGTATATTGTGTACTACTACCTTTGTCTCATCCCCTGAGGGCTGATTTAGGGATGAGGGCAACAAGTCTGTTTTTTCTGATGATATCTAGCACATGGAATAGAATTCGATATGGATGTTCTTGGCTGAGTCACCAAAACGCTTGATAAAGCAGTTTCGTTTGGTGAAGCAATGACGCTCGATGAACAAATAAGGTCACTAGATAATGAAACCCTCTCAACAGAAAAAATTTGATAAAGCGGCTTTTCAAGCTGACGTGAAAAAGCACCTGTCGGCAACGTACGCAACGACAACAGAAACGGCTTCGCCACGTGCATGGTACCTTGCGATGGGTCGTGCGCTAGCTGAGCTAACCACATTCGACTTGCTACAAACTGAGCAAGATCCAAAAATTAAGAACGCGAAAAGCGTCAACTACCTATCTCTAGAGTTCCTGATTGGTCGTTTGACGGGTAACAACCTGATCAGTATGGGTCTTTACGAAGAAATCACGGAAGCAATGGGAGAGCTAGGTCAAAACCTAACTGACCTTCTAGAAGAAGAGCGTGACCCATCACTAGGTAACGGCGGTCTAGGTCGTCTAGCGGCTTGTTTCATGGATTCTTGTGCAGCGCAAGAGTACCCAACGGTGGGTTACGGTCTGCACTACGAGTACGGTCTATTCAAACAGTCATTCGAAGACGGTCGTCAACAAGAAGCACCTGATGCATGGCGCTGCGTTGAAGGCTACCCTTGGGAAGTCGCTCGTCCGGAGCTTGCGCAAGAGATCGGTTTCTTTGGCCGCGTTGAGGTTGTGAACCAAAACGGTCAAGAAGTACGTAAATGGGTACCAGGCATGACGGTAAAAGCGATGCCATGGGATCTACCAATCGTGGGCTACGAGTCAGACACGGTTTACCCACTGCGTCTTTGGGAATGTCAGGCGATTGCCCCATTCTCACTAGAGAGCTTTAACAATGGTGACTACTTCGAAGCACAGCACGCGCTGATCGATGCGGGTAACATCACTAAAGTCCTTTACCCGAACGACAACCACGAAAAAGGTAAAACTCTACGTCTAATGCAGCAGTACTTCCACTCTGCAGCATCGGTACGCGATATCCTACATCGTCACGAGGCAGCAGGCTTCACGCTGCAAGATCTGCCTAAGCAAGAGACTATCCAGCTTAACGATACGCACCCAACGATTGCTATCCCAGAGCTAATGCGCATCCTTATCGATGAGAAAGGCTTGTGCTGGGAAGAGGCGTGGGAAATCAGCTCGAACACGTTCGCTTACACCAACCACACTCTACTGCCAGAAGCACTAGAGACTTGGTCTGAGTCATTGATCCAGCGTCTACTTCCTCGTCACATGGAGATCATTTTTGAAATCAACCACCGCTTCCTAAAAGAAGTTCGTGCAATGTGGCCTGGCGATGTTGAGAAGCAGCAGAAGCTATCGATCATCCAAGAAGGTTTCCACCGCATGGTGCGCATGGCGAACCTATGTGTGATCGGCTCTTACGCTGTAAACGGTGTAGCAGCACTGCACTCAGAATTGGTTAAGAAAGACCTATTCCCAGAGTTCCACGCAATGTACCCAACCCGTCTACACAACGTGACAAACGGCGTCACACCACGTCGTTGGTTGAAGTTCTGTAACCCGGGTCTATCTGCGCTTATCACAGACAAGATTGGTTCTGAGTGGCCAGCAAAACTTGAGCAGCTAGAAGCGATTGCTGAGTTTGCGCAGGACGCTAAGTTCCAGAAAGAGTACATGGCCGTTAAGAAGCAAAACAAACAGCGTCTGGCTGATTGGGTTGCTGACAACATGGGCATCGAGCTAGACACTAACGCTATCTTTGACGTGCAAATCAAGCGTCTACACGAGTACAAGCGTCAGCACCTAGACCTTATCCACGTACTATCGCTATACCACCGTCTACTGAACGACCCAACGTTCGACATGGTCCCACGCGTTGTGTTCTTCGCAGCGAAAGCAGCACCAGGTTACCACCTAGCGAAAGAGATCATCTTCGCCATCAACAAGGTAGCTGAGAAGGTGAACAACGACCCACGTCTAGGCGGCAAGCTGAAAGTAGTCTTCATTCCTGACTACCGCGTGAGCATGGCGGAGATCATCATCCCAGCGGCAGACGTTTCTCAGCAAATCTCAATGGCGGGTAAAGAGGCTTCAGGTACCGGTAACATGAAGATGGCACTTAACGGTGCACTGACTATCGGTACGATGGACGGCGCGAACGTTGAGATCCGTGAAGAAGTGGGTGATGAGAACATCTACATCTTCGGTCTAGACGTAGACGGTGTGAACCGCGTGAAAGCAGCCGGTTACAACCCATTTGATTACTATAACGCTGACCCACTACTGAAAGCGTCGCTAGACCTACTACTAGGCGATGAGTTCACTCCAGGTCAACCAGGTCTACTGCGTGCCACGTACGACAGCCTGCTAGATGGTGGTGACCCATATCTATGTCTTGCTGACTTTGCTTCTTACGTGAAAGCACACGAAGCGATGGACGCACAGTACCGCGATCAAGCAGGTTGGGCGAAGAAAGCGATCTTGAACACTGCGCTAGTCGGCAAGTTCAGCTCAGACCGTTCAATCCGTGACTACGTGAACAACATTTGGAAACTAGAAGCGGTTAAGCGCTAACACTCCAAGTCATAAAGCAAAGCCAAGGCATCATGCCTTGGCTTTTTTGTATAAGCTTATCTGAGTAAATTGCTTACGAGCGTGGTCTTACCGAATTGGTGTTCTGGTTTGAGCGCAGACGCTCTTGTTGGCGCGCTTGGCTCATACGGTCGTGAACCCCCACCGAATATCTCTGCGCGAACACCTCATTAATCTCATCACATTGGCCGTGATAGTTGCGACCTTGTAGACCATGCTGGTAGCCATCTTGCTGGCAGAATTCACCCAATCCAGCTTGATAACCGTTGGCAAATTGATCTGCATCTTGTTGTGAAATAGTATTTTTCTCAGCAGGCTCAGCGCCAGACATTGCTTTGGTATAACCATATTGATACCAGTCATCGACAGACGTGCTTGCAGTATAAGAACTGCTACACCCAGCCAATAACGTCAGACCCAACAGCGAAATCATGGTGTATTTCATGACGTTTCTCCTTGATATTTTCCTTATTATAATTCTTTGGGCCGTTAATTTCATTGATTGAGGGCAGGCGAGCAGGCTTTGGCCCAGAGGCGAGAAGCGAGATTCGAGAGGCGAGGGGTAGCGCGCGGCGAGTTTATCGATAGTTGGAGTGAGATGTCGATTGTTGAGAGTTCAGAAAAGACTAAGTAAAGGTCGGCTTGAATTTGGAGGGGGGGCAGCAAGTCGTTTAAAGTGTGGGTAACACCTCGCGCCTCGGAACGAAGTGATACCCGCTCCTCGAACCTAAAATAAGTAGGTTAGCATGTCAGGGTAGCGTTTCGCCCAGGCCGATTCGGTGTGCTCTGCGCCTTCATCGATGGCGAAGGTGATTGTTGTGTTTGGCTTTTCGCTTAGGAAAGTGTAAGCCTCTTTGGCGTCGTTTAAGTAGATGTCGGCGAAGTCATCTCGGTTGCCGCTGGTTTCTTGGGTGCCCATGTCCATGTAGATTTGGATTGGTTGCTCAACCACTGTGTTGTTTAGGTAGTTAAACATCTCGGGTTTGTTGAACCAGAATGCGGGTGAAAATACTCCGGCTTTGGCAAAAACGTCAGGGCGTTCCATGATGGCGAACAAGCTGATATAGCCGCCCATTGAGCTGCCTGCGATTGTGGTATCAGTACGACCTGATTTGGTTCGGTAGGTATTGTCGATATGCGGCTTAAGGGTGTCGGTAATAAACTCTAGGTATTGCTTACCCTCACCGCCGGCTTGATACACAGACGAAGGCCAATCGGGTAAGAAGAAGTCTTTGTCCATTTGCCACGGTGAGTACTCGTACATGCGGCACAGGCCTTCGAACTCGGCGCCGTTGTCGATACCGACCACAATCACGCCTTCTTTATCTTTGAAGAAGGTGTCGATGTTGTCTGGGATTTCCCATGATGAACCGCCGTAACCCAGAGCGGCGTCAAACAGGTTTTGACCGTCATGCATGTAGATCACTGGATAATGGCGATCGATGTTCTCGTGATAATCTTGTGGTAGAAGCACGCGAATGGTTCTCTGACGGCCTAGTTGAGGCATGTCAAAGTGTTCAATGATTTGATAGCGTTGCGCAGAAACTGGCATTATTTCTCGGGTTCCCTTAGTTGTCCATCCATGATGATCTCGTTGGTCTGCTCATGGATAGAGTTCACTTTGATGCTCACATCAGGCATACGCTTAATGTACTCCGACATATAGATATCGCTGTGGATATGCTCCGCGGTAATGGTGATCAACATTTTGTTGTTGGAATACACGCCTAAACTCTCTTCGCGGTGCGAGAAACTCAGCATGTATTTGGCATCAACCACCATCATAAAGCGGTGAGAAGGGTAGTCTTTCTCTTCGATATCGATACGGTTATAGAACTCGATTTTATCGTTAGGTAGCGAGATCTTATTAAATGAGAAAGCAATAATACGTATGCCACGATCGATGGCATTATTGATCTCGTCACTAAATACACTCAGGTCAAAGTCGGTATTTAAGTAGATTTCCAGCTGCGCCTGCTCAAACAGCTCACGCGCTTTATCCATCAGATTATCAAAGCCACTGATGCTATAGATAAACTCTTTTTCATCTTGCAGCATCATGCGTGATAGCTCTTTCTTGACGATAGAAATATTCTCTACCGTCTTTTTCTCGATTTGACTAAAAATCAGATCCGGCGACTTAGCTTCATATTCTTTGGTATCGCCATCTGACAGGAATATAAAACCATTTTTATATAAATTGTCGATCGACGAATACACGGAGGACCGTGATAAAGAAATTTCCTTGGCTATTTTATATCCGCTGCCCTTGCCATTTTTAAGCAAGTTGATGTACACCATTGCATCGGTTTTAGTAAAACCAAAGTCCATCAACTTGGTGATCAAATCTGTCATGGGGTTTCCTTGGAAGCTATTCAAATCAACCTCTCATCTTATCATTAGTTGTTGTAAATCTACAAAATGCACCGCTTCGATCGTGCAAAAAGTGACAGAGAGGTCGAGTAATCTCAACCTCTCTTAGTGGTACGCAATTAGCGTTTGATGATTTGATAACCGTGAGGCGCAAGTTCGATTAATTGTTCACCAATCGAAACTTGTTTGGCTTGGTCAGAGTTATTAATCACGAACTCCAGCTCACCACGGCGATAAGCGACACAGTGCTCGTCATCGACCGTAATCCATTCAATCGTTGGCTCATTGAGTGATGGATGAGCGAGGCGCAGCTGGATCATTTGCTGAATAAAGGCTTTCAGCTCGTGATCTTGCTTGTCTTCATCCCAGATCATGCAGCGACGGTTTAGGTCGTAAGACATACCGCGTGAGCCATCAAGACCCACTTCACCACCGTAATAGATACATGGTGAGCCGACCTGAGTGAACATAAACAAGTACGCCAGTTTGACTTTGTCTTTGTTATCGCCACATAGGGAGATAATACGGCTGGTATCGTGACTGTCGAGCAGGTTGAACATCGCCTTATTCACATTGTGTGGGTAAGACATGTACGAGCGGCTGACGTCATTGATAAAGCCTTGTTTATCGGACAGGTTCTGGGCAAAGAAGTCGGTGATCGCTTGGGTCATTGGGTAGTTCATTAGTGAGTCGTATTGCTCACCACGCAGCCATGCCATGCCCTCATGCCAGATCTCGCCAAGAATGTAGCAATCAGGCTTGATGCCCTTCACCACACGTCTAAAGTCGCGCCAGAATTCATGGTCAACCTCGTTGGCAACGTCCAAACGCCAGCCATCGATATCGAACTCCTCTACCCAGTGACGTGCCACATTAAGTAGGTACGCACGGCAGTCCTCGTTCTCAGTGTTGAGTTTCGGCATCTCAATTACGTTACCAAAGGTTTCGTAGTTGAAGTTGCAGAAGTCCCACTCTTCACGCGGCTTTTCTGGGTAAACTGGGAACTCATTGATCCAGAACCAGTCCGCATACTTCGAATCTTTGCCATTTTTAACCACATCCAGCCAGAATGGATGTTGGTCACCAACGTGGTTAAATACGGCATCCAGCATCACCTTCATGCCGCGGCTGTGCGCCTGCTTCACTAGCTCTTTAAACGCCTCATTGCCACCAAAGAATGGGTCAACGTTCATGTAATCGACCGTATCGTATTTGTGGCTGGCATTGGCGGTAAAGATAGGGCACAGGTACAGGCCATTCACGCCCAAATCTTGCAGGTAATCGAGCTTGTCGATGATGCCCCATAAGTCACCGCCCATAAAGGTGTCATTGGTTGGCTCTGTGCCCCATGGCTGAACATTATCTGGAGAAATCTCTGGACGGCCATTGGCAAAACGCTCAGGGAAAATTTGGTACCAGATGGTGTTCTCAACCCACTTTGGCGTACGCAGTACATCGCGCGGGTTGATGTAAGGGAAACAGAAAAAGTTACTTAGGTTGCTCAGTTCGATTTCCTGATTCTCTTCAGTCAGCTCAACAATACGTTTTTCACCGACTAGGTGTTTGCTGCCATCACGACCGTAAACGATGAAACCGTAACGACTGCGACGTTTTGGTGGAACGAAAGCGCCAATCCACTGCTCATGGTGCTCGGTGCAGCCTTCCAGTTTCATCTCAACTTCATTGCCACCGATCCATCCGTGAGCCTCACTACCACCAAGGTTGCCGCCGTCAAGGCCGCCAACTGCCCAGTGGTATGGGTCACCAATCCAAAGCGCGACACGCTCAATCTCGCCAATCGCAGTGCGCAAGCGAATATGCAGGGTTTGGTCGTCAAACGCATACGCGTCTGCGCTCTTTGGAATATGAACAATGGAGCTTTTAGTAATCATTAATACTTCCTATATTACTCTTTTACAGCGCCGCTCATGAGACCGGTTGTAATGTGTTTCTGGGTCGCTACAAACAGTAGCGTAATTGGAATCGCAACCAAGAGAGCCCCGGCAGCGAAAAGGGTATAGTTATCGGCAGAGTTGGTACTGATCCAGCTGAAGATACCAATCGCCAGCGTCATCTTCTCTTCACTACGCAGGATCAAGGTTGGCAAGATAAAGTCCATCCAAGGTGCGGTGAATGAGGTCAACGCGACAAACAACAAGATAGGCTTGGCCAGCGGCAGCACGATATCGACGAAGATAGTGAAGTGTCCGGCGCCATCGATCTTAGCCGCCTCATCCAGCGAGGTTGGAATCGCATCAAAGAAGCCTTTCACCAACCAAGTCTGGAACGGCAGTGAGCCTGCGATGTACACCAGCAGCAGACCGCTAAAGGTGTCAATCAGGTTAAGCTTAGAGAGCAATACGTAAATCGCCGTCATCGAAAGGAAGGCTGGGAACATCTGGATCACCAAGATGCTCATCAAGATATTACGTTTACCCTTAAAGCGGTAGCGTGAGAAAATGTACGCTGTTAGCGTGATCACCACCAGTGAGATCACCATACTTGCTGTCGCCAAGAACAGGGTGTTTTTGTACCAAAGCAGGTACGGCGTCTCGGCAAATAGGGTGCGATAGTGGTCAAGCGTAAACTCAAAGCCTGAGAACGACGAGCTAAACAAGTTGCTGCCCGGCTTAAATGACACCATCACGGTCCAGATAATCGGTGCCAGTACCACAATGGCGTTTAAGATAAGGAACAGGTAAGTCACCACTGTTCCAGATTTTCTAATGAATTTGTCCATCTATTTCATCCCCACATCGGTTTGGAATGACTTCATGCGGCGGAACTGCCAGATAGCAATCGTCGACAAGAACAAGAAGATCACGATAGAGACCACCGAGGCAATGTGGTATTGCTGGAAGTCGAGTGTTAGCTTGTAGATCCAAGTGATCAGAAGGTCTGTATGGCCTGCGAAGCGGTACTCTGGGTTGATTGGACCGCCCTCGGTGAGCAGGTACACCACGCCAAAGTTGTTAAAGTTGTAGGCAAACGTCATTACAAATGACGGTGCGACCTGGTGCATCACCAGCGGGAAAGTGATCTCTCTGAACTGCTGGAATTTACTTGCCCCATCCACTTCGCTCGCCTCATACAGCTCGCTTGGGATATTGGTTAACGCTCCGGTAATTAGCAGCATGAAGTATGGCGCTCCCGCCCATACGCTGACTAGGATCACGGTGATCTTGGCGATCACTGGGTCAGACAAGAACGCGATGGACTCAAAGCCCCAAGTATTAAGTAGGTTGTTGACAGGGCCGATACCGTTGAATAGCAAACGGAAGATCAATAGCGTCACGAATGCAGGCACAGCGTAAGGCAGCAAGAAGATCAGGCGGAAGCCTTTAACACCTTTGATGTTCTTATTGGATAGCGCGATAGCAAGCAAGAAACCAAAACCGCAGGTTAAGGCTGTGCCGACTACCGCCCAAGTCACTGTCCATGTCGCAACACCAGTGAAGGTGTCTGACCAGATCTTAAGCTCGAACAGCGCTAGGAAGTTGCCAAAGCCAACCCAGTCGACCAAGTTTCGTGGTGGAATATGGTTTGGCGCAGAGTAGTTGGTCAGCGAGATCAGCACTGTAATAATGATCGGCAGCATGATAAAGCCAATCGCAAGCAGCGCGGCTGGTGACAGGGCAAAAGCTGCAAAGTTATTGTCGTAAATACTTTTGAGCTGCTGCACAACAGATTGCGTGGTTTTGGTTGTCTGTTTGGCATCTTTTAGGTTTGCAGTGTAAGCAAACACCACCCCGAGCAGCAACATTACGGCAATCACACCCTCAATCAATAGTGAGATCGAGTGATCACCTGGAATAATGGTGAAGCCTTGGTTGACCTGCGCGGTTTCACCTAGGGTAATCAGGCCATAAATGGCGTCCGCAAGGTTCACTGTGCTGAGCAGGAACAACACCTGAATCACTAGAAAGGCAAAGCCTTTCACATAGTGGCCTTTGGCTATCTGGGTTGCGCCCATGATAAGGGCGGAGGCGGGTAGTCGCCCCCCAGTCCCTTGTTGTACTTGTGTTGTGGTTGTCATCCATCTCACCTTAGTATTGCAGCTCGATTTGCTCATTGATGATGCTAAGCGCTTGCTTGGTAACATCTTCAGGCGAGCGATCGTTAACGATCAGCGCAGTCATTGCATTGATCATTGGTGACCAGATAAAGCCCATCTCAGGAATAGATGGCATCGCATCAGCAAAGTCTGCCTGTTGGATAATCGCAAGAGTGGCAAGGTCCGCATCGGCTTTGATCTCTTCCATTACTGACGCAACCGGTGGAATGCTGTTTGACATCTCAAAGCGTTTCTTAAGCATTTCGTCGGTGGTTAGGAACTGAGCAAAGAGCTGCGCCGCTTTAGGGTAGGGCGTGAATGCTGGCACGACTTGCAGGCCGATGGTTGAGAACGGACGTGGGTGGTGACCCTCATACGTTGGCATTGGAACCACACCAACCTCAAAATCGGCACTTAGATGCGTTTCCGTTGCCCATGGACCGTCAACGATCGCCGCCACTTTACCCTCGGCGAATAGACCGCGGCGAACTTGTGGGTTGTTGACATCAAACGGGTTAAAGCCCATCGCAGCGTGGATCTCTTTCATCGCTGCTAGGCCTTTTTGCGCCTCTGGTTTTGCGATGCCGATATCTGTAGCATCGGTACCGCCTTGACCAAACTCGTAGCCGCCGTACATGGATAAGAACATACGTGATTCAAAGTAGTTTTGCAGATCCCACAGCATGGCGTACTTGTGGCTGCGGGTGTCGTTAAAGGTTTCAGCAAACGCCATAATTGACTCAAACGTCTCTGGTGTTTCCGTTAACAACTCTTTGTTATAGAACAAAACTGAGGTCGCAATGCTGATTGGGAAACCATATACGGTACCCTCAGCAGTCGCGCCAGCGCGGGCACTATCAAGAAACTCTTCATTGACACGGTCGGCATTGACTAGGTTTTCCATCAGAGCACCCGCCATCACCAAGCTACCTAGCGTGTCATGGGCAACCTCAACGATATCGCCAACACGCGCTGTGCCGCCATCTTGGATCAAGCGCTGAGGCGCATCAAACGGTGAAATGGTGCGGATCTGAAATTTAACGTCGTAGTTGTATTGGCTGTTGAATTCAGCCGCTGCGTATTCCATGTAATCCAGCGTCTGCGAGTCTGACCAAATCAACAAATCGGCCCCTGGTTCTGGCGCGATCTCTAACGCGTGACTGAAAGGCGTGGTAGCAAGCGCTGATAGTAGAGCGGTAACCGCTAGTTTGTTCTTCATATATTCACCATGGCGAAATAGAGTGGTTCAGTGTGTACGACTAAATATTATGGTGCGAAAGATTTTAGTCAATACAGCAAGTGGCAATTCAGATATGTTTGTGATTGCTATCACGTTCAGTGCAGGATTAATAATATTCACTGCACTTTAACCACATATAAACGCCTATTTAATTGTGCCTGATGAACATCAAATTATCAGTGCCAAGCACTACATAGCGTGACTCTAGTCATGTTTAACCTTGCGGCACGATGATCCTGATCACACAAATTGTTTGACTAACAGACAGGCGAAAAAAGTTGTTGAATAATGCCAATCAAAAGGTAGTTCACCTGGTACTACTCTTCGTACGAAGCTAAACAATAACGATTATTTCAACAGGATGAAAAATGAAACAAAAGGCTCTAAGCATAGCAATAGCGAATGTATTACTTGTCTCCACAAGCGCTATAGCGGCAGATGACTATGATTTCGCTCAGATCTCTCCGTTCAGCGGTAATCTTGGTTTAGGTTATGAGTATGAAGAGAAGCAGACGACCTATTATCAAGGCCTAGCCGCAGGTATGACTGAAAATGAAAGAATTCATACGACATACCTTGGCAAGTTTATGCTTCGTCATGAAAGATGGGACGCTTCTATAAGCTACGATCTAAAGCATCAATCGATAGTTAAAGACAGAGAATTCGCAGACGGAAGTAAAATAAAAGATTACGAGACAATGGATGGTTTTTACCATGTATTAACTTTAAATAAGTCTCATTATTTTGGAAATAACATTACTGGCGGACTTCTGTATATTCTTGAGGCCGGTAAGGTAGATGTAGAAAAACGAACTGAAAATGCTAAGGTTGGGCAAACATCGATAGATCAAAGTCTAAGCCCAACACTGTCTTATTTTGATCCATTCCATGGTGTAGGAGTTTATGCTCAGGCGGACCTAATTCACTTTACTATTGATAACTCAGTAAAAAGCTGGGGCAAGATAGAAGAACAAGGCTATGGTTTTATCGTCAAGCCTTATTACAAAACGGGTAATTGGGAGTTGGGGTTAGAGTTTTTCTACCAGAATAAAGACACCGAATTTTCTGTACCGGGTTTCTCAAACAAAGGGAAATTCGAAGAGGTTTACGTAAACCCTTCTGTTTTGTATAGCTTCGACCGAGCGGGAACACTTGTTGCTGACTTTCGTATAGGCAAAAACGAAACTAAAGATATGTTCCATCAATACGAGACCGATATTCTTAAAGGCTCTTTAGGCTATGAACAAAATATCGGTAATGACTGGACAGTCAAAGCTGAATACGAATGGACCAAAGATGTTGAAGATAGAGATGGCCAACGAGACAAGAAGGCTGTTGGCAACAAAGTCTACGCCCACGCCCTATATCGTTTCTAACCATCGGAGTGAATAGAAGATGTTGACTGTATCTGAAATGGCCCAAATCTTAGGTGGCACCATCGAGGGTGATGCAAACCTGAGTGTCTCGCGTATTAGCTCTGTCGCCCATGCGGGCGAAGACTGCGCTGCGGTGGTGATGTCTCGACGCGATATCAAGCGCCTGCCCATGACCAAAGCCAGTGTCGTGATTGGTCCTAAATCGATATGGTCAGCCCCTTCTGCCGCCAAGATTGTCGTTAAACGACTTGATGTTGATAGACTCAATGAGTTGCTGCGCTACTACCGCGTTAACCGTTATCAGCTGTTTGATCAAGGTAATACATCGACCTTTGATGATGTCTACATTGGCAAGCACTGCACAATTGGTGAAAACTGCCACTTTGCACCGGGCGTGAAGATCATGAATGGTGTGACGATTGGCGACAGTGTCGCTATCAACGCCAACACGGTGATCAAAGAGGGCACCATTATTGGCGACAATGTCACCATCGACTCGAACAACTCGATTGGTAACTTCAGCTTTGAGTATATGGCGGGCAAAACCAGTCGTTACGAGCGGGTTGATAGTGTCGGTCGCGTGATCATTGAGGATGATGTTGAGCTAGGTGCTAATAACACCATCGACCGCGGCACGCTCGGCGACACGGTTATTGGTCGTGGCACTAAAATCGATAATCAGGTCCAGATTGGCCACGATTGCCAAATTGGTGAGCAGTGTTTGATAGTCTCCCAAGTGGGCCTATCTGGCCACACTCGCCTTGGCAATGGGGTGATTGTTCAAGGCCAGGTGGGCACTGCAGGCAATGTATCGATTGGCGATAACTCGATAATTAAGGCGAAATCTGGCGTCAGTCGCTCTTTTCCTGCGAACAGTAATTTATTTGGCTACCCAGCCAAAGATTCACGTGCCTATTTTAAAAACCTCGCAGTGTTAAATAGTTTGACCAAAAACTTCATCCAGCCGAGTGAAGAAAAGCCGTCGTTTATTCAACATCTTAAGAATTATTTTAAGTAATGCTGTTATGAGAGAACATCAACACCCAAATATGTTTAACGCTCGGTTGGTTAATCAAGATAACAGCATACTCATTGCGCTCAATGAGACAACTAAGCTACATATCCCGCTTGAGCATCAGCAAAGGCTCGCGGAGTACCCAGACCAAGACGTGGTTTACGGGCTTAGGTCGGAGTTTATCCGCGAAGCGGAGCAGGATGAGGCGTTTAATACCGTTGATGCTGAGTTGCTAGCTTGCCGCCCGGTCAGTGGTGGTAATTACCATGAATTTGGCATCGGCGAGAGTCGAATTATTTGTCAGTTTAAATCTCTGCTTACTGAGAAAAATATCGGTGAGCGAGTGAGATTAAATTTTGATACTTTCTTTGGTCACGTGTATGACCGAGAAATCGAGATGAACCTTACAATATAATAAGTGGTTAATATTATGAAAATGAAATTTATTACAGCACTGTGTAGTGTTGCGCTGTTTACTGGTTGTGCGTCTACTTCTGGCGATGAAAGCTTGACGGTGACCACAGGTCCAATGGTCGATTGTAATCTGCCAACCGTTGAGGGTGACCGCGGCCCAATCCGTCCGACTATGTTCGTTGTCGGCACTTTTAACGATGGCTACTGGGTTCACTCGCCAGAGCGCGCGATGGAGTACAAAGGCGATGGTCTCTACCAGTTAGTTCGCAACGAACAAGCCGATGCAATCAGCTTCCAGTTTGCTTCAATGAACTGGAAACCTCAGTTCTCAGCAGCAGGTAACCGCATGCACGTCGGTCAGATGAGCGATATGGGCCAGGGCGGCTATGCTAAAGACTCAACCATTCGTATCAATGAAGAGGGTCGTTACGTATGGAGCCTGACCGTTAACGAAGACGGCTCACCAAAGAATGCCGTTGTCGCGAAGTGCGCCAACTAATTTTGTAATTTTGGGGATTTCCCGACCTAAATGTTGCTCTGTTTTCTTAACCTGACGGTTTTATCAAACTAACGGTTTCTATAAACAAATTTGCAAAGGGCAGAGCAACTTATTTTTTTAATGTGGAGTTAAACATGGCAACAGTTAGCCTACGTAAAGTAGAAAAAGAATACGAAAATGGCTTTAAAGCGGTTCATGGTATCGATTTGGATATCAAAGACGGCGAATTTATGGTTTTTGTTGGACCATCAGGTTGTGCAAAATCCACTACCCTGCGTATGGTTGCTGGTCTTGAAGATATTACCGGTGGGGAGATCCAGATTGGCGATAAGATCGTTAACGATCTTCCACCGAAAGAGCGTGGCATTGCGATGGTGTTCCAAAACTACGCGCTCTACCCGCACAAAACCGTGTTTGATAACATGGCGTTCAGCCTTAAGATGGCGAAAGAGCCAAAGGACGTGATTGAAAAGCGCGTACGCGAAGCGGCAGAAAAGCTTGAGATCACTGACCTGTTGGATCGTAAGCCGAAAGAGATGTCGGGTGGTCAACGTCAGCGTGTGGCGGTTGGTCGTGCGATTGTTCGTAAGCCTGAAGTGTTCTTGTTCGATGAACCACTATCGAACCTAGACGCGAAACTGCGTGTGTCGATGCGAGTTAAGATTGCCCAGTTGCACCAACAACTGAAAGAAGAGGGCAACCCGGCAACCATGATCTACGTTACCCACGATCAGACCGAAGCTCTGACGCTGGGCGATCGCATTTGTGTGCTGAACAAAGGCGAGATCATGCAAGTGGATACGCCAGAAAATCTTTACCTTAAGCCGAAGAATAAGTTTGTTGCAGGCTTTATCGGCTCACCAGCGATGAACCTGATTGATACCGTTTTACGCCAAGAAGAAGACAATATCTTTGTTGAGTTGGCGCCGGGTCAACGCTTGTATATCCCAATTGAAAAGCAAAAAGGGCTGACTAATCACATCGATAAAAAAGTGTGTTTTGGTATTCGTCCAGAGAGCATCAAATTGGCAGGTGAAGACGATGAGTTTAATACTGTTGAAGGTAAGCTAACGGTGGTTGAAAATATGGGTAACGAGAAATACCTGCACTTTCGCGTCGGCTCAAACGTAATTATTGCTCGTTTGAACGACCTGACGATTACCACCCACGATATTGGCACGTACTTCAGATTTAACCTCAACACCTCACAGTGTCATATCTTTGATGGTGAGACTGAAAACAGCATCACCAACTAATCAAAATACAACCACGGCCCATCTCGATGTGCCGTGGTTTTGGTTTTAATGGGCATAAATAGGATGGGGTCGATGAAAGTCATACAGTGCTGGGATGATGGGCTTGTTAGTGATATTCGCTTAACTGAGTTACTCAGGTCCTTTGATGCTAAGGCGACCTTCAATTTATGCCGTGACTTTCACCATCAACAGCGCCGGGTTATGTGGCGCTACCAAGAAAATGATGTTGTTGTCTTAGCAAGCCATGAGCTGCTAGATGTCTATGGTGGCTTTTGTGTCGCCAATCACTCCTTGTCCCACCCCTGTTTAACGGACCTGTCGCGAGATGAAATTCACCGCCAAGTCACAGACAACAAACATTGGCTTGAAGATACTTTTTGTCGCTCAATTGAAGGTTTTTGCTACCCATTTGGTGCCCACGACCAAACGACCCAACAGATCGTCGTGGAGTCAGGGCATCGATACGCTCGTACCGTCAGCCAGCAAATTATCCCATTTAGTCAACAAGACCCTTTCGTTCTATCGCCTAGCTGCCATTTCCTCGACCCTGACTTTTGGCATTACTATGAGCAAGCCGTAGAGGTCGGCGTGTTTTATTTTTGGGGACACTCGTACGAGCTTTTGAGCGAGGCAATGTGGCAACAATTCGAGCGTAAGTTGGCGCGAATTGCACAAGACTCAAGAAGTGAGTGGGCCAATATTATCGATACGCTTTAACATACGCTCGCTAGCGCGGGTTAAAAGCTTTCAGCGATAAAACCGATACCTTCTCTGCATATCTCAATCAGCTCATTGCGTACAAAACGGTGCAATGGATCATTGTGGTTTCTTTGATGCCAGTAGCAGTGAACTGTGGTGGGAGGCAGGTTATCGATTGGGCGAGAGGTGAGCGCCTCCTCGTCCAGTAGCGCAGCGGAAGCGGACGTAATCACACTCACTCGCTGAGTCCCTTTTATCAACCTAGCCAACAATTTATAGCTGGCCGCACCCGAAACTATCTGTCGACTTTTCCCATAAGATTGAGCAAGGGATTCAACCGCTTCTTGCTGTGGTGTTTGAGGTAAGATCGTGACATACGGGTAATCAAACACGCTTTGCGGCCATTGCTCGCTGTCTTGCAGCGGGTGCTGCTTATCAAAGATGGCACACAAGGGTATCTTTCCTAACTCAACGCCATAAAATTGTGATGATAGTTGAGTGATAGCATTGAAGGTCAGATCCACTTTTCCCTCGAGTAACTCTTGCTCGGTATTGATATTCCACAGCGCGGTTTCGACCACAATTCCAGGCGCTTTGTCTTGCAAGCGATCGACCAAGATTGGGATCGCGTAGAGCGCGCCTAGGTCGTGCATCGCAATGCGAATCCGTCCTTTGACTTTACTGGGTTGAAAGGCCTCAATCGCGACAACCCGCTCCAAACAGGTAACGGCCTCTGATAGTGGTCCAGCTAATGATAGGGCTTTAGGGGTTGGCTCAACCCCTCTACCAGAAGGGATGTAGAGCGGATCATCAAAGTGCTCACGCAGCTTATTAAGGTGATAAGTCACCGTACCTTGCTGCAGTCCCATCTGCTTAGCGACTTCTTTGACGCTGTTGTGCTGCAGTAGTTGCTGCAGGATCAGCAGCGATTTAAGTTCGATTCCGCTCAGTGGATGATGCACGATTTTTCTCTGGGGTTAACTGTTCAAAAATTTCAAATAGTATAACCAAATATAACAAGTATTTTGCTGATTTGGTTCACGTAAAATAAACCCGTTGACAAAACACTCAACGAGTTACTAATGACCCCTAAGCTACTTACCGCAGTTCTCGCTTCGGTGGCCACTACGGTGGCATGAGCATTGAGATGGCGGTTCACAAGTACTAGTTGCTAGTGCAAACCAACTCCATATCCATAGAGTCTTAGAGTCGAGTACTCACAGACCTTTCTTATTGCCGTTCAGCGTGTGTCCGATATTAAAGCGCTGAACGGTTTTTTTTGCTTGATAGAATGCTTGGCACCTCTCTTTGCGATAAGTTCTTTCCATAAGATTTTTCCTTATCTTTTCCTCGCTATGACGTTTCATAGTAAGCACTCGCTATTATGCACAGCCTCGCTTTTAAGTGTTTTGGCACTCACCGTGACTAAGGTTCCAATTGAAATAGTGAGCACTTAAATGAAGTGATTATTCGGTCGTTAGCTTTTACATAACGATGGCGCTTGTTTATCAAATTAGGCGTTAATCACTGCAGATTTTTGGAGTGCAGGGAAAGACTTCTGTTGTTTTCTATATACCCAAGTCATCGCCACACATGGAGTGTATGGAGGTTTTTGGATGCTCGCCAGCGACTTAAATAACCCGAAACAAAGGTGTTGAGTCGTTGGTAAATAGCATCATCAGGTAAGTAAGGTATAACGCATGTATAAAACACGTTCTCTCACGCTGATTGTTTCGGCTCTGACGGCT
Source organism: Vibrio glycogenivorans (assembly GCF_051660965.1). Taxonomy (NCBI): domain Bacteria; kingdom Pseudomonadati; phylum Pseudomonadota; class Gammaproteobacteria; order Vibrionales; family Vibrionaceae; genus Vibrio; species Vibrio glycogenivorans. The sequence continues at coordinate 799,315 of NZ_JBPVIS010000002.1, read as the reverse complement.
GGATTGGCGGTAGCGCCTGCCAGTGCATCGGTGAAAATCGGCATGGGGGTTGATTATGGTTTAGGGGTTAACCTTAAGTTTGACGATAGCGTCAATGTCTTTGTGGGTAACGATGGACTGGCGGTAGATTACCACTTTGCCAAAGGGGCCATTTCAAGCGGTGAGCCGGTTGGCTACTTTATCGGTTTCGGTGGTTGGACAAAATGGAATGATGACTTTGGTGTCCGAGTACCAGTCGGTTTAGACTTTCGTTTTGCGCCGAGATGGAACCTAACTGCTCAGCTAAATCCAGCGCTGCAGATCCAGGATAAGACCAAGTTTAAGATAGATGCGGGCTTGGGTGTGAGTTATCAGTTTTAATCGGCAATCAGCACTGAGTGGTCTGATTATATTCAGGCCACACCAACTCAATCGTGTGATGCGAGAACTGGGTAGGCTTTATGCCCACCCAGTGGTTTGGATTATTTCGCTCGGAAAATCTCGACACCTTCTTTGAAGGTCGCCATGACTTGTAGATCCTTGAGTTTCATCGGATCAATATCCAGCGGGTTTTGGTCAAGAATAATCATATCCGCCAGCTTACCCACTTCTAACGACCCTTTCTGATTCTCTTCACGGAACTGATAAGCCGCATTGATGGTTGATGCTTTAAGCGCGTCCATCACGCTGATACGCTCATCTTCGCCCCATACTTTGCCACTGCGGCTCACACGGTTAACCGCTGTCCAAATCAGAGTGAACTGATCCACTGGGTGGACAGGTGAGTCGTGGTGAATAGTGGTCGAGAAGCCGTGGTTAATCCCAGACTGCACAGGGTTTAGTTTTGCCGTTCGCTCTGGTCCGTAGATGTTTTTCGCATGGAAGTCAGCAAAGTAGAAGCTGTGCGCCATCTGATATGTTAGTGTCACATCGAGATCTTTTAGCGACTCAAACTGATCCTCTTGAATCTGCTGCAGGTGGATAAGCTGAGTGCGGCGATCTTCACCAGGTTGGGCTTTTTTCGCTACGCTCAAGCCTTCAATAGCAATATCGAGTGCGCCATCACCAAGGGCGTGAACAAAGAGTGGGATATCGTGCTCTAGGTAGGTGCTCGCAAGCTTAGCCAGATCGTCAGCGGTCATCGAGGAGTAGCCCACGTAGTCCTGCTCACCCTCAAGCTGAACATGATATGGGTCACGAAGGTAGGCAGTTCGCCCTGGCGAGCCGCCATCAAGGTTGGCTTTTAGGCCCGCTAGTCGGTAGCCATTATTGTACTCTGGGGAGTAGTTATCGACCACGGTATCCACGTCAGTAGCAAAGTAGAACATACCGCCAGCCACATCTACCTTCAGTTGGTTAGTGGCAGCCATGTGTTGGAACAAAGCTTGAGTTTGTGGCGATAAGCCCAGCTCTGTCACTGTGGTGAAGCCTTGTGAGGCATAGACGTCTTGAGCATCACGAACCATTTTCTGACTTAGCTCAAACATAAAGTCTTGCGGTAAATCTTGAGATTGATCGACGCCAAGGTCTTGGGTCATAGACAGCAGAATTGGTTTAATCGCAGCTTCTTCTAGAATGCCGTTAGGTTGCATTGAACCCTCTTCACGCTGGATAACGCCGCCGGAAGGAGCAACGCTGTTCTCATCAATACCTAGCATCTCAAGCATGTAGGTATTCGCTACGATAATGTGGGTTGAGAAGTGAATAGCGATGATCGGTACGTCTGTGGAGATCGCATCAAGGTCGTGACGAGTAGGGTGACGTCCTTCTTCAAGCATTGCGTTGTCATAGCCCCAGCCAATCAGCCAGTCTTTGCTATCTTTATCGCGCTTACTCAGCGCCCAAGACATTTCACGCTGGATATCTTTGATGCTATCAATATTGCCTGCTGGTTTCGGGTCTAGGTTGACCATAGCAAGCTTAACACCAGACATCTGGAAGTGGCTGTGTGCGTCAAAGAAACTTGGCATCAGGGTCTGGCCCTCAAGGTCAACCAATGCGGTATTCGCATCTTTATGCTCGGCCTTAATTGCGTCTTTTTTCCCCACTGCTACGATTTTGCCATCTTTGATAGCAACCGCTTCAACTTTTGGCATTGTGTCATCCATGGTCAGGATATCACCACCAAAATAGATTGCATCAGCATCTGCATAGGCAGACATTGAGAGAGCGGCAACCAAGCTTGCTAAGAATGTTCTTTTCATAATTCAAACCTTATTAGAATAATTAACGGCCAGCTTTCTGGCACGTGCTCATTGTATAAAGCGCAGCGCTAATGTAACGTTAGCTTTGTTCGAACTATTGAGACGATGTGAAACATCTTGTTACGTTTTAATCTGGAGCAGATCGCTGCCTTTGTCGCTGTTGCTGAAAACAGCTCTTTTAGCGATGCCGCTCGCGCGAGTGGCAAGAATCGCTCAACCTTGCATCACCAAGTGACTAACTTAGAGGTGGATCTCAACCTGGCTCTGTTTAATCGGGTTGGAAAAGGGGTGGTTTTAACCCAAGAAGGGCGAGTGCTACTAGAGCAAGCCAAACACTTGCTTTATCACGCTAAGTATTTGCAAAATTCCGCTGACAGCCTGTCAGAGGGCGCGAGTCAGCAGTTGACCGTTTATCATGATGCTGTGTTACCACCACATCTAATCGCAAGGGCTGATCGCTGGGTCTCAGATGCCTTCCCCTTGGTCGATATTCAATGGCTTCGACGTGATCGAAAAGCGATGTATCAAGGGCTTATCAATGGTGACGCAGATATAGGCTTAGCGCTAAGCAGTGGAGGCACGCTGCCAATGCATGGTGTGGACTTCTATAATCTCGGTGTGATGCCAATTGATATTTATACCAGCAAGCACTCGCCTTTAGTGGCTCAGCAGCCATGCTCTTTGCACGATCTCACTCAGCATCGCTATTTGATGCTAGAGGACTACCTCGATACTCCGGTCTTTTTCCGCTCTCAAATCAAGAGTCACCCGAAACAGGTGAGTAATGTTGATATGCTGATGGCGATGCTGGAAGACTCAGGGTGGGCATTGCTGCCTGTCGCTTTAGTTAACAACCACCCCAGTCGCGATCGGCTAGTTTCTCTAAAGTTGAATTTTATTTCAAATACCAACGTCGCTGAATACATCCTATTCAGTAACAAATTACATACTGCAGAGCCAGCATTAAGCTCGTTGATTGAGAGTATCAAGGTGCTATTTACCGATGAGCTCGCACTGAATAGTGACTCCAGTAACTGAGCTAAATACGGTAGTCGCAAGCTTAGCGTTTATTGAATCAGTTGCTCGCAAAATAGCTCTTTGATCATATTGATAATCGGGTTGTGTTTGAGTGAGATTGGGAAATGTAACGTTAAGCCCTGGCGCAAGTCTTGACTGATCTCTGTGACTTTGAGTTTTTTCAGTTGTCCGCTTTGAACATAGGGATGTGCCGACCAGTTGGGTAGGGCAGCAAAGCCGTCATCTTGGAGAAGAGAAATCAGTAATTCACCACTAGAAATACTATGGCGTTGATTGGATATCCAATAGATCGACAAGCCCTCTTCGGTCATGTTTTCAGTAATATACTGTTTGTGACCTCGGAGTTTTTTTAGACTCACCTCTTCGTGCTTAGCCAACTCCGAGTGAGCCGAAACATACACCCCCACAGAGACATCCCCTAACCTTTGATAGCCAACTTGATTGGTTGGATACGGTTTTTGTCGATGAGGGTAGATGGCAATATGAACCTCGTTAGACTCAGTGGCTTGTAAGCTCTCATCGCGCGGTGCTAGTCGCCAATTGGTGACAATATTTGGATGCTGTTGAGCGAGCATTTTGTTGACCTGCCTTATGGCCGGGTTTGGTAAAAAATTATCAAAACAGATATTAATCGTCGTCAGGTCGATATTAAATAAAGCTAATGCAACCGCGTTTAACTGCTCTGATTGCTCAACTAGCTGCTTCATGTCTGGATAGATTGCTTTGGCAAAAACGCTAGGTACTAAAGACTTGCCTTGTACTTCGAACAGCTCGCTACCCACAAGGTCTTCCAACTGTTTTACCTGCTCTCTTACCGTTACTCTGGATTTGTTGATTGCTCTGGAGGCTTGACTGTATGAGCCGAGTTCGAAACAAAGGGTGAAGTATCTTGCTAAATCTATGCTAATCATATCAATCGTCTGTTATCACAAGGGTGTCCGAGCATTTATCAAATCCGTTGCGTAAAATGTACGGCCTAGCCGTACATTATGAATTTTAACTGGACTTTTTTGCTGAGTATAGTGCCACTTTTCCAGTGAACCCTACTAAAGAGAAATACAATGACAAAACAATTATCTGTAGCGGTGGCAATATCAGCAGCATTATTCGCTTCTGGTGGCTTTTGTGCCGAAGATGCCACTATCTATGATGTGGTGATTGAGCAAGGGCGAGTCATTGACCCGGCCTCCGGCACCAATGAAATCATGAATATCGGTATTGTTGATGGCAGCATCGTCACTTTGAATAATGACAAACTCGTCGGTGATAAAGTCATAGATGCTCAGGGCAAAGTGGTTGCCCCGGGTTTTATCGACTTGCATTCACACACCCCTTTTAGTTTCGGTGAGAGTCTGCAGTTAAGAGATGGTGTGACGACACCATTGGATCTGGAAGCCGGCGCTTATCCTGTTACCGATTACGGTATGTTTATCCGTGACAAGGCACGAGCGAACTATGGTGCATCGGTCGGCTTTTATGCCGCGCGTATCAAAGTCATTGAGGGTCGCGATCAGTCGTACATTGTGACCGAAAAGGGAGCGCATCCATTTGCCGGCCCGGCGTTTACCCAGCAGGCGACGCCTGAGCAAATTGAAGAGCTCAAACAGCACCTTACTGACGGTATTAACCAAGGTGGTATTGGTATCGGTTTGCCTCTGGACTATATGACAGAAGCTATCTCAGATGATGAGCTCAATATGGTATTTAAGTTAGCGAAAGATCTTAATGTCCCGCTATTTGCTCACATTCGTCGTGGCGTTAATGGAGATATTGGTCCGCTAAATGACGTACTGAAACTGTCTCAAAAATACGGTACAGCACTTCACCTTTGCCACATTAATGCCAACGCGATGGGCAACATTGGTAACTGGCTTGCGGCAATCGATGAAGCCAATGAGAAAGGGGCGAACGTGACCGTTGAAGCCTTCCCATATACAGCGGGTTCAACGTCTATCTCAGCTGATGTGTTTGGTCGTGATTGGCAAGAGATTTTTGATATCTCATACGAAGATGTTCAATGGGCTGCAACGGGCGAATTTCTGACCAAAGAGACCTTCGAACAGAAACGTCGTGAAGAACCAGGCGGTATGGTGATTCACCACTACATGAAAGAAGAGTGGCTAGAAACGGCATTGACTTATCCGGGTATGATCGTTTCATCGGATGCGATGCCAACATTAAATGCCAATGTAAAGGCGAACCCTAACGGTGCAGGTTCATTTACAAGGCTGTTGACGCACTATGTTCGAGACACCAAGCTGCTTTCCCTTGAGCAGGCCATCGCGATGTCAAGCTACTACCCGGCAAGACTGATTGAAGAGGCTGCTCCTGCGTTTAAGCGTAAGGGACGAATTCAAGTCGGTTCTGATGCTGACCTGCTGGTGTTCGAGCTAGATAACTTATCGAGTAACGCTGCCTATATGGACCCATTCGCGCCGGCTACCGGTTGGGATTATATCCTGGTCAACGGTCAGGTCGTGTTGGAAGGGGATAAACTGACTAAGGAAAGACCTGGACAATTTATCCTTTCTACTCATCCATGATTGTCAGGCCGATATTAGCCACTAGTATCGGCCTGAAGACATAGTTGCAACGCGCGATCTGCACTGGTAATGCTGAACACAAGTGAAATGACTTCATGGTATGTCCTAGCTGGTGCAGATCACTTTAGGCTTTTTGACGGCGTACATAATGCCAAGATTAGAGCGGGCCGAACAGATGGCTTATTTTTATGAGATTGAGGTATGCCCAAGTTATCGAAGAAAAGGGGTGGCGACCCGAATGGTGAATTGTTTGAAAAGCACTCTGAAAAGTCAGGGCGTTTCAAGTTTATGGGTCGGTACTGATGTCGAAAATAAAGCGGCTTTATCATTGTATGAGTCGACTGGCGCAATACGGGAGCCTGAGTTAATCCATGAGCTTTGGTATGAGAATATTTAGTAAAAGTAAGAATTTGAATAATCAGCTGTAGCAGTCCAAATAAGAAAAACTAACGTTCAGGTTGGTTCTTGTTTTCAGTGCGTCTTGCCCGCTGAAGATCACTAAGCATTAATGGATACCAATGTGTTGAATCTTGAACCTATAATGAAGTGCGGCGAGCGCCGCACTTCATCTAGTCGATAACTCTATAACGAGTAGATAGACTTACCGTTTTTGATGGTTTCAAGTACCTTGATGTCTTTGATTGACATAGGGTCTACTTCTAGCGGGTTGTTATCCAAAATGATAAGGTTTGCACGCTTACCCACCTCGATTGAGCCTTTCTCCGCTTCCTTAAAATTTTGATAGGCAGCAGTAATGGTTACGGCTTCCAAAGCTTCATATGGCGTTAGGCTGTGATATTCGCCAAGCACATCGCCACAATAGATAAGGGTGGTGTTCACAAGCCACCCTTATTGTTGTCTACTAACTCAGCCCCTCAGAGGCTATTGCTTAATCAAGAGATCGCCGAATTAACATCAGTAGTTATTTGATTGAATCAGCAATCGCTTCAAATGCCGCCATACGAGGGCGGTTCGTTTCTCGAGCCGCATTCGAGGCGCTTGGCGTTGAAGAGAATGTTGCAATGACTAGGTTCTTCTCTTGGTTGATGTACAGGTTTTGCCCGAATACACCACGGAAGGTACCGATGCCTTTTTCACTGTCATGCACCCATAGGTAGTTCTTGTAGCCTTCTAACCACTGGTCGTAAACTGGGCTGTTTTCATCACTGCGGTAGATACTGCGTGCTGTGTGCAGCTTCTCTTCATCAGTTAGGGCAAAGGTATCTTTAACCCATTTCTCAGAGAATACCTGCTGGCCATTGTATTGGCCGTTATTCGCCATTGCCATGCCCACGCGAGCAAAGTCACGTAGCGTAGTGTTCATACCACCAGTGGCAATTGCAACGAAGGTCATATCTGCCATCATGAACGCATCGTGCTCAGCGCCCAATTTGCTCCAAATATTTTCTGCAATGAAGGTTTGTAGTGGTTGACCGGAAACGCGGCTAATGATCCAACCAATAACATCAACGTTAGGAGAGTGGTACTCGTACTTGTAAGACGGCTCTAGGTCAGGGTTTTGCGTGAACAATGGCGCAAATTCCAGTAGACCACGAGGTGTATCATCCTTAGTTGGGTCGATAGCTTCAAGGTCAAAAGCAGCAACGAAACCAAGGCGACGGAAATACTCGGTACTAAAGTCACCCGGCACCATATTGACGTAGTCTTCTGAGTAGTTTAGCGCGGTCACCATGTTCAGCACTTCGCGCACTGTACGCTGGCCAAAGTGGGTGTCTTTCAGCTCTTCGATGTAAGTTTCAACTTTAGCATCAACGTCGACTTTTCCTTGCTCAACCAGTAAGCCCATAGCCTGACCAGTCAGAGATTTGGTGCTCGATGCCCACATATGGTGGTCTTTTTCTGTGAAATCACCGAAGTACTCTTCGTGCAGAATTTTGCCGTCCTGAACGATGATATAACCGTCTGTATGGTCGCCGATCATCGCATCACGTACGGTGTAGGTTTCACCTTGGTGGTCGAATTTAAGCGCTGCAATGTTAGGGTCTAACGCTTCAGGGATTGCCACAACACTGCCTTCACGCGGCACCATGACACTCGGGTGCAAGCCCATATTTCTAAACGTCCAGTTGTTATACGGTGCCTGGGTCCACTTACCTTTGGTAGCTTGAGCTTCTGGGCTTGCAGGGATGGTATCCATAACCGCGATTTCTGAGGCAGCTGCTGTTGTAGCTGAGAAGAGGCTTAGGCCGATTAGGCTACCGATTAGTGTTTTTTTCATATTTTAACCTTTATTGGATTAGGAGGTCTGACCAAAGTGGATTAAGACGTCGGACTAGCACGCAGTTTAGGTTGGTTCATTTTTCATATCTATTGCATAATGATGGGGATAAACGTTCAAAATTAGCTAGGGGTAGACAATGATCACATTTGAGCAAGTTAATTGCTTTCGTGCGGTATATGAACAAGGCAGCTATAGCGCTGGCTCGCGGGCGATAGGTAAAGATCGCACAACGGTCAGAGAGCATGTATTGGCGCTTGAGGATGTGCTCGGAGAGGCGTTGTTTACTATCCAAGGTAAGAGCGCGCACCCCACCGCCTTTGCAACGCACCTTTATCCACGTGCCCGTCACCTGGTCAAACAAGCGATGGATTTTGAATCTGTCGCCTTCTCGACACAGCACCTCGCTCTTACTCAGTTAACCTTGTGTTATGACATACAAGTACCAAGTCAACTCTTGGCGGACGTTGACCGACGCATTAGTGCTGTGTTTCCTCATTTAACGATGAAATGGCTACAGCGAGACAGACAGCAAGCTTCGACTATGTTGGAGAAAGGCTTGGCCCATTTTGCTCTGTTGCCAACGATGCGTAACCTGACTCCGCCCGAACGGATGGGGTTGGTTAGGATGGGCAGTTGTGGTTATGGCGTCTATGTCCATCCCAATTCACCGCTCACCAAGGAAGAGCAAGTTTCTATTCAAGATCTTACCGAGTACCCTCAGTTAGTGAGCAGTAACGTGTTTGTGACAGGGGAAAAAACCATGCAGATCTCGTCTGAGTGTCACGAGGTCAATAGTGTGGATCTGATGGTGCGACTGTTGGCTAATCGAGGTTGGGCGGTGATTAATAGCCTAGATGCGAAAATTTATGAGGAGCAGGGGCTTATTCAACGTATAAATGTCGCAGAGTTAGTCCATGATTATCGTACGAGTCTTGCTCTATTCTATTCATTTGCTCATGAGTCCAACCCCACGATAAAAAGGTGTATACAGCTGATAAGAGAGAGTTGCAGAGAACTCTTGAACTAAGATAGAAGATTATTTATGACTTATTGAAAGCCAATTGAGTGAGTGTTGGTTGAACGGAAAACTATGATTAGCAAAGTGATTCAGTGTTTTTTGGTGATACACTGCATCAGATATTATCGATATACAAGGTTCAAGTGCTAGGGAAGGTCAATGAGAATCAGGGATGTTGAGTTAACAGACTCAAGAATACTATCAGAGATATACAACCACTATATCGAGTCGACTTTTATCTCTTTCGAAGAGGAAGTTATTTCAGAAATTGAAATGGCTAAAAGAATAAACACTACCCGCAGCAATGGCTTGCCTTGGTTAGTCGTGGAAGTTGATGGTGCCGTTGTAGGGTATGCATACGCTGGTGTATGGAAAGCGCGTAGTGCTTATCGTTATACCGTTGAGTCATCGGTTTATATATCACACGAGTATTTGAAAAATGGGTTAGGTTCGACACTTTATGGCTCACTGCTAGAGCGACTTAAGCATGAGCAGTATGGTAATGTCATTGGCTCGATAGCATTACCCAACGATCCTAGTATCCGACTTCATGAAAGACTTGGCTTTACAAAAGTGGGTGAGTTTGCCGACATAGGCCTCAAGTTTGGAGAAAAGCGCAGTGTCGGTTATTGGCAACTCAAGCTAAATGAATGATAGATTGCTAATCAAATGTCCAACAGCTTAAGTTAGCGTTAGAGCTTTTTACATGAAAAGGAGCCTTATTTGGAAAGGGTCTTAGTTAGCGCCTGTTTAATGGGAAACAAAGTCCGGTACAACGCGAGCTGCTTGTCAATCCCTGAGCCTGATTTGGATTGGCTGCAATCCAACTTTGAATTAGTTGTCTTTTGCCCAGAAGTATCGGCAGGCCTGCCCACGCCAAGAGCGCCTGCTGAAATCATCGCAGGTAAAGGTGTCGATGTGCTGGTGGGGGCGTCAAAAGTCGTCGGAAATCACGGCGTTGATGTGACTACTCAATTTGTCGCTGGGGCAAACAATGCGTTGGCGCTTTGTCAGCGGCAACATATAAAGTATGCCGTGCTTGCAGAGGGCAGTCCGTCGTGTGGCAGCAGCAATATTTACGATGGAACATTTAGTGGAAACAAAGTCGTGGGCTCTGGAGTTACTGCCGCCTTGCTGGAAGGTCGGGGAATTAAGGTTTTTAGTCAGCATACGGTAACTCAACTTCGAAGCATGTTGGAAGAGCATAGCTAAAACAGGGATCCATATAAATTGGATCCCTGTTTATAGTTCTACAATAAATCAAGGCGTTGGTTAGCCTGTAACTGCCATTGTCTCTTCAAGCAGTTGATCAATACGCTCAATGTAGTCATGGTACTCAGCCGAGTTTTCCGTCGCAAAGTGGAAGTTACGGAAGTAACGCGTCATCGCGGTAAAGAACTTACGTGCATCTGCTTTATCTTCAAAGTCATAAGTGTTACGCGCAATGTTAACCACTTTATTGAAGATAAACTGCTGGCGCTCGAAGCTACACGAAGCATCGACGTCGTCGAACGCATTCTGTTGCAGGTAGACCATATCCACCAGTAGGGCTTTTTGATAGGTCACGTAGTCATCGAGTGAAATACCTTCTTCACCAGTCACCTGCATCATTTTACTGATGCTATCGCCAGTCACGAGCAGCTGCTTCATCTCTTTGATGGTCGGAACCCAGTGTGGACCGATGTTTTCCGCATACCAAGGCTCGAGTTGGTCAAGGTAGCGAGACCATGAGATCAATGGATCGATGGCCGGGTAGAAGCGCTTGTACGCACGCTCATACGACAGACCCAAGAAGGTTTTCACCGTGCTAAGGGTTGATTGAGTCACAGGCTCTTCGAAGTTACCACCGGCTGGTGACACCGAGCCAATCATAGTCAGTGAGCCATTCACGCCATCTTCGTTGTTGATCACGCCACAGCGCTCATAAACGCCCTTGATTGACGAGTCTAGGTAGGCTGGGAAGCCCTCTTCACCTGGGATCTCCTCAAGGCGGTTAGAGGTTTCACGCATCGCCTGTGCCCAGCGCGAAGTCGAGTCAGCCAGCACCAGTACGTTAAAGCCCATCTGACGGTAGTATTCGCCAAGCGTTAGGCCGGTGTAGATAGACGCCTCACGAGCGGCTACAGGCATGGATGAGGTGTTACAGATGATCACGGTGCGATCAATCAGGGTGCCGCCATGCTTAGGGTCGGGTAGGTGAGGGAACTCTTCGATGGTCTCCACTACTTCACCAGCGCGCTCACCACAGGCAACCACGATAACGATGTCAGCATCACAGTAACGTGAGATACCATGCTGCAGAACGGTTTTGCCTGAGCCGAAAGGGCCCGGAACACAGCCCGTACCGCCGCGCGCAATCGGGAAGAAGGTATCGATGGTGCGAGTGGTGGTCACTAATGGCTCAGAAGGGAACTGGCGTGTGGTGTTGCCTTTTACCGACAATGTGTTGGCAATCGATTGACGCACTGGCCATTTTTGCACCATGGTCAGCTTGTGCTCTTTGCCTTTTGCATCAACAATGTGCGCGATGACGGTATCAACGGTAAAGTTACCTTCTTGAATCCAAGTCACTTCCACTTCGCCTTTGATGTGGAAAGGCACCATGATCTGGTGAGTAAAGCGGCCTTCTTGCACGCTACCTAGCGATTGTCCTGCCAGCAGCTTTTCGCCCTGACGGACTTTAGCGGTAAATGCCCAAGTCTCGGCTTTATCAAGCGCATCAACGTGCATGCCACGTTTTAGGAACTTGCCGTGGATTTGCGCTAGGCGCTCTAGAGGCTGTTGCAGGCCATCATAGATTTGCGACAAGATGCCCGGGCCCAAATCCACCGTCAGCATCTCGCCGGTTTGAATAATGTCATCGCCAACTGCGACACCACGGGTGTCTTCATAAACTTGAATGTCAGCGCTATCGCCATTCACGCGCAGCACTTCCGCCATCAGCTGCTCATCAGCACCCTCGGTTTGCTTGCGGCTAGGAATAACATAGACCACCTCATTCTTGATAAGGGCGCCCTTGGTTTCTGGGTTCAGACGAATTTTTAGGGTGTCACCAATGACTGCAGTTACGTGGGCAGTCGGTGTAGTATTAGTAGTTTCAGTGCTCATTGAACAACCTGTTTTGTTTTCTTAATTAGGCAGATCATGGGCGAACTCGCCCAGTGCATTCTCTACGAGCTGATCAAAGCGCTCGATAGCGAGGTCGTTATCGTATGTCGTCCAGCGAGAGACGAGGTTCCAACGCAACACGTAGATCACAACGGCTTCAAAGCTGAAGCGCTGTTGGGCTCCAATACGGTCAAGCTCATGCCATACCGCCTTGAGCAGCTCTTGCTCGAGCTCAAAGCTCTGGTCTGCTTCCATATACCTGGCCACATCAGGCAGCCAAGGAAAGGTAAATTGCAGATTGAAGTAGGGCACGTTCCAGTTACGACGAATAAACTCGTAACGGGTACCAAAGCTCCAGCGTGGCTCGGAGGGTGCGCCAGCGCCAGCACGTTTGCGGCGCAATGCTGCGACCACCGTGCGCATGTCGAGTCGCCAGTCAATAAGCTCGGTGAGCACCTTACTATTGACTTGGTCGCGAGTGCGGGTAGCAAACTTAATCAGCTCAGCATCACTGGTATCGTCTTTGGCTGAATCCCAGTGCATCAAGCGCTCAATTTTGCTCAGCAGCTTTCGCTCTGTGAATGACAAACTGCTTAGACGACGCTCAAGCTGGTAACGTGAAATTGGCGTTACCTGACTGTCAAACAGAGAGTCGATATGCGGCAGCGACGTCAAAAGACTGTGGTAAGCTTTTTCGGCCATATTCGCTCCTTGTGGAAGAAAAGGCAGGGTAAGCCTGCCTTTCAGCGCTTATTTAACAATCCCTTCGAGCAACGCACGGAAGCGAGGCTGAAGGTGGTTTAGCATCATCTTGGTCACAGTCTCATCGGAAAGAGCAACCTCAATGTCCTTGTCTTTAAGACGGAAGACGATCGCGCTGTCGTTGTCGTCGTTGACATTGAATGTGACGCCATCACGGAGCATCTCTGCCGCTTGCGCAACCGCAAAGTGCATCAAGGTGCCTTCCTTAAGCTCTTCAGGGTTGTTTTGCAGATCGCTTAGACCCACAACCTTAGTCGGTAAGATGATATCGAGTGCTTCATCGCGACTGATGTCGTTGCGACCTGCGATTTCCAGGATCATCTGCTTAAGCAAGGCTTGGTCAGTCAGTTGAGTACCGACGGTGGCCTGTATCTGCTGAGCAAACTCGTCTTGCAGGAAGCTTTTTAGCTCTAAAATCGCATTGCGATTGGCCATTTCAAACGCTTGCTTACCCGCTGAAGTGACAAAGTCAGCTTCTCTTTTAGCGCCAGCGAGGATAAGCTCTGCTTTTTCCTCCGCCTCACGAACGATCGCTGCGGATTCTTTGCGCGCGTCGGCAAGAATATTATCGGCTGCCAACTGGCCAGCCTCTACGCCCTCTTGGCGCAGTGTCTCTACCAGCTGCTTAATGCCAGCAGATACCGGAGTGTGTTGAGTTTCTGTAGTCATTATCCGTTCCTTAAGCGCCGATGTTGCCGCCCATTACTAAAGCGAAAACGAAAGCAAATACAGAGAAGCCTTCAACGATGGCCGCTGGTGCGATAGACAGACCAAACACCTCTGGCTTGTTCTTCGATGCGTTGATCGCCGCGGATACCGCTTGGCCCTGATAAATAGCAGAGAAAAGTAGTGCAAGACCGGTCATCAGACCGATACCAAACAGGCCACCCGCAGTTGCTTCAGTCACGCCGATACCCGAAAGGGTAAACATGATCACGATGCCGTAGATAACCTGAGAAGAAGGCATTGCCGATAGACCGATGTATTTACCATAGCCAGACTCAACATCCAGCATTGCGCCACACGCTGATTGTCCGGCAACCGAACAACCAATCGCTGAACCAATAGCGCCGAGTGCGACTGGAGCGAATGCGCCTAACCAACCTAGTGCAATAACGAAATGTTCCATTTTTTAATCCTCTTTCTTACGAAACGCTTTGAACGGGTATCCTTCGTCGGATAGACCCCAGTTTACAAATTCAATTACATTGAGACGCATGCCGTGCACCACGCCACTCATAATGCAGAGTGCGAAGTTAAGGACATGGCCGAGAAGCAGAATCAAGCCAGCGAATAGCACGCCGGAGACGGGTTTGGCTTCAATAGCCTGACCTGCAAGTGAGTTAAATGTCATCGCCAGTGACGCGCCAGACAAACCCAATGCGAATAGACGCATGTAGCTGAGAATGTCACCGAACGCACCGGTGATGTTATAGATAGCTTTAGCGCCATCGAGTACGCGCAGGACCAAGCCTTTCGGCGTGTCGATAGGACGGTTGCTGCTAAAGACGCACACCAGGCCCGTACCACCAATCGCACAGACAACGCCGACAAACTTGCCAAGGCCTTGCCAAACCGTGCCGGTTTCGGCAAACCAGTACACCATGCCGCCAAACATCAGTGCTGCCCAGCCAAGGGGCGCTAGCGCGCGAGTTTGAGTACGGTTGATGTAGGCGGTCATCACGTTGGCGATGATCAGGTGCATCACACCGATAAACACAGACAGCTTCATCATTGCCGAATAATCGTTCATATCAATGATATTCAGCCAAGCTAATAGGCTGCCTTCGCTCGGTGTTACACCAAAGTAACTCCCTGCCAAGATCCCCCAGACCACACCAAGTCCTGACATAAACAGACCAAGGTTCTTGAGTCGCTGTCCTTCGATGCTTTGCTCAAACTTATCTCTAAACAAGAAGACAATCAGGCCAAAGACAGCGGAGTACATGGCGTCATTCATAATCATGGCAAAGAACAATGAGAACGAATAAAACACCAGGTTGCCTGGGTCCCAAGCGCGATAGTTTGGCGTTTGGAAAAAGCCCATCGCTTCGGCGCCACCACCAGTCAGATCCGAGTTTTCGAGCAAGGTTGGCGGTTGGTCGTCAGCCTTCGGCTCTTCAAGCAGCACGGCGGTGCCATAGATCTCGCTGAGCTCTAAAATCGCCTCTTCAGCATCAGCGGGCATCCAACCTTGAACGAGGAAGAACTCCCCTTCATCTTGAACACCTGAAGACGCCAGCAGAAGCTCAGCGCGATCCTGACTGGCTGCAAGCGATTGACTTAATGGATAAATCCAACGAGTCAAGGCTTCACGTTCGGCGTACAAATCTTCAAGGTGCTGCTCGGCAATCTCGATATGCTCTTCAACTTTAGATAAGCTATCTTGCCCAACTCGTGAGCGCTCAACCGGTAGAATGCCGCTATCGGGCTCGTCTTCTGAGACAACGATAATGTAAGCATTTTTCTGGTCGCGATAGATCTCCTGCCAAGGAACCTCCAAGCTAGAGAGAGCGGCCGATTTTTTCAGCGGCAAAACATAAAACCAAAAACGCAGACCTCGGAGGCTGGCAAGCTCAGGCAAGTCAAACTCACCCCACGGACGCAACAGTTGCAAACGCTGTTTGAGTAGGTCGCGTTTATCTTGTTGCTGGCGGATGCGTTGCTTGTTCTCTAGGATCTCAGCCACCAGCTCATCGACATCGATCAAGTCTTTATCTTTGACCGGACGGCGACGACGTTCGAGGCGACTGAGCCACGCGAGGGCCTCACTAGCCTCAGTCGGCTGCTGCATCGCAATCGCACGATTGGCTTTGGCATTGTCTTCACTTAACGGAATCAAGTGCATACAACCTAGCGCTTGCAGAGCAATGAGGATGTCTTCACGACGTGAGGCTTGGCCACCAAGCGTTAGTCGTTTTAGTGATTTAATACTCATGCTTGACCTCCCTGCTGTTTGGCTTGTTGCGCTAACACTTTTTGCTTGGACAGTTTTGCATTCATTACCGCGGCTCGGTCTTGATCGGACAAGTAGATGCCGATGCGACGAATGTTCTCTTTTGTCTCAGGAATAAGTACCTTAGAGAAAAGATTCACTCGTTGACTGGTGACGCGAGTAGCATGACTGATCAGCTCATAGCGTTTTTGAAAAACCGACAGTTCGACACGCAGGCGAACCATCTCTTTCAATTGACGCACAACACTATCAACCCAATGGGGACGAGCTAAGTAGCTGTAAGGGGTGAGTTCAAAGTCGATGTCTTTGATCACCGGCACTTTACAGCCAACGATGTTTTGCGTATCCAGCGTGACGTTATGAACTTTGATCAAGTTGTTCACGCTTATCTCTTTGCATGCCAGCATGGGTATCGCCTCTTTGACGATACTGCGCAGCTCAGCGACTCGCTGCTCTGCCTCTCTCAATGCTTGCTCTGCCTTTTTACGCTCAATCATCAATTGTTGACGCTTTAGCTCTAACGCAGGTAGGTAGCGGTTGTATGTCTTTAAGCTGCGTTTTTCTTGGTTTAACGCACTTTTGTTCAAAGCTACCTGGGACATCGATTAAACCTCCGCTTCTACTTGGGAAGCTTGGTTCGATGGCCAGTAGTGCTCTAGTAGGCTATCTTTGATCAGCGTTTCTTCCGCCTCAAAGCAGTCTGCAAGAATCTTCCAGCCAAGGTCGAGCGCATCTTCCAATGACATATCGACATCCAACGTCATAAAGTTTTTCTTAAACAGGTCGCCGTACTTAAGGGTTTTGCGATCGTAATCAGAGAGCTCAAACGCCATCGCCTCTTTTTGTTTGGCTTCAACGGCCTCTGAATAAAGACGGATCAGGGCATCCATCAGCGCGCCGTGATCTTCACGTGTCTGCTTACCAACCACCATCTGCTTAAGGCGAGATAGCGAGCCAAACGGGTCAATCACACCATCGTGCAGGTAGAATTGACCTTCGGTGATGTAGCCAGTGTTATCGGGCACTGGGTGCGTAACATCATTACCTGGCATCGTTGTAACCGCGAGCAAAGTCACTGAGCCTGCGCCCTTGTAATCACACGCTTTTTCATAACGCTTAGCGAGTTGCGAGTACAAGTCACCCATATAGCCGCGGTTTGACGGGATCTTGTCCATAGAGACACCAATCTCTTTCATCGCATCGGCATATGAGGTCATGTCGGTAAGCAAAACCAGCACGTTTTTGCTCTCACCTACAGCAAAGTGCTCAGCCACGGATAGCGCCATATCGGGTGCAAGCAGACGCTCAACCGTTGGGTCAGAGGCTTGGTTAACAAACATCACAGTACGCGAGGAAACACCGGCCTCTTCAAACTGGGTTTTAAAGAAATGGTAATCGTCATAGATAAGGCCCATACCTGCGAAAACAACGATATCTGCTTCTGCCTGGATCGCAATTCGAGAAAGGAACTTGTTGTATGGCTCACCCGCGACAGAGAACACAGGGATTTTCTGCGATTCTACTAGGGTGTTAAACACGTCAATCATCGGCACGTTGGTACGTACCATACGTGAAGCCAGTGTGCGCCGGACTGGGTTGACTGAGGGGCCATCGATCTCGACCTTGGGATCGGTCTCGAGCTCTGGGCCATTATCGATAGCATTACCTGCACCGTTGAAAATACGCCCAAGAATGTTCGGTGAGTAAGTCACCTTCATCGGCTGATCTAGAAAACAGACTGCGGCATTGGTCGATAGACCTTTACAGCCTGCAAATACCTGCAATGAGACCTCTTCATCATCAATCTTAATGATCTGCGCTAATGAATAGTTCTCACCATCTTGCTCAATCATCGCAAGATCGCCATATTTGGCTGTGGCATTTTCGCTATTAAGTTTGGGTACTTCTACCTTAATCAAATCACCCACAATACTGAGTATGTTGGTGTATCTTAAAAGACTCTGCGACATCACAGTTCCTTGATTACTACTTAAAGGAAGAGTTTTTTAGTTATTTAGCTTGTTGGATAAATAACTGGTTAGCTGACAGTTGAATAAGGAAGGTGCTGTTTTAATAAATAGCTCTCCTTACTCAAAGACATGCCTAGATTAGTCCGATAAGCAGGATTTAACACCGTAGATACATGTCAAAGTGTGATGTTTTGTAAGCAAAGACTTCGATCACATCGGGTAAAGCGAAATAATTATTCGAATAAACTGTGAGTTATAAAATTCACCTCAAAGTGCAACCGTTATCTAATGTGTTGATTTAACAGGCTTTGTGTGAATTGTGGGCAGGATATCTACGCTACTGAATCAGAAGGAAAACTGAAATTCTGAGAGTTAGCTCACTATTATCATTAGTGAAATCTTAGATATCGAAATTGTTATGCGCATGGGGGTGTGTAACAAATGTAACAAAGGAAGTCGGGTATGATGGCCTATATTTACTCTTGGAATTGATAAGTGGAAAATTAAATCAACTATAAATATGATCCTAATGCTTGGTTAAAGAGCTTTGAAAATTGGTTCGGAATTTTATTGCTCGATTTGTTCACAAGGTACTACGTTGTATGAGAGGTCAGTCTTTCTTAGAGAACGTTATTTGTACGAGGCTGCTATGTCTATTTTATTAGGGCTGGGGTATTGAATAAAAATTGACGAGGATCGAAATTATTTTGCTAATTTTAAATTACTAACTAATAGCACCTTAGTGCCGCATCATGAGTCGGCCATAGAGCCTGTTGTCGAAGGGGCTTATGCCTAGGTGACCTCAAGGTGTAGATTTTAGGGTCGCAGCACGGTTTGTAAGGGGGCACAATCGTTGTGATTAATAGAACTGACTTGAACTGGGAGAGATGTTACTGAGCGCAAAGAGGAGCATTGGTCGGAAGAGAGCTAAAGGTAAGGTGAGCAAAATACGGACCGTGTAAGTGGGGGATGGCTCGACGCGAAAAAAAGAGTGACCGCTTGGTCACTCTTTTATAGTTCGTACTAGGTCTTCGGCTTAGAAGCGAATATTGGTACGTAGACCCGCTACCCATGCTGCGGAATCGGTACTCAAGGCTGGCACAACATACTGAATGTCACCGGTTAGCGTTAGCCATGGTAGCGCTTGGTAGGCGTAGAAGGCCTCAAAGCCACTCTCATCCTGAAGTAGTTTCATATCTGCAGTATCGTTAATGCTGTCTTGTAGATCATTAGATAGGTCATAGTAGTAGTAGCCTACGCCCCAAGTATCCATTGGTCGGTCGAAGAACAGCGCACTACCTCCTAGTCCACCAACAACGGTACCATCGATAATGTTCGGGTTACCATCAGCAAGCGCGGCACGCAGATAAATACCCCAGCTGTCGCCATCGCGCTCAACTAGGTTATGGTTGACTTGTATGCGAGCATTGTACTTATATTGACTGGTCGCGCCATTCACTATTGACTCAATTGAGCTGAAGTCGGTCCCCTCTTCCGTACTGTAGGTAAACGAGGTTGAGATAGAGCTGCTGCGGCTCAACCATTCAGTATTGTAGGTCGCAGAGAGGCTGACGTTCATCCCATCCTTAAATAGACCACTCATGTCTAGGTTATTTGTATAACGGTCACGAGGATCGTAGATCATGCCACTTAAGCGGATATTATCGATAGTGTGATTGGCAATTGCACCAACAAAAGAAGGAGGTGTAACACCGCTTGGTGGCGCAGCAAAGGCAACGTTCAAAAATCCGTGGCGTGTTGCTCCGCCATAGAATGGTGCATTTCTTAACAACTCAAAGGCATCAATCTTACCGATAAGCAAGTTAGTTGATGAGGAAAACAGATGGGTATAGAACAGAGAAGAGATAAAGACATCTTCGTCGTGACCATACTGACCAGCATTAGGCACTGACAGCCCGGCATAGCCAAAATCATTCGCTGTACCCCCGCGGGCCACCAGTTGTGAAGTTAGCTTGCCACCTTCCCACAGCCCCATTTTCTCGAGATCTAGGTTAGTGATCATGTCAAAACGGTGAGAGTTGTTGAGTTCGCTATGCTCGCTGCCAGCAACGGCAGATTGCAAGGTATTGGTGTACTCAATATCGAAGTTGAGTCCTTTGCTATTGAGGGTAGAGCGCACACCGCCCCAGTCGCCACTAAGTGTGTGGTTAAAGTCGGCGCTGGCGACGCCGCTGGCACTCATTATGATTAAGGGTAGGGTGATGAAACGAACCGCGTTGGTCATGGATGAACTTCCTTTTTATAGTAACTAACAAGCGCGAGATAACTGGCTTAAATGTAATTTATTACTGCAAGCAACGATGGCCTCAAAGGCGTCAATGGCCTCACTCAGTGAGAGTGAACCGTTCTGGTAGGCAGAGGTGATACTGGCTTTATTGCCATGGTGAAGCTCGGCAGAATTGGAAATAATGCCGTGCGTGCTCAAATACGCGACCAACAAGCTGGTACTTGCTGGGGGAGTCTTTTCTGAACCAGTTTTTAACGCACCAATTAGCCCTTTTGCTCTCTTAATGTTGTTTGATAGGTGAGCGTATCGATTCAAGTTGACCACAATAGAGATTCGCTCTAACAGCGCCAAAGCTTGATTGAGATCGGCAACCTGATATTGCTGCGCGCCTGAAGCCTGCTCGATCAGCAAATCGATTTGCTCAATAATTGAATCCCTTTCCTTAGGGAGTATTGCTATTTGGTCTTCCCTGACGCTACGAATAATGTCCTGCATTAGCCTTGTGAGATCGCTAACTTTGGGACTATTTAAAATAAACATAAACGTCACCTAGCCAGAGTACTAGGGCAGAGTAGAGGAAAATTAGATGAGAAAACTAAATTAGATATTTTTATAAGACCATTTAATGCATTGTTTTATATAGGTATTCATTGAAATTAATTTGACTTGATAGACGTTTCACTCGCGTGAACTATCGTTTGGTGAGGATAGTGTGATCCTTGTCAGAAACGACAGTGACGTTAAGAAGAGTTTGTTAGGCAGAGGTCACTCACCCAATTTCTAGGTGAACATAATGGTTATGGCGTTAGGTGAGCAGCTGATGTATGCATTTGGAATGGTAACGTAAGGCTGAAAATATAAGCCAAACAAACAGGTGGACGAGTGTAGTAGTCGACCATAGCGGCGCATCATGGTTGACTGGGAATTAAGTGTGCGAGTTTAGAACTTGATAAGTGTCGGCTCGGGAATTCTTTTTATACGAACGATGCCAAGGTAAGGGATATCGGAAACCAGTTCTAGATTGGTTGCTGAGAGGAGTTCTCTCGGTTCGCGATAAATATCATGGATAAAATCGACAAGCATCGCGCGGAATGGGTCAATGTCGAAGCCCGGTGACACGTAATTGATCTGCGCCTTCTTCTCCTTCACCGACACGTGAATATAGTTGTTCTCCATCTCCCATTGGATATCAAATTGAATCACGAACTCACCAATCATTTTCTCCGAGCTAAACAATCTAAATGCAAGGGCTTGAATGGTTCTATCAGTATCGATATAGAGTTGAGAGCGTGTCTCTACGACTCTCAAGTCTAATAAGTTAGAGAGATAGCCAAATTGACTTGGATAGCCGCGGTGAGTGAATTCCCACGTACTGCCGATATTGACTTGAGTGAGTGGATTGGTATTTCGATACACTTTGTCAAGCGTGCACAGACCGACCGCGAGTAAAAACAGCAGGGCAGTTACAAACTTGTGGATGGTAGATGGCATTTAAGTAGCTCTCGAGTATCGGTTGACCAAGTTAATGTCGGATATGAGTGATTAGGCTCCCAGGTCACCGGCAGCTGATAGAGACGCGATGTTTGCTGGGCATCGATCAAAAGCGAATTGCAGGTTCGGATATCACGCTCGCTTGGGGCTTTGCCATTCGTCGTGGATATCGTCATTGGGATCACGCGCGTGCTTTGCCGAGTAGTAATGTACTGGTCAAAAGCACCAAGCCTAAAGAGTGATAGCGTACTTGCAACGATAATAGCCAAGCTTAGGGCATTAGTAAGATAGCACCCCACTTGCCAGCGGACTTGGTAGAGCCATGAGGATATAAGTGCGAGCTTTGAACGATGGGGTGCTAGCACCCGATTCAGTTCAGCCTGGGTTAATGTTGTCGCTGTGGCGATAAACACATATCCGGACATGACTTGAGTCTGGATATAAGTTGGCGCCTCAACTTTATCATCCAGTTGATGACGCAGATTTTTAATGGCGGTTATCGCACTTGATTTCGCGCGTTTGCTTTGCCAAATAGACTCTAAAATATCTTGGACAGTGATATCACGCCCAGCGTTGTCGATGAACAGCTGCAACAATTTCCACTCGTTAGAGCGTAGTTGACGATGTTGACCATTCCTTAGTGATACAAGCTTCCCTGTGAGCCCATCGTAGACAACGGACTGATTTAACAAGTAGTAGCTCATAGAGTTTAATATGTGTCTTGATGAATACTTAAGAGTTATCTGCCCTAAACGAGCCGGGCAATAATATAACATGTTGTAAAAACATCAACATGATGATTGTTGTGATAACACTCTAAAATTACCTATCTCTTCAGCTCCCCATTGCATTACACTGGCCCAAACTTTTATTCAATTTGCAGCTTAAGAGCGGAGAGCTCTTGCATGAGCTTTTGATATTTTTGTTCGAACGTGAGAGGTTTGCGTCCTCGGCGTGGCGGCGATTGAGTCTCAGGCTGAGCACTATCCACATGCGTGTCGAGCAAGTTTGTGATCTCCTGTTGTTTTTTAACAATCGCTTTTTCGAGCTTCTGGCGTTCGCTTAGCTTTGGGCGTCCAAGAGACGATGAGCGCACTCGGTGGTATTTTTCTGCAATGGCTCGAGGGGTCGGTATCTCCTGCTGGTGGTATTTATAAAGTAGTGTGAGCTGATTGAATAGCACGATCAACTCTTCTTCAGCCCGCACAACTTGTATTGGTAGTGGAATGCTAGGGCGCCCAGCTAAGGGGCGCCCAGCAGAGGGACGGCCAGCGATGGACTGGCCTTGATTCTTTTCCAGCGAGCAGCGATAAACCACGTTCAGGCGATAGTGTTTAATCAGTATCAATACACTTCGAATAATCGCACGAACACTCGTCACCTGCTCAATCTGAAAGGTAGGATTTAACAAGGTATGCAGGTGTCTCGCTAATTGATAAAGCCTTTGAGTTTGGGTGATGACCGACTGAGACTTTATCTGATTGAGCACATCTGCCCAGTGCTCGATTTGTTGCGGCTGCTGTCCGGATTTGGCTTGCTCTAGCTCCTGACGAGTGAAAAAAATCAGCTCATAGCTATTGATAAGCTGATCCAAAAGCCTAGTTATCGCGCCGTTCAGTTGTTCGAAGCGAGTTTGCGCGCAAGCGTGTCTTTGAATGGCAAGTAGATCGTTATCTAGCTGAGACCAAAATCGGTACTCTTCCGCGGCGGTTAAGATAGGTTGAATTAGTGATTCTTGCTGGGCTGATGTTAGAGATGGGTGCATCTTAACCACACTGGCTCGCAGTTGTTTACGCAGTCCAATAAGCTTAATGTATTGCCCAGCGACTTTACGCTCTAACTTTACCGTTTCAGTCAGCTTAGGTCGACCTTGTTTTGGAGTGATTGTCATTATGGCTCCAGACTACAACAGAATAACTTTGTGGGCTTGAAAGCGACCATCACGATCTTTTGACACTTCAACGTACACGCGGTCTCCAGCGCTTAACTGTAAGTCTGGCGTATCGAGTGAGTTCACATCTATAAGCACATCGATGGGTGCAATGTCTGGCGCGGCAAAGCCGAAGCCTTTTTGCTGATTAAACCAAGTGATTTGGGCTTTTAACTGGTACATGGTCTGACCATTTCAATTAATAAGTAATTAATTAAATAACAAGGATGCCAGAGCTTGTCCACGATTTTGCCGAAATTCACTAGCAAATTATGATCCAAAACAAAGTACGATAACGCCCTTCCTCTCGTTTTTTTGACCAAAACGCAACAATAGCCCTGCATTTTTCATCAATTACACCCAATTGACGAATACAAGACCACTAAATGGGCGACCAGTATGAACAATAAAAACATCTTGTCTCTGTGCATTAGTTTGACCCTCTTTTGTGCCAACGCGAATGCGAGCGCGGTAAATCTATCGAGCTTGTACAAAGACTCACTGGAGAATAATCCAGAGCTTAAGTCGGCAGCCTACGAAATCGAACGCGCGCAACGTCAGCAGGAGCAAATTTCCGGATTATATCGACCACAAGTTGATGCCGGGCTGCAGTACGGGGCACTGCGCAATGATTGGACCACGATGAATGAAACCGATGGTCAAGGTGCTGAAGCATCGCTACGTGCGGGGCAAAATCTTTATAACTCAGAGCTTAATGCCAGTGCACGTTTGGCTGAGCAAACTACCCAGTTAACTCGAGTTAGCTATCAAATTGCCTTAGAAGGATTAAAGCTCAATGTGGCGGCGAGTTACCTTAACGCATTTAAGCAGCAAGAAAGCTTGAAACAGGCGCAGGCGAATCTAGAGGCGATTGGCGAGCAATTAGCTCAGATGAAGCATCGTTTTGCTAATGGTCTTGTGCCAGAGAATGACGTTAAAGAGACTCAAGCTCAGTACGACCTGTCGTTGACGTCTGTGATCTTTGCTGAAAACAGTGTTGATAAAGCGCTGGATGCACTTTATGAACTGACTGGCAAGAGTTACGAATCAGTATTGCCACTAGAACTTACCCAAGTGCAGTTTGAGGCACCAAAAGCCACATTCAGTCAGTGGGAACAGAAAGCCCAGAAAGCGAACCCACAGATGCAGATCCAGCAGCAGCTTGTATCGTTGTCACGTGAGCAAATTGCCTTGGCTGAGGCAGGACATATGCCAAGTCTTGGCCTGGTTGCGGAGTACCGCTATGCCTTTGCCTCACAGTCACGTAACAACGGCATGGGTGAGAAAAAGGGTGATTTTGTCGACCTAGATAACAACTCGACAATATTTGCTGGCATTGCGATGAGCCTACCTGTTTACCGCGGGGGTGCTACGACCAGCAAGGTGGAACAAGCCAATATTCAGTATCAGCAATCTTTGCAACTTCAAGAGCAAACCTGGCGTGAAGTCACGCGAGATATCCGCAGCACTGAAAAAGACCTTCGTGCATTAGAAAGTGCGCAACTTGCTTATCAGCAGGCGGTCCGCTCTGCGAAATCAGCCCTAGCGGCAACCGAGCAAGGCTTTGAAGTGGGCAATCGCACCATCGTCGATGTGCTCAATGCTACCACCCAGCTGTACCAAGCAAGGCAGCAATTAAGTAATTCGCAGATTGACTTCTTGATCGCCTCTTTACAACTGCGTTTTCTTGCTGGTGAGCTCACAGAGCAAGACCTTATTGACGTGAATGCACTGACATCTAAAAAAGCCCTTTAATGGCAACAACAAGTGAATAAAAGAGATAGACAATGAAAATACGCCCCTTGTATTTAGCAACGGCATTACTTCTTACCGGCTGTGGTGACTCTTCTGATAACGCACCGCAAGCGGCAGCGCCTGCAGCCAAACCAGTCACTGTCGTTAAATCACAAGCCTTTGAACATAGTCCAACCCATCATTTTGTTGGTCGTATGCAGGCAATTGAATCGGCCAAGCTTACCCCACGCACTATGGGCTACTTGCTCAGCAAGCGCTTTGAAGATGGCGCCATGGTCGAAAAAGGCGACGTTCTGTTTGAGATCGACCCAACCTCTTACGAGGCAGCGCTTGATGCTGCGCGTGCAACGCTTGAAGAAGCAACCGCAGCGTTGGCTTTGACTGAGCTAAACCACAAACGTAACCAAAATATGCTTAAAACCGGTGGTGTATCTCAAGCGCAGCTGGATGTCAGTGCGGCTGAGCTATCGATGGCGAGATCGCGTGTGCAATCGGCTAAAGCCAATTTAGTGGTGCAACAAGATAACCTTGAGCAAACCAAAGTTCGAGCGCCGTACAGCGGTCAGCTGGGTAAAACCAATTTCTCAATTGGTGACATGGTAGGGCCGAACTTCGGTCCATTGACTGACATTGTGCAAATTCACCCAATTGAGGCGAGCTTCTCAATCAAAGAGTCTGATTTAGCTCGTCATAAGCTTCAAGATGATGATCGTGACCTAGTCAGCTTGCACCTAGAAGGTCAAGAAGAGTTTGACTTGGGCGAGATCAGCTTTGTGGACAATAAAATCAACCCATCAACGGGCGCGATTGAAGTGGCGGCTGAGTTTGCTAATGAGGAGATGGCTTACCGTCCAAATCAATATGTCCGTGTTGGCCTAAGACCAAGTGAGCCTATGGCGGGTGTAACGGTTCCTCACAAAGCCGTACACCAAGATGCCTTGTCTCAGTATGTCTTCATCGTGGATAACGGCACCGCAACCAAGGTTGAGGTTGAGGTAACCGATCGACTTGAGCAAGACGTATTTATTACCGCAGGTCTACAGCCACAAGATGCCGTGATTACCGGTGGCTTGCAGCGTATTCGCGAAGGTGATTCTGTGGTGATCGCGGAGTAGACCAGATGCTAAGTAAATTTTTTATCGAACGCCCTAAGTTTGCGTTTGTTATATCGATATTTCTGACTCTAATCGGTTTGATCGCAATCAAAACTATGCCAATTGCGGAGTACCCGAGTGTCACTCCGCCGCAGGTTCGTGTTGTGGCCTTTATGCCAGGTGCGAGCGCGGAAACGGTTAAAGAGGTGATTGGTAACCCAATCGAAGAGGAAGTGAACGGTGTTGATGGCATGGTGTACATGCAGTCACGCTCAACCAACGATGGTCGTTACTTCCTTAACATCACCTTTGACAACAGTGTCGACTCGGACATGGCGATGGTTAACGTATCTAACCGTGTCGCGGTGGCGGAAAACATGTTGCCATTCGATGTTCGTGCCCGTGGCGTTCGTATTCGTAAAGCCGCGCCGGATGACTTGCTTGCTATCGCATTTTACTCGCCTTCTGAGTCTATCTCTGAGCTAGAGATGAACACTTGGGTTGAAGCCAACTTTATGGAACGAATTGCGCGTGTTCCAGGTCTTGCTAACAGTGAGCTGATTGGTGCGACCTACGGTATGCGTGTATGGCTTGATATTGACCGTATGGCGACGCTTGGCGTGAGCACGGTTGAAGTTAAGAACGCGATTCGTGAGCAAAATGCGGTTTCACCGGCCGGTCGTATCGGTCAAGGACCGAGCCGTCAGAACAGCGCACTGCAGTTTAACTTGATCACTCAAGGTCGTCTAAATTCCGCTGAAGAGTTTGAACAGATCATTGTTCGTACCCTGCCAAACGGGACACACGTATACCTGGGTGATGTGGCGAAAGTCGAGATTGGTGCGCAGATCTACGATGCGTATGCGCTTTATAACGGTGGTCCAGCAGCCTTGGTGAGCATGCAGGCTAACCCGGATGCCAATGCACTTGACACTGGCGCGGCGGTGAAAGCGGTCTTGAAAGAGATTGAAGACCTGTTGCCAGCCGACATGACCTACTCGATCCCTTATGACACAACCTTGTCAGTTGATGCATCGATTAAGAGTATCGTCGAGACCTTGTTTGTCGCGGTATTGCTGGTTGTGGCAGTAACCTATCTGTTCTTGGGTAATATCCGTGCGACACTAGCGCCGGTTGTTGCTATCCCGGTTTCTCTGATTGGTACCTTTGCCTTTATGCAAATGGGTGGCTTTAGTATCAACACAGTGACCTTATTTGGCCTGATCCTAGCGATTGGTATCGTGGTGGACAACGCGATCCTTGTGGTGGAAAACGTCGAGCGTATCCTTGAAGAGAACCCGCAGTGGAATGCCAAGCAATCGACTGTGCAAGCAATGAAAGAGGTGACGGGCCCAATTATCGCTTCGACCTTGGTTATGCTGGCGGTATTTATTCCGGTTGCATTGCTTCCGGGGATCACTGGCTTGATGTTTGCTCAGTTCTCGATCACTATCTGTATTGCTCTGGTACTCTCTGCAATCAATGCATTGACCTTGTCGCCAGCGCTGTGTGCCATGGTGATGAAGCGTAACGAGACACCGGCGAAATGGTTCCTGCTGTTTAACAAAGGCTTTGATAAAGTCACCAATGTTTACGGCAAAGCGGTAACCTTGATGGTGCGCAAAGTTGCTGTACTCCTTATCACGTTTGCTGTTGCGATTGCATCGGTTGTGGCGATGAACGAGCGACTACCGACTGCGTTTGTGCCTTCAGAGGACAAGGGCGTGCTGGCAATGGCGATGTTCTTGCCGGATAACGCATCGAAAGAGCGTACCCATGAGCTGATCAAGAAGGCCGAGGAAATCCTTAACAATGATCCTGCTATTGAAGATTACGCAGGTGCCATTGGCTTTAACGCGCTGACTGGTGGTCTGGCGTCGAACTCGGCGACGATGTTTATTAACCTCAAAGACTGGGATGAGCGCCTTGCAATGGAAGGTGAGCATACTCAAGCCGATGTGGTGCAACGTCTAAACCGTCAGTTGTTTGCGATTGACAAAGCGATGAGTATCACCATGGGTCTGCCACCAATTCCGGGTATCGGTGTGGGTGATGCACTTGAGTTTATGGTTCAAGATACGGCTGGTGGTAGCGCGCAAGACCTTGCAAGCATGACCTATGCGTTGATGGCTGCGGCAAACCAAGCCCCAGAAATCACTAACGCAATGACAACCTATCGTGCCAACGTACCGCACTACAGTGTTGAGATTGACCGCGAAAAAGCGCGTCAAATGGGCGTAACTCTGGGCGCGATTAATGATGCGATGGCGACCCACTTAGCTTCTGCTTATGTGAATGACTTTGCGCTTAATGGCCGTAGCTACCGTGTGTTTGTTCAAGCAAAAGGTGAGCAGCGTGATGATCTTGACGATGTGTTACGCATTCATGTTCCGTCAACCTTTGGCGAGCAAGTGGCGCTGTCTACCTTTGCCTCTATCAAACCGACACTTGAACCAGACTTGGTCACCAGTTATAACATGCTGCCAGCGGCGCGCCTGCAGCTAAACCCAGCACCGGGCTACTCTTCAGGTGAAGCGATTGCGGCAATGGAGCGCGTAGCACAAGAGTTGTTGAGTGACAGCTATACCTACGAATGGACCAACATGGCCTTCCAAGAGAAGCAAGCGGGCAATACCGCCCAGATTGCTCTAATCCTTGCACTGGTGTTTATCTATCTGTTCCTTGTGGCTCAGTACGAATCTTGGGCTCTGCCGGCGGCGATCATCATCGTTGCACCAACGGCAGCGGTGGGAACGTACGCAGCGCTACTGCTTGGTGGTCAAGCACTGTCGATCTACGGTCAGATTGGTTTGATCCTCTTGATCTCTCTTGCGGCGAAAAACGCCATCTTGATGGTGGAGTTCTCGAAGATTAAGCGTGAGGACGACAAGCTATCGATTGAAGAGGCAGCAATTCAGGGCGGTAAGATGCGCTTTAGAGCGGTTAATATGACCTCTTGGTCATTCATCTTGGGTATTTTGCCACTGGTATTTGCACAAGGTGCTGGTGCGATCTCGCAAAATACGACTGGCCTTGCGCTACTTGGCGGAATGATGGTGGTACTTGCGGTCGGTTCAGTGATGACCCCTGGTTTCTACGCTGTGTTCCAAACCCTGCGTGAAAAATTTAAATCTCGCAATTAAATAAATAATATCCTTGGTCATTAGGTGGGCGTTAAATATGAACATGCATTTGACCAAGGAGATGTTTCCTACTGTGGAAAGAGATGTTCACAGTAATGAGTAATTCTTATAAATACCTTGTTGTTTGAACAGTGAGCGTGTTTATAGAAGTGACAAACCAAAATATAAACAAAGTACTGCGCGAAAGGATTCATAGTGGTCGTATTTTTTAAGGTAAAATGATGAAAAAGCAACTTATTACAACTTCTATGTTGGCTGCACTAGCGGCTCCAGTGGCATTTGCAGAAGAGTCAGAGGTTATTGACCCATCTGATCTAACCCGTGTTTACACACAAGCTGCAGTGTTTGTGACCTCTGATGCTGATGTGCGTGTTTCTGCCATGTTTACCGGTGCTTGGAGTGAAGATATCCAGTTTGCTGGTTTTGTTGAGGGTAACTTTGGTAATGACAAAGCAAAAGCAGAGGAAAAGGATAAGCTTGGTGTAGATTATCAAAATGGTCGCGCTCAATACTTCCAAGTTCACGCATTGGACAACCCGCTAATGCCACGTGTTGGTATCTCGACTGATTTGATCCACCAAAAAACGCCGGGTGATGATACCACGCTACTTTCGGTTGGTGCCGTTGGTTTGATCAATCCACAGTACACCTTTGGTGCGATGGTATTCCCGAACCTAGCCTACACTACGGGTAACGTTATGGGTAAGTCAGCAGATGGCTTCATGGCAAACCTGTTTGTAACACAACCAATTGGTGATGCAGGTGCGTTTATTCAAGCATGGCCTGAGTACTTTAAAGTTGAAGGTGATGTGGTTGAAATGGAATCAAGTGCATTTAACGTGATGTTTAACGCGCCAATCAAGCAAAACCGTACTCAGTGGCTAATGACTAAACTGCAATATGGTAGTGCAGATATTGTAACTCCTGGTGGTGTGGAGATCGAAGGTGATGTTGAACTAAAAGCTGAAATTGGCGTTAAGTGGTTCTTCTAATTCGATAGAAAGATAGAGTTAAGTCAGAATAACTCGATGTTAGGGTGTTAATAATAAAGCCAGTGGGTCTTTCTCACTGGCTTTTTTATTAACTTCATTCTATGAAAGGTTATTTTTCATGAGGGGTGCTCATAGAAGCAGCTGAGTCCAATTTATATAGGTTTATTTAAGAAATTGCGATCCAGCTTGTTTACACAGCTCTATCGCTGTACTCACTACACCATGATTGCGGTTTTTAGTCGGGTAGAATAGCGTTATCGGTAAGAGGGTCTCTTTGGCTTGTGTCAGTTCAGTATTGAGACGCTTTAGCCGCCCCATTTTTACCGCTTGCTCCCCGACTTCAAAAGGTAAGCAAGCATATCCCCCCGCCTCCAACAGTTTGATTATCAGTTCGTCATTGCCGGCCTCGCGGCAATTAGTAGAAAGGCGCCTAATGGCTCCCTGATTTTGTGCATCAAGAGAGTGGATGTACTGTGGTTCAAGCTCAAGTCTGCCGACAGAGATTGGCTGAGATTCCAATAAGGGCGAGTTTTTACCGACGTAAACGTTCAGTCGACAGTAGCCGATCAAGCTGATCTCGACCTCTTTTTCTGCGTGTGTTTTACCTCGACCTTCGAGCAAGGCAAAGTCACAGGAGCCATTAATCAGTCCGTCAAGCGCCTCTTGTCGAGGGATCATTAACCAGCGGACTTCTACAGTGGGGTAGCGCTCAAGCAGTGCCTGTTCAACCTCAGCAACTAAACTGCTTGGAACATAGTGATCCAGTGCGACTGTAAGCACATAGCCATCGGCGTCGGCCACGACCTTGCTGTGTGCGGCGAGCAGCTCGTGGTTTCTTAGTAAGATAGAGGCTCGATAGTAGAGTGCTTGTGCCTCTGCTGTTGGCTCGGCAGTACGACCAACAATATTGAACAAGGTAACGTCCCAAACATCCTCAAGGCTTTTTACCAACTCACGTACACTGGTACGGTTACGACCCAATCGCTTGGCTGCTTTACTATATGAACCTGATTCATAAGTATTTATGAAGGCTTTTACTTGCTCGATACTGTACATTTTAGTGTCTACTAATAGCTCTTTTTTGACAGGGCTAACCTAACAAAAGCGGTTTTTAAGTTCAATATACTTTTCATAAAATACCCAAGCCTACTTTGTAGGTAGATTGAAACTCTAGGTAATTAAATTATATGAAAAGAACAACACTAACTCTGGCAATACTACTTGCATCTGGTCACGCCCTGGCCGAAGCAGACCTAATCCTGACGAATGCCGATATTATCACCGTGACGGGCGAAACCGATCGTGCGCAAGCGGTGGCAATTAAAGATGGGCTTATTACTGCTGTTGGTAGCAACAAAGCGGTTCTAGAACAAAAAGGTGCTAACACCGTTGTGCGTGATTTTGCGGGTAAGACCGTAACGCCAGGTTTTATTGATACGCATGGCCACTTCATGCAGTATTTGCC
Source organism: Vibrio glycogenivorans (assembly GCF_051660965.1). Taxonomy (NCBI): domain Bacteria; kingdom Pseudomonadati; phylum Pseudomonadota; class Gammaproteobacteria; order Vibrionales; family Vibrionaceae; genus Vibrio; species Vibrio glycogenivorans. Next base: position 767,377 of record NZ_JBPVIS010000002.1, on the reverse strand, counting down.
AGTGATCACCAACCCGTTCCTTTATCCTGCACCTATGGGGAAGGTGAACAATATTGCTGATTATCAAGCTGCATTAAAAGCGCATTTCAGCGACCCTAATCTACCCAATGACCGTATTCACGCTGCTTGGGGTTACGACAATGCAGAGCTTGCTGAAGCGCGCCACCCAACGCGCTGGGAGTTGGATGAGGTAACGGGTGATTACTCGGTTTGTACCGTGCATATCTCTGGCCACATTGCCGTGTGTAACAGCGCTGCACTTGAGCGCATGGACTACACGTCTGAGTCTAAAAACCCTGACGGTGGTGTCGTTCATCGCGCTGAAAATGGTGAGCTTACTGGCGTATTAGAAGAAAGTGCGATTTATCCGATTTTTCCTCACTTGATCATGTCACCTGGTGAGGCAGAGGCTAAAATCGAGAAGATTCAGGATATGTACGTCAAGTACGGTATCACAACCACCCAAGAAGGTGCGATGACCGGTAACCTGATACCAGCTATTGCACAAATGGCAGAGGCTGGTTTGTTCAAAATCGATCTTCATCTGTATGCAAAATGGACCGACTATGACCTAGCTCGTGAAACGTTCCCAATGCGTGAGTACAACAATGGCGTGATGCTGGCGGGGATCAAGATGGTTGGTGATGGCTCTCCACAAGGTAAAACGGCGTACCTTTCGACCCCTTACTTTGAGCCACCACACAGTCATTCGCTGCATTACCATGGTTATCCAGTCATGCCGCAAGCGGATATGAATGAATTTGTATTAAAAGCCTACGAGGATGGCGCACACGTCCTGTCTCATGCTAATGGTGACGCTGCCGGTGATATCTTAATCAACGCTGTGCAGAATGCGGTTGAGCAATACCCAGAGTTAGATCACCGTACTGTGATGATCCACGCTCAGACCGCACGTCTAGATCAGATTGAGAAAATGAAAAGTCTGGGGATGATCCCATCTTTCTTCGCTGCGCACACTTATTTCTGGGGTGATTATCACCGTGATTCAGTGTTGGGCCCATGGCGTGCTTCACACATCTCTCCAATGGGATGGGCGAATGAGCATGACTTGATGTTTACCATTCACATGGATGCACCGGTATTGTTCCCGGATATGACCACGTTGATGTGGACGGCAGTCAACCGAGTAACGCGCAGTGGCCAAACTTTAGGCGAGTGGCACAAAATCAGCCCATATCAAGCTCTGGAAGCGATCACGATTCACGGTGCCTACCAGAACTTCGAAGAGGCTGAAAAAGGCTCAATTGAGGTTGGTAAGCGTGCTGACCTGACTGTCTTGGATGCGAACCCTCTAGATATCGATCCTATGAAAATTAAGGATATTTCGGTACTAGAAACGATCAAAGATGGTGTGAGTATCTACGCTCAATAGAACCCAACTAATATAGCTCTGCACATCTGAGTGAGTGTTGGTTGAAGCCTTCTTGTTAAATAATAGAGAGGGTGATTTAATTAAAAGCCAGTGGGTTTATCCTGCTGGCTTTTGGGTTTGTGAACTTGGGCCAAAAAAGTGCTCTTGAGTCGTTGGATTTACTTATCTCATTTGTATCGGCCCTGTTGGCAGTGAGGGAGGCCTAATTTTCTAACTCATTTTGGATGTCAAAATGGCAGGCTTTAGTGGTTTAACTTCCCTGATTACTGGTAATCGTAAAAATGGTGGAGCCACTCTATCGCAATCATACGTTCATTCAACTCGTCTATCTTGTGCAGTCCGGGTTTCCACTGTGATGAGGGGGAAAGCAGTTGCAATCCTGCGAGGGTATGTGCAGCCTCGAAAAGGTAGACTGTTGGGTCACCCATACCTGTTTTAAACAGGGTGTTTACAGAGTCACCGCCTGCAAGTAGGTAAAAGGGGTTACCACTTTCACTCTGATACTCACAGAGCCAAGGTGTTTCATTTTTTAAAGTAATGTGGCCGTGCTCAATCAAACTCGGTAGGCCTAGTTCATCATCGGCGGAGGTCACTGTCGTGATGACCGAGTGTGGTTGAAGGTAACGATACAGCTCAGAGGGAATGGATTTATTTCCTGTTGCACAGAAGATGAAATTACAGTCACTGACAAGCTGTTTAATGGAGCGAACGCTGATACCATCTCGCGTTAGCATAGTTAATTTGCGCGGGTCAGCATCAGATACCTGAAGGTTACTGATCCCCTTCCCCTGTAGATACTTAACAATGCCTAATCCTAGGTTCCCAGCACCAACAACTCCAATATTGTAGAAGCCGCTATTGTTGAGTTTAGCGCCGAACTGCTCACGGACCACATGGTCACAGTAATGGACAATACATTCAGCAGCCTCGTAGTCAGCGGGTTTTTTTATTGAAATATGTGAGACCGAAACTACTGGTGTTTTAAGCTCGACTTTCTCATATTTATAATAACCATTAGCAGTGAGCTCAGCCGCGCCGAAAAATTGTTTGCCAAAACAGTCTGCGAGGTGAGCAGAGGCTTGTGCAAAATAGCCACCATGATCAAGTAGAATAAAGGGAGCCCCTTGGGTGTGCTGCTCGATAAATTGTTCACAAATCCCATTATCATTTAGAGATAGCTTGTTAATGCCTCTGTCAGCAATCACACACTGGGGAAAACTAGCGAGTGACTCAACAACGTGCTGATTGTTTTTCATTGTCGACTGTTTTGGTACGATAACAAGCTTGGAACAATTATCCGCTAGGGCGTAGATATAAGGCAAGGTGCCATCATAGCAATGCATGACGGCAAAGATGACACACTCTTTGGCTTGTTGGCTATATGGCTTGGCGATATTTGCGAGAAACTGATAGCCCAGCTCACTAAAGCTGCCGTTGTAATAGGACGGCATAGAAAAAGATGAAGACATAAAAACCTCGAAATGCCTCTGCATTAGTGAAAATAAGGTGAAATAACGTTAATGTTCTCAATTTGGTCTGCTGGCATCGGTTTAGCTAATAAAAAGCCTTGGCAGTAGTCGATATTGAGTGTTCTGATTTGCTTGAGTTGTTCTTCTGTCTCAACCCCTTCGGCAATAAGGTCAAAGCCGCATGCATTACAAATAAGCTGAGTGGCTTGAATGATGGCTTGGCTTTGTACCGTACATCGCTTGACAAATTGGCGGTCAAGTTTAATCGCTGTGATGGGTAATGAGGCGATCCTATCGAAGTTAGCGTAGCCTGAGCCAAAATCATCCAATTGCAGGGCAAAGCCACTGTCGCGCAGCGATTGAAGACATTCCTGCGCTAAGGCACCTTTTTGCACGATGGCGGTTTCAGTGATTTCAAAGACTAATTGGTCCGGTGCGATACCATACTTGGTGGTGAGCTGTATGACATCATCGACAAAGTGACTTGTGAGCTGGCAAGGGCTTAAGTTGACGTTGACCTTCCAGTGACGCGTTCCGTTCCAATTGTTCAGTCGTTTACAGGCTTGCTCGATGACCCAAAGACCGATCTTTGGCATCATGCCACACTCTTCGACAAAAGGAATAAAGTTTGCGGGCGACACCTGCCCAAGTAGCGGGTCGTGCCAACGAAGCAGAGCCTCGACGCTGGCTATCTCGCCAGTTTCTACCTGATAAATGGGTTGATAATGAAGTTCAAAGTGCTCTTCTTTAATTGCAGTACCGAGTTGTTGGCGAAGTAGCGACTTGTAACGGATACTATCGAGCATCGGTGCGGCAAAATTGTGCACAAGGCCCCTGCCAGCTTTTTTGGCACTCAGCATGGCAATATCAGCAAATTTAAACAGTTGATCGATGCTCATACTGTGCTCTGGGTAGTGGGCGATACCAATACTACAACCCACCTTGATCTCTCCAATTTGATCGATATAGAAAGGAAGTCCACACTGCTCAACAATCAGATCAGCGATATGGTTTTGCTCAGGGATAATAACAATAAATTCGTCACCACCGAATCGTGCAAGCAATGCATCTTCGGGTAGTAGACTTGCAATGCGTTTAGCAATCGCAATCAGTAACTGATCACCGGCAAGGTGTCCGTAGCTGTCATTGACGGCTTTAAAGGCATCAATATCGATGAAAAGGACCTCAAAAGAACCCTCTTTATAATTGTCTTCTATCTTTCGATATAACCCTTTGCGATTGAGCAGGTTGGTCAGTAAATCGTGGTCTGATTCGTATCGTGCAGCGAGATAGGAGCGCCGCTCTGCATCAATATTGACTAGGTGCAACAGCATTTGGTTGCTCTCCTCAAGCCAACGCATCTCTATGCGAAACCAGAAATGTTGATGTCCGGTGAAACAGTGATGGACACGGTTGATTACCTTCTCCTCTTTAACGGCAGATAGCCATTCTGAAGCGAGAGTGGAGGAGTCTAGGAATTGGCTTAGCTCAGTGACGGTTGGGCTGTAGGATTGAATGAATGCTGCATTGAAGCTAATGACCTGTCCATGTTTATCAATCAGCATGGCATTATTAGAGTATTCAGAGAAGGCAACCGCGCGTTGAATACACTCCTCTTTAGAGAGTACTTCGACCAGCATGCCTTCTGCATTGCTGTCTAACGTGACACCAGAGAAGTGGCATAAGGTCTTTTTCTGCTTATCTTTTGGGGTGTAATCCCACCAGGCTCTGATGGACTCGCCTTTTTTAAACATTGAACGAAAATAATTTAGGGTCGCTAATGTCGCTAAGGACATATCCCCACCAAGATTTCGGTTACTGAGTTCAGCAATCGAGTCGGCTTCCCACAGCTGGAGTGCTGCGTTGTTTGCCCAAATGATGGCTTTTGTCTCAAAACAGTAGACCCAAATGGGTGTATGTAATAATTGTGGAATGGAAGTTGATGGAATCACAATGCCTTAACCTAAATAGCTGCCCGTAATAGTAAATCTTTTTGGAACGAAACTTAGTCCAATTTGTATGATTTTATTAGCTAATAGACATTACAAATCCAGGCGGAGAACTGAGCCATGGTCATCTGAGCTGCAACTCAACAATTAAAGCGTCGAAGAATATACCAACAAATTCAGTTAACTCAAGATATCAGTCTTACTGAATGGACCTGTATATTTCCGGTCCCCGAGTTTACTTTCGCTGCACGCTGCTCAATTGTTCGATGGATTGATTAGTTCACCTAATGTGGTTTATAAGGTCTGAAATCGATACATTCAGGGCGACCAACTCAGCTTTTGATGAATGAAATACGGTTAATGTTAACCGTCCTTATTGTGCTGGTCAATTGAAATTGACTTCACAGTCAATAAGTTAAATGAAGTTTTACTCTCTGATTCACTCAGTGGTAAGGCATCCCAGTATTAGTTGGTGCACGTGGCTGTAACGATTAATTGTAAAGCTAATATGACGATTCCAAGTTTCAGTTAAGCTACGATAGCCGCTAGCAAGCACCTGTACAATTTTTAGGCCGGTAAAAAAGTTCGTCATTGGACGATTATCACATCAATAGCGGATGCGATATAAAATCTGCTAACGTCTCCTATCAGTAGAATTTGATCACGTCCTACAGAGAAGGGCTATATAGGAAAGCATGATGGCTACAGCGTCGACTAAAAGTGGAGGACCGAGACTGAGTATGCGAGCTCAGTTTGAACTAATCAGAAGCTTTTACTTACCAGAGAATACGGGTTACTTGAGGTTAGCAGTAATAGTTTTGAAGGAATAAGTTAACTTACAGGAGGCAAGCTAGGTGCTCAGAAACGGAAAAAGCCGCTGATAAATCAGCGGCTTTTCGAATGTGGCGGAGAGATAGGGATTTGAACCCTAGATACGCTATTAACGTATGCCGGTTTTCAAGACCGGTGCTTTCAACCACTCAGCCATCTCTCCGTTGTTGAGGCGCATATTAAAGGCCCTGACGATTGTTGTAAAGTATCTAAGCCGATTTTTTTTGATTTTTATGTTGTTTGGGTGTTTATTGCTCTAAGAGACTCAAAAGTGTACATCTAAATATCCTCATATGGGGACTATCACCTTGTGAAAGTGAGCGAAAGGACAAAAAATGAACGGATATCATATTTCTACTAACCCTGATTTACTCAATTCCGATCTAATCCATCATTATTTATCAGAAAAGAGCTACTGGGCACGTGGTATGTCAAAGGAAAAGCTATTGGTGGCACTAAAACACTCTTTGTGTTTTGGCGTTTATGATTGCGAGGGGCAGTTAGTGGCCTTTGGTCGCACGATCACAGATAAAGCGACATTTGCTTATCTTTCTGATGTTTTTGTGGTTGAGGAGTATCAAGGGCAGGGGCTGGGTGGTTGGCTGATTGAAATTATTGTTAATCATCCAGACTTGCAGGGGCTGAGGCGGATGATGTTGGCGACCAAAGATGCCCATTCACTCTATGAGAAATTTGGTTTTGAGTTGATCAAGGATGAAACCATGTTAATGCAAATCGTTTAGCCGCGCCTCGCGCCGATAGGCAAATAGGCTGAGCATAGATAGAGTGAGCATGACGGTGAAAGAGCCTGATAGACCGAGCTAAGTGGCAGAAAAACCAGCGCAGAGATAGGTGACCAGCCACCAAAAGTGAGTCAAGGAAAAATGGGCGGCAAAATAGGCGCTCGCTTGCTCTTGTCCCGCGACACTCGTGATGATTAAGCCTGCCGTCGTTTGGATTAATGACATCCCAACACCAAGACCGAAGCACAGGGCGATAAAGCCGGGCCAGTTGGGCGTGAGCATACCAACAAGCATAGCAGCGCAGATGATGCCAATGCCTGGTAAGATGAAAGGAACTGGCATTATATGCCTTTAGCAGTCTTGGTAGAATGAACGCAACGGCGATTGAGCCAAGCCCGACGACGAACATGGCCAAGGCAGTCTGTGCTTCTCCGCCTTTAAGGCGCTCAGCAACATAAACTACAGTATTAACAAGCACCATGGCACTGGCTGAGGCCGCTGCCAGATACGCAAACCAGAGTGCGCGCAATGAGGGATGCGCTAAATAGTTTGATAAGGATTGCGGAGATAACAAAGGCGCCTGCATCAAGTAAAAAAAGCGTGCGAAAGCTGATCGTCAGCAGCATAAGGGCTGTGAGCAAGGGGCTGATCACCTGCTCAAGGTCAAACGCGACTCGACTGTACGAGAGTGCCTTGGCGTAATCGTCTCTATCGGGCAGCACTTGAGGGAGCAGGGCTTGGTAGAGGGGAGTAAACGCCGCCGAGCAGGCAAAGATGATAAACATCAACAAGTAAACCTGCCAAACCTGCTCGATCAAAGGCAGAAACAGCAAGGTCAGGCCTCGGCATAAATCGAGAACGATTAGTGTATGTTTCTTATTGAGAGTGTAGGTTAGGGCGCTGAAAATTGGAGCAAGCACAATGTAAGCAAACATTTTGATTGCAAAGGCGATGCTAAGCACTTGACTGGCACTGGCGCCAGCCAATTCATACGCCAGCAGAGCAAGGTATACCGAGCTTACCCCTGTGCCAATCAAAGAGACAACTTGAGCCAATAGCAAGCGGACATAATTACGGTTTTGCCACATTGAGTGGCTTCTATTGTCGCTCCTTTCCCGCATAATCCCTCCAAACCGCGCGAGCCTATTGAGTATAGGCATCGTAGCCAAGGGTGTGAAAGCCACACCTCTCACCGCTAACCTTTTACATTCAACTAAGAATCATAAGGTTAACGGTCAAAGCTTGGTTTATATCGTGGTCATTACGATGACATACAGTTACTATCACGCATCGAACGAAAAGCATAGTTATAGGACAACCGTTTGAAAGTACTATTGATGACGATTGGCTCGCGGGGAGATATCGAACCGTTTATCGCCTTGGGCGTAGGATTAAAGAATAAGGGTCATCAAGTCTCGCTCTGCGCACCGGTGAATTTTCAGTCGATGATTGAAGCCCATAGTTTCAAGTATTGTTTCCTGACGGATGAGCTGTTTGAGATTGTAGAAAAGGGCACACTAGAGGCGATGGGTAGCCTAATCAGCGGTATCCGCACGGCGGTCAAGATGCATCGTTTGGCCAAGCCTATCAATCGAAAAATGCTTCGACAGAGTATTGAGGCTGGATTAGAAACCAGACCAGAGTTGATCATTTACCACCCTAAAGCCATGGCAGCGGCATCAATCGCCGAGAAGCTGCGTATCCCAGCGGTAATGGCAGTGTTGCAGCCGATGGTTGTGCCAACCCAAGCATTTCCGCCTGCAGGGTTGCCCAATCTGGGTAAGTATTTCAATCGATTGAATTATCGCCTGATCGAGAAGGGCTTTGGGCAGTATCGTCAAGAGCTCAACCAATACAGGGAAACACTATTAGCCTTACCACCACTGCGTAAAGGTGTGAGTGTGCTTACTCGGGAGCGGGGGCAATCGATCCCTGTGCTGCACGCGTACAGCGATCTCCTCATCCCACGCCCCAATGATTGGCCTGAGACGGCGCGAGTTTGTGGTGACTGGTTTCTAAGAGGGGAGCAAACTGACTACCAACCACCGGCAGAGCTCAAGGCATTTTTAGAGCACCCTCAAGCACCTATTTATATTGGCTTTGGTAGTATGTCTGGTCGCGATCCCAAGCAAACCACACGCATCGTGCTCCAGGCGGTGAAGGCGAGTGGCGTACGAGCCATCATAGCTAGTGGTTGGGGTGGGCTTGAATTGGCCGATCATGACGACAAGGTGCTGATGATTAAGGGTGCACCGCACTATTGGTTGTTTCATAAGGTTGCCGCTGTCATCCACCATGGTGGAGCGGGCACGACAGCAGCAGGGTTGAGAGCCGGTAAGCCAACATTAATCTGTCCTTTCTTCGGTGACCAACCATTTTGGGGGCAGACAGTGGTCAAGCACGGTTTAGGACCTAAGCCTATCAAGCAAAAAAATCTGACGGTCGATAATCTTGCGCACGCTATCAGTGAGATGGTGACCGACCAAGAGATGCAAACCAAGGCCAAGCAGCTCGGTATTCAGTTGATGCAACAAGATGGCATTGATACAGCAATTACATGGCTAGAGCAGCAAAATCTACTATCCAATTGATAGATTTAACATATCTTATTGAGAATAATTAACACCGTGTTTTCAAGCTTGAATATTACATGAATGATACAATGTAACGCTTTGGAATCCGCTAGATCTGTGGCACTATCTGTCGCACTATCGTGATGTTATAACATTAAAGTACGGCCAACATGTCACCAGCGCTACTAAAAATTGAACAGCTCAATCTGACCAGTCCAACTCGAACCATCATTCAGTCTCTTGATCTCGAACTGTGTGCTGGGGAGACTCTTGCGGTGATGGGGCCTTCAGGTACAGGTAAATCGATGCTCTCGCGTGCAATCGCGGGTATCTTGCCGGAGCAAATCAGTATGACTGGTGAGATTTTTTTCTCTGGAGAGGAAGTGGGTGGCAAAACATTGTTGCAGCGTGCAAGTGAACATCGCCCGGGCGTGATATTTCAAGACGCATTGCAAGCACTTAATCCTCTGGCTTCGATTGAGGCTCAATTGGCACTTGCTCTGACATCACGACGTACACGCTTAAACGGTGGGGACCGTGCTCAAGTTATCGCCTTGCTTGATCAACTGGGCTTTAGTGATCCTGAGCATATTCTACAATTATACCCAAGCCAGCTCTCTGGTGGTCAGCGTCAGCGCATCTGTATCGCGATTGCGCTTATCAGTAGCACCAATGTTCTGATTGCCGATGAGCCGACCAGCGCACTTGACCCTATCACTGAAAAAGAGATCCTGCATTTATTCCGCTCGAGTGTGAAACAGCGTGGCCTAGCGGGTGTATTGATCACTCACGACCTAAGATCGGCGCTAGAGTGCGACAAACTATTAGTCATTGCCGATGGCAAGATGGTCGCACAGGGCACTCCAGAAGATGTATTGGACAGCAACCTTCACCCATTTTGTCAGCAGCTCAAGCAGCTACGCAAGAGTCATTAAGTGAGCACGGTTATGAACATGGTTATGAAAAAGCACAGTAATGCAATGTCAGCCCAAGTGGTGTTTGAAGATGTCAGTGTCCATTATTACTCTCGTCCAAGCTGGCTGGGTGGCAAACCCTTTAAGGCTCTGAGTGACTTGAATCTGTCGATTGATACCAAAAACATTGCCGTAGTTGGCCCTTCTGGTGCGGGCAAGTCGACCTTGATCGAGTTGCTATTCGGTTTGCGTAAACCGACCCATGGCGAGGTTTACGTGTGTGGTTATCCTCTGTCTACATCGAGCAGCGCCCAGCGTCAAAAACTGTGTAAGCACATTCAATTGGTGCCACAAGAGCCGCAAACCAGCTTAAATCCGTACTACACAGTACGACAGATCCTGACCGAACCCTTGATTAACTTAGGTTTGATGCAAAATGTCGATACCAAGTTAGAGCAAGCCCTTGCAGATGTTGGCTTGCATACGGGTTTGCTCGATTTCTACCCGAATCAGCTCTCCGTAGGGCAAGCGCAGCGTGTGGCTATCGCTCGTGCCCTCGTGGTAGAGCCTTGTGTGCTGGTGGCCGATGAGCCAACCAGTAGCCTCGATCCGATCAGTCGCAAGCAAGTGCTTGATTTGATCACTCACCTTCAGCGCCAACGTAACATGTTGTTGATTTTGGTCACTCATGACCTCGATGCCGCGCAAACTCTGTGTGATGAAATCTTGGTGCTTGATCAAGGCCAAGCCGTAGAGAAACGCGACACTGAGCAAGTGATGCAAAATCCCCAGCATCCAACTAGTCAAGCGCTGTTAGAAGCCCAAAGATTATCAGCCTAATCACATTTCAATTTACCCAAATGGAATAAGAACACCATGAAGTCTACTTCTCTTAAACTAGCAATTTCGCTAGCTCTCGCCCTGCCTCTTACTGGCTGTTTCGGCCCAGAAACCAGTGATGAAGCGAACTCTGCAACCTCAGAAATCCGTCTTGCTATGATGCAGCCACCACGCACAGGACTGTCACCTTTGTCTGATGATGCGTTCAAGCTGTCACGTTGGAGCACCGCTGAGACATTGGTTAATCTGACCCTTGAAGGCGATGCAGAGCCTATGCTAGCAACAAGCTGGCAGCAGGTGAGTGATTTGAAGTGGACCTTTACGATCCGTGAAGGCGTTAAGTTTCATGATGGCGAAGAGCTCAATGCTCACTCAGTGGTCAACAGCCTGAACAAAGCGCTTGAAGCAGCACCTAAACCACGCATTCTTGATGGTATTCACTGGGAAGTGAAAGCTCTTGACGACTACACGGTTGAAATTGAAACGCCATTCAACGATCCGCTGCTTCCAAGTCGTCTTTCAAGCCCACAGCTATCGATTCTGACGGCGACGGCGTACCAAGACAACGGTCGTGTTTCACCAATCAGTGCAGGCACTGGTCCATTTGAGCTGGTTGAAATCAATGGTGCAGTCAGCGCTAAGCTGGTTCGCTTTGATGGCTACTGGGGTGAGAATGCAAAAATTGACACCATCATTGCCGATTACGTGCCAGATGGTTTCGCGCGCGCAGCGGCCCTTCGCACCGGTGAAGCGGATGTGGTTGAGGCGGTGCCAATTTCACAGATCGCTATGATTGATGACGAACTTTTGCATGAGGTAGCAATGCCTCGTACTAACACGCTGTACCTCAACAACAAATCTGAAGTCTTTAGCCAGATTGAGCTAAGAAAAACCGCAGCTGCTGCTGTTGATCGTGAGCAAATTGTTGAAACCGTTTACGAGAACCATGCCGATATCGCTAAAGGTCTATTAGGCCCTGCTCTAGCTTGGGCTGATCCTATCCGCGCTGAGCGTGCACCACTACCAAGCGATCTCAAAGCGAATGGCGAGAAGATTGTTATCGGTACCTTTACTGACCGCGCTGAACTGCCAGAAGTTGCCGCACTGCTTAAGCAGCAACTAGAAGCGGTTGGCTTTGAGGTTGAGCTGGATATTCGCGAATATGCTCAGATTGAAACCGACGCGCTAGCGGGTCGCTTTGATGCGTTTATCCTGTCACGTGCAACTGTTCTTGATTCAGGTGACCCTCTGGCCTATTTCCAAAGTGACTTTGGCTGTGCGGGCTCTTTTAACCTAGGTCAATTCTGCTCAGAGGCTATCGATGAAGCACTGACTCACGCTGACCTGCAGCAACTGGGTGCGCCGCGTCAGCAAGCGATCATTGATGCAGAGAAGATGATTCTGGATCAATACGCTGCGATTCCTTTGCTGCATGAGCGTGTTGTGCAAGGTGAGAGCCTGCGTGTGAAAGATGCGGTGCGCGACCCAGCTGAGCGTCGTTTGATTAACCAAATCACCGAGGTTAAATAAGCTCATGCTGTCTGTTTTACCGGGTCGAGCATTGCTCGGCTCTTCACTGCCTTGGCTATCACGCGCCGTTGCACTACTGATTGTGGTGGTGTTGGTTGGTTTGATGCCTGATATTGCAGGTATTGACCCAAGCCAATCCATTTTGCGTGCGCGTGCCGGTCAGCAGCAACTGCTGACAGCGGAAGCGCTTGAAGCGGTGCGTATCGACCTTCAACTGGATCGCAGCGCCACTGAGCGTCTGTGGGATTGGGCGAGTAGCGCAATGCGCGGTGACCTCGGTCAATCTTGGATAGATGGCTCGGATGTGATGGCAGGTGTAAAGCAGACAGCATCAACCTCTTTTATGCTAACGGGCTCAGCTCTCGTGCTGACCGTACTTCTGTGTGGTGTCAGTGTGGGCTATACCTTGCTGCGATGGCGACGTGGTCGCTTGGGTATGGAGCATAACAGCTTAAGCTCAATCCTAATCGCGTTGCCTGAGTATGTGATTGCCGCCCTGCTGATCCTAGTACTCTCAGTTTGGCTTGGCCTGTTTCCACCTTATGGCTGGAAGGGCATCGAGAATTTGTGGCTGCCGAGTATTGCTCTGGCAGTACCTGCTACGGGGCTGTTCAGTCGCTTACTCAATGACAGCCTAAAGCGCGTATTGAACGAGCCGTGGGTGATCACTTGGCTTAGCGCCAACGTGCACTCAACCAAGATTATGCGTTTTGCCCTGTGGCGCGCGATCAGTAACCTGTTCCCGCAAATCGCCATGACAGTGATTGGCTTAACTGGCGGCGCTGTCGCGGTTGAGCAGATCTTCTCGATCCCAGGGATTGGTCGTATGATCCTTGGCGCGGCCAAGGCGCAGGACTTGCCAATATTGCAGGGCGGATTGTTAGTGCTGCTCGTGTTCTCTATTTTGGTGAGTAGCTTGAGCATCTTGCTGCAAAAACTGGTTCTAGGACACAGTGCCAGCAGCGGCAAGCTGATCAGTAGCCATTCAACGTTTAGCTTTACCCGCTCTAAGGTCAAGCTGTCGTTCAGTATTGGTATTTTTGCTGTGCTGTTTTTCGGCGTGGTATGGGCACTGCAGCGTGACCCTTATCTGAGTCAATTCACCCGTCTTGCGGCCCCGAGCTTTGCAGCGCCACTGGGCGCCGATGCCATCGGGCGCGACCTGCTGGCTCGAGTTGGTCTTGGGATGATCACCACTATTCAAGCCGGTGTATTGGCGACAGCGTTAAGCTTATTGGTTGGGCTTGTGATGGGCTTTTGTACTCGCTTTAGCCAAGGCTTTATTGAAATCACCAAGGGTGTGCCGTACATCGTGGCGGGCTTGCTTGTCGCTGGTATGACTGGTATGCACCCAGACAGCGCTATGATTGCGATTGTCTTGGTCTCTTGGGCGCCGCTCGCCGCGCACTGCTCGAGCCTGCTGGTTGAGGCTAAAGCCCAGCCATACACACACCTGGCGCCTGTATGGGGCACCAAGCCCGCACGCATGCTGCGCTATTACCTGCTGCCCTACGTGTTGCCCCCGCTACTGCGTCACGCCTTGTTGCGCTTGCCCGTGATCACATTGAGCTTAACCTCGCTTAGCTTTATCGGCCTTGGCGCTAAGCCGCCTTCGCCAGAGTGGGGCTTGCTGATTGCCGAAAACCTGCCGTACATAGAGCGTGCACCACAAGGTGTGTTAGTGCCTATCTTCGGTCTGGTTGCTCTGGGTGTTGCGATTAACCTCTTATTCGATGACTAACCGTTATCGGTTTGTAAGAGTAGCGCGATAAGTTTCACTGTTATCGCGCTAAGTAAAACTCCCTGTTTTGGTTGCAAAAGAAAGCCCCTCATCATCCGTGACGAGGGGCTTTTAGCTTCCACTAAGCTGTCTAACCGCTCAGAGCGATTAGTTTAAGTGGTCAAAGTTAGTTGGATACATAGGGATGTGCTGATATTCATCAAACACATTCAATAGTTCAAGCGCTTTGCCAGAGGCAATCTGATTGGCTTTACGCTTGCCAACATAATATTGACCAAATTCTTCAGGTGAAATCTTGATGACCTCACCAGAGTCATTGGCATTGGTTAGGTATTCTGCAATGCCGTTGCGGATCTCTAGGCTGTGCTGCTCATCACCAAAATCAAAGGTTAGGATGCCGCTCACTTGTGTCGCGCGTGTTGGGTTTACATAGGTACGCAGATAGTTAACCGCGGTGCCTGGCTCACGCTCAACCCAAGCCGCGCTCTGACGGCCACTTAGGGTCACATCCGTATCGCCCTCTAGGCTACGCGCACCAGCGATATAGAAGTTACGCACAATGGTGCCTTCACTGCGACGGCCAAGCTCACGCAGGGTATCAGCAAACGCCTGACGCGCAACGGTGTTACCCGGTGCATTGAAGTACAGCGCCGAAGCAAGCTCTTTGGCCCACAGGAACTCACCTTGCGCCATTGCCTCTTGCCATGCAACGTAGGTCGCTTCAACACCGCCCGCTAACTTGATCATGTACTCAGCGTGTTTAGCATTCGGCAGATTGTGCAGTTCATGCGGCTGACCCGAGAAGTAGCCGTGGTTTTGCACTGGGAATGCCTCAGGATATGTCTCATATTGACCATAAACATTGTTCACGTGGGTGTGGGCATTCAGCGCATCAGGGATAGGCATGTGGTGCTTAAGCTGACTTGGAGATACGCCAAGGTTGGTCAGACGAATCGCCTGGTCGTAGACAAAGTTACGCGAGTCGACCATTGCATTGATGGTCTGCTGGATCTGCTCTTTACTCTTAAGTGGGCTAGCGCCCGAGCCAATATCGATCACATACTTAGGCTCTAGGTCACGAATTTGTACTAAGGCGTCTGTCCAGGTGCGAGGGTCGCGATAAGCATCACCGCGTAGGGTATACATATTCATCGATGGCCATACCGCATTGGCGATCACCATTTCATACTCAGGGATGTAGACGTTGATCGTGTCCTTGGTGTCGGTTTCAGCATGGTAAGCAATAAACTCAAGTCCGCCGATTGTGAACGACTCACCGTGTTCGACGAGGTGAGTAGCCGGGATCCACGCGCTCTCATGACCCATTTTTACACTTAGTGGCACTAGGGCAGCATCTGGACCTTCATCTGGGTTTAGGTTGCCGTAATGGATATTGGCACGAGTCGCAAGGTGCGGCTGCATCTCATCGATGTAAGCATTTGCCTGACCATCACCGGAGCGTGCCATGATGATGTCGTTTAGGTCTGGGTGGGCCACGATAACCGCATCGTCACCATCGAGCATGGTTTTGGTGCCGGCTACGTAGTGGTTATGATCGTAGATAATGCCAATGATTGGCTTAGTACTGATGTGCTCTCGAATATAAGCGCGGAAGTTGGCGCCATCGCCCGCGTGTTCACCGGTTGGGGCGACAATCAAGCCATCATCAAGTTCGATAACGACGGGTGCGTAGGCTGGACCGTGAAGAACCCATACATTGTCGGTAACCTGTTCGTGGTTGAGCTCTGCGGTGACACGGTGGATATTGGCGATCTTGGTCAAAGCCGTCACATCACCTACAGCACCATTAGGCAGGGTAATCACGCTCGGTGCATCAAGGTTATCGTTGTAGTGCTGCCAATTTACCGACGCATGGGCTCCAAAAGCCATAGTTGCGGCGACGCTAAGGGCAAGGATGTTCTTCTTCATAGGGTTCTCTTATAGGTTGTTATTGAATCCCGATGCTGTGACAAACGGTTAGCTGCCATGGCATCGATACCTCGACAATATCGCAAAACCGATTGGCTATTTACTGTTCCAATTAACAAGTGATATTAGCTGGATTAATATCACTACAGTGTCTTATTGGGGTATAAAGTAGGCGAGGTAGTCAGGCTGGTATGAATATGCAACAAATAGATTTAAAGCTACTCACGGTATTTTGTGCGGTGGTAGAAAGTGGCAGCATGACAGAGGCAGCGAACCAGCTCGGTGTCAATCAATCGGCGGTCAGTCAGGCAATACAAAGGTTAAAGACTCAGTTAGGGACCGAGCTTTTCATTCGTCAAACTCGCGGAGTCAAGCCTACGGCTGCGGGACGCGCATTGTATAATCAGTTATCGGTCGATTTAGATCGAATTGCTCAGACGCTCACTGGATTGAGTGCGTTTGATGCTGCCCAAAGTCAGCGCACCTTTGACCTTAGCTGCCCTGAAATTTGTCATACGCGTTTGCTGCAGAGTATTCCATTTAATGACAACTCTAGACTTAAAGTTGTCTTGCATAATCAGCCTGAGAGCAGTGATGCACTGGTTAAGCAGCTATTAGATCGAGAAAGGGATCTATTTATCGATGTGGTTGTGCCCGATCACCCGAGTATTTTGGGTGAGCAACTGACCCAAGAAAAACTCTGTGTGATTGCCAGTAAGGATCACCCCAGATTGGGCGGCAATCACATCTCGATGAAGCAGTTTTTGAGTGAGCCCTACATCAAGTTTAATCGCACGCGCGACAACCGTGCGGGGATCCAGTCATTTACTCAAGCTTATATTCATGACTTAAATATCGTTGCCTATAGCCAATCCATTTTTGAGATCATGGTACTAGTTTCTCAGACGGATAAAATTTCGACGCTGTCAGTCTCAATGGCCAAGGACTATCGAGATAAATTAGGACTGGCCATCTATGAGCTTCCTTTTAGTAGTAACCCGGTGAATCTGTATATGCTTTGGCATAAAGCACAAGATAATAATGCGGGCAGTCAATGGCTCAGAGAGCAACTGAAGCAACTTTATCAGGCATGAGCTCTGCCCATACATAATTAATCGTTCCAACTTCATTAAAAACATATGATTTACAGAAAACTATCCCTGTTACCTACATTAGCCCTGATTCTTAGCCTTGGTACCCCTCAGGTGAGTGCGTGTGGCTTTCACTCGTCATTCGAAGAGGATGCCAATATTCCTCGCGGCGCAACTTGGCTAGTGATCAGAAGCTACTCGGCCGTCCAGCAGGGGCGGGTGCCTGCCATTGAAAAGCTAGAAGGTGATGCCGGGTTTCGCCGAGCGAGCTGGTGGTTGAACCTTTTTACGCGTGAGTTCCAAAAACATGGGGTGGAAGAGAGCTATATTTACCTTGCCGATGTTGCGCTATGGGCAAAATATCAACACCAAGCACCAACAAGGCTACAACTGGAACTTGCGCCAGAGCAGCAAGACTACAATGTGGTGGTCCTGACCTCAGAAACGTTAGGTGCACTAGTCAGCGAAGAGATTACCCTCAGTCGCGCCAAAGAGCTTGGTATTATTTCAGTCTCCGAGGGTGCTGTTGGTTAAAATGAAAAGGGCTTCCAACTGGAAGCCCTTACTGATCGTGCTATCGGCCTAGCGCTCTATTTTTTCGCTCAATAGACGCAAGGCATTGAGGGTGACCAAAGCCGTCGCGCCGGTATCTGCCAGTACCGCAGCCCACAGGCCGGTGACGCCAAGTAGAGTCGTGATCAAGAAGAACACCTTACTGCCGATCGCCAGCGCCACGTTTTGACGAATGATCGCCATGGTCTTGCGCGATAGCTTGATTAGACCTGGAATAGACTCCAGGCGATTGTGCGTCAGCGCGCAGTCAGCGGTTTCAAGCGCCACATCCGTACCGTGGCCCATAGCGATGCCGACATCAGCTGCTTTAAGCGCTGGTGCGTCATTGATCCCATCGCCAATCATAGCGATTGAACCTGAAATTTCTTTTAGTGCGTTAAGCTTATCACCTGGCATCAGCTCGGCTTGGTAGTTCATGCCAATTTGGTCGGCAATGTTAGCAGCAGCACGCTGGTTGTCGCCAGTGAGCATTACACTGTTAACGCCGATTTGTTTGAGTGCTTTGACTGCTTCAATAGCATCATCACGCAGCGTATCTTGCAGTGCGATAAGGGCTTTTGGCGCTTCGTCGATGGTGACCACCACCACGGTTTGTCCTTGTGCCTCGAGAGCGTGGATCTTTTGCTCAAGCTCGACAGACAGGTTATCAATATGACGCGGCGCCAGTACTTGTACCGATTGGCCGTTAATGACACCCGACGCACCGACACCCGAGATACTCATTGCATTGTCAACGCTCGGCATAGTGAGGTGACGACGCTTGGCCTCTGCAACAATTGCAGTCGCGAGTGGGTGAGTTGATTTTTGCTCGATAGCTGCGGCGAGTGCCAGGGTATCGTCATCACCCTCAACAGAGGTGACTTGTGGCTGACCCTGAGTCAGGGTGCCGGTTTTGTCAAAGGCGACGGTGTCTACACGACCTAACTGCTCGAGTGCCAAGCCACCTTTCAACAAGGCGCCGCGTCGCGTTGCGTTGGCAAGCGCTGAGGTGATCGCCGCAGGCGTAGAGATAACCAGAGCACAAGGACAGGCAATCAATAACAATGCAAGTGCCTTGTACACCCACTCTTGCCAAGATGCATCAAGAAGCAGTGGCGGCGCAACCGCAACCACAAGGGCGATCACCATCATCAGTGGCGTATACCAGCGACTGAATTTGTCAATAAAACGCTCTACAGGTGCCTTTTTCTCTTCGGCTTCTTCGATCAGCGCGATAATACGATCAACCGCGCTATCTCCTTGCTCAGAAGTAACTTTCAAACGCACGGCTTTATCAACCACCATACTGCCTGCCATCACAGATGCGTGTGATTTCAGCTCAACAGGCAGCGGCTCACCGGTGAGGGCACTTTGGTCAAAGTGACCGTGGCAGCTAAGGAGCTCGCCATCGACCGACAGGCGCTCACCCGGAAGTACCTCAATTTTATCGCCTACAAGGATTGATTCGACGCCAACGACTTCAACTTCACCATCAGCTTTAATATGTCGAACTTTATCTGGTGTGAGTGCCATCAATTTCTGCACGCCGCTGCGAGCTTTGTTAGCAGCAAAACCTTCGAGCTGCTCACCAACCATAAACAGCAAGAGCACCATTGCTGCTTCAACGGTTTCGCCTAGGAAGAGCGCACCAATCACGGCGATAGACATCAGAGTTTCAATTGAGAACGGGGTGCCACTGCGCATCAGAGCAACGGCTTTTTTTCCGACAGGGATCAGCGCCAGAATAGTCACAACGTACATCAATGGCTGTTTAATCGCTGGGACAACCTGACCAAACAGCATAGCGATAGCAAACAAAGCGGCAACAATCAGGATTTGTGCGCGAGAGTTACTCAGTAATGAGCTTGGCTTCGGTGTTTGCGGCGCCGAGGTCGTTTCATCAGCGATATCAAAACCTGCTGCAGTAATCGCGTTGGTCACATCGGTTGGGTTGAGTGTCGATGAGGCTGAGATGATCAAGCGCTCGGTCGCAAAGGCGACTCGCGCAGCAATCACACCGTCGACCTGTGCGACCGCTTTCTCGACTTTAGCGGCACAACTTGGACAGTCCATACCGACTAATTGCCAGCTTAGACGTTTACCCACAGCCTCTAATGATTGCTCTTTTTCTTTGTGTGAGGAGCAGCATTTAGAATGGCTACAACCGTGTGAATTGCTCATTAATTTACCTTGTGACCATTGCGGCCTGTATTACTTAAAATAGTGAGGCAACATATATAAGGAATGTTGCATTGTCATGTCAATACGCGATAAGAATATCTAATATTTGTGTGACTGATAACGCAAGGTTGTGCGTTTTTTTTCGGGCTTATTAATTGTGACGACACAATGACATCGAGCTATCTTATCGACAAACAACCGAGCAAAATTGATAAGGATCATAAGGCTGCTGTTTTTTGCGTAAACGGGGAGTCAATAGTGCTGGTAATAATAACTATTATCATGCACACTCTGCACTGCCCGTGCTTGGGCACAAACCAGCAATTAGCCAAACAACCTTGTAATCATCCTAGTTCGATAGATGGCAATAGATATCACAGTCTCTTCCTGTAGGTGATGGTCAATTCTGAATTCTTACTCAAACTTTCAAGCATTAGCTCATTATGACCCTGACTCATAAAGATTACTTAAAAATCGCTTTTCCTTTTATTGTCTCGACGGTGACTCAACCGTTACTTGGCGCGGTCGATACCGCGGTGATTGGTAAGCTTGGTGTTGCTGAGCTGATTGGCGGTGTCGCCATCGGTACCGTTATCATGAACACCATGTACTGGCTGTTTGGTTTCTTCCGCGTGAGCACCACAGGTCAAAGTGCGATGGCACTGGGTAAGAACGACCACCAAGCACTTGCGGCAAGTTTGGTGCGCCCTTTCGGTCTCGCCTTATTGGTCGGTTTGATTTTCATTGTGCTTCAATCTCTCATCTGGCAGGGGGCAAATTGGGTCATTGAGCCAGAGACAGGGGTGGCGTTAAGCGCTAAGAGCTACTTCGATATCTTGATCTATGGCGCGCCATTTGTGTTGCTCAATTACACCCTAATCGGCTGGTTGATGGGGCAAGCCAAAGCCAAAGCGACCCTGTTTACTCAGGTGTTTGGTAACGTGCTCAACATTGTACTCGATGTGGTGTTTGTCCTGTTTCTTGATATGGGGATTGAGGGCGTCGCTTATGCAACCTTAATCTCACAAATCACCACCTTTGTGATTGGCATGGTCTTGGTCTTACGTACCTGTCAGTTCCCGCTGTTTGAGTATGCGCGTAAGGTCAGCATGACCCGCAAAGATCTCGGCGTGATCATGTCATCAAACATGGATCTATTGCTGCGTACGGTGTGTATTTTGGCGTTCTTCAACATGATGGCGCGTGTGGGCTCTCAGCTTGGTGCAGACGTCCTAGCAACCAACGCTATCCTGATGCAGGTGACCTTTATTGTTAGCTACATGTTTGATGGTGTGGCGAATGCGTCGAGCGTGTTTGCTGGCAAAGCGGTGGGGCAAAAGAACCCTGAACTGCTTGAGCGCGTAGTGAAGCTTAACGTGCAGTGGACAACCGGTTTTGTCATCGCCTTAACCCTGCTGACGCTGATATTCCGAGACTCTATTGTACTGGTATTCACACAACTACCTGAGCTTATCGAGATTTATCTGTCACTTTCGCCTTGGCTGCTAATTTTCCCGTTAGTGTCCGGCTATGGCCTAACCTTTTATGGCATCTTTACCGGCACGGGCACCACACGTCCGGTAAGAAACTCAACCTGTATCACTCTGGCTGTGTTTCTTTTAACCCAGCTGATTACAGTTGAACTATGGGGCAATCAGGGGCTTTGGTTTGCGTTTACCGTATTTTATGTAGGTCGATTCGTGTTCTTGTACCCTTACTTGGGTCAGGTACGAGAAAAGTGCCACGCTTAATATAAGGCGCGAGGATCGGGTATCGGGCTGGCGCCCTTCGAGTGGCGAGGGGTGAGCGCGATTAATACATCGCCCACGAGACTCCTCGATACTCGGAACGAAGTGAAACTCGCGCCTCGCTACTGGGATTTAGGTGGCAGGATCGGGTATCGGGCTGGCGCCCTTCGAGTGGCGAGGGGTGAGCGAGATTAATACGTCGCCCAAGAGACTCCTCGATACTCGGAACGAAGTGAAACTCGCTCCCCGAAACTTGAAGTTAGGTGCGAGGATCGGGTATCGGGCTGGCGCCCTTCGAGTGGCGAGGGGTGAGCGCGATTAATACATCGCCCACGAGACTCCTCGATACTCGGAACGAAGTGAAACTCGCTCCCCGCTACTGGGATTTAGGTGTGAGCAAAACGATTAACACCCACTGAACTGCTCGCTTCTCGCAGCGTAGCGTCCTCGTCCCTCGAATCTAGTTTTAGTGGGGCAGTGCGCTCGTTCCAAGTACTGAGGAAGGCTTTTAGCTTGGCTGATTGGGGATTGGAAAAGATAGCTTCTGGTGGGCCTTGCTCCTCGATTTTTCCCTCGGCCAAAAACACCACTTGGTCAGAGACCTGAGCCGCAAAACTCATCTCATGGGTCACTATTACCATGGTCATGCCTTCCTTCGCCAGCTGCTGCATGACTTTTAGCACCTCGCCGACAAGCTCTGGGTCAAGTGCCGAAGTAGGTTCGTCAAACAGCATAATCTTGGGGTCTGTTGCCAACGAGCGCGCAATGGCGACTCGTTGTTGTTGACCGCCAGAAAGCTGGTTAGGGTAGGCATCTTGTTTGTGCGCCATCCCAACCTTGGTCAACATATCCAGCGCGATTTGTTCAGCTTGTGCCTTGGGCATCTGCTTAACCAAGGTGAGAGGCAGCATTACATTATCCATCACGCTTAAGTGGGGCCAGAGATTGAACTGTTGGAACACCATGCACACGTCACTCAAGTTTTGTTGCACGACTTTAGTGGGCGCGAGGATCAGGTTACCTTGCGTATCGGTGCCGTAACCGATCAGCTTACCATTCACCAAAACCTCGCCTTGATCGTAGTGCTCAAGAAAGTTCATACAACGCAGCATGGTGCTCTTACCTGAGCCCGAGCCGCCGATGATACACACCACCTCCCCCCGATTAATTTTAAGGTCGATGCCTTTAAGTACTTGGTTGTCACCAAAGCTTTTTTTCATGTCGACCAGCTCGACGATTGGGTTGGTTTTCATGCCGCATTCCTTACGTTAGGGTTGAGATAGTGAGTCGCACGCTGCTCTGCTTTTTGTCCTGCAGCAGAGACCGCCGTGGTGAGAAGCCAGTAGGCGAGAGCCAAAACCAAATAAGGTTCGACAACGCTAAAGGTTTCGGTTGCCATGCGTATTGCAGCGGTACTGATCTCAGGGACAGTGATGATCGATAAGATCGCCGACTCTTTGATCAAGATGATCGATTGGTTGGTGATCGGTGGAATGATCAGGCCAAGCATCTGTGGCAGTTGTACCTTGCGCAGTGTTTGCAATGGTGAGAAACCGAGATCGTAAGCCGCTTCCATTTGACCCTTGGCGAGACTGGCGAAACCCGCACGGTAGATCTCAGCAAAGTAAGCCGAAACGTAGAATCCCATCCCCCATATGCCGACTTCTATCGCGCCCAGGGTTAAGCCAAGCAAAGGGCCGCCATAAAAGAGCAAATAGACTTGAACCAGTAATGGTGTGCCGCGAAATACAGTGACATACAATCGATAAAATAGTCGCAAAGGACGGGATTTCGATTGAGATAATGGATACAAAACCAGCCCAAGGCTTAAACCAATCGCGAGGGCTCCCAAGCAAGTGAGCACCGTGATCTTCAGACCTGCCAACAGCAGGGGGGCGTACTCTAAGATAAGTGACAAATCCATAATCATGACCTCGATAAATTGGCGAGCTTAGTTTCTGCCCGGCGGCCAAGGTAGGCGACGGTTTGGGTCAGAGTGAGGTAGAGCACTCCGGCGGCAAAGAAAAACTCCAGTGGACGATAGGTCGTCGATGAATAGGTTTGAGCAATGCGCATCAAATCAACCACAGCAATGGTGGAAATTAATGCCGAGTTCTTGATGATATCAATGGTTTCATTAACCAGTGCGGGCAAGGTTTTACGCACCACTTGGGGCAACTGAATATACCAATAGCTCTGCCATGGGCTAAACCCATAAGTCCAACAGGCTTCAAGCTGGCCATTAGGTAAGGTTCGAAAGCCCCCGCGCAAAATTTCAGCCTGAAACGCGCCGGTATTCATACTAAGAGCGATGATTGCAGCGGCCGCTGGTGGGATGAAGATCCCGGCCAAGGGTAGGAAATAAAAAATGATTGCCAGTTGCACCAGTAGCGGGGTGCCGCGAAAGAAACTGATATAGATACGAGCTACACTGCGCAGCATTAGCCAACGACTGGTCTTGATTTGACACAGAACCAGCGCGACGAAAAAGCCAATTAGAATTGAGACAATCGAAATCCAAAAGGTGGTAAAGAGACCTGATAGTAGCGGCTTGTAGTAGGGAAAAACCACACTTAACTCAAACATAGTTTGGCTCCTGTTGATAGTGCGCCACATAACTCATGACTAAGTGCAAACCATGGGCTGTAAGGGTATTTTTGCGGTCAGCAATCGGACTCTTTCTGAACCCGCTGTAACCAGTAAAGGGCAGATTAAGCTGACCTTGTTGATAGTCATGTGGCATGGCATTGTCTCTGAGTTAGATAAAAAATAATGAGGGACAGGCCCTCATTGCATTGGACAAAGATTAGCTCGCAGGCTCGGGCACATAGCCGGTAGGGAAGTCCATGGTAAAGCCAAACCATTTCATCTGTAGTTCAGCCAACTTGCCGTTTTTATGCAGCTTCTCGATACCGTCGCTAAAGAACTGCACCAAAGATTCAGATTCTGCATCAGGGCGTCCTGCCCATGCGTAATAGGTATCGGGGCCAAAAGCGGGAAGCACGACCTCAAACAGCTCGGGTCTGGCTTGAACTATCGGCGCAAGGTTTGGAAGCGCTTGTGGGACTATGTCGACGCGACGTGCAGCCAGTGCGGCATAGGCTTCATTGTAGTCGGTGAACTCTTGGATTTTTTTCACGCCCTTACCGCGCTCAGGCACTAGCACAGTTTGCTCGTAGTCTTTAACAATCTTGACCTGTGGCGCACCGGCTTGGGCGCCCACCACCATACCTGACATATCAAGAGGCGATTGAACACGCTTATCACCTTTTCGTTTTAAGATAGCAACCGATGCGGTGGAGATTGGGTAGGTAAAACTGTAGTTCGCCGCTCGAGCCTCAGTGATCGTTAGTGAAGTCACGACAAAATCGTATCGCTTGGCGCTTAGGCCGGCCAAAATCCCCTGTAGAGGGAGATCAAGCTGTTTGAGTTTGACGCCTGGAAGATCGAGCATAATCTCATCAAGAATATCCTTGGCGTAACCAACAATCTTTCCATCTTCAAGCATCTCGAACGGGGTATAGCGCGCTTCGGTCGCCACGACCAATTCACCGCGCTGCTTGATCTCTTCAAGTAGGTCAGCGTGTACAAGGGTAATATTAGAACTCATCACTCCAGCGAACAAAAGAGACTTAGTTAGTATTGGCTTTAATCTATTAGCAAGATTTTTCATTGTTGAATTCCTTGTCTTTAATAAGTTGTTTGTAGTTTGAAATAAATAAGTCTCTAGATACAAACCTTATTTTCTAATCAATGGATAAGCTAAATTAATGCACTATTTCGATCCGTATTAGTTCTGCTTTTGCACCATTTTGGGACGTGAGAGATACTGAGTTTATTTAATTTGAGTGATTTTGGTGGGAAAATTGTTGGTATCTAAATTGCTGTGAGAGGAAAGGATGTGAGTAAATGACTGCTTAAGAGAAGTTATTATTGTAATACAGAGGATAGGAGTTAGGCTTAAGATGAAGTTACCCCCTTTAGAAGCAGTGCGCTATTTTGAAGCTGCCGCTAGGCATTTGAGTTTTACCTTGGCTGCAGAGGAGCTGTTCGTTTCGCAAAGTGCGGTAAGCCAAAAAGTGATTCAGCTAGAAGAGCGTTTGGGCTATAAATTATTCTACCGAAAACCAAGGCAGCTACTACTGACGGAAAGGGGCAGCCAACTTCTACCGCTTGTCAGTAGTGCACTTAATCAGATCCATGATGCCTTTCATAATACCAGCCAAGCAGATCAAGAAGCAGTGCTGCGCCTGTGTTGCCAGCCTTCGTTTGCCAGTTGTTGGCTGTTGCCTCTCCTGAGTGATTTTTATCAGCGCTTCCCGGATACTGTAGTCAATTTGGTCGCAAGTTTAAATCAGCCAGATAGCAACCATAACTGCTTTGATATCAGCCTCAGTCATGGCTTCGGTGATCAGCCGCAGATGTTGCAAAAAGAGCTGTTTAGAGATTATATCTATCCGGTCGCAACGCCTGAGTTGGTTGAGCGTTATCAATTAGATGACCTGAGTAACCTTGCCCATGTTCCTCTCCTGCATGACTCTCAACCACAAGCTAAGCTTTCGACATCTTGGCAGCGATGGCTGATGGAGCATCAACTGCAACATATTGATACCTCAAAAGGCTATAGCTTTAACCGCGCGGATTTAGTTGTTAACGCAGCGCTTGCCGGACAAGGTGTCGCGCTAGGCAGGCATGTTTTAGTTGCCCAGCAGGTGGCCAAGGGTAATCTGGTACCCCTAACGCGTAAAGTTACCCCGGATCAGAGTGTTTATCTAGTTTGCCAAAAGGGCTTGCTTGAGCATAAACAAGTGGCCGAGTTTATTGATTGGATTGAACGAGTTTCAAGAAATTTTGAGCACGAGTGTGATATTAATAAATTAATGGCAAAGGCAATATAAATTAGAAATGGTTATCAGTGCATTAGTAAACACTGTTTGTTGTTATAAATAAAATGTCTCAATCTAATCTCTAACGAATAACCGGTCTCTATAAAATAAAGAGCCGAGAGTCAACGGAGTTAGAGATGAAAGATATTCTTGAAATAAAAAATGGTGAGCAGGTAAAAGGCACATTCTCTCCACAAGAGATGCAGTCGAGATTGTCGAAGTTAAGAAAAATGATGGCGGAAAAAGAGATTGATGCCATCTTGTTCACGTCATATCACAATATTAATTACTATAGCGACTATCTTTACTATGCATTTGGCCGCCCGTTCGGTTTATATGTGACTCAAGAGCGCTCGGTCACTATCACTGCCAATATTGATGGGGGCCTAGGTCATCGACGCAGCTTTGGTGACAACATTGTTTACACCGACTGGAAACAGGACAACTACTTCCGTGCGATCAAATCCTTGAGCCGTGCCGAACGTTGTGTCGGGATAGAGGGCGATCATCTGCCATTAGTGATGCGCGATAAGCTTGCTGCAACGATTCCAAGCGCGACGTTTGTCGATGTTTGCGCTGATGTGATGAAGATGCGGATGGTCAAGAGTGCTGAGGAGATTGAAATTATCCGCAACGGCGCCCGTATTGCTGACATTGGTGGTGAAGCCTGTAAACAAGCGATCGCCGAGGGCGTGCCTGAGCATGAAATTGCGATCGCCTCGACTGATGCCATGATCCGTGAGATCGCCAAGACCTACCCACATACTGAGATCCGCGATACCTGGACCTGGTTCCAATCGGGGATCAACACCGATGGCGCCCACAATGCGGTAACGACGCGACAGTTACAAAAGGGCGATATTCTTAGCCTCAACTGTTTCCCAATGATAGCGGGTTACTACACCGCACTGGAGCGAACGCTGTTCCTTGACCATTGTAGTAATGAACACTTAAAAATTTGGCAAATTAACTGTGAAGTGCACCGAAGAGGTCTTGAGCTGATCAAGCCGGGTGCCAGATGCTGTGATATCGCGGCGGAGTTGAACGAAATCTACCGAGGCTACGGCGTACTCGACTATCGTACCTTTGGCTATGGACACTCATTTGGTGTGCTCAGCCACTATTATGGCCGTGAGGCAGGCTTAGAGCTAAGAGAAGATATTGAAACTGTGCTGCAACCGGGTATGGTGGTTTCCATGGAGCCAATGCTGATGCTACCGGAAGGCATGGCTGGCGCAGGTGGATATCGTGAGCACGATATTCTGATCGTACAAGAGCAGGGCAGCGAGAACATCACTGGATTTAAGTTTGGCCCTGAACACAACATAGTGAAAGCTTAATGAAAAGTGCATTACCGATATTGTCAGCACTGGCCACCATTATTATGTGGTCATCGCTGGCAAGCCTTACTTTAGCGTTAAATCATGTACCAGCGCTATTTACTGTTGGTGCCGTTTTGCTGATAGCAGCGCTTCCTGGGTTACGTTATTGGCGTACTTGGCGTATGCCGCTGTCAGTGTGGGTCAGCGCAATCGTAGGGATGTTTGGTTATCACTTCCTCTTGTTCGACGCCTTTAGTCGAGCGCCGGCCGTTGAGGTCAACATGATCCAATACTTATGGCCGCTGTTTATTGTTCTTGGCTCGCCGTTATTTGGCGGTGAGAGGTTAAATGCAGGGCATGTTATCGGTGGTGTGATGGCGTTTGTTGGTGTGGTCATCGTGATGACCGGCAATGGTGTCGATTACAGCGGTGATTACTGGTTTGGCTATAGCGAGGCATTTTGTGCTGCGCTACTTTGGGCGTTTTATACCCTGTCTAACCGACGCCACACTGCGATGCCGAGCTCAGCCGTTGCAGGTATTTGTGGTGTGTCCGGCATCGTATCGCTGGTGGTTTTTTCGCTGTCTTCCCAAGTGCTGCCAGACCTGGCTATTCGTGATGCGATTTATGTGTTGATGCTTGGCTTGGGTCCAATGGGGCTGAGTTTTTATACTTGGGATTACGCTATGCGCCATGGTGACCCAAGATTCGTTGGTGCACTAGCTTACCTGACTCCGTTGCTCTCGATGGTGTTATTAGCCGTAGTTCACAGCAGCGTTGAGTTGACCTCGCTTCACTTGGTCTCGCTGGTGTTGATCATCTTAGGCTCCGGTTTAGGCAAGATATGGGCACGCACAGTCATTAGGCGATGTGAAGTGGGTTCGTAGCCTCACCTTTAGTTCGCAAACATCATATGAGCTCCACAACTTTTCCAAGAGTGTGGAGCTTTTTGTTTTAGATGAATTGCTATCACAGATAATTAATCGGCAGAACGGTATATTTTAAACTCAGTTGATTAGAGTGAGCGGTTGCTATGTATAAACAACTTAGTGAAGAGCAGAGGTTACAAATCTGGGCGATGCGCAAAGAGGGCAAGTGTCAGTCGGAGATTGCCAAGTTATTAAAGGTACACCGCTCAACCATCAGCCGCGAGATCAGTCGCAACTCAGGCCCTTATGGCTATGAGCCGCAGATGGCGCAACAACTGGCGCAATATCGTAAACAGTTCCATCGTCAGATCGTCGAGCGTCATTATGATGAACTGATTAGTGAGATTAAGGAGATGGGCTGGAGTGACGCTCAGTGCAAAAAATTCTTAACTCAGTTCTACCCAGAATTAGACATTGAGCAAATCGATCGCTTACTCCTTGAGCAAGTTTAATTCCTGTGAAATCTATCACGTGTTGCACTTGCACTGTGTTTATCGTCAGCGATGTTCAAGCCATTGTTGCACTTGCCAAGCCACACTTCTTTAACCCCGCAAAATTTCAGTTTTGCTTGTTGCAGTTGCTTGGAATAGTAGGCTGAAAACGTCTGTTGCACTTGCCCCATCCCTCGATGAAGTGAAATTAAATATTCACTAAATTCAGTGGCTTAAGTCTTGTTTTCTAAAGCGATATTGGTCACATACAGCTTGAGTTTAACTCGCTATTCTTTGGTTCGAACGTTGGACAGCAAAGGTGGGTATGATGAAAAAATTTAATCATGTCGGGATCCCGACCAGCAACAAGCACGCGAATGAAACCCTTAATGCCGAAATTGGTGTGTATACCACGGATTTTTCTCAAAGTGAGCACAAAATTGAGTGGTTACGCTTTGTTGACGGTAGCCCAATGCCAGACGAGTTAAAAAACACCGCACACATTGCCTATGAAGTTGATGATCTTGATCGTGCAATGCAAGGCAAGAAGGTGTTGATTGAGCCATTTTATGCCAATGAATCGCTCAAAATTGCCTTTGTGATGGAAGACGAAGCTCCAGTTGAGCTGATGCAATATGTGTAACGCAATTTGTGCAACGCAGAACGTGTAACGATAAAGAAGGACGCTAAGCATGAAAAAATTTATGAATGATCCTGAAAACTTGACCACCGAACTACTGCAAGGCCTGGCGATGAGCTTCGCTAATAAAGTGAAAGTCGTCAGCGAAAAAATTGTTACCCGAGTGACTCCCAAGTCAGCCGATAAGGTGGCGATCGTCACATTAGGCGGCGCGGGACACGAACCGGCACTCAGTGGTT
Organism: Vibrio glycogenivorans; assembly: GCF_051660965.1. Classification (NCBI taxonomy): domain Bacteria; kingdom Pseudomonadati; phylum Pseudomonadota; class Gammaproteobacteria; order Vibrionales; family Vibrionaceae; genus Vibrio; species Vibrio glycogenivorans. The sequence goes on along the minus strand of NZ_JBPVIS010000002.1, from coordinate 737,446 downwards.
ATGTAGGCGAGGGTCTACTCGATTACTCTGTCGTTGGCGATATTTTTGCTGCGCCAGGGGCGCCCAAGGTGTTTGAAGCGCTTAAGTTGGCCAATCGCCCAGCCGGGATCCTGTTTGTTGTGCTAAACCACGAAGGTGATGTGATGGCCGCTAATATGGCGATGGAAATGGCCAAGCGCGAAGGCATAAAGGTCAAAATGCTGCTAACGCATGAGGATATTAGTGCAGGGCTTGATGTGCCAGAGGAAGATCGTCGAGGTCTTGCGGGTTGTGTCCCTGTCTACAAGATAGCGGGTGCGGCAGCAGAGCAAGGCTTATCACTGGATGAGGTCTATCGCGTTGCGCAGACGTTTAATCAGCAAATGGCCACATTGGCAGTGGCGATGAGTAATGCGACTCACCCTCAATCAGGAATGAAAATTGGTGATTTAGCCGATGATGAGATGGAGATCGGCATGGGTCAGCATGGTGAGGGTGGTGGCGGTCGAATGAAGCTGCAAACCGCAGACGATACCGCCAATATCATGCTAGAGCAGCTATGCAAGGCCATCGATGTGCAAGCAGGCGACGACCTGATGCTGATGATCAATGGCTCAGGCGCAACCACCTTGATGGAAATGTTGATTGTGTCTAGGGCTTGTCACCTGGCGCTTGGTGATAAGCAAACCACGGTAGCACGCTGCAAAGTCGAGGAAGTGCTCACGGTTCAAGAGATGGCGGGTTTCCAGATGTGCATTGGTAAATTTGATAGCGAGACGTTATCGCTGTGGGACGCACCATGCAGTGCGCCATACTGGACCCAACAATAAAATCATTGCGCGCACCTTCGCTTTAGTGGGTGCGCATCACCCACTTTATCTATCCACTCTTTGGGCAGCACAAGTTTGAGCTGTCATAGCGAGTTATTACCTAAATTAAGGTGGATTGATATTGGCAAGGAGGCAATATGAGTGATTTCACACAGAGCGTTCTGAGCAGCATGTTGAGAGACGCAGCGCAGCGGATGGCCGCTAAGGCCGGCTATCTCAATGATCTCGATGGGCAGACTGGCGATGGTGATCATGGCACAACCGTGTTGAGGGTTTGCCGGGTGATTGAGTCTTGTCTTTGTTCAGAAAACCCAAACTGGAAAAAGCAGATAGACGACTTGGGTTGGCAGATCATGAGTCAAGACGGAGGCTCGGCAGGCATGCTGATTGGCAATTTTTATGTCGGACTCGCCCAGGGATTGGTGGAGGAGCACCTTTCTCCTTCACAGGTCGCCGGTGCCTTTCGTCTCGCGCTGGATAAAGTTCAGCAGTTTAGTCATGCCAAGTTAGGCAATAAAACCATGTTGGATGCCTTGATCCCAGCGGTGGTAGCCCTAGAGGAATCATCACAGCAGGGAGAAGGTTTGACAGTGATGTTTTCTGCTGCAGCTAACGCCGCTAGACGTGGTGCCGATGAGACTGAGTTAATGAAGGCAACAAGAGGCAGAGCAAAAAACCTAGGTGAAAAATCGGTGGGTCATCTTGACCCAGGGGCAGTCAGTATGGCGATGATGTTTGAGTCGTTTGCCTTGTACTTTGAGAGTAATAAGGAGTAGCGCATGGCTGATAAAGATGGCAATCAAATTGCCAAAGATTATGGCTTGGGCATAGCGCAGCGCAGTGAGTCATTTTTTGTAAAAGGGATGGATCATGTCGAGTGGGGAATGAAAGATAGGCTTAGCCGGATTTTTCGCCGCGAGAGCGGGCGCAGTGTGATGTTGGCATTTGATCATGGCTACATCATGGGGGCAACTGCGGGTTTGGAGCGGCTTGACCTGACCATTGATCCCCTTGCGGATCACGCCGATGCACTGATGGCAACACGCGGCGCACTGCGCACCTGTATTCAACCCACCCACAACAAACCGATCATTTTGCGCGCCAGTGCGGGCAGTACGGTGTTAAAAGATGATTTGAGTCATGAGGTAGCCGGGGTGGATCTTGAAGATGCGCTGCGGATCAATGCTTCGTGCCTAGCAATCCAAGTATTTGTTGGGGCTAAGGGCGAATGCTCGAGTCTGGAGAACTTGGTTAGAGCAGTCGATGCCGGGACGCGGGTCGGGATCCCAACGCTTGGGGTTACCGCTGTGGGTAAAGAGATGGAGCGGACCACTCGGTACTTTATGTTAGCCACGCGTGTGGTAGCCGAGCTCGGCGCGCATATAGTGAAGACCTATTACTGCGAAGACTTCGATAAAGTGGTCGCGGCGTGCCCAGTCCCGATCGTCGTGGCAGGCGGGAAGAAGGTGGGCGAACTCGACGCGCTGAAGATGGCTTATCAAGCGATACAAGCAGGTGCAGCTGGCGTTGATATGGGGCGCAATGTCTTCCAGTCTCAATGTCCGGTAGCAATGCTCAAAGCGGTGAATGGGGTGGTGCATGACAACCTTACTCCCGAGCAAGGATACGATTTGTACCTAACTGAACAAGCCGGTTGGCTTAAGGAAAATAGCCATGAAATTTAAAAACTTTATCGTAATTCCAATAATGGTTGCAGTATTGGCGTTTACCATTCAAGTGCTTGATCAACTGCTTGCGCCAACGTTACCTTTCGACAATCTAGGCTTTGGCTGGATAGCTTTCATTACTTGGGCGATGTACTTTATGGCGGGTTGCACGCTAGAAGGTGGCAAGAAAGTGGTCTTTGGCTACATCGCGGGGATCATTGCGTCTGTTGCCATCATGGAGCTGTCAGGTAAGTTTGGTACATTAGGCTTTTGGGCGGTGCCAGTGGCGATCTTCTTTGTCGTCGTCCCCTGTATTTGCCTAGAGCGATTACCCCCGTTTGACTTTGTTCCAGCCCTGTTTGTTGGGGCAGGCATCTTCTTTGGCTTTATGTCGTATGTGCCCGGGGCCACTTATGCCATTGCAGGGTTTACAGAGCTGCTTTATTGCGCCATCGGTCTGGTTTATGGATGGATGACGGTCACTGCGCGTACCAAGTATGAAGCGTGGCATGAACACCATGTTACTCATGATGTTTCACACACGCACTAGCGTGTTAAGTCAAGCGGTGTGATTTGAGCAGGTCCGCCAATTCATACGTACTATTTTAGTACTCATAAACGAAAAAAGCCCTGATAAATCAGGGCTTTCGAATGTGGCGGAGAGATAGGGATTTGAACCCTAGATACGCTATTAACGTATGCCGGTTTTCAAGACCGGTGCTTTCAACCACTCAGCCATCTCTCCGTTGTGGCGGGCATATTATAAGGGTTATCTTGTGTTGTAAACCCCAATCTGGTCATTTATATGGATTTATCATTCGTTTGAACAAATTATGCGCTTAAAGCCTCAAAACTAGATCTATTACTGTCAATCTCCTCTATTTTCTGAGAACAAGCGACACACTCGCCGCCACGCTGGTGGAGATAGCAATGTCACCAACGGTGTTCGATAGGGCGGCTAGGCTTTCAGTTGGAATGCCGAAGCTAGCACCGTCGATAATCACAGGTTTAGTGCTGGAAACGGACATGACATCACCAAAGCGCACAATATTTAGGCTGAAGTCAATGTCTTGGTCTTTACCGTACATGGTGACACTTGCCGGGACAGTTGCTTGAGTAACCAGACTGTCTCCACTTAGCAGCTCAGCAGGTACAGTTGCTTGCACCGTTACCTGTGGAAAATCGGCGACATTGAAAAATAGCTCACCCAAACGCTCGTTACGAATTGGAACACCGGTATCGATGTTGCCAATAGGAATCGCAACTAAAAGATTGCCACTCTCATCAAGGCTGCCTGATAAACCAGTAATAACGGCAGGCTCTAATATGTACTGCTTTTTGATCGTCGCGAAGCTGACTGTAGAAACCGTTGAGTCGATTTGATAATGCCCGGCTGCAAATACCTTGAGTGGCAGTAATGCGATAGAAAGACCGAGCGATAAAACTATGATTAGGTGTTTCATACCCTGTTCCTTGTTATGGGTTACACCTAAATGAGTATTGTTCAAATCACCAGCGGCGCAAGTGATGAGCTGTACTTATGGTTTGGCGATGCAATAACTGCGTGAGTATATGGCTACCATCAGCAATGATGTTTAGCTTATGTTTAGGGGATAGAAAAGCAAAAAGGCCACTGATAATCAGTGGCCTTTTCTAAAGGTGGCGGAGAGATAGGGATTTGAACCCTAGATACGCTATTAACGTATGCCGGTTTTCAAGACCGGTGCTTTCAACCACTCAGCCATCTCTCCGTTGTGGCCGCTATATTAATGGGGTTGGTTTGGCTTGTAAACCCTAGTTGGGCTTGTTTGCTTAATTTACACACAGTTTAAAAGGTTTTTTAATCCTTCTGTTGCTGTGGAGCGATATTTTGTTGAACAACCACCAAAACTAGAGTGACCACTTCTCTTGAGTCCAGTTGCGCTTCTGTGCTTCTAGAGTAAGTTTTTGACAGCCATTTATCACCACAGGATTAGGGACTTCAAGTAACAGGGGCAGGTCGTTAATCGAGTCAGAATAGAAGTGTGTTGCCTCATATCTGCCTTGTTGCGATTCGAGCCATTGTTGAAGTCTGATCACCTTGCCCTTCTGGTAACTTGGGGTCCCAGAAATCTTGCCAGTGTAGTAATTATCACTAATTTCAAGATTGACCCCCTCAGCAAACTCTATATTTAGGTGTTTTGCCATTGCTTTGACCAGCAACGATATCGTGGCTGAGATGATCATGCACGCTTTCCCTTGTTTATGCAGGTGCTTAATCAAATCAAGCGCCTCTGGGTAGATATATTGAGCGGCATGAGAGGCGACGAATTGCGCAGCAAATTGGTCAATTTGATCCACCGTATAGTGACGCAGCGGTGCGAGACTAAACGCAATGTACTCATCCATATCCATTGCACCTTGATAATAGCGTTGCATATGATGCTTATCTTGCTCAAGGAAATCGGCAGCGGCGATGTTTAATTCATGGACAAGGTAGTGGTGCCAGAGAACGCTGAGATCTTTGGCGATCAGGGTTTCATCCATGTCAAAAATGATGAGAGGGGTCGGTGTATTAATTGATTGAGTTTGCATAATAGCTCCTGAGCTAGGCTCGCGTTTGGCGAGCCTCAGGCTGTATTTCTTAGAGAGAGTTCTTGAATGGGTACCGATATCCATCGGTACCGTTTTTACCGTTATTGGCGAGTCACAGATGGTTTAGCGATAACGCCAGCGCTGAGTGTGCTTAATCAGCACATGACTGATCACACTATGGATGATGCGTGCCACTGCAGAGCTCAGCATGATCATCACCGCCATCGCCGCCGCAGCGGCCGTGTAGCCCATTTAATCAAGGTGCATGACGGCAATTGAGGCCAATACCGTATCGGTGGTGTACAGGAAGATCACGCCGGAGGTTGTGGTCATCGCGTTAACGAACAAGTAACTGCCGATATCGAGAATAGCTGGCAGCCCAAGTGGCAGTGAGATCTTAAAAAACGCTTTGTATTGCGAGATCTTAAGTGATGCCGCAACCGCTTCTATCTCTGCTGGAATCTGGCGCAAAGTGGTCATTGCTGTCATATGACCGACAGTGTAAAGGTGCACTACGGTACACAATACCAAAATTGTCATGGTGCCATAGAGACCATTGAGCGGGTTACTTGGGGAGTTAAAATAAAAGATATAACCCAAACCCAGAACCATGCCTGGTACGGCCATAGGCATCATAGCCATCAGGTGCAGTGCGTTACGCAAAGGCTTCATAGCGCGACCTTTCTCAACACAGTAAGCGACGATAAAGGTCACCAAGGTACCAATTACCGCGACAAGCAGTGCCATTTTGACTGAATTGAAGAAGGGTGCCCAGCCGTAACTGATAAAGCGTTCAAAGTCGTAGTTGTTCAGCGTCAGTGCTTTATTGTATGGCCAGAAGCTGATCAAAGAGCCATAAAAAGCCATGCCGATGACGACAAGAATCGCCAACACAATGGCACTACAAAACACCAATGCGAGGGTATCTTTGACCCGGTTTGGCTGCGGCTGGTAAATGACCGCGTTCGCACTGATCATACTTTGCTGCTTGCGGCGAATATGGGTTTCAACCCCGAACGACAACACGGCAGGCAGGAGCAGGATCACCGAAGTCACCGCGCCCATGGCAAAGTTGTGTTGACCAATAACCTGTTTATAAATATCTGTCGCTAACACGTTGTATTGACCGCCAATCACCTTGGCGACACCAAAGTCACACACCACTAGGGTGAAGATAACGATCATCGCACTCATCACGCCGTATTTGGCGCCAGGCAGTGTGACGGTAAAAAACGTACGCTGCGGGGAGGTGCGCAGTGCGCGGGCTGCTTCATACAGGCGCGCGTCAGCATTGGATAGGCCCGTTGACATGATTAAGACAGCGTGAGGAAAACACCAAAATACCAGGCCAAGGACGATCCCTATGGGACCATAGATACTCTCGCCCATTAGCCAGGACTTCCAAATGCCTTGGTTACCGAATAGATAGATAAAGGAAATGGCAGGCAGTAATGATGGCGCAAGAATCGGCAGGCTACCCATAACCTTAAAGGTGCGCTTAAATGGCATGCAGGTGCGCGTGAGTGCGTAAGAAAAACCAAACGCGAGCAGGCCTACAATAATTGATACTGTGACGCCGATAAATAGGGTGTTATAAATCGATTGAGTCAGTGCAGGGCTGCTAAGGTAATTGGCATAGTTGGCGAAACCAATATACTCCCCCTGACTGTTTTGCACACTTTTGCTAAACATCGCCCATAATGGCGCGATAAGGCCGAAGATCATCAACAGTGCCGCTAGGCACAGCAGCAGACTCATCACCCATTGGTCACGGCTAATGCGTCTGAAACGGGTCACTAGCGCGGATGAGGTTGTAGCAAGCTTGGAATGTGGCAGTGTTGCTTGAAGACTCATGCGGCGTTCTCCTCAACGACTTGCTCCTTGCAGACAGGCTCACCAAAAATTAGTGCATCCTCGCTTTTCCAGCTCAAGGTGCAGTAATGGCCAATGTCTAGCTCGAGCGCGTCAAGTTGTTCAGAGCTCACATCCACCTGAACCAGTTGTTCATTGCAGGCTAGCTGACAGTCAATGCGAATAAATGAGCCGAGGAATTCAAACGCCTTGATCTGTGCCTGGATACCAGTATTGAGATCAGCATGAATGCGCATCTGCTCTGGGCGAAGCGCAACTTTAACCGAGTCGGTGCTGACTTGCTTTGGAGTAGTGAAGCGGTAATCATCAATAGCCAGCAGATTATTTTGCTGATGCTTGGCCTCAAGGAAGTTCATCGTGCCAACAAAATCAGCGACAAACTCCGACGCCGGCTGGTGATAAATCTCGCGCGGCGTACCTATTTGCTCTACCACCCCGTGATTCATTACTACAATGCGATCGGCCATGGTCAAGGCTTCTTCCTGATCGTGGGTCACCATGATGGTTGTGATGCCGAGTTTCTTCTGCAGTAGACAGATTTCATGGCGTAGGTGAGCACGCACCTTAGCATCCAGTGCAGATAATGGCTCATCGAGCAGCAGCAGGCCAGGTGAGAGAGCAAGCGCACGTGCGAGGGCGACGCGTTGCTGCTGGCCCCCTGACAACTGCGCGGGAAATTTATGCTCTGAATTAGGTAAATCCACAAGCTCAAGCCATTGGCGCACCTTCTCCATTGCTTGGGGCTTTTTCATGCCTTGATTGGTCAGGCCAAAGGCAATGTTGTCGGCCACCGTTAGGTTTGGAAACAGGGCATAAGACTGAAAGACAATACCGAAATCGCGCTGCTCAGGTGGCAACAGGGTAATGTCGCGCTGCGCTTGCGTGATTTGACCGTCGCTTGGCAACTCTAAACCGGCAATCGCTCGCAACAAGGTGGTTTTGCCACAGCCTGAAGGGCCAAGGAAACAGATAAATTCACCCTCTTTGATATCAAGAGAGATACGGTCGAGCGCAGTAAAGTCGCCGAAGTGTTTTGACAGGTCGCTAACGGACAAGTAATTGGTATTGTTCACGGTGTTGATACTCTGAGCAGGCAGCTATTGATAGGGTGGGGAATGGAGACAAAAGGGGCTCATGTGAGCCCCTAGTGAGAACTGATTCCCTGTTAGGAACGTAGTGGCTAATTATTTCGCGTCTGACTTGCCGTCAAAGCGTTTAACCCACTCATTGATGATGTAGTCGTAGTTCTCTGATGCCCAAACGAAATCGTTTTCAATCATGATTTCAGTAGCATTGGTTGGGTAATGCTCAACTGGCTGTGCTAGATCGCTGATGGCGATAACCGGGTAGAACTGGTTGTACACCTTGTTCGCGTCTGCTGACGCCGCGTAGTCAAGTAGGGTTTGCGCCGCTTCAAGCTTGTCGGTACCCGAGACAATCGCAGCGGCTTCCATATCCCAACCCACACCTTCTGATGGGAAGATCATATCGATTGGCGCACCTTGCTGTTTCAGTGTTGCACCGCGGAAGGCAAACGAGATACCCATGGTTGCTTCGCCCGTTGCCGCTAGGTTACATGGCGCAGAACCTGAGTGAGTGTAGCGGGCAATGTTTTTGTGCAGGCCTTCCATGTACTCCCAACCCTGCTCATCACCGAACTGTTGCAGCCATGCTGATACGTCTAGGAAGCCAGTACCAGAAGAGGCCGGGTTAGGCATGACAATATGACCCGCGTACTCAGGCTTTTTCAGGTCAGCCCAAGACGTTGGCGCCTCAAGGTTGTGTTTTTTCGCTTCAATGGTGTTGAAACAGATGCCCGCAATCCATGCGTCCATACCAATCCAGTGTGGTACTTCACGGCTATCACGGAACTTTTCATCCAGCTTATCAAGCTCAGCTGGTGCATATGGAGCCAGCAAATCCTGCTTATCAAGAACCATCATTGATGTTGCCGCAAGACCCCAAATGACATCTGCCTGTGGGTTTTCTTTTTCTGCCAGCAGGCGTGCAGTCACAACGCTGGTTGAATCGCGCATAAAGTTCAGCTTGATATCCGGGTGCTGAGCTTGGAAGGCACTTTCCAGGGCGCGAATCTGTTCAATCTCGAATGCTGTGTAGACAGTCAGCTCTTGCTTTGCGAAGGCCGAAATACTTGTCAACGATACTGCAGCAGTCGCAGCAGCAAGCATCAATTTGTTCATGATATTCTCCATTTCATGATTAAGCGGTGTGGCGTTTTGCCAATTAAGTTGGGGTATAAGTTAGAAGCAGAGAATTAAGTAAAAATTACAGCTAAAGCATTTTTTTGTCTGATTTATATAAGTTTTTCTAAACTAACCCGACATGTCAGCGTCATGCTTATAAGTAAAACTAACGTCACGATTTATTCATCCGCGTGTAAAAGTTCATGTCTAGTTTGACCGCACTATCCCTTAAGAGATCACCGCCTATGTTGCCTCCACTCAAGTCTTTGGTGGCCTTTGAAGCTTGCGCTCGACTTCATTCTATTTCTAAAGCGGCAGCAGAGCTGCATGTGACTCAGGCTGCAGTGAGTCAACATATCAAGGCGCTTGAGCAGTTCTTAGGCTTTGCGCTGTTTAATCGCGAGCAACGCCGACTTAAACTCTCAACTCAAGGGCACAAGTACTACCCTACGGTGCATCAATCACTGCTCGCGATTCGCAACCAGACTCAAGCATTAACCTATCAAAGTGAGCCGCAGCAACTGACGATTAAGGTCAATACCTCGTTTGCCTACTTTTGGTTAGTGCCCATGCTCGACGACTTTTATAAGCAGCACCCCTATATCAACGTTCGTCTGCATACCGATGACTGGCCACAATTGGATGACAATCAATCACTGGTCGATATCGAGATTGTCAATGGTCAGCCCAATGGCAGTGATTATGGTGAGTTAATTTGTAAAGAGTACTGGTTGGCTATCTGTAGTCCGGGGTTTCGTGAGCGTTACCATCAAGAGTTGGAGCAGGGCCAGTTTGATCTGCTGCCGGGGATTTACGTTCGTGGTTATGCTGAAGGCTGGCCGGATTGGTTAGCGAGCAATGCGCTCTCGTGCGGAGCGCCGAAAAAGCAGTATGAAGTCGGCAGCAGTATGATGGGGTTAGAGCTGGTTGCTAAGGGCGCCGGAGTGATGTTGTGTCGCTCTTTGAATGCGATTCCGTTACTCTCGAGTGGTGAGGTGGTCGCGATCAGTGATAAAGTAATGAGCGCCAGCGATAGCCATTTCTTGACCTATAATCGCCATTTATCGCCGCCCAAGGTGACCTTATTTACTCAGTGGTTTAAGCAAAAGATGCTAGAGCAGCGCCCAGAAGAGGCGTTTTTTCGCGCGCTTAAGCAGTCACAGTAAGCACGTTACCACACACAAACAGTACCGACCGAATAGACGGGGAATATTTTGCACTATTTTCTACTTGCATTTGCCATTGCCGCTGAGGTGATTGCAACCAGCTTCTTAACCAAGACCGAAGGTTTTACCAAGCCAATCCCAACTCTAATTTGTCTGGCGTGTTACGCCGCCGCCTTTGCCGCCCTGGCACAAGTTGTCAAAGTCATGCCAGTCGGAATTGCCTATGCAATTTGGTGTGGCGCAGGCATCGTGTTGGTCGCTGGTATCGGCTGGATGGTTTTTGGTCAGAAGTTGGATATGCCAGCGATCATCGGAATGAGCTTTATTTTGCTCGGCACGGTGATTGTTAATGTATTCTCGAAAGTGGTGACCCACTAACTTTGGCATTTCGCTTGGCCTAAAACGAGGAAGGGGTTAGCCTAAGCTAACCCCTTGCGGTATATGGTCGGACTGACAAGATTTGAACTTGCGACCCCCGACACCCCATGACGGTGCGCTACCAAGCTGCGCTACAGTCCGATGGGATTGATATTACCACCTCATCATCGAACGTCAATGGGTAAGAGATTGATTAAAATCGCATTATTGTCGATTTGCCAGCTCGTTTGCACAAACTCTGACCAATCTAGTCGTTATAGAAGCGCTGCAGCTCAGTCAGGGCCTGCATCAACACCGGCAGCGTTGGGCTCTCATCCTTGAGGCGCTGATAATTCTCGTTGTAGACCTTGTAGTTGCCATAGCGATCCACCACGGTGGTTTTGCTTGGTGTCAGTAGAGCCAACTCGTTATTGTTGCCAGCGATGACCCACTTACGCTTGCGTTCGTTAAATAGGTTGCGACCGCTGCTGTAATCACTTGGGTTTGATGAGGTGCCCAGCAGCTCTTCCATTAGGGTGACAGAGACATCCAAGTGGCTAGTAGAGTGGGTATACTCAGCGGCGAGCTTACCCGGCCATTTGATAACCAGAGGCACCGACAACTGGTAATCACTATAATTTGAGCCAGCGCCCCAACTGTTGGTTTTAGTCTCATTGAACTCGATGCCGTGGTTAGAGGTGATGATGACCACCGTTTCATCACGAACTTCTAATACATCAAGCTGGGCGAGGATTTGCTCTAGCTGCTTATCAGCTTGCTTGACGGACTGTACATAGCCTTGTTTAAGTTTATCGAGCGTCGAGCCCTGGTGCTCTTCCATGGCATTAAACTGTTCAACCGTGGTTAGCTCGATAAAGTTAAACCAAGGGGCACCACTGTTCTCGCTAACCCACTGACTCCAGGTTTCTATTAGGCGGTCACCCTTGAGACCCTCCTCAACCGGTAGGTCACGGAAGATCAAATTGGTGTATAAATCAAAGTTGAAGCTATGGTCACTAAACAAGCCAAACTGATAGTCATTGTTGCCCAGCGTAGACAGCAAAATGGAGTCGGCGCCTTGATTGGCGACACTGCCCAAGTAACTGGTCGGCAGGCCGTAAAACAGGCCAAACATGCCCTGTACATCGTTGCTTGAGCTGTAATGGCGGGTAAAGTTTAGGGCATTATCAGCAAACTGAGCGGTAAACGGCATTGCCTCTTGATTGAGCGCGTCAGCACGCAGATTGTTGACGTTAATCAGCAGTACGTTGAGCGGGTTAGCCCGGCGCTCAAACACCAGTGGCTCGAGTGGGTAGCTGATTTCGTCCGCGCGTGCTTCGCTCTCTTGGCGGCGCTTTTGGTACTCTTCACGATCAAGGATGCCGTGTTTTTCCATAAATGACTTGGCCGTCATTGGGTAAGACAGCGGGAAATTAGCGCGTTGTTTGGTAATCGGTTCGTAGAACGAGATATCGGCCCAAACGTAAATCACGTGGCTTAAGCTGAAACAGATAAAAAACACCGCAGCAATCGGGCGGCCAATATGGCGATGACTTAATTTGCGTTGCTTACGCCACACCCACTCGGAGAGACCAAGCTCGAGTAGGAAGATCATCGGCAGCACGATAAACAAATGCTGGAAGTCACGACTGACGGGCGATGAGTTATCCGTAAACAATAACTCCCACACCACCGGATTGAGGTGCAAGCTGATCGACTGATAGGTTTGGGTATCGATCAATAAAACCGTCAAGCTGATGGTTGAAAACAACACTGTGAGCAGCCTGAACAGTTTTTTCGAGGGCACTAAGAAAGTGAGTGGAAACAGCACCAACAGATAGAGGGCAAATACCAAGAAGCCAAAATGCCCAACCCATGAGATAGCCAAATACAGCTGTCCTAGCAGACTCTCTGGCCATGGTGATTGGGCAATGTAACGTGTTCCGATAAGCATGGCTGCGATAATATTGAAAAACGCAAACCAGTGCCCCCATCCTACGAGACGAGACACGCGTTCCGAGTAGGAGTTTCCGCTATCTACCATAAGTGCTGTTCTTTTATATCCAACTTATTAGTGAGCTTTATCTTCTAGAGAAGAAACAAGAGCTTGGGCGAATTTATCAGCAATCGCCTTGCGCTGTGAAGGGGCAACGCTTTGATTTAAGACATTGGTTGCAATATTACCTGCAATCATCAGAGAGAGTTCTGGTGTTGCATTGTGTTTCTCAAGAACCGCAGCAACCTCTGCTAGGATTTGTTCGACTTGGTCGTCGCTGTATTTAGATGTAATAGGCATGGTAACTCTATATGTGCTAGTAAAAACGACTTATGATACCCTACTAGACCCGCTAACTGAACCAAGATTACTTCAATTCCTATGAGTCTGCAGCTTTCTAACATTATTTTGCATCAACTGACCAAAAATGATCAGGATGAACTGGTGGTAAACTACCGTCCACAGGCACTCGAGCTTGACCAAACGAGTGAGAACCTAGTCGCGGAGTTGCACCGTACGTTTAATGCTAAGCCAGGTAAGGGGTTTGGGCTATTTAAAAGTGATAGCGATTTCCAGCTCAATCTGGATACCTTCCGCAAAGGAGAGATGGCGTTCTATGAGTTTTCACAGCGTTGTGGCCAAACTCTAAAGCAAGAGTTGTCGAAGTACCCATTCGCTGATGAGGGTATTTTTGTCATTGCCGAGTATCAATCTCTGGCGACCGATTACCTGTTTATCGGTATCTTACCGTCCAACCAGAGCCTTAAGGTAACCGAAGGCTTGGATATCAGCGCGACGGACTACCTTGATATCAACAAGATGGATATCGCGGCGCGCCTTGACTTATCAACCTACGATACGGATAAAGAATCGAACCGCTACCTAAGCTACATCAAAGGCCGTGTCGGGCGTAAAGTAGCGGACTTCTTCCTTGATTTCCTGCAGGCAGAGGTTGGCTTGGACAGCAAGCAACAGAACCTAGTATTGATGCAGGCGGTTGAGGATTTCTGTGCCGATGCTCAGCTCGATAAGCAAGAAACGACAGAGTATAAGAAGCAGGTGGCAAGTTACTGTAACGATCAGCTTAAAGCCGGCGAAGAGATCCATGTAAAAGAGCTCTCGGGTGAACTGCCATCGACGGACACAGGCAGCTCTTTCCAAGACTTTACCAGCGCGCAAGGCTACGAGTTGGAAGAGAGCTTCCCAGCCGATCGCACCACTGTGCGCAAACTGACCAAATATGTCGGCGCTGGTGGCGGCCTAAATATCAGTTTCGATAGCCTGCTTTTGGGTGAGCGCGTGTTTTACGACCAAGAGAGCGACACTCTGACCATCAAGGGTTGTCCGCCAAACTTGAAAGACCAGTTAACCCGTCAGTCGAACGGATAAAGATCGAGAAAAGAGAGAGCAAGTTTGCTCTCTCTTTTTTTTTGGTTTAACGTCAATTTATGTGCACAATTGTGTAAGGACAAGGATGAAGCTTAATAAAGGGACTGTCGCATTGACTATTTGGGTAGTGGCGACCTTCACCGCGCTCTCTTGGCTGCGCAGTGAATACAACGTGCTCACCACACTCGAGAAGCTCGATACTGAGGTCAAGCAGGTCAGTAGCTTGCTCAATGTCAATCCGGCTTATCAAACCAACCACCTTGATAACCTGGCGATCTCCACCCGGGTGATCAACGAAACTCAAGTTGAACTCCTTGCTAGTCAAGATAACCACTTTGTCTTCCATGATGTTAATCAGCTGATATTGTTGCTTGATAGGTTTACTCATCTTGTCGAACAACTCAGCGACAATCAGCTCCAGATGGTGCGCCTGCTGGAAGAGCTGGGGATGGCGATGGATGAGTATCGCAGCGAGCCAAGGGTGTTTGAGGTGCTGACAGAACTGGGCTCTTTGACCTTTATTGCCTTATATAGTGACTTTGATGGCAACTCGTTGGTGTATCGTAAGTTGGATGCGCTCTACGTTGACTCGCTCGAGTTACCCGATGACGCGCGCACTAAGGTGCAAAGTCTGCTCGCGCGCAGCTCAAATTCGCTCGGCGCTTATGCTCAAGGGGCGCATTGGGTCGAGCAGTTAGCCGAATTTGAGGTAACGAAGACCATCAGCGAAATGCGACAAGAGCTGTATCACCATATCTATGTGGGAGGAATATTGTTCGCCGCAGTGGGCTTTCTGCCTTTATTGATTGCCCTTTATCGGAGGCCGAATATGTCTTTCACACCGTCAGCAGCCCTAGCAACAGGCCCAGCTATCGACCTCGGCACCGAGCAAATCACTCGAAGTGACACGCCTGATGCACCACCCGCGCCTGCGCCCAAGCCAACAGTGAGTGTTAACCCCGAGCGCACCAGTGCGATAAATTATGGCTACATGCTCGATTCAGTCAGCGGCGACAAAAGCGCCGTAGAATTGCTGCTCAATGTGTTTATCGAAGATCACCAAGACGACGCCGAACGTATCCAAGCCCTCATCGGCCAACAAGATCCCACAGCTCTGCGCTTAGTACATAGCCTAAAAGGTGTTGCAGGCAGTATCGGTGCGACGCCGCTACGTGATATTGCCTCTGACCTAGAGAGTAACCTAAAAAAAGGCCATCCTATCACAGAGACAGATCTTGAACTATTAGCACTGTATCTGCGCCAGACGATTCAGAGTGCTGAGGATTATCGAGGACGGTGAAGGCTAGGTTCGAGGAGCGGGGACACTTCGTTTCGGGGAGCGAGTAAACTGCACGCGCAATTAACTATACTGGTCAAAGTAATATGATGATGTTGCCTGTTACGTGATATTCCTCGCACCTCGTAGGGCAAAGCCCGTCCCCGCACCTCGCGCCCTTTTTTTAAATAAAGCTTGCGCTTTATAAGGGAAATCTTTATAGATGAGGTTTCCCTTTTTTTATTTTTGATCTTTTTGACATGGAGTGCGGAAGCGAATGAGAGTAGGTTTAGTTGGTTGGCGTGGTATGGTGGGCTCTGTCCTGATGCAACGCATGGTGGAAGAGCGCGATTTTGATGTTATCGAGCCGGTGTTCTTTAGTACCTCACAAGTCGGTATCCCAGCGCCAAACTTTGGTAAAGATGCAGGCATGCTGCAAGATGCGTTTGATATCGATGCGCTTAAGCAATTGGATGCTGTTATTACCTGTCAAGGTGGTGGTTACACTGAGAAGGTTTACCCAGCCTTGCGTCAAGCGGGTTGGAAGGGCTACTGGATTGATGCGGCCTCAACACTGCGTATGGCGAGTGACTCAATCATTACCCTTGACCCTGTTAACCTAAGCCAAATCCAACAAGGTATTCACTCAGGCACCAACACCTTCGTTGGTGGTAACTGTACCGTGAGCTTGATGCTGATGGCGCTGGGTGGTCTGTACGAGAAAGGCCATGTTGAGTGGATGAGCGCGATGACCTACCAGGCCGCCTCCGGCGCTGGCGCGAAAAACATGCGCGAGCTGATTGCGCAAATGGGCACCATCAACCAGTCAGTGGCGACTGAACTTGCTGACCCGGCTTCTTCTATTCTGGACATCGACAAGAAAGTGGCAGAGACCATGCGCGGTGAGAGCTTCCCAGTGGACCAGTTCGGCGTTCCTCTAGCGGGCTCACTGATCCCATGGATTGACGTCAAACGCGACAATGGTCAAAGCAAGGAAGAGTGGAAAGCGGGCGTTGAAGCAAACAAGATCCTTGGCCTACAAGATTCACCTGTGCCAATCGATGGCACCTGTGTGCGCATCGGCGCAATGCGCTGTCACGCTCAAGCACTAACCATCAAGCTTAAGCAAGCGATCCCAATGGATGAGATCGAAGAGATGATCGGCACCCACAACGACTGGGTAAAAGTGATTCCAAACGAGCGCGATATTACCGCTCAAGAACTCACTCCAGCAAAAGTCACCGGCACCCTAGACATCCCAGTAGGCCGCCTACGCAAGATGTCAATGGGCGACGACTTCTTGAACGCGTTCACAGTTGGTGACCAACTCCTATGGGGCGCCGCAGAGCCACTACGCCGCACACTGCGTATTATTTTGGCAGAAAAATAATAAAAAGCAGGCTTCGGCCTGCTTTTTTTAGGTTCGAGGAGCGGGTTTCGGGCTAAAAGCCCTCCGAGCCGCGAGGGGAGCACGCTAACGACAGCGCCCTCAATGCGCCTTGAACCCCGTAGCGAAGCGTACCCGAACCTCGCCCCTTTATTTGGTGATGCGTTGATCAGGTGAAGGCAGTTCACTCCCACAATACTTACAATACATCGCCTCCGACTCGTGTCCGGCTTTTGAGCAGTTGGGGCATTTGACCAGTTGGCGGTGTGATTTCATTTCATTATTCAGCTCTGCGGTGATGATCCCAGTCGGGACGGCTAGGATAGAGTAACCAAGCAGCATAGTGAGGGAAGCAATGGTCTTGCCCAAGCCGGTTTGCGGCACGATATCGCCATAGCCGACTGTAGTAATAGTGACGATTGCCCAGTAGATGCTTTTGGGGATACTGGTAAAGCCGTGCTCGGGGCCTTCTATTACATAGATGAGTGAGCCGAAAATGGTGACTAAGATAGCCACGGTGGTGAAAAAGATCATCACTTTACGCTTGGCCATCAACAGGCTGCGCAGCAAAATATTTGAGTCTTGTAAAAACGGTACCAAGCGCAACACACGGAAAATACGCATGATGCGCAGCAGGCGGATCACCAACATATAAGAGGCGCCGGGGATCATTAGAGCGAGGTAACTAGGGACGATGGCCAACAAATCAATAATACCATAGAAGCTCCGTGCATAAGCCCAGCGTTGTGGCGAGCAATACAAGCGCGCCAGATATTCAATGGTGAAAAGTAGGGTAAAAGCAATCTCTATAGCATGCAGCGGTGGACCATAGATGGCGTGAACCTCTGGGATGGATTCAGCGATCACGACAACTAGAGAGAGTAGGATGGCAATAATTAAGCCAATATCGAATGCTCGCCCAGCAGGCGTGTGGGTGCCAAAGATAATGGTGTAGAGATGGTTTTTGAGCGGGTGCTTCTTGTTTTCCATAGCGAGTCTATTCTGCCTTGAGTATGGCTGTTTCCATGCGCAGCGCAACTAGTGTCTACTTATTATGATAGGCGTATGAATGAAAACAAGTTTTTGTTTTCCCTACCATGCTGTGATGAGAGCCAACATGGTAGGGAAGGGCAGGAGTTACATCAAACCAGGGAAAAGGTTTCTCAAACCATTGGCCATAAACTCGATACCAAGGGCCGCCAAGATCAGGCCCATGATACGTGTAATCACGTTGATGCCCGTTTGACCCAAGAAGCGCACGATCAGGGGGGCAGAGCGGTACAGTAGCCAAGAGCAGAAGCAGAACACCACTACAGTGATCAAGATACCCACCGTTTCAAACATGCTTGGGTAGCGCGCGCCATAAACAATCGTTGAACTGATCGCACCTGGGCCTGCCATTAGAGGCATCGCCAGCGGCACGACGCCAATCTGCTCGCGACTGACGTACTCCGATTTCTCTTGTTTATTCTGTTTATCTTCACCGAGCTTACCGCTCATCATGGTAAAGGCGATGCTCAATAGCAGTAGACCACCCGCGATGCGGAATGAATCAAGCGAGATACTGAACATATCCAGCAATGCTTGACCGGCAAGTAAAGAGGTGATCAGGATCACGCCCACCGCGATATTGGCGGTCTTAGCCGTTTTGTGCTTTTCTTCCAAAGTCATATGACCGGTCAGAGAAACGAAGATCGGCATAATACCCACCGGGTTCACGGCGGCGACGAGACCCAAGAAGAACTGTAGAAAAATGGCGATTTCGAAAGTTTGCATGATGGCTGTGTGTTCCTTGTATAGCGATGACCTAAAAGCGCCGCTAATGTAGGGCTTTTTGTCTGAAATTTCGAGCGAAAAGCAACATTAATTGTAACTACCTAATTTATATTGGTGAATTATGCGTCAAACCAAATTGGTAACCACTTTTTTGCAGGTGGTTGGTTAGATAGTGTGCAGCTCGGTTAGTGTAGGCTATTTTTGAACGAGGGGCGGAAACTGAACAAACTTTGTACTGCTGTGCACGTAGAAAATGTGCTAAGGTCAGTAAATTCAACAAAAGTGTAAGTTTTTTTCATACTTTTATTGTCTTTTTTGATAGCAAAGTTTAACTGGCTGTTTTTTGCTCGCCAAATGTACGGTTTTTAATGTTATTTAATTCAGTAACTTATGTCGCTTTGGGTGATCTAGTTACCACTAATTGGTTAATTAATTTTTGGAATCTGATCTGAGTCATATTTTTTCAAATCGTGAAAGATTATACTCAATCCTGAAAGCAATTTACTAAGCCTGCTGTTTTGTAAGTTACTGACTTACAGATGAATGTTCCGTGGGGGCGGTGCATTCTGAGTTTGATCGCAAGCTCAATAAATTAGCTTTTACATTTTGTTATTTTTAGGAGATTTTTCTATGCCTGTTACCAACCTAGCTGAACTAGACGCTCTAGTAGCCCGCGTAAAAGCGGCGCAAGCGGAGTTTGCTACTTACTCTCAAGAGCAAGTAGACAAAATTTTCCGTGCAGCTTCTCTAGCAGCTAACCAAGCACGTATTCCTCTAGCGCAACAAGCGGTAGAAGAGTCAGGTATGGGTATTGTTGAAGATAAAGTAATCAAGAACCACTTCGCTTCTGAGTTTATCTACAACAAGTACAAAGACGAACAAACTTGTGGCGTTCTTGAAGAGGACGACAACCTAGGTACTATGACTATCGCAGAGCCTGTAGGCATCATCTGTGGTATCGTACCAACAACTAACCCAACATCGACTGCGATCTTCAAGTCTCTAATCTCTCTGAAGACTCGTAACGGTATCATCTTCTCGCCACACCCACGTGCGAAGAACTCAACTAACGACGCAGCGAAGCTAGTTCTAGACGCAGCAATCGCAGCGGGTGCACCAAAAGACATCATCGGTTGGATTGACCAGCCATCAGTTGAGCTTTCAAACGCTCTTATGAAGCACGATGGCATCGCTCTTATCCTTGCAACTGGTGGTCCAGGCATGGTTAAAGCAGCTTACTCTTCTGGTAAGCCAGCAATCGGTGTAGGTGCAGGTAACGTTCCTGTAGTAATCGACGAAACAGCTGACATCAAGCGTGCTGTTGCTTCTATCCTAATGTCTAAGACATTCGATAACGGCGTAGTATGTGCTTCTGAGCAGGCTGCAATCGTTGTTGACGAAGTATACGACGAAGTGAAAGCACGTTTTGCTTCTCACAAAGCTTACGTTCTAAGCAAAGCAGAAGCAGACAAAGTACGTAAAGTACTACTTATCGATGGCGCACTAAACGCGAAAATCGTAGGTCAGCCTGCTCCAGCTATCGCTGAAATGGCGGGTGTTAAAGTTCCAGCTGACACTAAAGTTCTAGTTGGTGAAGGTCTAGGCAAAGTTTCTTACGACGACGAGTTTGCTCACGAGAAACTATCTCCAACTCTAGGTCTATTCCGCGCTGACAACTTCGAAGACGCAGTTGCTCAAGCAGTAACTATGGTTGAAATCGGCGGTATCGGTCACACATCTGGCCTATACACTAACCAAGACGTTAACGCAGACCGCATCCGTTACTTCGGTGACAAGATGAAGACTGCACGTATTCTTGTAAACATCCCAACAACTCACGGTGGTATCGGTGACCTATACAACTTCAACGTTGCACCGTCTCTAACACTAGGTTGTGGTTCATGGGGTGGTAACTCTATCTCTGAGAACGTAGGTCCTAAGCACCTAATCAACAAGAAAACTGTAGCGAAGCGAGCTGAAAACATGTTGTGGCACAAACTACCTAAGTCTATCTACTTCCGTCGTGGCAGCCTGCCAATCGCAATGAGCGATCTAGAAGGCAAGAAGCGTGCGTTCCTAGTAACTGACCGTTTCCTATTCAACAACGGCTACGCAGACGAAGTTGTACAGCTACTGAAAGCTCAAGGCATTGAAGTTCAAACTTTCTTCGACGTAGAAGCGGATCCAACGCTATCTGTTGTTAAGAAAGGTGCGGCAGCAATGGAAAGCTTCCAACCAGACGTAATCCTAGCGCTAGGCGGTGGTTCACCGATGGATGCGGCTAAGATCATGTGGGTTATGTACGAGCACCCAGAGACTGCATTTGAAGAACTAGCAATGCGCTTTATGGACATCCGTAAGCGTATCTACAAGTTCCCTAAAATGGGTCAAAAAGCTGAGCTTGTATGTATCACTACTACTTCAGGTACTGGTTCAGAAGTTACTCCATTCGCGGTTGTTACAGACGACGAGACTGGCGCTAAGTACCCACTAGCGGACTACGAGCTAACTCCTCAAATGGCAATCGTTGATGCGAACCTTGTAATGAACATGCCTAAGTCTCTAACAGCGTTCGGTGGTTACGATGCCGTAACTCACGCTCTAGAAGCTTACGTATCTGTTCTTGCGAACGAGTACTCAGATGGTCAAGCTCTACAAGCACTTAAGATGCTAAAAGAGTACCTACCATCAAGCTACGCGAACGGTGCTAACGACCCAATCGCTCGTGAGAAAGTACACAACGCTGCAACTATCGCTGGTATCGCATTTGCGAACGCGTTCCTAGGTGTTTGTCACTCAATGGCACACAAAATTGGTAATGCATTCCACCTACCACACGGTCTGGCGAACGCACTACTAATCTCGAACGTTGTACGTTACAACGCGAACGACAACCCAACTAAGCAGACTGCATTCTCTCAATACGACCGTCCACAAGCACGTCGTCGTTACGCTGAGGTTGCTGACCACCTAGGCCTAAGCCAAGCTGGTGACCGTACTGCGCAGAAGATCGAGCGTCTTCTAGCATGGTTGGACGAGCTAAAAGCGAACCTAGACATCCCAATGTCTATCCAAGCGGCAGGTGTTGCTGAAGCTGACTTCCTAGCACAAGTAGATGAGCTATCTGTAGACGCGTTCGATGACCAGTGTACTGGTGCGAACCCACGCTACCCACTTATCTCTGAGCTGAAAGAAGTTCTACTGTCTTCTTACTACGGTAAGGCTTTCGTTGAAGGTGAAACTTTCGAAGGTACTACTGTAATCAAGAAGAAAGCAGACCAAGAAGCATCAAAAGCGCCAGCAGCTAAAGCTTCTAAAGAGAAAGCTGAAGCTTAATCCGCGAAGTAGGATAAAGTGCTGAGATAGGTTTTCGCTAGCACGGAATCTATCTGATAAATTTGAAACCCCGGCCTTTGTGTCGGGGTTTTCTTTTTCTAGGTACGAGGTGCGAGGACGCTGCGCTTCGGGTAGCGAGGAGTTGGGTACTTGTTGTAGAGCCCGTGTAAAACGTGGGAATTGTACATGGAGAGTTTAGGTCTCTCGGTTGAATCAATACGAAGTTTTGTCGCTGTCGTTTTGTGTCTTCAAGGTAAAAGTGATCTCTTCGGAGGGCTTTTTTGAGAGTTGAGTTCATGGAGCAGGGTAACCAACTGAGTAACGCTGTAGGTGTGGCGTGGTAGCTAGATTAGCGATTAAGGTGTTATTGCTACTTTAGTGGTGATAGTTCTTAGTAACTGAACGTGAATCGAGTTTAATAGTAAGCACACTTTGGTGAGAGGCATCGAATGAGCTTAATTGTACATGACGTGTTGCCTGGCGGAATGCGAAAAAGCAAAAGGGCCGGAGAACCGACCCTTTGAAGTGTTGTGTATTCTAAATCAGGAGTGATTAGAATGAGCGGCTGTATTGTAGGCCGACTAGGATTGCATTTGCGCGTGTAGTAGCTGAGATTGAAGAAATATCGGTACCTGGAATGGATGGGTTTTCAGTATTTTCCTCTACTTTAACATCTTTACCTACTAGGTAAGTAAAGCCGAAATCAACATTAGATTGCTTATCGATATTGTAAGTAAAGCCAGCAGAGAACCATTGGCGATCTGAGTCTGGTACAGATACAGACTTAGTATCACCCTGTGCGCTTGTGTCGTACATGTAACCAGCACGAAGTGTCCAGTCTTGGTTTAGGAAATAAGTACCACCGATAGCGTAATGCCAACCATTCTGCCAGTTATACTCATTCAGGACCACTTTTTCACCATTGATTTTAGCTTCTAACTCATCAAAGGCGCGCCAGCCAATCCACTGTACACTATAGTGTGCTGCGAATTTGGTATCAGGGATACGATGGTAACCGGAAAACTCTGCCATGTCTGGTAAAGGAAGATATAGTTTGCCATTACTGTCAGAATTACCTAGGTACTCAATGTCGCCTTCAGCTTCGATTTCAGGGCTGTAGCGATATGAAAGACCAAATCGGTTGTTTTCATCTAACTCGTAGACTGTACCAATATTGAAGCCAACACCAAAACCTTTGGCGTCTACATCAAGCAAGCTGGTTCCTTTAGGCAAGCCTACTACACAAGGGTCATCACCTGGACATAGAACCGGCGTGCCTGGGTCGATGATTGTGCCCATACCTTCACCCGCGACCCTGCTTAGTTTTCCGGTACCGTAGATTAAATCTAATCCAGCGCCAAAACTCCACTGGTCGTTTAGTCGATAAGAACCGGAAACACCAAGGTTTACACTTGCCAGGTCAGTTAGACCGCCATACTCGGACCAAGATAAATTATCATCGAATTCGGTTTTTGTACCAAAGTTTGAATATACATTAACACCCCAAGCAAACTTATCATTTACTGGGACAATCAAGTGGATGTTAGGCGCGACTGAAGTACCGCCAATATCGTTATAGCTTTCGTTACCGCTACCAAATAGTCCTTGGTAGTTTACGTTCTTCGCTTCAATATCCGTAATCAAAGTCTCAAAACCCAAAGACAGAGAAACTTCGTCGAAAAGGGCCATAGTTGCTGGGTTGCGGGCCATTGCTGATGCGTTGTCGGCGATGACTGCGTCACCGGCGAATGCGCGGCCGATGCCGGTCGCAGATTGTGCGTTAAGTTGGAAACCTGCTGCAACGGCTTGTTGAGAGGCTAGGGCGACCGTTACGGCGACCACTGATTTTTTAAACAGACGCATGTTTTTCATTAATTTATCCTTCTAAATTGCCTCTATCGGGCAGTTTATTGAGCGGATGCTCTATATGGGGCGTAATCCTAAGCGCAAGTATAGGAAATAGAAATCCGACCATTGGATAAAACTAGCAGAAAATCACAGAAATAATGCCTATCTGACAGGAAATGACCGTTAAAAGGCATTATTTAGAGTTTTGACTCTATAAAGGTGAGAAAAAAACGCCCCAGATTGGAGACTGAGGCGTATTGATGGTTTGGTTACCAGAATTACATGGGTTTGAGTATATACTCTATGTTTTCGGCAATTTTAGCGACATTTTCACCCTTGTTGCCCACGATAATCATGGTTGCCTCGTTATTAACGGGAACAAGCATACCTTCCATTTTGTCGTCACTGAAGCTTGGGGCCTCTTGTGACATCATGTTGGTGACAAACATGGTCACACGGCCTTTCTCACCCTCAAACACGGCATGCAGCGCATTAGTAGTGCCAAACGTACAGTGGTTTAGGTAATACACGTGATACGGGAAGTCACCCTCAAACTGAAAATCAAATGGCATCAGCTTCACATTGAGTTGCTCGATGCTGGCGTTCTCGTTCAGAGGGCTGGTAAACGGTTTTTCCTCATACACATGGTCCATCGCGATTGATGCCAAGCTCGCCTGCGCTTCGGGTACAACGACATTGCCCCAATTGACTTGGCCAGCAAGTAGGCCGGCGACAAACGCCACGGAGGCGGCCATCGACATCATCCTGCGGGTGAAGGTTGGCTTCACCACATTATTCTCAGTCACAGCTTGATTGAGGAGGATACGATCAGCGAGATCATCAGGCACATCGACACTCATCGCCTCGGCGATCTGTTTGTCGAGTGTTAGCACATCGTCCAAGAACTTGGCGTTGTTCTCGTTAGTACGAGTGGCTTCTATGATCTCTCCGTCACGAATACTAGGCTCAGTCAAAACTCTGCGACGAAACTCTAACTCATCCATTGCTCATACCTCGGTTCGATGTGGATTCATCCACTTTATCTTTCAACTGATTTCGGGCTCGGAATAGGCGCGTCATTACCGTATTGGTGTTTAATCCTAAAATGTCGCCAATCTCTTCGCCACTAAAACCCCCCACGACCTGCAAATAAAGCGGTTCACGATACTCCTCATCAAGCTGCATGATCTGCTCGTGTAGCCACTGGGTTTGGTGATGACCATCGTCAGAGGTTTTCGCCTCCTGACCGTAGTCATCGATATCCACCAAGTCCAGTTGCTTGCGTTCGAAACGACGGGCATTCTCACGGCGCAATATGGTGATCAGCCATGATTTAGCAGCCTTGTCGTCTTGCAAACTATCGAGCGACTTCCATGCACGCATGAAGGCTTCTTGGACCACATCCTCGGCGATGGTTGGGTCTTTGCACAACCAGTACGCGTAACGATAGAGATCCTTGTGATAGGCCCTAACAAGGGCTTCGTACTTTCTTTGCTTGTCCATATCCCTATTGACCGAGGCACTGGACTTTTTCTTTCCGAAAAATTCAATAATCGCCACAAGCATTACCTAAAAGTTGTATTTGAAGGGGTAGTTAAACCAAAACTTGATCTACATCAAAAAAATATACCTGATTCGTTTTATAGTACATCCTGTCATCTAGTTAGTTCTTCTGAGCTAAATTAGTTCTTTTGAGCTGACATGTTGAGCAAGATGACACTTCCTTTTGAAGGCTGACTTTACTTTCTCCTAATCAGGAAACTGATTATTTTACAATTGGCGTTTGTTAATTGTTTTATAGATTCCAACCACACAGTTACTGTGTGGTTTTTTTTTGCCTGTCATTTCTCGCTTGGCTATTCCACCAACTGCTGCATTACATATCTTAGTATAGACGCTGCTATCTACTTTGATTTCGTTGTGAATATCACGTTTGTTCAATGCTTGTTTTTATTTCGTTAACAACCTGCTTACACTGTAGAGGTCAGACCTTTACTCAACAAGGAGATGTTAATGGGCAAGTCGCACGCCTCGCAGCCGCTCAAGCTGCAAACTCAATCCGGAGAGCGGATCGCCGTTGTATCAGGACTTCGTACCCCTTTTGCCCGCCAGAGTACTGCGTTTACCGACGTACCTGCTGTTGATTTGGGTAAAATGGTGGTTAGTGAGATGCTCGCTCGGGTTGACCTCGATCCGGTCTTGATTGACCAAGTAGTGTTTGGGCAGGTGGTGCAGATGCCAGCAGCGCCAAATATTGCGAGAGAGATAGTTTTGGGCACGGGTATGAACATCCACACCGATGCGTATAGCGTGACTCGCGCGTGCGCGACCAGCTTTCAAGCCACTGCGAATATCGCCGAAAGCATTATGGCGGGCACGATTGAGGTGGGTATCGCTGGTGGCGCAGACTCTTCTTCAGTTTTACCTATCGGTGTCTCGAAAAAACTGGCCTCCCATCTTCTTGCGCTCAGCAAAGCTAAAACGTTGCCGCAAAAACTAAAACTACTGCAAAAGCTGTCCTTAAAAGACTTAGTGCCCGTTCCCCCTGCGGTGGCGGAATACTCAACGGGATTATCAATGGGGCAAACCGCAGAGCAGATGGCAAAATCGCATGCCATCACGCGAGAAGAGCAGGATGCCTTTGCCCATCGCTCACACACTCTCGCTGCTCAAGCTTGGCAAGAGGGGAAAATCCAAGCTGAGGTCATGACGGCTTTCCCAGAGCCTTATAAACAGTGGATCGATCAGGATAACAATATTCGCTTTGACTCGAGCTTAGAGGGTTACGCCAAACTAAGACCTGCCTTTGACCGACGCTATGGCAGTGTGACTGCGGCGAACAGTACGCCCTTGACCGATGGCGCTGCTGCGCTGCTTCTGATGCGAGAGGGGCGTGCTAAAGAGCTTGGGCTGGATATTCTGGGTTTTATCCGTTCGTACGGTTTTGCCGCAATTGGTGTCGAGCAGGATATGTTGATGGGACCGTCCTATGCAACGCCTATCGCACTAGACCGAGCTGGGGTAACCCTGTCTGATTTAACCCTGATTGATATGCATGAAGCCTTTGCTGCGCAGGCGCTCTCCAACGTCAAAATGTTTGCCAGCGAGAAATTTGCCAAAGACAACCTTGGTCGTGCAGCGGCCATTGGTGACATTGATATGGATAAGTTCAATGTTCTGGGTGGCTCAATTGCTTATGGTCACCCCTTTGCGGCAACAGGCGCGCGAATGATCACCCAGACGCTGCGTGAACTTAAGCGCCGTGGGGGTGGCTTGGCATTGAACACGGCCTGTGCGGCAGGTGGTTTAGGCGCGGCGATGGTATTGGAGGTCGAATAATGAACACGGATAAGGCATTTTCACTCACAATTGATGAGCAAAAGCTTGCTCGGCTGACCATCGATGTCGCCAATGAAAAAATGAACACCCTGCAAGCGGCGTTTGCCAGCGAGATGGAAGGGGTGTTTAACGAGCTTAGTGAACACGGCGATCTCAAAGGGTTGATTATCCAATCGGGTAAACCGGATAACTTTATTGCCGGTGCTGACGTACGCATGCTTGATGCGTGTACCAGCGCAGAGGAGGCGACAGCACTCGCCACAACGGGGCAGACGATATTCAACCAGCTTGCTGAGCTTAATTACCCGGTGGTAGCGATGATCCACGGTCCCTGCCTTGGTGGCGGGCTTGAGCTGGCGCTGGCGTGTGATTATCGCGTGTGCAGTGATGCTGACATTACTCGGCTTGGCCTGCCCGAAGTCCAACTTGGTTTGTTGCCTGGCTCTGGGGGGACCCAACGTTTACCCAAGCTGATAGGTTTGCTGACAAGCCTGGACATGATCTTGACCGGTAAACAGCTCAGAGCGAAAAAAGCGGCCAAGCTTGGGGTCGTAGATGCGTGTGTGCCACAGAGCATTCTCGAGCAGGTGGCACTGGAGATGGTCGATAAGGGCAAGCGCAAGGCGTCAAAGACAAGTAATAAAGAAAAACTTGTATCGGGCACAGGGTTTGGGCGCAAGATGGTGTTTGAGCAGGCAGCGAAGAAGACCGAAAGTAAAACCCGAGGTAACTATCCGGCGACAAGCGCGATACTGGATGTGGTCCGCTATGGTTTTGATAATGGCATGACCAAGGGATTAGAGTATGAAGCCAAGCGCTTTGGTGAATTGGTCATGACACCGGAGTCAAAGGCGTTGCGCTCAATCTTCTTTGCCACCACTGAGATGAAAAAAGATCTCGGCAGCGATGAGGCGCCAATGCCAATTAAACAAGTAGGTGTGCTAGGCGGCGGCCTGATGGGAGCGGGTATCGCTCACGTTTCGATCAACAAAGCGAAAGTGCAGGTGCGCATCAAGGATGTCTCTAACGATGGGGTAGTGAACGCGCTGCGCTACAACTTTGATTTGTTTAATAAGCAGCGTGAGCGGCGCATTCTGTCAAAGGCGCAGGTGCAGGCCAAGATGGCGCAACTCTCTGGCGGAATCGATTTTACTCGCTTTAAACAGGCCGATATGGTGATTGAGGCGGTATTTGAGGACGTGGAGCTCAAGCAAGCCATGGTCGCAGATATCGAGCAGCACGCACGCCCTGAGACCATTTTTGCTACCAACACCTCTTCGTTACCCATTAAACAGATTGCCGCCCAAGCGGCGCGTCCAGAAAACATCGTTGGGCTGCATTACTTCAGTCCGGTTGAGAAAATGCCGTTGGTTGAGGTGATCCCTCATGATGGAACTTCCGATAAGACGATTACAACAGCGGTGAACTTCGCTAAAAAGCAGGGCAAAACACCAATCGTTGTCAAAGACCGGGCTGGCTTTTTTGTTAATCGTATCCTCGCGCCCTATATGAATGAAGCGGCAAACCTGCTCCTGGCAGGAGAGCCGATTGAGCAGTTGGATGAGGCGCTGGTCAACTTTGGCTTTCCAGTTGGCCCAATCACGTTACTTGATGAGGTTGGCGTCGATATCGGAGCGAAGATCATGCCTGTGATGGTTGAGGAGCTTGGGCCAAGATTTAAGGGACCTGAACTGTTTGACACCTTACTCGGTGATGAGCGTTTGGGGCGTAAAACGGGGAAAGGCTTTTACACCTATAAAAACGGCGACAAGAAAGGGGTTGATAGTTCAGTGTACAAGTTACTTGGGATCAAGCCCGAGACTAAACTCACCGAGAATGAAATGGCGCTTCGCTGCGTGCTACCAATGCTCAACGAAGCGGTACGTTGCCTCGATGAGGGCATTATTCGTAGTGCTCGTGATGGCGATATTGGCGCGATTTTCGGCATTGGCTTTCCCCCCTTCCTCGGCGGGCCGTTTCGCTACATGGATCAGATAGGGGTGGTAGAGCTGGTTGCACTGATGAATGAGTTCGCCGAGAAGTATGGTGACCGTTACGCGCCGTGCGACAGTCTAGTCAGCCGTGCTGGCGACGAGCAGTCGTTTTATTAGGCTTTTTCGTACTAATCCTCACTGGTAAAAAAATACGACAGGCGGGCAGTAGCTCGCCTTTTGTTTTTTAGAGGGTTATCATCAAATTCATCCTGTTAACGGACAGGTGACCCAAGCTGTTGAAAGGAATCTAAAATGGAAGCTCTTGAACTACTTCTTAATCGACGTTCAGTCGCAAAACTCTCCGCGCCCGCGCCGGAGGGCATCGCCTTGGAGAACATCATTCAAGCAGGGTTGCGCGCGCCTGATCACGGCAATATTCAGCCATGGCGATTTGTTATTGCCCAAGGTGAGGGACTGACCAAGCTGTCTAACATTCTCCTCGCGGCCGCAGAGGCTGAAAACAGCGAGCAAGCCGTGCTGGACAAAGTTAAAAGTGCGCCTTTTCGCGCGCCGATGGTGATCACAGTAATTGCTAAAGTGAGAGCGCATGAAAAAGTGCCCGCGTTTGAGCAGCACCTCTCGGCGGGTTGTGCTGTGCAAGCTATGCAGATGGCGGCCGTTGCACAAGGATTTCAGGGAATGTGGCGCTCTGGCAAGTGGATGTTCCACCCGCTGGTGCACCAAGCGTTTGAGCTGGAGGGTGAGGATCAGATTGTCGGTTTTCTTTATCTTGGTACGCCCGAGTGCGAACCAGTCAAAGCTCCAAAACGCACACTGGCTAATTTTGTCGAATTTCTCTAAGGAAATTGCCCTGCATAGAGCGGCGCAGGGCTTTTTGAGGTGACGTAAATTGCAGTCTTATCGCGCGTGGATTTCCATGTGCTGGATAACAAAGTCGATAAACAGACGCACTTTATCTGGTAAGTGGTCCTTGTGGTTATAGAGCATGTACACATCACGCTGGTTCGAGTTCCAATCAGTCAATACGCGCACAAGCTGACCAGATTCCAAGTACTCTTTGATCATTACGTCAGGCACGAGCGTGATACCCAAGCCAGAGAGACAAGCGGTACATACCGTGGTCAATGAATCGGCTTCAAAGCGACCTTTATCGAGGTTGACGACACTCTCACCACTGCTGTTACTTAGTTGCCATTTGAGTAGAGGGTGACCTTTAAGGATTGAGTGGTCGCTGAGCTCCTCAGCATGATTCGGGGCCTGATTCGATGCAAGGTAGTGCGGGCTGGCGACCAGAATATCCTCAACCGATCCTATCTTACGCGCAATCAGGCTCGAATCGCGCAGGCTACCGACACGAAAGATCACGTCCCATTCGGTGGGATCAAGCTGATCAAACTGATTGGTCGCAGTGAGATCAATATTGATATCTGGAAACGCGGTCATGAACGCATTAAATAGCGGCATGATCATGCGTTGAGTCAGGTTAGACGGTGCGACAATTTTAATTCGACCGGCGGCGCCACGGCAAGAATCAGATAAAGACTCGGCCGTATCGGACAGCGATTTCAATAGTGGCGAGCACTCGTCATAAAAGCGGGCTCCAGCCTCAGTCAGCGACAGTTTACGTGCGTGACGATTGAGTAAGCGCAGGTTGAGCGAATCCTCAAGTGCTTGGATACGTCGCGTAATCGTCGCAACAGGTATCATAGTCTTACGTGATGTTGCGGTGTAGCTCCCATTTTCCACCACGAGACGGAAAAGGTTAAGATCATCTAGTTTCATATAAAAGCGACGCAAAGAGTAATCAATGACGTTAAATGTATAAGTAACCACCCCTCAATGATTTGAGGTGTATCAACTAAATGTGCAAAACGTGATGTATGCACGGCACAATATCGTGTACTGGCAACCACTTGCAGACTTGCCGTTAACCAATTTTCTGACTATTTTATAGGTATTGGCTGATATTTGGTCAGTTAGGTAGTGCTCCCCAAGTATAAATTGAGTTCCACAATTACAAGCAGGGTGAGTTGTCAGTGTTTTAGGTATACACGTCAGTAGTGAGGTTCAAATGTTAAACACTCGCCCAAGAGTGGCCCCACAGCCTGCCAATGAACCTGTTCCCAAGAAAATAATGGTGATTGACGACGATGCAATTTTTCGTCAGGTCACGCGTCAGTTCTTGCATGCGATCGGGTATCAGGTGGTCGAGGCCGAAAATGGTCTTGAGGGGCTGCAACTATTAGAGAGTACCGAGCCCGACTTGGTGCTGTGCGATCTCGCCATGCCCATTCTTGATGGCATTGAGTTTGTTGAAGAGGTTAGTCAACAATACCCTTCTATGCCGGTTATCGTTGTTTCTGCCACCGATGAAATGTCCGATGTGGCCAAGGCGTTGCGCTATGGCATTAAAGACTTCCTACCTAAGCCAATTGGCAACTACAAGCACTTGAGTGATGCTGTTGAGACCGTGCTTGAGGAGAGTGATTCAAGTATCGCTGACGGCAAAGATTTCTCGAGTCAATGGTTTCGAGTCGATGGCGGTGGAGAGCTACCCGAAGAGCAAGAGCTGCATTGGCACCTAGAGTATCTACAGCAAAATCCAGCGGCCGCCCGCGACCTTCTGCACGCGCTTTTACCTGATAAAGATACCAGTCAAGGCAGTTGGCGCTGCAGCTACCGTTTATTGCAATCCACCGAAGCCATGCCCTTGGTGTTTGATTATGCTTGGCTGATGAACGGCCAATTCGTGTTTTACATTATTGATTCAGGCAACAGTGAGTACAGCGATGAGGTCCACCCTGAGGCAGGCAGCAGCGTCGCAACGACCATGCTGGTACGCGCCTTGTTCCACGATTACCTGCGCCACCTAAAGAATTTCAGCGCTGATATGAAAGACCTGCTCGGCGTCATTGAGCGCGGCATTGAGTGCTCCGAAGGCGGCCCCGTGCCCGCATTATTTGGTCTTGCCGACCTACCAAGCGGCACCATAGACATCTTGCCCGCCGGTTTAGATTGTCAATGGACAAGCGGCGATTTCCACCAATCAATTAACCATGGTGAAAACCTAGGTGAGCACTCACTCAAGAATTTCATCACCCGTGAACTCCCCATCAAAGACAGCGGCCGACTCACCTTATCTATTACGGGCAGCACTAGCTTCAGTTTCGACATCCAGCAGACGAAAAGCTAACGCTTCTCAGGGGCGGGGTGCGAGTACGCTTCGCTCCGGGGTTCGAGGAGTTTAGTGGGTGATGTAACTGCCGCGCACATCTCTCGCACCTCGGAAGGTTTTAGCCTGAAACCCACGCCTCGCAACTTAATATTCAGGGGCGGGGTTCGGGTACGCTTCGCTACGGGGTTTGAGGAGTTTAGTGGGCGTTACATCTTTCGTACCCACTCCTCGCAACTCGGAGGGCTTTAGCCCGAAACCCGTACCTCGGAGGGCGTTAGCCCGTAACCCGAAACTTGATTTCAGTAGTGAGAAGAGGTTACGCTTTGCCCCTGATTTTGAGGGGCGTAAAGACATCGAGTCCATCGCATCCCCTCTTCGCTACTCGGAGGGCTTTAGCCCGAAACCCGCGCCTCGTACCTGCGCGCTTGAGGTAAAGATTATTAATAAGCTTAAACAATGGCTGTGGAACTTTGCGGGCAGTGTATGTCTGATTTTAGGCGCGCTGGGGGTGTTTTTGCCGCTTTTGCCGACAACGCCGTTCATTTTGCTCGCCAGTGCTTGTTTTATGCGCGGCAGCCAAAGGGTGCATGATTGGATGCATCGGCATCCGACTTTTGGGCCGATTATTCGTAACTGGCATACTCATCGGGGTGTGTCGCGCCGCGTGAAACAACGGGGGGCGATTTTGATTGTGATTAGCTTCTGCTTTTCAATCATTGTGGTTCCCAAACTTTGGCTAAAGGTTATGCTAATAGCCATGATGAGTATCCTACTTAGTTGGTTTCTGCGTCTTCCGGTGATCGAGTCGGTTGCCGATAACCAAGAAAATAACTAAGATGGCTGCCTTGTTGTAAGGGATGTGACTGACGTGCCTTACAATTGAACAAAACACCAGCAAGCGTGCTTGCTATGCTTATACCAATCGAGTTAAGTGATGCGTTTTAATCAAGACTGATCACTTAACTCGGTTGCAAACTCAACCGTAAGTCAAACAAAGAAAGCTTCATTATGACCACAGATACCATTTCACTTATCCAATCGAGCATCAAAAGCATCCCTGATTACCCAAAGCCAGGCATCCTATTTCGCGATGTAACTAGCTTGCTTGAGGACGCTGCCGCTTACCAAGCGACAATCGGCCTTTTGGTAGAAAAATATAAAGACATGGGCTTTACCAAGGTAGTGGGCACTGAAGCGCGTGGCTTCCTGTTTGGTGCGCCTTTGGCTCTTGAACTGGGTATCGGTTTTGTTCCTGTGCGTAAACCGGGTAAGTTGCCGCGTAAAACCATCGGTCAATCTTATGAGCTTGAGTACGGCACGGACACATTAGAGATCCACGTTGATGCTATCTCTGAGGGTGATAAAGTGCTGGTTGTTGATGATCTACTGGCCACTGGTGGCACGATTGAAGCAACCACTAAGCTGATCCGTCAGCTGGGTGGTGAGGTAGAGCATGCAGCGTTTGTTATCAACTTGCCTGAAATCGGGGGCGACAAGCGCCTTGAGGCCATGGGTCTGAATGTTTATAGCATTTGTGAGTTTGACGGTCACTAATCGATGAGTTATTTGGCACTGGCCCGTAAGTGGCGTCCAAAAGCGTTTAATCAGGTTGTCGGACAGGCTCACGTCTTGACGGCACTTGAGAATGCCCTTGATCAAAATCGCCTCCATCACGCGTACCTGTTCTCGGGTACACGCGGCGTGGGTAAAACCACTATTGGCCGATTGTTTGCCAAGGGACTTAACTGTGAAACGGGGATCACCAGCAAGCCGTGTGGGCAGTGTGAGAGCTGTATCGAGATTGACCAGGGCCGCCACGTTGACCTACTCGAAATCGATGCGGCGTCGCGTACCAAAGTGGAAGATACTCGTGAGCTGCTTGATAACGTTCAGTACAAGCCTGCGCGTGGTCGCTTTAAGATCTACCTGATCGATGAAGTCCACATGCTCTCACGCCACAGTTTCAACGCCTTGTTGAAGACGCTGGAAGAGCCGCCGGAGTACGTTAAGTTCTTACTCGCCACTACCGATCCGCAAAAGCTGCCAGTGACGATTTTGTCGCGCTGTCTGCAGTTCCACCTTAAGCCAATCTCTGTTGATGCCATCCATGAGCAGCTCGATAGCGTGCTTGAAAAGGAGTCGGTGACGGCTGAGGCACGTGCACTAGGTATGATTGCGCATGCCGCCGATGGCAGTATGCGTGATGCGCTGAGTTTAACAGATCAGGCGATAGCACTGGGTAACGGTCAGGTTGATACTGAGACTGTGTCACATATGCTGGGCACGCTCGATACCGATCATGCCCTGCATATCCTGCAAGCTATCGCGAGCAAGCAAGCTGAATCGATTATGGCCAGTGTGCAGACGCTAGCCAGCAATGGTGTCGAGTGGGACAACTTGCTGCAAGAGCTTGCCAATCAGTTGCATCGCATCGCTATGTATCACGCTCTGCCTGCAACCCTAGATAAAGCGCAGCCGGATGCTGAGAAGCTGACTTTACTGGCGCAGCAGCTTAGCCCAGCTGATGTTCAGCTGTTCTATGATATTGCACTCAAAGGTCGCGAGTCGCTGCCGTTTGCTCCTAATGAGCGAGTGGGGCTGGAAATGACTTTGCTACGCATGTTGGCGTTTCGTCCTACTCAAGGCACTATCACCAACGTGATTTCGACTGAGTCTACAGTCAATGTGAGCCAAGCACCGACGCAAAGCCCAGTCGCTGCACCAGTGGTACCTCAAGTGAGTCAACCTGCGGTGAGTCATGCTCCAGATCAGGCTGCACAAAATGCGCCTACACCAAGTGCACCATCACAAACTGCACCCGTTTCGAATCACTCACAGCCAGCTTACCAGCCGCCTAGTGAGCCACCTATGGATGTGCCCCCACCAATGGATGCACCTCCGATGGGCTATCCGGATATGGATGGTGCTCAGCCTATATCATCTCAGCCAATGTCATCGGCGCCGGCATCTATGCCAGCATCTGTTGCACCTGAACCTGCTCCGACTAGCACCGGTACCTCGATTGGTGGTTTACGTCATCAGTTGCGCTCTCGTCGTGGTGGCCAGCAAGAGAAGGGTACGCCTGGAAAAAAGCCTAGTGCGGCATCTGTAAAGCGTCCTGCTCAGCGCGAATCCGTATTGGATCGCGTTGCGAAAAAGCAGCTTGAAGCGCCAACGGTGTCGCCTTCTCATACCGATAACGCACCGGCGGCAGCGCAAGAACAGCAGCCGTACCAGTGGACACCGAGCAAACCTATCGTCGAGGTGGTGGATAAAGAGCTGACGCCAACCCAGATCAAGCAATCACTTGAGCATGAAAAAACACCCGAGATGGTGGAGAAGCTGCTTAATGAGTCGATTGTGCAAAACAGCTGGGCTGAACTCATCAGTCGCTTGGAGATCCCTAAGCTGGTGGAGCAGCTCGCGCTGAACTCCTATTTCAGCCAGCAGGAGAACCGCATCACCTTGACCTTGCGCAGCAGCCAAGCACATCTGAATAAAGATCGTGCCTTAGCCGAACTCAAGGATGCTATCGATAAGACACTAGGCGAGCCACATGAATTGTCGATTGTGATTGGTGAAGAGGGGCAAACCCCGCTAGAGTTGAGAGAGCAGCTTTATCAAGTGCGACTGCAGCAAGCATTTACCAGCTTGGATCAGGACCAACACGTCCAGTTCATGCTGAACCGATTTGACGCCGCCCTCGATAGCGAGAGCGTGCGACCAATTTAACTCATGGGGGTTGAAAACGGGAACCGTTACCCCCATGTCATCAGAAACTAATCCAACCAGAGAGTATACAATGTTTGGTAAAGGCGGTATGGGCAACCTAATGAAGCAAGCCCAGCAAATGCAAGATCGCATGCAAAAGCTTCAAGAAGAAATCGCAAACATGGAAGTAACCGGTGAAGCGGGTGCTGGCCTTGTTAAAGTGACTATCACAGGTAGCCACAGTACTCGTCGCGTAGTAATCGATGAGAGCCTAATGGAAGATGACAAAGAGATGCTAGAAGACTTGATCGCAGCCGCGTTCAACGATGCAGCTCGTCGCGTTGAAGAGACTCAAAAAGAGAAAATGGCAGCAGTTACTGGCGGTATGCAGCTACCACCAGGCATGAAAATGCCGTTCTAATCAGGTTACATAATGCGATCCAGTTCTATGCTGGAGCATTTGATGGAGGCCTTGCGTTGCTTACCTGGGGTGGGTCCCAAGTCGGCTCAGCGCATGGCCTTTCATTTGCTACAGCGCGACCGCCAAGGCGGTTTGCAACTCGCCGATGCGCTCTCCCAAGCGATGACCGAGATTGGACACTGCCAAGAGTGTCGAACTTTCACTGAACAAGAAACCTGCCATCTTTGTACTAACCCCAAACGCCAAGAAAACGGATTACTTTGTGTTGTTGAGAGCCCAGCAGATATCGCTGCGGTAGAAGCGACTGGTCAGTACTCTGGACGCTATTTCGTGTTGATGGGACACCTATCTCCACTTGATGGTATAGGGCCGAGTGACATTGGTTTGGATATCCTTGATTTTCGCCTGCGACGCGGTGATATCAAAGAAGTCATTCTTGCGACGAACCCAACAGTGGAAGGTGAGGCAACCGCTCACTACATTGCTGAGCTGTGTAAAGAGCATCAGGTCTCTGCCAGTCGAATCGCCCACGGCGTGCCTGTCGGCGGTGAGCTCGATCTTGTCGATGGCACCACGCTATCGCACTCGATACTTGGGCGGCACCAGCTAAAATAAAAAAAGAGCCACATCCATCGATGTGGCTCTTTTTTTATTTAGGGGCGAGGAGCGAGTAACACTTCGTTCCGGGGTGCGAGTAGTCTGCAGGCTGGATTGTCCTCCTCGCACCTCGAAGGGCTATGCCCGTACCCGAACCTCGTTCCTTTGTTTTATGATTATCAATTTTAGTTTGAGAATATGTTTTGTTTTATCGCATATATCCCGTAGCAATTGCCCGCTATTCTGTAATCAGGTTAAGCGGATTACTAACGTGAGGAAGACACCATGGCTAAACTAACTATCGTTGCAAACATCATTGCGAAACAAGACAAAATTGAGCTAGTTAAAGCAGAGTTGCTTAAGTTGATTGATATCACGCGTGCAGAAGAAGGTTGCATCAACTACGACCTGCATCAAGACAATGAAAACCCAGCACACTTCCTATTCTTTGAAAACTGGGAGTCGCGTGAGCTATGGCAAACTCATATGGGTAACACGCATCTTGCCGAGTACATGGCGGCGACTGAGGGTGCGGTTGAGCAGTTCACTCTGAATGAAATGACTGAAATTTAAAAAAGGGGCGAGGTGCGGGGACGGGCTTTGCCCTAAGGGGAGCGAGGGGGTCCAGGTATGTTGGGACTCCTCGCCCCTCGAAACGAAGTGTCCTCGCCCCTCGCTACTGCTTTTTAGTTTTCTAATTGTTTTGGTTGGGTGTTTGGCAGGAGCTTGCGCCATTGGATTGGCATCATTGGGATGACGATTAATCCGATTCCGACCAGGGTGAGCAGATCTGGGATCTCATCGAACCACATTACGCCGAATAGGGTGACGAATACTAGGCCTGAATACTCTGCTAAAGCGATTTGGTTAGCGGGGGCTTTTTTGTAGGCGATAACCACTAGGGCGTGATAGCCAAGTACAAATAGGTTGATTGCCATAATCCAGCCAACGTGACGCCATTCGATCTCTGCCCATTGCGGCACAGCGAAGGCTAGGGCAAGTGGCAGCGTCATTAGACTGGTCCAGAACAAGGTTGAGATGATATGTTGTTCACCAGGCAGGCGCTTAATCAGGATATTACCCACCCCCATCGCCAGTGCGCTACCTAGGCCTGCAATCGCGGCCCAATGGAAGTGTTCAGGGCGCAGAACGATAAGCACACCCATAAAACCAATCAAGGTCGCAATCACTTTACCCGCATTCGGGCGCTCTTTTAGCAGCACAATCGACAGCGGCAGCATCAGAATCGGGCCAACATAGAACATCGCATTAGCAGTGGCCAACGTCAGGTGGGTGATAGCAATCATCGCACAGCCACTACCAACCAAAATAAACTGGGCACGCAGGAAGTTGATCCGGCAACCGCCTTGCATGCGAGTGTCTCGTGGAAGCTTAAGCCAAAACGGCAATAGCAGCAGCACGCTCAGTAGTTGACGAATGAAAACGTATTGGAAAGTGGGCACTTCACCGTTGAGTACTTTCAATGAAACATCAGAAAAAGAGGCGAGTAGGTTGGCGAAAACCAGCAAGAGTATCGCTTGGTTAGTGACTTTATTCATGAAATAGCTACAGTAGATGATTGGGTTGAACAGTGAAACAGCGGCACATCATACAGGAGAATAAGTAAAAAAATAGCGCCTTACAGCTATTTGAAGGCTAAATTCAGAATACTGAATGTAGTGTGTCGATCGTGGGCGACAAAAGTGCAAATTATTCAAATATTTGATGCAGCCAAGTACATAATTCGGGCAATAGCGTTTGCGATAATCGTAACAAAATGTTTGTGAGAGTCTATTGGTGGATGATTCGCGGAAATGCCAATCTGGCAGGTTAGTAATTAAAATTTAATAAATTCAATAGTTAAAGTTAAATAAATCGCTCGTAGAGCATGGCAAAACTTTTTGTTTGGATGAAATTAACAAACCAGTCATGAGGGTGAAATAAAAATGACACTCTGAATTAGTCAAAATGTAATCCATTACATCTAACTTGACGCGCTTAATTTATTCAGTGCTATTAGGATGTAAGTATGAATTTCACACAGACCGCATGTGCAGCTTTGATCTCGGCTGCTCTTTTGTCAGGTTGTAACAGCAGTAACAGCGATACCTCAGACGATAATCAGGCCCCAACCCTTTCAACCAAGATTGGTATTC
Source organism: Vibrio glycogenivorans (assembly GCF_051660965.1). Taxonomy (NCBI): domain Bacteria; kingdom Pseudomonadati; phylum Pseudomonadota; class Gammaproteobacteria; order Vibrionales; family Vibrionaceae; genus Vibrio; species Vibrio glycogenivorans. The sequence goes on along the minus strand of NZ_JBPVIS010000002.1, from coordinate 698,435 downwards.
TGACCGACACGCAAGGCGGTGGAGATAATGTGGCCGTCAACCAGATGGAGGCGATCCTCGATCTGTATCGTGATCAGGGAGTCGATATTGTTATTGCCGTGGGTGATCTTACTAATAGCAATACTGAGCACGAATATGAGCAGTGGAAAGCACTCGCGAGTCAATACACTGATCAGATTACTTTCTTGCCCCTAATGGGCAACCATGATCGTAAACCCGGTGACAACTACACTTGGAAACGCATTATGGAAGAGTTTATTCCACGCGAAAACATTAACCATATGCCAGGGCGTGAGTTCCAAACTTACGCGTATACGCGTGGAAACGTGTTAATGGTCCAGATCTCTGACCAAGATATGCCTTACGCCTATGAGTGGGCGGAGGAAGCGATTACTGGACGTGGTGACAACGTTGAGCACGTCTTTGTCTCGACTCATAGCCCATTCGTTGGACCTTACCGTGGTGGTGTTGCTATGGAGCGCGTCACAGCTCGTTGGAACGACCAACGTGAAAATGACATGTTGACCCGCGATTTCCCAAAATGGCGCAGTCTGTTTACTAAAAATGACGTGATGTTTGTGTCTGGTCATGACCATCAATACAGCCGCTCAGTGATATGGGATAACGGTGCTGGTATGGATACTATGTCAGGCACCCAAACGAACCATCGTTTCTTCCATCATATTGTCACTGGTAATGCATCGGAGAAAGGTTACTACAACCGCGTTGGTGAGTTTGAAAAACTGCAAAGCTTGGTAATGTACAAAACACGTTATCAAAGCCCACGCTCAATTGACCGAGATAACCGCCCAGAGTGGACGGACGAGATGATCGAACGTGATATGGTGGCGACAGGTGATTTGATGGTCAACGCATCATGGTTCGATATTCAGGGTGATGAAATTAACTATTCAGCGTTTTACGACACCTTCACCGATTCAGCTGACTTATTAGATTCAGCGGACTGGAAACTGTTTGACCGCTTTGTTCGCACCAATAACCGTTGTGACAAAGTCGTATTTCCAACTAGCGTGCCATTTACTGGCGAGTACTACAGTGCAGTAGACAGTAAATATCGTACCGTGAACTGTTACTCAAACAATGGTGAACGAGCACGCATTATCGATGGTCAAAATGACGTATTTAATCGAGTGGACCAAGCACTTGATGGGGCGAATTGGATGGGCTGGAGCGATCCAGAAGCTATTGATCGTATGTGGGAATACATGATTGTAAAACCTACCATCCGTAGCGCGGAAGATGATGAGATTGGTAACCCGTCGGGTGAGCATTTTGTCGTTGATGGTCGCTCTGGTCTGAACTACAACCACGCACAGCGTTTTGTAGTTAACGGCAGTCAGCGAATGCACTGGTATCCGGCAACCTACGACATGAAGAAACTGGTTTCTCTTAACTGGACGTCGGGCGATACACAAACCGCATCGGACATCTTGATCATTGATGGACTGCAAAGCCAGACTGGTACGTACATCAATGCCTTTGGTGCAGAGAAGGACATTACGACAGAGCCAGGTTGGCCGGGAACCTCGGTAGAGGACATTGAAGCTGATGGCGACCACAAAAACTTGAACGCAATCAGCAAGCAGCCATTGAGTTACCCTGAGCTGCTGGCGCAAAAATCACCAAATCGTCTTGACCAAGCAAACAGCTGGGTGCTTGATGACCAAGTTCGTGCGGATGATTATGTATTTGAGATTGCGGTTAGTACAGACCAGAGTGCAGACGCTTTAACCCTAGCAGTATTAAAAGAAGGCGAGTGGCAACCTTTGGTCGAGTCTCAGTGTATCTCAACTCAAGCATACCGAGCTGAATTTATGACTAGCATGCCAGACGATATCGGTGAAGAGTGTGATAACACTTGGTTAGTCGGTCAGTTTGGTGACACCTTCTGGGCGAAAGTTGATATGGATGGCCGTTTTGCACTGGTTAATCGTTAAGTCTTAGTGGCATTTTAATTTTGAGGCACCTTCTGATTGAAGGTGCCTATTCCGTTTATGACTTTGAGAAATACTGTGCGAAGACTAATCATAACCCTGTTATCGAGTGTTATCTGGGGATGTGGGTTTGCCACACAAGAACAGAGCGAAGGACGCCCTTTGGCATCTTGGGATCAGCTCATTGAACCAGGTCAAAGGGAAACCTTGGTCGCGATAATGGCTGAAGAGAAACAACGCGCTAGAGAGCATGATGAGCTAGACCCTTTTATACAGCCACAATCTGTTGGATTTGACGCCGCCCTTGTCAACCAACAACTGGTCGATCAAGAGCTAGCTTTAGGTGGGTTTGTAGTGCCTTTAGATTGGAACGATGAGGCGGTGACAGAGTTTCTTCTTGTGCCTTACTTTGGCGCATGTATTCATGTACCACCGCCACCGGCTAATCAAATGGTTCACGTCAAATACCCACAAGGCGTTCCCAATATTTTATTGCGAGATGCGATCGTTGTTGAGGGAGAACTGCTGGTACAGCGAGATGAGTTTGGCGATGGTTGGCAGGTGACTTATGCTTTCAACGAACCAGCAGTGAGAGCCTACTAGCCAGAGGTTCTCAGCGACTGTCCTAATAGACGCCAGTCGTCCTATATCAACCGTCGTAATAAGTACGGAAGTTTTGTGATGTGTTTTGATTATCCAGCATCTTTTTTTAGTAAGTAATGGTGTAGGCGACTGCCATAGGGCCGATTATAGTTCAGTTTTGAATGCTCTTTAATCAAGTAATATCCGCTTACATTAGTTTAATCCCCTTTTTTCTTGCTTACTCCCAGTTTGTTTATTTGTCATTTGACCTTCACTTGGAATTGCGTAAGGTGTGCACTGAGACGTCCTCAAGGAAGAAAATAATGAAAAATAATAAGTTAGCCTGTCTGTTTGGTGCTGTGTTTACACTAAGTCCTATGGTTTTTGCCGATACTTGTTCGGTAGAGAGTATGGCAATCATTGGTGAAAAAGAGTTCATCACGGTTCAAGAGATAGATTCGGTGTACCGCGCACGAATTGATACTGGAGCGACGCGTTCTTCACTGCATGCGACGAATATTGAAGTGATCGATGGTTACGATGACCTCAAGGCAAATGTTGGCAAACAGGTGCGTTTTGTTACCGAAAATGAACTTGGCGAGTACCAGCAATACGAAGCGCCGATTGTGTCGGTGAGAAGCATTAAGAACTCACTGGGGTCTGATATTCGTTATAGTGTCGATTTGACTATTGTAAAAGACGAATACGCGCGCACTCTTCAGGTGAATCTACGCGATCGCAGCAGCATGAACGATAAGTTACTGATTGGTCGTGACTGGCTTGAATGTCAGTACCTAGTGGATGTCAGCCAGAATCCTACGATAGGGAAGCAAGAGAACTTGTAAGGCGCTTAATCTGCAAGATATCAGGTGCAACCATTTAAAAGTAACCGATTGAACTTGACTTTCAAAAGGGACGAAACACCTAGGTTGCACTCTTTCCTATAGCTTACTGCTACTCTGCGCGTTCAAATAGAGCAACATGCATAGGAGATAGCCTACAGCTTCTTTGATTGGGAGCAGCCTTGAATAGAAAAGAAATAAAGTACACCATTCAGCTCCCCCCTAAAAAATAATAACCATTGATACAGTTAATTTTTTGATAGTATTCTTTATTTTTCATTAATTTATCTTATTTTTAAGTCGTTTAATCTGAATCGAACTTCTGCATATTTGGAAGTATCTTAGAACAGGATTAAACAATGAAATTGAAATTTATCACATTGACAATCGCATCACTTTTAGTCGGTTGTAACTCATCAGAAGACCCTCAGCCAGGTGGTGTTGCACCAACTTTGATCGCGATTTCTATCGATGGTGAGTATAAGGTCGGTAACACATTAGATGGCTACGTTGAGTGCCAAGAATGCAGTGAGATTGAATACCAATGGTATGTTTCAGACGAGTTATTATCGACTGATGAGAGCTATACCATTAATCATGATGATTATGGTAAGGCAATTAGTTTTAAGGCGATTGCTCATAATGATGGATTGATCGACAGTGCCCTTGCGATCAACACGCCTTCGGTTGTAAGTACAGCCTCTTCAACTAACTTTTCGTTCGCTTCACGTATCTCCGATGGTAGTTTGGTTACTTGGGGGCGCTCAGATGCAGGAGGGGATAGCAGCAGCGTTGCAGATTACCTTAAATCCGATGTCTTTGAGGTTTTCTCAGCTAATCAGGGCGCTTTTGCTGGCCTGAAATCCGATGGAAGCGTTGTTACCTGGGGCTTAAGTGATGTTGGTGGAGATAGCAGCAGTATTGCAGATCACCTAGAGGAAGGCGTGGTCGAGGTGTTCTCGAGTGACAAAGCGTTTGCTGCACTAAAGGATGACGGTAGCGTTGTGACTTGGGGTAACTCAATTGGTGGGGATAGCAGTAGTGTTGCTGATCAGCTCAAAGGAGATGTTGTTTCAGTCTATTCGACAGGTGAAGGGGCGTTTGCTGCACTGAAATCCAACGGTAGCCTTGTCGTTTGGGGAAACAGCTCTTCTGGAGGTGATGCGAGCGAAGTTCAAGACCAACTTGAGTCGGGTGTAGTTGAAGTGTTTTCCAATCGTTATGCGTTTGCCGCACTTAAATCGAATGGTAGCGTAGTGACGTGGGGCTCTCGTAATAATGGTGGTGATAGCAGCGGGGTTGCCCACCAGCTGGGTGAAGGTGTGAGTAAGATAATCCCCAACGGAAGAGCCTTTGCTGCACTTAAGGTTGATGGCAGTGTTGTAACATGGGGCGGGAGCGGTTCTGGTGGCGACAGTAGTAGTGTGGCTAATGAACTGGAAGGAGAGGTGGTAGAGGTTTATTCAACTCAACGAGGAACCTCTAACGGTGCTTTTGCCGCACTCAAATCGGACGGCAGCGTTGTTACGTGGGGGTCAGCTACTTTTGGTGGTGATAGCAGCAGTGTTGCAGAGCAGCTTAAAGCGGAAGTGGTTGAGGTATATTCAAATATCTATACCTTTGTTGCCCTGAAAAAGGATGGTAGTGCCGTGGTTTGGGGATCCGCTAATTATGGTGGTGACGCGAGCAGTGTTGCTGAACATCTAACAAGCGGTGTGAGTAAGGTGTATTCAACTGCGTATGCCCATGCAGCGCTAAAACTTGATGGTAGCGTTGTTACTTGGGGTGATAATCGCTGGGGTGGGGATAACAGCGGTGTTACAGAACAGTTACAACAGGACGTGCAAGAGATATTTGCAAACAACTATGCCTTCGCTGCACTGAAATCGGATGGTAACTTAGTCACTTGGGGGGATGACACCTACGGCGGGGATAGTAGTGATGTCGCTGACCAGTTGCTCCCTGTTTGGGAAGAAACCTATAACAGCATTAATGATGAAGTAGTAGAGTGAACTCGATCGGCTTCTAATGTACTGCTTATTTTATAGTATAGACGAGGCGCTACCTTCATATAAGAACTGACAGACTAACTCGGTAGTAGAGTGTTGCTACCGAGTATTTAATTCAAATCACTTTCCTATTGATTTCCATCACCTTTATCCTGAATAATTGACTGTTAAAGCGTATCTTTAAGCGGCGCAGGTCATGGTATGTAAGGATAAGGGATGGCTCAGAATAACTTTTCGAATCGAATAAGTATGTTATTTAAGGGCACGGTAGCAATGGTGCCACTAAGCCTTGCTGTAGTGCCATGGGGCTTTCTTGCAGGTTCGTTCGCAATTGACTCTGGTTTAATGCCACTCGAGGGGCAGGCGATGAGCGCGATTTTATTCGCAGGCTCCGCTCAACTTGTCGCCATGGGAATGATTAAGGCTGGGGCCAGCCTGGCGACTATGATGGTCACCATTTTCTTTATTACCTCACGACACCTACTGTATAGCCTAACTATGCGTCGACATATTGCGCCGCTATCACTACGCTGGCGGATCACCCTGGGGTTTTTGCTTACCGATGAGCTATTTGCTTTATGCGGTCACCAAAAGCCTGAACGATTCGATCCTTGGTATGCCCTTGGGGCTGGCGTTTCCTTTTACTTGATATGGAATTTAGCCACTCTGGTGGGTATTGTGATCGGTGGTCAAATTCCTGATTTACAGCAGTATGGTCTGGAGTTTGCCGTCGCGGCGACTTTTATTGCGATTGTAGTGCCGAATATCAAAACGTTGTCGACGCTACTGGCCGCGCTATCTGCACTGATCTCTGCGGTACTGTTTGCATATTGGCAGGTGGAGAGTGGCCTTGTGTTAGCCAGTCTAATCGGAATGACGGTTGGCTATGTGAGTGGGGAGCGATAACCCGATGGTCTATGTATCTATACTCGTGCTGACGTTAATTGTCTTTGCTAGCCGTTACCTGTTCCTTGAGCCTAAGGTGCCACTGAGACTAAGTAGTGGGGCGCAGCGCTTTCTGAGCTATGCCAGCCCTGCGGTATTAACGGCTATTTGGGGGCCGATTGTATTTATGCCACATGGTGAGCTGAGTTTTAGCGATAACTTACCTTATCTGCTTGCCGCCGTTTTCGCCGTGGTGCTAGCGCGTATATCGCGCAATATTCTGCTGACTACGCTCGTCAGTCTCGGTGTGTTTTTTGTTTTGAAATGGATACTATGAAAAGACGGTAGACGAGGGGCGGATACAGGCTTTGCCCTTCGAGGAGCGAGGAGTTTTTTAAGAGAGCAATGTTGTGTGCTATTCGCAAGGGAGTATAGCCGAGCACTAAAAGAAAGCGGCAGCTGCTATAAAAAAGGACAGAACTATCTAAGCCTGTCCTTTTTTATTAGGCGATTGGTTGCCTAATCTATCCACATTTGGAACACTTTTAATGCCTACTTAAGTTAATAGGCATCAGAGTTGGCAGAATATACGATTAAGGTCCTTTGCGACCTCGATACTTGCAAGCCCAAAACCACCCAGTAGAGCCCCACTTGGAATCACGGCTATATTGCCATTGATGCCTGCTGGGGTGGACCGCATCAGTGGTAGTTTAGTAAGAAGCTTTTCGGTGCTGTTGTATGTATCCCATGCTCGCTGGCTGATGATGATGTGCTCAGGCTGCATGGCGACGATAGCTTCCATATTGGGTGCTTGATAACCGGAAATATGCTCCGCGACCGGGTTGTTACCGCCCGCTAAAGTGATGATGGTGTCGATTGCGGTGTTTGCACCACCAGCTCGAGGTCCACTGCCCATGTCGAGCATAAAAAAGACGGCGTTTGGCTTGGTATCACACTGGTTTTTTTCCATTTCAGAGATGCTTTCCTGGACCTGCTGCTTAAGGTGTATCGCGCTTTCTTGTGCCTCGACAATGTCTGCAATACTCATGATACGAGAGAGTAAGTGTGGGACGTCCTGTCCTGAGGGGATTGTAACCACCTCTACACCGGCGCTATCAATTTGGTCAAGCGTGGTTTTCGGTCCCATTTCATCAGTGCCGATTAGGTGAGTTGGGTTGAGTGAGAGCAGACCCTCTGTGTTTAATTGAACATGAAGTCCAATTTGGCTGACGTCATCATTTTCTATTAGGTGGCGACTAGTGAAGTCTGCCGCGACAAGTTTGTCTTGCGCCTCCAGAGCATAGATGATTTCAGTGACGCCAAAGCCGGCACTGACCATACGATCTTGCGCATGGGTCGACAGGCTAGGGAGCAATATTGATGCTAGTAGAATGAGCTGTTTTTTCATTGTTTATACCGGAGTAATCGGCCTCCCTTATTAGTGGGAGGCGATTAATTGATTAGGCTTTAGAATACGTATTTTGCGTTTAGACCGAAGTTCATACCAGGTGATGTCAGCGCATCTGGGTTTGTAACAGAGGCTTTTGTCAGTCCCTTAACGCGGCTGTAGTTGGTGTATTTTTTATCAAATAGGTTGAATACACCACCTCGGACGGTTAGGTTTTTTACTGGCTGCGCATAGGCGGTGACATCGACGACGCCATAGCCCGAGGTGTTGAGATTATTCTCATTACTCCAGTCAGAGCCACGTTTGCCGGCGACTGCAGTTAGAGTTGATTCCCAGCCGTATAGGCGATCTTGGCGATCAAAACCGATTCCAAAGACACCTGTCAGTGGCGCGATACTGTCGATAGCATTACCTGTGTCTTTGTCTTCACCCTCAGACCAAGAACCTGCCATTCTCACAAAGCTGCCTGTTGGAAGCTGACTCATGTCGCCAATGTGCAGCATGCTGGTTAGCTCGATTCCGTAAATGCGAGCATTTTCGATGTTTTCATTGCGTTGGTACAGGTAGGTACTACCATCATGCTCCTCTTCCCATGAGACAGAATTGATGAAGTCATTGTAGTCGTTGTAGTATGCCGACAGCTCCCAGTTAAGAAGTGCGTAGTTTTGGCGCAGGCCAACCTCAATCGAGTCACTGGTCTCTGGGTTTAAATCAGGGTTTGCCAGCACAATAACGTGCATACCTGGTACCGGGTTGCGCTCGAAACTGTAGTAAAGCTCTTCTGGTGTCGGTGCTTTAAAACCGCGCGAGTACTTAGCAAAGCCGCTGGTTGTATCTGTGAAGTGGAATATCCCACCCAAATGGCCTGTAAATGCGCTCGCATCAAGGTCGTGATATTCGCCAGTATTGCCATCAATTTCACGAGAGTCGGCTTCCGGGCGATATTGGAACATATCGTAACGCAAGCCAGCGGTCAGGATCAGGCGGTCATTCATCAGGTACATCTGATCTTGGGCAAATAGACCTGCCTTGCGTACGTCGGTTTTAGGCGGCATTTCTACCACACCACTGGTATCGTCACCTTTATCAGTGATATCACGAGTTTCAAGCTCAAAGGTACTGTCGATAATGGTAAAACCATAGATGAGGTCATGATCCACGGCGCCAGTAGTGATGGTTTTATCAAACTGGACATCAAGCTGGATAGACGAATCTTGTGCATCACGTTGTCGCTCGCGATTCACTTCTGAGCCGGGTAAAAGACCGGTGAGGGTATCAAAGGTTTGGTTCTCTGCTCGTGAATATTGCCAATTTGCTTTCCAAGTTAAATTATCGAACAGAGAGTTGTAGGCTGAATATTGGTGTTCAATACCAGCTTGAGCACGCTGCTGTTTATCTTGAAATCGATAGTTAGAGTAGGTATCAAAACCACTAGAAGTGCCTTCGAAAGACAGGTTGTTACCTTGTGAGTCTTGCTCAAAATATTGGCCAGTGAATCTTAAGTGATGATTTTCACTAGCTTGCACCTCAACTTTGGTAAGTATGTTGTTTGATGAGTAGCTCATCGGGTCTGCAGCGCCACGCTCTTCACCAAGGACGTCGGCACCATCTCCGTGGGTAGAGGTTTCGTTGCCTTCGCGGTGGGTGAAAATGAGCATAGCCTTAACGTCCTCTGACAGTTGACGTGCGGCATTTATCGTTGTTTTATAGCTATCGTCACTCGACTGATAACCCGCGTCAATACTCACATGGCCAGCACTTCCCTGAAGAAGGTCATCGGCATTCTTCGTACGCATCAATACACTACCACCTAGGGCACCACTGCCGTATAGGCTTGAAGATGAGCCTTTATTTACCTCTATCGCTTGTAGTGTATCGACTTCTACTTGTCCTTGGCCCTTGCCCAGTACGTTCATTACCGTTCCAGAGATCCCCGAGCCGTATGCGATAGGCTGTTCTACACCATCAACTAATACTTTTACGCGACTGCCATCCATACCACGGACATTGAAATCAGTTGCGCCAAAACGTGCGTTACCATTCATGCTGACACCCGGTACGTAACGCAAGCTTTGCTCAATATCACTCGCAAGTTGCTTTTCAAGATCGTTGGCCGAGACCAGTGCGACACTGCCCGCAACGTCGTTGATCGACTGCTCTGTACGCGAGGCAACCACGACCATGGTTTCTGTGCTGTGTTTAACTTCAGCCAGGGTGTAATCATTATTGGCGTGGGCAACTGGTGTTGTCAGAACGGGGAGCAAAAGAGAGACTGAGGCCATATTGGGCTTTAACAAGGACATACTGCTTTTCCTTAAAACTTTTGAGCAGGTAATATATCTATTGATAATAATTATCATTTACATGGGTATCATAGAGAAAATGTGCTAGATGAAATTGACCTAGATCAATTGCAAATAGTAATTATTATCATTTATGCATCGTATGGTGATTGATTGAGTGATCAGCACTAAGCGTGCATAACGTTATTCAAATGACATTGAGCCTAGAACTGCTTTAGTTTTGCAGGTTACAGTTAAACTGGCAGAGGTTGAGAATGACAGATGTGTCAAAGGGGAGGGGGCAGCGGATCGCTTATGTAAAAAAGCAAAAGGGCCACATGGCGTGACCCTTATCATCTCAAAAGCAAAAGTTGCTTGAGTTAACTCTTCGAGTTGATTACTTCTTTAGGTTAGTGAAGTAGTCGAAGATTACTGGTACGTCGTTGTTACCCATGCCTGCGTCAACAGCAGCTTGTAGGCTAGTAGAAGTACCTTGAGCGATTAGAGACTCAGTACCTAGCTCTTCACATAGAGCAAGGAAGTAGCCTAGGTCTTTGTTAGCGTTCGCTACAGAGAAGCCTAGTTTTTCTTCGCCATCTACAGCGTAGAACTTACAGAACTGCATGAATGGAGAGTTAGATGGACCAGCTGACATGATGTCGAATAGCTGTTGACCGTCAACGCCAGCAAGCTTAGCTACAGCGAATGCTTGAGACATAGTTGCAACAGTAGTCATACCCATGAAGTTGTTTACAAGCTTAGTCACGTGACCTGAACCTAGTGCACCTAGGTGGAATACGTTTTCGCCTTGCTCTTCAAGTACTGGCTTAACTTTGTTGAAAGTTTCCATGTCACCAGCAGCCATGATGTTTAGTAGACCATCTTTAGCGTGAGCTGGAGTACGGCCTAGAGGAGCGTCGATCATGCCTGCGCCGATAGCAGCAAGGTCAGCACCGATCTTCTTAGTAGAAGCTGGGATAGAAGTACCGAAGTCGATTAGAGTTTTGCCTTCAGACATACCAGCTAGGATACCAGTTTCGCCGTATACTACTTTCTCAACAACTTCAGAAGTTGTTAGACATAGCATTACGATGTCGCTTTTCTCAGCTAGTTCTTTACCAGAAGCAGCTTCAGATGCGTTACCGCGAGCTAGAACAGCTGCTACTGCATCTTTGTTAAGGTCCATTACGTTTACTTCGTAGCCACGGTTTTGTAGGTTCTCAACCATGTTGCCGCCCATCAGGCCTAGACCGATGAAACCAATTACTGGTTTAGTCATATCAAACTCCTAAAAGCATTATTGTATGATTATATGATTTACGCGGCATAGGATATACCGATGTCGCTGTTTAAGCAATCGTAGATTGTGATGAAACTATCGGCAAGTTTGAAAAGTGCGGGCCATGTCGACTATTTGTCATACCATAAATCTATCAAGGTGATTAACTTCACTAACACTTTGGTCTCAATCGATAAATAAATCTGCGGTAATTTTGTACAAAACGGCTTGCTGAAGCAAATATTGGTGAGGTAGATCACATAAACTAACTTATGTTGACGCATGGTGCCAAAGCAGAGCAAATTGATTAGTCATACCAAATGAAATTCCATTTTGCTGCAATGTGGGGGTTGGGCACAGCTTGGTTTTGCAAAAGAGATATAAAGCTGGTGACCAATATCATAGGTGCGGTTCTACAGGTAGTTTAGCTGGATGGCACATGACCCGAATTGTCCCAAAACCCGACTTTCTCGCTTTTTCCGCTGTACTATTCTCTGTAGGATGGAGAGGAATTGTAAGTGGAGCCCTCTGCTGCTCAATACAGCGGGTTTCAGGATCGGAAATTGGCACAATACCAAAATAAGGAATAACCAAGTATGGCTACAGAGTACATCCCACCAAAAGTTTGGACCAATGATGCAGAGAATGGCGGCGAATGGGCCGGGATCAATCGCCCTGATTCTGGCGCGCGTTTTGAGCGTGATTTGCCAGTCGGCGATCATCCATTTCAGCTACATTCACTGGCGACCCCAAATGGCCAGAAGGTCACTATCTTATTTGAAGAGTTGCTTGCAGCCGGGGTCAAAGAGGCGGAGTACGACGCGTATATCATCAAGATTGGTGACAGTGACCAATTCTCCTCGGGATTCGTTGAGATTAACCCAAACTCTAAGATCCCGGCGCTGCTCGATCTTTCTGGTGACACGCCAATTCGTGTGTTTGAGTCGGGCAATATCTTGCTTCATCTTGCGCAAAAATTTGATCAGTTTTTGCCAAGTGATATCGCCGCCAAGACCGAGACAATGAACTGGCTATTCTGGCTACAAGGTTCGGCCCCTTATCTCGGTGGTGGGTTTGGCCATTTCTATGCCTACGCACCAGAAAAATTCGAGTACCCAATCAATCGCTTTACGATGGAAGCCAAACGCCAGATGGACGTGCTCGACAAGCAATTGGCAAACAACAAATACATAGCTGGTGATGAATACACCATTGCCGATATCGCCATCTGGCCGTGGTATGGCAACCTGGTGCTTGGTAATCAATACAACGCGGGCGAGTTCTTAGATGTCGAGAGCTATCAGCACCTGCGCCGCTGGGCGAAAGAGATTGAGGCGCGCCCAGCAGTGCAGCGTGGCCGCATCGTCAATCGAGCGTGGGGAGAAGAGTGGGAGCAGGTTCCTGAGCGCCACAGTGCTGAGGATATTGATTCTGTGCTTGCGCTCAAACCTTAAAAACAGGGGCGGGGTTCGAGGACGGGCTTCGCCCTACGGGGAGCGAGGGGATTGACGCACGCGTTATGTTTCTTCGGACTCCCGGACTGAATGTGCTCCAAGTAAATAAAGAGCAAGGTCGATCACAAGCTTAATAAGAGCGAGGGTACTAACGCGCACGCTGCATTCCTCGCACCTCGGAACGAAGTGAACCCCGCTCCCCGCCCCTGATTACTCAGAAGCGAGAATCGGGAGGCGAGAATCGAGGAATTTGCCACATGCGTTGAACCACTCGCTCCTCGGAACGCAGTGAAACTCGCTCCCCGCCCCTGTATGGTTTTTACCAGTCAACGCCTTTGAGGGCTTTGATGCCGGATTCGAAGGCGTGTTTGACGTTTCTTACTTCCGATACAGTGTCTGCGAGTTCGATTAGGCTGCGGTGGGCGGCGCGACCGGTGATGACGACCGATTGCATCTTTGGTCGGTTGGATAGGGCTTCGATGACTTCATCCAGGTCGATGTAGCCGTAAGTGATCATGTAGGTTAACTCATCAAAGAGAACGACATCGAGTGAATCGTCGGCGAGCATGCGTTTGCACTCTTGCCAGACGATTTGGGCAGCTTGTGTGTCAGCGCTGCGGTTTTGGGTTTCCCAGGTGAAGCCTGTCGCCATCACTTGGAACTCTACGCCCAACTTCTCTAAAAGGTTACGCTCACCATTTTCCCATGTCCCTTTGATAAACTGAGCCACCGCGCAGCGTTGACCATGACCTACGGCTCTGGCGATGGTGCCAAAACCTGAGGTGGACTTGCCCTTACCATTGCCAGTGATCACCAAGATCAGGCCCTTCTCTTCTTGCGCCGCGGCAATCTTCTCATCGACTTGTTGTTTGACCTTTTGCTGGCGCTGCTGATGGCGTTGGTCTTTGGTTGAGTTGGTCGTGCTGTCGCTCATTATGCTGTCCTTGAAGTGTTCCTGTTGTCATCATAGCCTAGAAGCGAATGAACAAAAACCTCGATTTATTAGGGTCTTAATCGATATAATCTTGGCTTTATCGATTCCTTATCTTGTAGTGCCTAGGCTTATGAGACAAAGGGAAACGCACTAGACTGTGATTTGGCTGCTAGGCTATACACGCAGGAGACTAGGTTACATTAAGACAGGCATTAGATGAAAAGCAGAAGAGTAAGCAACATTTTGGTGGTGTGTATGGGTAACATCTGTCGCTCACCCACAGGCGAGGCGGTACTGCGAGCCAAAGCCAATCAGCATGGCATTGATATCGAAGTCGATTCAGCGGGAACAATAGATTACCACCAGGGTAGTGGGCCTGATCACAGAGCCAAACTCGCGGGAGAGCAGCGCGGTTACTCCTTTAAGGGCATTCGCTCGCGCCCAGTTATTGAGAGTGATTTTGAGCACTTTGATCTGATCCTTGCTGCAGATAAAGACAACTTGCGCGATCTTATGCGCCGCTGCCCAGTTGAGTATCAATACAAGCTGAGGCTGTTTTTGAGCTTTGGAGACTCCGATTATCAAGAGATCCCTGATCCCTATTACGGTGGGGAGCAAGGTTTCGAGCTGGTGCTTGACCTGATTGAGCAAGCGAGTGAGGCGATATTGGAGCAAGTTTGAAGCAAGAAAGTGTGCGGTTTCGGATCATCGAACCGCACACCGGCGCTAGACTTGCGCCGCCATCACGCGACCATTGAAGTGGTCATTGGCGACGATGTACTCGGTATGGCGGATAAGCTCATCCTGTGAGGCGGCGACGTTGCCACAAAAATGGATGCTTGGCGCAGGTAAGATCCCGCCAACGCGAATATTGAACGGCAGCAATTCATTAGCCCAGCTCTTGGTAAAGCCGCGCACAATCGAGCACGCCGAGTCACTGCCAACCAACTCCACCATATGACCGTCTGAGATAATATTGATGATCACGCCTTTTTGCTCGAGCGTTTTCATTCGCTTTGCCGCTTCTTTGCCCAGATTCAGCAAGCGTCCCGTCGCCTTGGCGAGTTGATGGACAAACTCATCTGAACTGGTGCTATCCAGGTGCTCAGTGCTTGGAAAGCCAGTACAGAGGTTAAGCACAATATTAGGTGCCTGATGGTTGGTCTGCTCGATAAAGTCGAATAGGGCTAGATTCGCCTCTGGTGAGTGACCAGGCATCACATACGGGTAGATCTCTTCGCTGTCTACCGAACACAATCGATGGGTTTGCTCAAGCGCCTGTGGATTGGTATCGGTGATCACGACCGATGCACCTTGACGAGCAAAGTGCTCTGCTAAAGCTCTGCCAATCGGTTTTCCTGCTGAAGTAATCAAGACCACAGCTTGTGTGATATTCATAATCGTTACCACCGTTAATGGTTTATGACACTCGTTTATTTTCTTTCAGAATGGTTTAACGGTAGAAAAATCGCTGTGAAACGGTTCAAAAAAAATATTTTGTTGTCAAGAAAACTGTGTGTTTTCGATCGCGTGTCACATTAGGCGTGCAGGCTAAGCTGATCGCGACGGTGTGCTTCATTCATTTGGTGATAGAAATGATGCGGAAGTTTTGCCTTTTGGTCAGGCGTATTGAGGCGACGCTGCTGGTGATGAGAGAGGTTGTGGTAGACCTCTTCAGGCAGATCATGGGTATGTTCAGGCAGGTAAGCCAGTGCTTCTGGCGTAAGATAGTGATTGAGCTTCGAGCTCGCCATACCACCTTGTTGGAATTGGCGTGCATTCTCTGAGCCCACGTCGTAGCTAGCACTGTCTGAGCGCAAAGGTTGGGGCGTCGCCAGCTGAAGTTCACGGCGCAGCAGATCATCGCTTGTTATCGTCTCTTCAACGCTATCAACCGGCGTCACTTCACGGATATCATCTGAGAACATCGACAAGAACAAGGCAAAATCAGCACGACGACCCTCATGAACCGCGCGGTTAATGTTACCGCCAGTTTGAAGTTCGTTAATGATTATGCTGTTGTCGAGCGTGGTTACTTGCATGAGGTTCTCCGTGATACTTCTATGCTATCGTCGCTGGTCCTAATTTCTTTAGAAATTTTTTTGATTGATATGAAGAAAGGCACTTCGGCTGTGGTCAACTCGACAGAATTTTGGGAATCAGTGCTGGTGGTTTTGTTGGGCTTTCTCCTGAACATTTGCCTAGGGTTAAAACGTAGCCCCTCGTCTTCCTGTACAGATTGGTGTGATGCATATCATATTGTATGGCTAACAAAGTATAGGCCGAAGACCGATGAAACTAATTCAGCCAATCGTCCAGTTCATATTTTTCACTAATATGAAAATATGCCAATTCTAAGATCTAAATAACCAGCTTCATCCTCTTTATCTCGTTGAAATACTAATGCGCGAAGTTTGACTTAGGCTTTAGTATGGGGGTAAATGATTGTGATAATTCAGTAGCTTAAAGGTATAAATGCTTGTTTGTTAGACACTTGTGGTGTTGTCAAAGTTTGGTCATATGGTGAGTTAGAATATTAATTCTAACTGTGAGCTTGATCTATAAATATAGTTGCCGCAAAAAATAGACCAGTTGAACAAATAATATTGAGTCTCTGATTAATTAGTCGATCGCCATCAAAAAAAAGCGCACCTGCAGTGCAGGGTTCGTGATCCTGTACTTAATCTGCCCTTTATCTGTTTGAGTCACTCCTTGTCCTACAATATGTTATTTGTGAAAGGCAAATAAGGAGCTGCCATGAGAGATATTTATTCTATCGCTGTTGATGCTGTCGAGTTGGTTAAGCCTGCAATCGAGCGCTTGTTTGAACGCACTAACCGCCAGGAGCTGCATATAGTGGTGATGAACCCACATCTAAAACCTTGGGAGTCATCCTTTGAAGAGGCGATTTTGTATCAAACCTCTTTAGGGAACCCAGAGTCTTGGACTATCCCATTTGATCACTTAGCACAAAAGAAAGCACAGCAAGCCTGGCGTGAGTCCACCAGCAATGTTGAGCTGCAGCAACTCCACCCAAGTGCGTTGCGCGATGAGGACGTCCTGTTCTATGGCTCGTTTGTCTACGGCAATATCGTCGTGGCGTGCAGTGGTGTCGAGCAATGGTATGACATGCTGATCAGCAGTTGGATAGCCATGGCCATCGAGCAACTGAGTGTCCACGAATACCAAACACAAAAAATCCAAAACCCTACACAAACCTATCGATAATTATAAATTCAAAAGGTCTAACTATGAGTAAACTACTTAAAACCCTACTAATTTCAATTGGTGCGCTGTTATCTGTAAGCGCTTTCGCTGCAGACTACCCAAGCAAAAATATTCGTCTAGTGGTGCCATTTGGTGCCGGTGGTGGTACCGACGCCGTAGGGCGAACCCTAGCGAACAGTGCCAAAGACGTGTTGGGACAAAACATTGCCATCATGAACCGCACGGGTGGCGCTGGCGCGGTTGGGATGAGCTTTGGCGCTCAACAGCGCGCTGATGGTTATACTCTGACCGTGGTCACTCGTGAAATCGCGTCACTGCCACAAATGGGCTTGATGCGCCACGATGCGGATGACTTTAAGCTGATTCGCTTGGTTAACTTAGATCCAGCGGTCGTGCTTGTGTCAAAAGATAGCCCATTCAATACCATTAATGACCTGATTGCCGAGGCGAAAAGTAAGCCAGGTAGCGTGAAGTTTGCCTCGACTGCAGCGCCAAACTTCTACTTGATGTCATTAGAGAAAGACCAAGACATTAAGATGAATGCCATTCCTTACAACGGCGCCTCTGAAGCCATTCCAGCTGTGCTTGGTAAGCACACTGATGTCACCATGGTTACCCCAGGAGAGGCCATCGCGCAACTTCGTTCAGGTCAACTTAAAGCGCTCGGTGTGATGTCAGAAGAGCGTATTGCTTACATCCCAGACGTTCCGACTCTAAAAGAGCAGGGCGTTGATGTTGTGACTGGTACATGGCGCGGGATCGGCGCACCAAAAGATACGCCAGATGAGATCATCGAGATTCTAGGCAATGCGTTTGATGAGGCGATGGCATCTGAAGAGTTTAAAGAGTTCATGGCCAAGGGTGCGATGACTATCCACAACTTGGACGCGCAAGCCTTTACTGAGTTTGTTGAACAAGATACCAAGGCGCTCGCGACCCTTATCAACTAACACCCAATACGGCGCCGATTTGGCGCCGTGTTACTTTTTCTTTTGTACCACTTGTATATTTTGGGTAAGTTCATGATTAATCGAAATGTTGTGTTTCCTTCCTTGATGATCGTGTTTGGCGCTGTGGCATTGTGGCTCATCTCCCAGTTCGATCGCCCTATGTATCAAGACGCGAGTGTTGATGCGAGTTTCTTTCCAACCTTGATTGTGATTTTACAAATCGTGATTTGTGCCACCTTGTTAATTCAACAAAAGCTTAAAGGCGTAGAGAAAGTGCAAGGTGCACTAATTGATCGCAAGTCGCTATTTGGCATCGCATACCTTATTGGTTATGCCGTTACTATCAGCATTTTAGGCTATTTATATGCCAGCCTATTGGCGTTTACCGCTTACTTGGCTTTTCTCAAAGTTAAAAAACCACTGTATTACGTGACTGGTTTGGTTTTTGTCTTTGGTGTTAATTACCTGTTTGGTCAGGTTTTCTATATTGCGCTTCCGCAAGCAAGCTGGATGTAGGGGGTGATGATGTTTGAACATTTAATCGGTGGCTTGGCCACCGCGATGAGTGCAGCCGTACTGCCAGTGCTAGTGTTTGGCGTACTCGGTGGGATCATCCTTGGCGCGCTGCCGGGTTTGACCGCGACCATGGGGGTGGCTATCTTACTGCCCTTTACCTTTGGCATGGAGCCAACCTCCGCCCTAGTGATGCTGATTGGTGTGTATATTGGCGGCATCTATGGTGGCTCGATTGCGGCGATCTTGCTTAAAACACCAGGCACACCAGCCTCAGCTGCCACCGTGCTTGATGGCCATACCATGGCCGCTAAAGGGCAGGCTGCGCGCGCCTTAAGTATCTCTGCGATTGCCTCTTTTACCGGCGGATTAATCAGTACTATCGTACTGATTGCTATCGCGCCGAAACTGGCCACCTTTGCCCTGCGTTTTAATGCGCCTGAGTATTTCGCGCTGGCGCTGTTTGGTCTGACTATTATTGCCAGCGTATCGTCAAAGAACATACTTAAAGGGCTATTAGCGGGCACTATTGGCTTATTGGTGGCGACGGTTGGCCTCGACCCGATCAGCAGCGTACCCCGATTCACCTTCGGCGTGATGGATCTATACAGTGGCATCAATGTGATTCCGGTATTGATCGGTTTGTTTGCCCTCTCTGAGGCACTCAATCAGCTGGAAAAACTGCATAAAGAGAAGAAAGTTAAAGCGACAAAGTTCGACCATAAGCTACTGAGTAAGTCTGATCTCAAGGAGATGATGCCAACCGCAATTAAAAGTGGCGCGATGGGCACCGCAATCGGTTCGGTCCCGGGGGCTGGTGCGGATATCTCGGCCTTTGTTTGCTATAACGAAGCTAAGCGCTCAGCTAAAGACCCTGCAGAGTTTGGTAACGGTTCTGTGCGGGGCCTGTCTGCTGCAGAAGCGGGTAATAACGGCGTAACCGGCGGCTCACTGGTGCCACTTCTGACCCTTGGCGTACCGGGTGATGCGGTCGCAGCGGTACTATTGGGTGCGCTGATAGTGCAGGGTTTGACGCCTGGGCCACTGCTATTTACCCAGAATCCTGAGATTGTCTACGGCGTGTTCAGCTCAATGCTGATTGCTAACTTAGTCATGCTGGTGATTGGTTTGATTGGGATTCGCTTTTTCTGTCGGATCATTGAGGTGCCGAAACTAATCATGATCCCTGTGATCGTCTTCTTATCGATTGTCGGTGCGTATGCGATCAATAACTCGATGTTTGACGTGGGCATTGCGATTGCGTTTGGCTTGCTAGCGTTTGTGTTGGGTAAAATGGACATTCCTTCCTCCCCGATCCTGCTGGCGATTATTCTGGGTCCCATGGCGGAGACGAATTTGCGCAAGTCACTATTGATGTACGATGGAAGTTGGGCGTTCCTCTATGAGCGACCGATTGCGTTGGCATTTATTCTATTGGCTATCTTCTCTGTGTACTCCACGCTGAAGATGAAGAAAAAACAGAGCTTAACCGAAACACCGACCTAGATAATGCTCAGCGATAAAAAAGCTCGGCGCGATAGCCGAGCTTTTTTATGCCACAGAGCCGGCTATTCTAGATACTTGCTGAGAAAATAAAAAACCCGCGCCAAAGGCGCGGGTTTGAACTCATAGACTTATAGTCACTGGATTACTTAGCTAGGTTCTCTGCTACGAAGTCCCAGTTAACCAGTGCCCAGAAACCGTTCATGTAGTCTGGACGCACGTTGCGGTAGTCGATGTAGTATGCGTGTTCCCAAAGATCCACAGTTAGAAGTGGTGTTACGCCTTCTTCTGTTAGAGGCGTTGCTGCATTAGACGTGTTAACGATGTCTAGTGAGCCGTCTGCCTTCTTAACAAGCCAAGTCCAAGATGAACCGAAGTTGTTGATTGCAGAGTCGGTGAATTTTGCTTTGAACTCTTCAAACGAGCCAAATGCTGCGTTGATAGCGTCTGCTACCGCGCCTGTTGGCTCACCGCCTGCGTTTGGCGCTAGACAGTGCCAGTAGAAGGTGTGGTTCCAGATCTGTGCTGCATTGTTAAATACGCCACCGGTCGATGTCTTGATGATCTCTTCAAGAGTTTTACCTTCAAACTCAGTGCCAGGGATCAGACCGTTTAGCTTAACAACGTAAGTGTTGTGGTGCTTACCGTGGTGGAAATCTAGTGTTTCTGCTGAGATGTGTGGTTCTAGCGCATCTTTTGCGTAAGGAAGAGCTGGTAGTTCAAATGCCATTACTCGTTTCTCCATTGTTTTGTTGAAAGAGAGGGGTCTCTTTCGTGAGCTTCCAAGTTTTATTTTATACGTCTTATGACTGACTTCGCGTTAGTCTAACAACTTTTTTACTAAAAAAAACCTAAATTTAGCGCTCAAGCACATGATTTTATTAACCCTAAAATTATTGGGCTTTTTATTCTTGACTAATGGTTTAGAATAGTCGGATTAAAAGCCGTCATTCCAGCAAGAGGAAGCCATGGAAACTATCGACAAAATCAAGCAGCAGATCGCTGAAAACACCATCCTACTTTACATGAAGGGCTCTCCAAAACTGCCTAGCTGCGGTTTCTCTTCTCAGGCTGCACAAGCTCTGATGAACTGTGGTGAGAAGTTTGCTTACGTTGATATCCTGCAAAACCCAGACATTCGCGCTGAGCTACCGGCTTACGCACAATGGCCAACCTTCCCACAGCTTTGGGTTGAGGGTGAGCTAATTGGTGGCTGTGACATCATCGTTGAGATGTTCCAAAAAGGTGAGCTGCAAACGCTTATCAAAGAAGCTGCGGAGCGTGCTCCAAGTGAAGACGCGTAAAAATAGCGCGTCAAGCTGTATATAGATACAGTTATTTGTTGATTTTATAAGGCCACATTGGATAATGTGGCCTTATTTATTTGTGCTGGAAGCCCACTATGACCCGTCTTTATATCGCCGAAAAACCAAGTTTAGGCCGTGCCATCGCAGCTGCGTTGCCGGGTGGACAAAAGAAGGGGGAGGGTTATATCCAGTGCGGTAATGACATCGTCACTTGGTGCATTGGTCACTTGCTCGAGCAGGTAGAGCCCGATGCGTACGACGAGCGTTACAAAAAGTGGAATCTCGCCGATTTGCCAATCGTGCCGCAGGAGTGGCAGCTCAGGCCGAGAAAAACCGCCAGTAAGCAGTTAAATGTGGTTAAGAAGTTGCTGCGCAGCGCAGATGAAATTGTTCATGCGGGTGACCCAGATAGGGAAGGGCAGCTTCTGGTCGATGAGGTGCTTGACTACTGTAAGGTGTCAAAAACGAAAAAGGCGGCGGCTCAGCGGCTGTTGATCAGTGACCTTAACCTGCCTGCAGTCAAGCGTGCGCTGTCCTCAATGCGTAGCAATCGTGATTTTATTCCCTTGTCGGTTTCTGCCCTGGCCCGCTCGCGTGCTGACTGGCTGTACGGCATGAATATGTCGCGCGCTTATACCTTGCTCGGTAAAAAAGCCGGGTATCAAGGTGTGCTTTCAGTGGGCCGAGTACAAACTCCCGTGCTTGGGCTGGTCGTGCGTCGCGATGAAGAGATTGAGAACTTTGTCCCGCGTGATTACTACACCTTGCATGCTTTGATCCCCTATCAGGGTGAGTCTGGTCTATTTGACATTCGCGCGCGCTGGAAGCCCAGTGAGGCCTGCCAGCCGTGGATGGACGAAGAGGGGCGGGTGCTGAATAAAAAACTGGTTGAGAATGTTGCCGGAAGGATCGCGAATCAGCCTGCGTTAGTGACCGAGTCGGAGCAGAAACAGACCAAGCAATACGCGCCACTGCCTTATTCATTGTCTGCGCTGCAAATTGATGCTGCTAAGCGTTTTGGTATGAGTGCCCAGCGGGTACTCGATACCTGTCAGTCGTTGTATGAGAAGCATAAGCTGATCACCTATCCTCGCTCAGACAGCCGCTATCTTCCACGCGATCATTTCAAACAAGCACGCAGTGTGTGTGATGCGATTGCCAATAACAGTCGTGAGATGCAAGCTGGCGTTGAGGGTGCCGACCTGAGCATCAAATCTAAAGCTTGGAATGATAGCAAGGTGGATGCGCACCATGCGATCATCCCAACGCCAAAGAAAGCGGCCTCTAATGGTATGTCCGGTGATGAGCTAAAGGTGTATAAGCTTATCGCCCGTCAGTACCTAATCCAGTTCTACCCACCTGCGGTGTACGCTGAGGCGAAACTGGTGTTTGATATCGCTGGGGGCACCTTTGTTGCTAAAGGTCGCCAGTTGGTTGAGCTGGGTTGGAAGACTTTGATGGGCAAAGTCGAAGAGTCTGATGCCGGAGTGGATCAAGTCCCGCCACTTAAAGAGGGGACCAGCTTGGTATGTCGAGAGGGTGAGATCAAAGAGCGTAAGACCGAGCCACCGCGCCACTTTACCGAAGCAACCCTATTGCAAGCCATGACAGGGATCGCGCGTTATGTCGAAAATAAAGATCTCAAGAAGATCCTGCGTGAGACGGATGGGATTGGCACCGAAGCGACGCGAGCGGGTATCTTAGATACCCTGTTTAAACGTCAGCTTTTAAAGCGTCAGGGTAAGCAAGTACTCAGCACGCCCGCAGGTCGAGGGTTGGTTCATGCTTTGCCTGATGAATCTACCTATCCCGATATGACGGCAATTTGGGAGCACCAATTGCAGAGCATCGCAGAGAAGGGCCAGGCTTATCAGCCGTTTATGGTTGACTTGACCACAAGACTTGAGCAATTGATGGAGTTAGTCAAAACCTCTCCGGTGCCAGCGTCGCTGACCCAACTGCCACCGGTCGAAAGGCCTGCTTACAAGAAAAGAAAATACACGCGTAAAAAAGGGTCAAGCAAAAGAAAAAGCGATTAGCTGCTAGTGAGCTAATCGCTTGTTGTCTGTTTCAAGGGCAGGAAGTCTATTCAAACAAGTCTTCATTGCCTTTGATTGCCGAGCTTACGTCGGTTTGTGACAGCACGCGTTTGCCCAAATCTTGTTTGACCTGGCGACCCAAAGTGACTAACGCGTCACGGTTGGCTTTCGTCTGGCGCTTGCCCGCACTGCGTAAGCAGTAATTCAGTTCATGATCTTCACTAAAGTTCACTAAGTCTTTATCAGCAGCCATCGTTCCTCTCCTTTTATGTCAGCGATCCGCTGCATTTAATCATGAAACTGGCAGCCTGTTTTTCAAGCTATTGTTATGACGTTCATCACGAATAATACTGAGTTCTAACAAATGATTACGTTGGAATAGTGAACTGCGTCTTACAACTGCGAAAAGTAAAATTATCTTAGTCAGTATAAGGAACGAGTAAATATGGTAATTCACTCGCAATAACCTTAATTGAATAAATACTATCAACAGTTTGACAGCCACCCTTTATTAGATGAGTTGTTGCTGAGTTTTATAAGTTTTTCGTGAAGTAATAATCAAATTCCCACGCAGTAGATTAAATGTAAACCAATGTTGATAATTGTTAGATCAATCATGAGAAATTGGTCTACTAGCTGATAATATAGCTCCCGTTATATATCTAGTAAGTGCTCATTTTTAGCCACTCTTACCGATTCACAAAGCTCTTGAATGTAGATGTAAGCCTGGCAAAAGTGTGCGTACAGCAAACGGTAATGCACTTCCAAGCACGAGGGAGGTGCTAGTTTTCATCTAACGGAATAGGTAAGGGGTTATGGGATTTCAGTATCAAAGAGGTGTGATACGAGCATTTATTGTCTCGATGTTCATGTTGATAGTTTCGGGGTGTTCACAAGAGCCGGAAAGTAATGAGTTTTGGCTTGCTACTGGTGACACACTAGCCGAGATTTATGTCTCACAAGATGAGGATGCAAAGATTGTCCGAGCGGCTAACGACTTAGCCATGGATATTGAGAGAGTGACAGGTCGCAAGCCAAACATTATCAATGCGATTGATAAGGCGAGTAACAACGTGATTATTATCGGCACGTTGGAGTCTCCGGAAATCGTGAACCTCAAGTCTCAAGGTGCCATTGACGAGATTGACGGCGCAGAAGATTTGGTCGAATCATTCCTACTTAAAACCATTACTCTTACGCAGCAAGATGACAAAAATGCGCTAGTAGTGGCGGGAAGTGATGCGATGGGCACCATCTTTGGTATCTATGATATCTCTGAGCGTATTGGGGTGTCGCCGCTCTACTGGTGGGGAGACGTTGTTCCAGAGCAGCAGCAGGAGATTGCGTTTAAGGATTTGGTTGTGGCGCCGCAAGCGCCTTCAGTGCGTTTTCGTGGCATCTTTATTAATGATGAAGGGGCAATGACACAATGGAGCGGCAACACCTCCATCGATAAGCTGCACGGTAACCCAAGCCCAGAAGTCTACGAGCGTGTATTTGAGCTATTGCTGCGCATGAAAGCCAATACCCTTTGGCCGGCGATGCACGGGATCAGTAACTACTTCTTTGAGGCCAAAGATGAGCATGGTATTGCCATCAATCCACGCCTAGCGACGGAGTACGGCATTTATATTGGCGCATCACACTGTGAAAATATGGGGCGGAATAACCTCAGTGAATGGTGGGGCTGGGCTGCTGCAAATAAAGATAAATACGACGCTGAAGGCCTGCCTATCTGGGACTATTCTGTTAACCCACTGGCTATCGAAGCCTACTGGATGGAGCGTCTGGTTGAGGCGAAAGACTTCAACATGATCTACACCCTAGGTATGCGTGGTGTTCACGACTCACCCTTTAAGCACGAAAACTTGATCAATCCAACCTTAGCCGATAAGAGTGCACTACTGCAAAAAATCATTGATCGTCAGAGAGAAATGATTGCAGAGGTGTTTGGCGCTGAGGATGCTGTTCCACAAATCTTCGTTCCTTATGAAGAGGTGGGTGAGCTGTACAATGGTGAGAGCACCAATGGCGAGGAGACATCGCAAGGCGTCGATATCCCGCAGGACGTTATCATTGTTATGACGGAAGATAACTTTGGTTATGTGAGGCAGACGCCACGACCGCATGAGCAAGAAAGAGTCGCGGGCAATGGCTTGTACTACCACCTTGCTTACCAAGGCTACCCAACTCAGTACAACTGGCTGTATACAACGCCACTGCCTTTGGTGCAAAAGGAGCTGCTCAAGTCCTATGCTTCCAACACCAACGCATTGTGGATGATCAATGTGGGTGACATTAAGCCTGCAGAGTTAGGTATCCAGTTCATTATGAAGATGGCCTACGATATCAATGCTTATCCAGTTAATGCGACGAAAACCTTCTTGGAGGACGCAGCCAAGCAACACCTAAATATTGAGGGTGAGCAGGCAAGTGAATTTGCCGATATTATCACTGAGTTCCATCAGTTGGCGTGGCCTAAAAAGCCGGAAGCCATGACGCCTCACTGGGTTTGGCACTGGGAAAACGATGATATGTATCAGCACTACGACACGTTTGTGTTTGGTGATGAGGCGCAGCGTCAGATTGAAAATATGCGCGAGTTGGAGTCGCGAGCGAAGGCGATCTACGACGATTTAGACCAAGCGAGCCAAGCGCCATTCTGGCACTTTGCTTACTACCCGATTCGTTCAACACGCTTAATGATGGAGAAAACCACCTACTACCGTAAAAATTACCAATACGCTGAGCAGGGACGATACGCTAGTGTTAATGCGTACAAAGAGCTGTCTGAGCAGGCGGAAGCAGCAATTCAGCGTGATCTCACTTTCTACAATAAGGAGTTTATGGACGGTAAGTGGGACGGGATTATGGACCCTTACGCTGACTACAACTCCAAGCGTAATATCTTCAACGTCGCGGTAATGCCCAACACCTTAATCTACGCGGAGAAGTTTATTGAAGACGCGGTTGAGGGTATTGGATCGGTATCGGAAGGTCAGGTAACCGGAGATGAACAAGTAACTCTAAACTTCTCTTCATTCGAAGACAACAAGCGCTTTATTGATGTGTTCAACCTTGGTCTGGAGCCAATGGCTTGGCAGATTGAAACGGATGCAGACTGGATTTCAGTGTCGCAGTCATCTGGCGAGGTCGACATTGAGCAGCGTTTGTGGGTATCGATTGATTGGGATTCAGTGGACGTTGGGACTAATCTGGGCTCGATCAAGGTGATAGGCGTTCATGGGCATGAGAAGTCATATCCAGTTAAAGCGGAAAAATACGCGATTGAGTTAGAGCCGAACAGCTATGTCGAAAGCAACGGTTTAGTGGCGATTGAAGCCGAACGCTACTCAGATAGTGCCGCAGGAAAAGACGATTCCCGTTGGCTAGAACACAAGCATTTTGGTTACACCGGCTCTTCTATGGTGGTGAAGGCTGACGCCAAGGTCACCGATAACCATATCAGCGATTCTGCAAGACTTGACTACAAGGTGCTGTTTACAAGTAAAGGCACCTTCTATGGCGAGCTGTACCGTATCCCAACCTTGAATGAGGGTAAGGAGATGACCGCAGACATCATGATTGGCGTAAACGGAGAGCAGCTGCAAACACTCAGTGGCGTGCGTCAAAAAGGCCAAAAACGTAATGAAACCCTTGGCTCTGGCGAAAAGGTCTCATGGACTTGGTATCGCAATGTACTGGCCCAGATGGAAAAAATCCCGTTTGAAATCACTATCGACGAGCCGGGCTATCACACCATCAGCCTATACCAGGTAGATGCAGGTATCGGTATTGATCGCATCGTCCTAGCAACACAAGATGTGGCCAAGTACGAGCAGACACGAAGCCTAGTAGGTGCCCCTGAGAGCTATAACAATATTGCCCCTTGGAGCCCTGTTGCTATCGCGCCTACACCAGAGTTTAGCTTAGAGACTGTTACCGTTAACGCTGGCACAGCGGTTGAGCCTATGAGTGATCTCAAGATCAACTTCGCCATGTACGGTATGCCACCAGCGTTAGGCTTTACTCCAGTGAGTCAGAGAAATGTCTTTAATGACGGTAAGAGCCAACTTGGCTGGGCCAATGCTAATATGCACGACATCAAGATCGAGCACAACGAGTCCACTTGGCAGATTCCATTCTGGCAGCGCAATGGTTTGACTGGTAAAGAAAACGCTAGCTTCTTCGCTAAGTTAATCCCCGGGCGTTATAAAGTGACCTATTACATGGGTGATGTCAGAACCAACCGCAATTCGGTTTATCGTACCGGTAATGATTACCAAATGTCCTTTACGATTAATGGTGAGCTACTGATGGATAACGAGATGGTTCAAGCTGGCAATCAAGTGGTTAAAACGGTTGACGTTGTGGTGTCTGATGATGAACTGTTGGAGTTGAATCTATCAGGTAATTGGATTATTAATGCGCTGGAAGTGGTTCCTATTGATGGGTAATCGCAACATGCTCGCTTTGTTGAGAACGAGCAATTGGCTCTGCTCTTTTGACAGTAATTTTGTATTAAATGGGGCGAAACACAGTTTTGTTCAGAAGTGTGCAGACTGAGCGATAAAAAGCCAGTAGCCATGAAATGACCGGGGCGTGAAACATGAAAATGCACATTAATGCGAGCGCCCCATGAAACTTTAAGGGCACACTGCTAGTGTTTTAGGGTCCGAACTAGTAGTACTTTCAAAGTCAGCAAACAGCGCACATAAAAAAACCGATAGACGCTCTATCGGTTTTTTAGACACGTTCATAGTGGAGCGCTGTGCTACTTCATGATACAGGCGTAGGCCACCATAAATGCTGGCTCTTGATACTGCTTTAGCCCCGTCTCTTTAAAAGGCACTAGGAGTGGATTGCGCTTTAGACCCTCTTTGATTTCTGCCGGAGAGACAACATCGACCTTAAGTCCATCAATAAGCTGAATAGCCGCTTCCAACTTGAAACCCACTGCACCACCAGCAAACTTACCTTTAGTTTGGCGCTGACGGATCACAACTCGCTCAACCTGATAGTCTTGCATCAGCTTTGCAAATGAGAACTGAAAGTGCTTCATCTTGTCGGTGTCATTAGCATCGCCAATGGAAATTTTTGCCACGCGGCAATCAGGGATATTAAAAACACCATCAGACAGGGACAAAAGACTGATAATCGCATCATTCCCACTAAGTTCAACACCACAAATTTTCATTTTATTACCTTGTTATAGATCAGCAGCAGAGTATAGGAGTTGTCACCGAATAGTACCACCCCAAAAATATATAATGACACCCATAATATATTGGTGAAGTTGTTTACCCTCTCCTACACTGAAGTAGTGCTCAAATCTCGGGAGAGTCACGATGCCCAAAGCTCGCTCTGAACAAGTTAGTCTGGATGATACAGCCTACTATCACTGTGTTTCGCGCTGTGTGCGTAGGGCCTACTTATGTGGTGTTGATGAGGTTACTGGCAAAAGTTATGAACATCGGCGGGGTTGGGTTGAAGAGCGTCTGCTCAGGTTGGCGCGTGTGTTCGCCATTGATGTTTGCTCTTATGCGGTGATGAGTAATCATACCCACGTGGTGCTGCATGTTAATCAGGTGACGGCTCTGGGTTGGAGTGCGCATGAGGTCTTGGAGCGTTGGCATCAACTGCACAAAGGAACATTACTAACAACTCGCTATCTTAGTGGAGAGCAGCTCGATGACGTGTCATTGAAAGCAGTAATGGATATTGTTGAGGTGTATCGCCTGCGTCTGTATGACATCAGTTGGTTTATGCGTAATCTTAATGAGGCTATAGCCCGTCAAGCTAACAAGGAAGAGGGGTGTACTGGACGATTTTGGGAAGGGCGTTTTAAATCGCAAGCGCTACTTGACGAAGCCGCCTTAGTTACCTGTATGGCTTATGTCGACTTAAACCCGGTCCGCGCCCAGATAGCGCCCACTCCTGAAGAGTCTGATTATACCAGTATCAAGTCTAGGGTGGATACTCTCCGGGTTTCTGACGGCTGTGACCCGCGCCAACCTAAAGCCTTATTTCCCTTTGTTGGTGACCCTAAGCAGGAGATGCCAGAGGGGCTGCCGTTCCGACTTGAAGATTACCTGTCACTGGTGGATTTCAGTGGTCGCGCCATACGCGAAGACAAGCATGGGGCTATAGCTGAGTACCATCCGCCGATTTTATCCAGACTAGGGATCGATGAAGCGGTGTGGGAGTCTCTGATTGTTTCGCTTGAAAAGGAGTTCACCGGACCTATCGGCGGTGAAAAGTCTCTGCGTCAATACCAAAGACAGCACGGCTTGCAAAGGATGAAAGGCGTGACTTCCGCAAGGCGTTGCTTTAAAGCCGCATAAACCACTTTTGACCTTTTTTCGCTACGGTGACAGCTGTGGCGGGGAGAGACATTACCGGTAGCGATATAAATAGCTAAAAATGAGCGAAACCGTAATTTCAATATCATATTTTGGTACTCGGCTTTAGTTAACCTTCACTCTGCACACATAAAAGAATGGTATTTACGGACGATTTATCGTTGGCTCAATTTTTGTTTATTGGACCAATACGGGTGTCTTTTAAATTGTTATTATTATGGGTGTCAATATAACTTTTCTACATGGATTCAAAGCTTTTGAATCCATGCTTGTTATTGCTTTTTCGGTTCTACCAAGGAAGTTGAACACCTTGGTAATCCAAAAAGCAGCCGCTATCTTCGACTTTGGCGTTGTCGATCACCTCAATTAGGCCTTTTGCGCTTTCAGGGATTGGTAAGATTGCGTTCGGCCCGCCCATCTCGGTCTGAACCCAGCCAGGGTGAAGGGCTAAGACAGTAAAACCTTGTGGGCTTAGGTCATTACTCAAGCTTTTGACGACCGAGTTCAGCGCTGCTTTTGACGAGCGGTAGATGTAGCCGCCACCAGAGGTGTTTTCGGTCATGCTGCCTACTTTGGAGGATAAACACATGATCTTTTTCAAGGTGCCTTGTTCGAGCAGCGGGAAGAGGTTCTCGACTAACTTAAGCGGAGCGATGGTGTTGACTTCGAGTACCTGGCGCCATTGGTCAAGATCAGTGCGACCAAAACCGTAGCCTTTAGGGCCGTAGTATCCGGCGTTGTTGATCAGAATATCGATTGGTGCAAGGGACTGAGGCAGTGCAGCAACGGCTGGGTAGTCAGTTACGTCGAGTTCAAGGCAGGTCAGATTTGGCTCTTGGTCTGCCAAGGCAAGCAGGCCTTCAGCAGTCGAGGATTGACGAAACGTGGCAGTAACCCGCGCGCCTTTGGCAAGCCACTGTTTGGTAAGCTCGAACCCGATCCCTCGATTCGCCCCGGTGATAAAAACATGCATAGTGACTTCCTTATGGTAGATAGTTGGTGGCGGATAGCTTATGGCACAATGGCATAGACCGCGCCATCTTTGGGCTGCTTAGCGTAAATAAAACGGTTTGCGGCAACGGTTTCAAATTGTGCGCCGCATGACTCAATGACTCGGCGACTGGCGTGGTTATCTGGGTCACAGAC
Source organism: Vibrio glycogenivorans (assembly GCF_051660965.1). Lineage (NCBI taxonomy): Bacteria > Pseudomonadati > Pseudomonadota > Gammaproteobacteria > Vibrionales > Vibrionaceae > Vibrio > Vibrio glycogenivorans. Next base: position 667,757 of record NZ_JBPVIS010000002.1, on the reverse strand, counting down.
AATCTCGACTCGGGTGACTTTGAGCATCTCAAAGCAAAAATTGACCAATGCCTGGATACTGATCCGACCCAGTCCCCGGCGCTGATAACGATCGGCGATCCAATAGCCGATCGAGACCATATTGAAGGTTTGATAGAGCTCATTGATCGCAACCATGCCATACAGAGTGCCACTGGCACGGCAGTAAATACCAAAGCCAAAGCCGATGGTTTTGGCCCAGTTGCTGCGAGTCAGAGCGATAAACTGCTGCGCTTCTTGGAGTGAAAAATCAGCATGGCACCAATCAATCCAGCGGTGTAGGGTGGGGGAGGATTGAATCAAGATTTGCAGCTGCTCAGCATCGTGGTCGCTGAGCAGCTTGAGTTCGAGGGAATCGGTGATAATCGAGAAGTTAGGACTCATCGTCTTGCGGCGCGCGGCGGACTTGAATGATCATGCCCATCAGTGGGTGATCGAAGTAGTGGATCTCACCACTGCGCATGCGGCGTTTTTGATCAAGACGGTAAGATTTGAGGAATTTTTCTACCTCAGTGGTGTATTCAATTTCCTGCATATGACCAGCTACAACAGCCGCAGTCTCTTCTTCTTCAATGGGATCTTCAAACTGGGTGTTCTCGATAACGACTTCGCGCACGCTTGGGCGCTTTAGGTCAAACACGGCATCGGCAAACAGATAGTGTTGCACGTATACTTGCAGCGTGCCGTCTAACTCATACAGCGGATCAGCGGCGTTCGATTCGACAAAGTCATCCACCGGCTCACTCACCAGCTCATCAGAGTAAACAGAGCCGTCGGGCAAAAAGCTATCCGAATAGTCCTCACCAGCCCTTAAACGAAACGTAGGCGCAGAGGCGCGGCCGCGATCATCTTGTCGCCAAGCGGTGTGCAGAAGCACTGAAAAACCAGCATGACGACGTAAATCGGCCGCTTGACTGGTCAGTTCGAGTGCAGAATCTGGCAGTAGCTCAACCTGTTTTTGCTCACGAAAGTCGGCGTCACCTAGACTGCCGGCACGCGATAGGTCGATCTCAGGTAGCGTGTTTGGCCACGCCTCAGAGGTTTGCTCTGGGTTCACTGAGCGTTTGAAAATGATCACTTCGATATCAAATTCTCTTTGTGCCAAGCTCGGCATGGACACGAGAAGCATTAGAAGCGGGATCAATTTGTTCATCATAACTCCGTTAATCGGTGAACATCGAGGAAGCTAGCGCTTCCTCTTTGGTATTACTTTAAACTATACCCAAGTCTGTGAATAATGTCAGTGACTTGCAAGCAGTGTTTGCCGCCTTGGCCAAGTGAGTTACGCTGGCAGGCGGTTTTGAGCGAACTCATCAAGCATGTTGTTGACAAACTTGAGGCGCTCACGGCGGTCGACCAGAGGTACGTTGAACCTAAACTTGGTCGGCCCCTCCATTGCGAACTTATTCGGTTGCGCCTGGAGTAGTTTAACCAAGAATGTCGGGTTAATGTCAGCATCAGGATAGAATTCAATGTAACCCCCTTTTTCATGCGCCTCCATTTTTTTCACCTTGAGCTTACCTGCATCCAGCTTGAGCTCCGACACGGTAAGGAGATTCTTAGTAGCATCGGGTAAAAGACCGAAGCGGTCAATGAGCTCAACTTTCAGCTCGGCCAGCTCCTCTTTGGCTTGCACACTCGCGATTTGCTTATACATCGACAGGCGAGTATTCACATCCGGAATATAATCATCAGGAAGCAGTGCTGGAAGACGCATCTCAACCTCAGTTTGCTCGCGCAATAGCTCATCCAGTGATGGCTCCTTGCCTTCTTTGAGCGCTTCGACGGCTTGCTCTAGCATCTCCATGTATAAGGTGAAGCCAACCGACTGGATCTGACCACTCTGCTCATCGCCAAGCAGCTCACCGGCCCCGCGGATCTCAAGGTCGTGCGTTGCCAAGGTAAAGCCTGCGCCAAGGTCTTCCAATGAGGCAATCGCATCAAGGCGTTTGACGGCATCTTTGGTTAGCGCCTTAGGGTGCGGCGTTAATAAGTACGCATATGCCTGGTGATGCGAGCGGCCAACGCGTCCACGTAGCTGGTGCAGCTGAGCCAAACCAAGGTGATCAGCGCGGTCGATGATAATGGTATTCGCCGTTGGCACATCGATACCCGTTTCGATGATCGTGGTACACACCAAGAGGTTAAAGCGCTGGTGGTAGAAATCATTCATGACTTTTTCCAACTCACGCTCACGCATCTGGCCATGGGCTGTGGTGACGCGCGCCTCGGGGATCAGCTCGGCGAGATCGCGGGCGATCTTATCGATCGTGTCAACTTGGTTATGTAGGAAGTACACCTGACCACCACGCATGATCTCACGCAGCACCGCCTCGCGAATCGTGCTGCTGTCTTTCTCTCGGACAAAGGTTTTGATCGACAGCCGTCGCGCTGGAGGTGTGGCAATGATCGACAGATCGCGCATACCACTCATAGCCATATTCAGGGTTCGCGGTATAGGCGTAGCAGTAAGCGTCAAAATATCGACATCGGCACGCATTGCTTTAACCTTCTCTTTTTGACGCACACCAAAGCGGTGTTCCTCATCCACGATCAAAAGGCCAAGATCTTTAAACTGGATATCGCTGGTGATCAGCTTATGGGTACCCACGACAATGTCGACCTTACCCTCAGCCACATCGGCTAAAATCTGCTTTTGCTCTTTGGCGGATTTAAAGCGTGAGAGCACTTCTACTCTGATTGGCAAGTTGGCAAAGCGGTCGCGGAAGTTCTCAAAATGCTGTTGTGCGAGCAGCGTGGTAGGCACCAGCACGGCAACTTGCTTGTCATTATCGGTGGAGACAAACGCAGCGCGCATCGCCACCTCTGTTTTACCAAAGCCCACATCACCACACACCAGACGATCCATGGCTTTGGGCTGGCACATATCCGACAACACGGCATTGATTGCGGTGGCTTGGTCATCTGTCTCCTCAAACGGAAAACCGGCCTTAAATGTGGCGTACTGACCGCGATCTAGCTCGAACTTGTGACCTGGTTTAAGCTCGCGTTTAGCGTATACGTCAAGTAGCTCTGCAGCGACATCGCGAACCTTTTCCGCGGCTTTGCGCCGCGCTTTGGTCCAGGCATCGCCGCCGAGTTTGTGCAGTGGTGCCGACTCTTCTGCTCCGCCGGAGTAACGGCTGATCAGGTTAAGTGAGGCAACCGGTACATACAGCTTGGCCTCGTTTTGATACTCCAAGGTAACGTATTCGGTGGTCATGCCTCCAGCTTCAAGGGTTTGCAAACCTAGGTAGCGCCCGATCCCGTGGTCAATGTGCACCACTGGCTGACCAGGTTTAAGCTCCGCTAGGTTGCGGATCACCGCGTCGCTGTTGGTGTGGCGGCGGTCCTTTTTGCGTCTTTGGATAACGCGATCGCCAAGCAGATCGCTCTCACAGATAAACGCAAGATGAGACTCATCGAAGATAAAGCCTCTTTCTGAGGCGCCCATGACGAGGGTGATTTTGTCTGAGCTGGTAAGAGCGTGGTGGAAATCTGGTTGTTCTGACGGTTTAAGCTTGACCGGCTGCAACAGCTCAAGCAGTGCCTCGCGACGGCCTTCAGACTCCACTGAAAAAATCACTTTGCCCGCAAAGCCCTCAATAAACTGGCGCAGGGCAGCCAAAGGCTCTTTGTTTTGTGGTTTGGCGGCTAGGTCCGGCAAAGCGGTGAACTTAGGGTTAGTTCGTCCTTGTTTTTCCTCGATAGGCTCGATGTTGAGCCTGGCAACAGGCAGCTGTTTTAGCTCGCTGAACAACTCGTCTTTCTTAAGCCACAGATCTTGGGGCTTGAGTAAGGGGCGAAGCGGGTCGATACTGCGTTGATCATAGCGGTGTTCAACATCGTTAAGGAAGTGATCGATGGACGCTTCGATATCACCAACGGTGATCACCTGAGTATCATCGGGAAGGTAATCGAATAGGGTTTCGGTTTGCTCGAAAAACAGTGGCTGCCAGTATTCGATACCTGCAGGCCAGGTACCTTTTGAAACCTGCATATAAATGGATTCAGGCTCGCGGCGGGCATCAAACTGCTGACGCCAGCGAATACGGAAGTCTTCGATCGCCTCTTCCGTGGTTGGAAACTCGTGCGCAGGTAGGAGGCGGATCTCATTTACGTCCTCTATTGAGCGCTGATTCTCTGGGTCAAAGGTACGAATTGTGTCGATTTCATCATCAAAGAAATCAATTCTATACGGAGCCTGACTGCCCATAGGGAACAGATCAATAATAGAGCCACGGCTGGCATATTCGCCAGGGCTAAACACTTGATCGCTGTGACGATAGCCCGACTTCTCGAGTTGCATACGCAGCTTTTCGAGGGAGAAATTGTCCCCTTGTTTGACCATCAAGGTGTGTTGAAGCAAGAACTCACGCGGTGATTGGCGCTGCAGTAGGGTGCTGACAGGCACGATCGTGATGCCCGATTGCTGGGTAGGCAACTGGTATAGGCATGAGATCCGGTCTGAGATGATCTCCTGATGGGGTGAAAAGTTATCGTAAGGAAGCGTTTCCCAATCAGGAAAAATTGTCACAGCGTGAGGATAAAACTGCTCTATCTCATGTTGCAGCTTGAGTGCGGTCTGCGGGTCGGGTGCGACGATAAGGTTATGCCGCCCGCTGGTGCTTGCTAGCTCGGCACTGGTTAATGCAAGGCTGGCCCCTAACAGGTTACCGAAGTATTTATTGTCACCAGCGCCAGTAGGAACGTTTAGAGTTAAAAGCGTTTGGGTTGTCATAGTGTTACGAATTTCCTCGTTCTAGTGAGCGTTGGCGAAGAAGTTTTTGCTGTTGATAAAGGGCCGCGCGGATCAAGATATCTTGGTCGGTGTCTTTGATACGAGTGAACTTAACCCCGATCAAAAATTCATTTGAGCGCGCCTCGCACTGGGTAATTTGACCGTAGCAATAGATGGCGGCGGCGGGATGTTCCAAGAATAACTTGGCCCGTACCGGGGTGTCGATAGACAGCGCCTTATCACTGCGGTAGGTAAACCGACTGGCACCGAAGGACTCGGTTGTGACCGCGTAACGAGAGTCATCTTGTTGTGAAAGCATGTAGCCCAGCAACAGGTTGAGCTTGGCATTTTGCGTATCGAGCAGCTCAATGACGTGTCGTAACTCAGAGCTCTTAAGCTCTGCGCGAGCACTTTCTTGCAGTGGGTCTAATCGAGAGAATTCGCTGGCGACCAAAAATGGCGCGGGTGTTTCTGCCTCAAGGTTGTCTAGGCATGGCAAGACGTAGTCCTTGGCCAGAGGCTCGATATTGGCCTTCATGGCATGTTGGACTGTAAAAAACTCTTGCTCTGACATAGTCATACCTCTCGATAGCGATTTGTTAGTGCGCCATGGTAGCGGGGCTCGAATAGGGTTGCAATCATCAAACGGGGCCTGAAAGAGACAATTGATGGTGTTGTGAGCATGTCCGACAAAACGGTTCCCAGTTGAGAGGCTAAGCCTGCGTTTTTTGGTGAAAAAATTACCCAGTAGAATGAATTTTAGTCACTTGAACACGTTTTGAGGCCTTTTGTCGTGACTTATTGACACTTTTTAACGAAACGGGACTACACCGACCCTAAAATAGGGTTTAGAGTAGAGTCCTTAACTAAAAGTCATGGACGCCTATGTTTCATCCAGTCTCTCTTTTTATTGGTTTACGCTATTTGCGTGGACGCAGTGGCGATCGTTTTGGCCGATTTGTCTCCTTTATGTCCACTGCGGGTATCACCATCGGGGTGATGTCGCTTGTCACTGTGCTGTCAGTGATGAACGGGTTTGAAAACCAGCTCAAAGGTCGCATGCTAGGCGTGCTTCCCCAAGCGGTAGTCAGTCAAGAGGGGCAAAGAACCCCAGCTGACGAGGTGCCAAGTTTCCTTCAGCAGTTCTCTCAACATCCTATTGAACCGATAGTCCGCAGCGAGGCGGTGGTTCAGACTGCAGCGGGTCTTGGCGTGGCGATGATGATTGGCGTAGAGCAGGATAGTCATAATCCAATCTCTGATCATCTGATGTCAGGTCAGCTATCGCAGCTGCAAAGCGGTGAATATCAACTATTTTTGGGCCATGCCATGGCACGTAGCCTGAACGTGTCTGTCGGTGACAAAGTGCGCTTGATGGTAACAAGTGCCAGCCAGTTCACGCCACTTGGCCGGATACCCAGCCAGCGTAATTTTACTCTAGCGGGGATTTTTAATACCGGCTCAGATATCGACGCCCAGCTGGTGATCACGCATATCGATGATGCCGCGCGATTGATGCGCTTGCCCAAGCACACCGTAAGTGGTTGGCGTTTGTATTTTGACGACCCATTTGTGGTGTCTAACCTTAGTCAACAATCTCTCCCTGAAGGCTGGCACTGGAGCGACTGGCGTGAGCAGCGTGGAGAGTTATTCCAGGCGGTCAAGATGGAAAAAAATATGATGGGCTTGATGCTCGGCTTGATCGTTGGCGTAGCTGCTTTCAATATCATCTCGGCGCTGATCATGGTGGTGATGGAAAAGCAGTCTGAGGTAGCCATCTTAAAAACCCAAGGCATGACTTCAACGCGGATCATGGCCATTTTTATGGTTCAAGGCGCCAGCTCAGGTATTGTCGGCGCCCTGGTGGGCGGCGGGTTGGGGGTTCTGCTCTCGAGCCATCTCAATACCCTGCTGCAAGTCATCGGCGTCGAATTAGTCACATTGGGTGGCTCTTTGCCTGTGTTGATCCAGCCTGTTCAAATCGCTAGCGTGATTGGCTTAGCTATTCTTCTCAGCTTGCTTGCGACACTTTATCCATCTTACCGTGCATCATCAGAAAAACCCGCAGAGGCCCTTCGTTATGAGTAGTCTATTGAGCTGTAACAACATTAGTAAAACCTATCAAGAGGGCAGTGTGGCGACGCCAGTATTGCGCGGCGTAAGTTTTGATCTTGAGCAAGGTGAGTTGGCCGCGATTATCGGCACCTCGGGCTCCGGTAAGAGCACGCTGCTGCATATCTTGGGCGCGCTAGATGAGGCTAACGAGGGTGAGGTGGTGTTCCAGCAGCAGTCTCTATTGGATTTATCCTCCAATCAGCAGGCTAAGATCCGCAATCAAAGTCTAGGCTTTGTCTATCAATTTCATCATCTCCTTGCTGACTTTTCCGCGCTCGAAAACGTTGCGATGCCGCTGATGATCGGCGGCATGAGCCCCTCTAAAGCCAAGCAAGAGGCGCTTGAATGGCTGGACAAAGTTGGCCTTAGCCATCGCGTTGAGCATCGCCCATCAGAGCTTTCTGGTGGTGAACGCCAGCGAGTAGCCATCGCACGCGCTTTGGTGAACAAGCCTGCGTTGGTTTTAGCCGATGAGCCGACGGGGAATCTGGATCATAGTACGGCTTTGGCGATTTACGATTTGATGCGCACGCTTAATCGAGAGTCTGGCACCGCCTTTTTGGTGGTTACGCATGATAATGAGCTCGCGGCCAAAATGGATCGCCAGCTTAGAATGCAAGATGGCATGTTGATCAAGGAGTAGTGTGTGTCGCTTTCATTATTGATTGGTGCGCGCTTTAGCCGCGCCAAAAAACGCAACAAAATGGTGTCGTTTATTTCGATGTCATCGATGATTGGCATTGCCGTTGGTGTAGCGGTGATCATTATTGGTCTGTCGGCGATGAATGGGTTCGAGCGTGAGTTACGTGACCGTGTCCTTTCTGTCGTAGCTCATGCCGAGTTAGAAGGGGTCCGCGGGCCGATTGAGCGCTGGAAAACGGCGATCTCGCGTGCGGAGCTGCACTCAGATGTGATAGCGGCTGCGCCTTATGTCTCTTTGACTGCGTTGGCCGAGAAAGGTCAAGAGATCAAAGCCATCGAGCTGAAAGGCTTGGACAGTGATTTAGAGTCGAGAGTCTCTAGCCTGACCAGCTTTATTGACCCTGCGGCTTGGCAAGCGTTCGTACCGGGAGAGCAACACATCATCCTCGGCAGTGGCGTCGCGCGCCAGCTTGGAGTCAGCGTCGGTGAATCTCTTACTTTGATGCTTCCATCGAGTGATGTTAACAAGGTACAGGCACCAAAACGCATTAGGTTGGAGGTGATCGGCCTGATTGAGTTACAAGGCCAGATTGACCACAATCTCGCCATTGTGCCTTTGCAAGATGCGCAAGATTATGCTGGTTTCGGCCAGGGCGTGACGGGGATTTCGCTCAAGGTCAATGATGTTCTTGATGCAACGCGCATTGTTAGAGAGGTGGGCAACACGCTTGATGTGTATGTTTACCTCAATAGTTGGAAAAAGAAATACGGTTTCCTCTATCGTGACATTCAGCTAGTTAGAACCATTATGTACCTTGTGATGGTGCTGGTGATTGGCGTTGCGTGTTTCAATATTGTCTCTACCTTGATGATGGCGGTTAAAGATCGCGCCGGTGAGATCGCGATTTTACGCACGATGGGCGCGAGCGATGGCTTGATCAAAAAGATCTTCGTCTGGCAAGGCGTCTTCTCAGGTGTAGTTGGAAGCTTGATAGGCAGTATCGTGGGTGTGTTAGTGGCAATGAACCTGACCGCCATTATCGGTCTGCTTGAGCGTGCCTTAGGTTATCAGTTCTTGTCGGGTGATATTTACTTTGTCGACTTTTTACCCTCGCAGGTGCTGCTGGGGGATGTGCTGCTGGTCTCTATAACCGCCACAGTCCTAAGTTTGCTGGCGACTTGGTACCCAGCGAAGCGTGCCAATCAGCTTAACCCTGCAACGGTATTGAGTGCGAAGTAAAGAAATTCCCTTTAGGGTTGACATTGATTACATCGATTTGGAGCGAATCACTCCAAAGCTGTGAAAGTCAAAGCAGAACATCGCCAATAAAAAAGCGAGCCTCTTAATCAAGGCTCGCTTTTTTTGTATTTAACTTATTTGTATTTTAGTTATGGGGCTTGCGACGCCAGCGAGAGCGGCTTTGTTGCCAACTACGAACTACAGAGTAGCGCCAAAGACCGCGGATACCGAAGTACCCCAGCGCGGCGGCGACAATCGCACAGACAAAACAGCCGACCAGAAACGGTGGTCCCATGGTGTTCATTTGGTTGAGTACATACTGCCACGAGAGTTCGAAATGAAAAGGTTGAGGCGGTGTATTCAACAGCCAAGTGCCGACCTTATAAGCAAGGTAGAACATCAATGGCATGGTCACGGGATTACTGATCCAGACTAAGGCGACCGATAAAGGCAGATTGACACTGCAGGCGATCGCAGCCCCTGCCGCCATGATCATCTGACTCGGCAGTGGCATAAAGGCCATAAATAAACCAACCGCAAAGGCGCCAGAGGCGGATCGTCGGTTTAGGCTCCATAAATTGGGATTGTAAAGTACATTTCCAAATATCTTTAACGCCTTTTGACGCCGAATCACATCGGGATCGGGCATTAAATTTCTAATGAACTTTCTAGGCATAGGGCAATATGACTCTCTTAAATCACTCTTGGTCGTTGCTCGTATTTTGTTTAGTTCTTCTTACCCTGCCATATTGGCCTCAGTTACCTGACCTTCCATGGATAAGCGTAATTCTGACTCTAACCCTGTTTTCCCTGAAGTATAGATGGATGAGAAACCTGTCGTTATGTTTGTTTGCCGTGTTAATAGCCAGTTGCCATGGCCACCAAGCAGAGCGACAAACACAAAGACTGTTTGCGAACGGGCTGAATATTACCATAAATGGCCAAGTTGACAGCTTTTTTAAACAAAAGAGTCACGGTTATGAGGGAACGGTCGTGATTCGCTCGATTAATGGCCAGAACTTGCCCCGAATAGGCTCCACTAAGATACAGCTCCTCAGTCCAATCCCTTTACAAATTAACGACCAACTGGTGGCGCAGGTTCGCTTGAAGCCTATTATTGGCCGGCTTAATCAGCATGGCTATGATCGCGAGGCGTATGCGATGGTTGAGGGTGTGAGCGCGCGTGCATCGATTGATCAAAAGACGCCCTGGCGGGTGGTGAGCCGAGGCAGTTACCAACAGCAGATAAAGCAAGCGATCGATAAGCAGCTGAGTCAGGCCTCCTATTATGGTTTGGTGCTGGCGTTGATTTTTGGCGAGCGTCAGGCGATTTCAAGCGATTACTGGCAGGGAATGAAAAGTACCGGCTTAATGCACCTTATCGCGATATCGGGATTACACATTCAATTGGTGTTCGCGATTGCGATTATAGTCATCCGTCCTCTCGCCAGCAGAGCCTTCGCTGCGCGATGGCTGCCTTATATTGGTGGGCTGATATTGGCGTTTGGCTATGCATGGCTATCGAATTTCGCCATCCCGACCTTGCGCGCGCTGATCTCTTGTGGCTTAGTTACCGCGCTATCGGTGGCGAACCTGCGCCTCGCGTTCAAGCAGCAATGGCTATTGGTGATGGTGGTGATGTTACTGGTGTCACCCATGTGGGCGTTAGCCAGTAGTTTTTGGATGTCGTTTTCCGCGGTAGCTGTTATTTACTATACCCTCACGCGACATGCGCACAGCGGCTGGCTGGCTCAGCTTTTGTGGTTGCAGGCTTATTTTAGCCTATTGCTATCGCCTCTGAGCATGTATCTGTTCGGAGGGATAAGTGCGATTGGCTGGGCGGTGAACTTAATTGTTGTGCCGTGGTTTAGTGTGATTGTCATGCCGAGCGTGCTTTTCGTGTTGGCCTATGAGCTGTTGATCATGATTGGTGGTTTCGAGTGGGTGAGTGGTTGGGGCTGGCTTACATGGGTGTTTTGGCCGCTAGAGCAGGTGTTACTGTTTGAAGTTAACTTTTGGCACAGCGCAACACAAGTTGGCTGGAAGACCAGCCTGCTAGTGGCGCTCATAGTGATCTTGTTACCCATCATCACCCTTAAAGCGTGTCTGTTTTTAGCCACTATGACTTTGACCTTCTGGGCTGGCCTTGATCAGGTAGCGCCACGTTGGCAGATGCGGATTTTTGATGTGGGTCATGGCTTAGCTGTGGCGTTCCACGTCAAAGATCGGGTCATATTGTATGATTTGGGCGCGAGTTGGGAGCAGGGCAGTGTGGCGAAATCGACCATTGAGCCCTGGCTGGATTGGCATGGCATAAAATCCATTGAAGCGGTTTTCGTTAGCCACGATGATAACGACCATCGGGGAGGGCTTGATGATATTCAGAACAAATACTCGATTAATCGCTTGTATGCAAGCGCAGCACAGCCAAATGCCCTTCCCTGCATTGAGGGGCAAACTGAGGTGTTTGATAACCTGACTTTTCGCGTGCTTTGGCCAATTAAAGCGGTCAGAAGGGCGTTTAATCCCCACTCTTGTGTCATTCAAGTGACTGATAGAGTCTCTGGTTTAAGTATTCTTCTTACGGGTGATATTGAGAGTGTTAGTGAATACTTGCTCGCTCGGATGGGGGAGGGCCTGCAAAGTGATATCATGCTTGTTCCCCATCATGGCAGTCGTTCTTCTTCGACTAAGGCATTGATTAGTCGGGTTAAGCCACAGGTTGCCATCTCCTCAAATGCCTATAAAGACCGGTGGAAGCTACCGAATAAGCGAGTGGTGGAACGCTATCTTGAACAAGGAGCCGTTTGGTACGACACCGGACAAGACGGCATGCTTATTATTGATGTCTATCGCGAACATTGGGACGTACGTGAGACTCGACAAGGCGTTAATCATTCTTGGTATAGGCAGATGCTGCGTAACGGAGTAGAATAGCGCCCCTAACTATCGTAAAAAAGTAAGAAAACCCCTATGTCTGCAGTTAAATCGACAGAGAAATTAATCGATAAAGATGAAAATACTTGGCACACCTTCAAACGGTTGTGGACCTATATTCGCCTCTACAAGAACGGCTTGATTGTTGCTGCGATTGCTCTTGTGCTGAATGCGGCTGCAGATACTTATATGATCTCCTTGCTCAAGCCACTGTTGGATGAGGGCTTTGGTGAAGCAGACTCGCAATTTTTGCGCACTATGCCTTTTATCATCTTTGGTATGATTTTCCTGCGCGGTATCAGTGGTTTCGTTTCGACCTACTGTTTGAGCTGGGTATCGGGCAATGTGGTGATGATGATGCGCCGAGGCATTTTTCGTCACTTTATGCATATGCCAGTCACCTTCTTTGATAAGGAATCCACCGGCGGACTGTTGTCTCGAATTACCTATGATTCAGAGCAGGTTGCGAGCGCGACGAGTAGTGCCTTGGTCAATATTGTGCGCGAGGGTGCCAGCATAATAGGTTTGATGGTGCTGATGTTTTGGAGCAGCTGGAAGCTCTCTCTGGTGCTATTGTTGGTTGCGCCCGTCGTGGCATGGGGAATTGGGTTCATCTCGCGCCGTTTCCGCAAAATCTCGAAGAATATGCAGACCGCGATGGGCCGAGTCACCTCTTCTGCTGAGCAGATGCTGAAAGGCCATCGCGTTGTGATCAGCTACGGTGGTCAAGATATCGAGTCTGAGCGTTTTGATAACGTGAGTAACCGAATGCGCCAACAGAAAATGAAGCTGGTGGTCGTGCAGGGGATGGCGAACCCAATTATTCAATTGGTTGCTTCTACCGCAATCGTAACCGTACTGTTCCTGGCAAGCTTTGATGATATTCGTAATGAACTCACTCCAGGTACCTTTACCGTGGTTTTCTCTGCGATGTTTGCCATGATGCGTCCACTTAAAGGTTTAACCAGTGTTGCAGGTCAGTTCCAGCGCGGTATGGCGGCATGTCAGACTCTGTTTGGTCTGATGGACCTTGAGACTGAGAAGAATACCGGTAAGTACGTGACAGAGCGCGCCGCTGGTGAGGTGAGCGTTGAAGATGTGACCTTTACGTATAAAGGTAGAGAAAATCCAGCGCTAAAAAATGTTTCATTTACTATTCCAAAAGGTAAAACATTGGCACTAGTTGGCCGCTCAGGCTCAGGTAAAAGTACCATCGCCAATCTATTTACCCGTTTCTATGATGTCGACTCTGGCTCGATTAAGCTCGATGGATACGACGTCCGTGACTACGAATTGAAGAACTTGCGTGAACAGTTCGCTCTGGTCTCACAAAACGTCCATCTATTCAATGATACCGTAGCAAACAACATTGCTTATGCGGCTGAAGGGCAGTATAGCCGTGAACAGATTGAGCATGCGGCGCGTCTTGCTTATGCCATGGACTTTATCGACCAGATGGAAGATGGCCTAGACACCATGATCGGTGAAAATGGTGCGAGCCTATCGGGTGGTCAGCGCCAGCGTATTGCGATTGCCCGAGCACTACTTCGTGACGCACCAGTACTTATCTTGGATGAGGCGACATCCGCGCTTGATACAGAATCTGAGCGCGCAATTCAACTTGCTCTCGATGAGCTGCAAAAAGACAAAACCGTATTAGTGATTGCTCACCGACTGTCGACGATTGAGAATGCCGATGAGATCTTGGTGATAGATGAAGGCAATGTTATTGAGCGCGGCAATCACAGTGAGCTGCTAGCGGCAAAAGGCGCCTATGCACAGCTCCATGCCATTCAATTTGGTGAGTAATCAGTGATTGATAAGCTCTGGTATCAACCAACGAAAGCCGCAAAGTACCTGACGCCACTGTTGTGGCCGCTAAGTCGAGTCTTCCATCGCGTGAGTCAATCACGTAGAGAGGCTTACCAGTCGGGGCGAAAGTCGAGCTATCGAGCGCCGGTTCCAGTGGTGGTGGTTGGCAATATTACCGTGGGTGGCAATGGTAAAACACCAGTAGTCATTTGGCTGGTGGAGCAGTTGCAAGCACTTGGCTTTCGACCTGGGGTGGTGTCACGCGGTTATGGTGGTAACGCCAAGCACTACCCTTTGCTCGTCACCAATGATGTGACTGCCGAGCAGTGTGGTGATGAGCCGAAGCTGATTGCTCAGCGCACAGGCGCGCCTGTCGCGGTGGCTCCGGTAAGAAGCCAAGCCGTTAAGGCGCTATTGGAACACAAGGTAGATGTGGTGATTACCGATGATGGCCTTCAACATTATGCACTGCAGCGTGATATTGAACTGGTCGTGGTGGATGGTAAGCGTCGCTTTGGCAACCAAAACCTGTTGCCACTTGGCCCGCTGCGTGAGCCAATCTCACGCCTTGAAGAGGTTGATTTCATCATAAACAATGGTGGGGTGACGCAAGGCAGTGAGATTAGTATGTCGCTTGAGCCAAGTTTGGCGGTCAATCTGTCGACTGGCGAGCAGCGTGATGTGCGTGAGCTTGGTAAGTTGGTCGCATTCGCTGGTATCGGTCATCCGCCACGTTTTTTTCACACGCTTGAGCAGCTTGGTGCCGAGGTGATAGCAAGCCAGGGCTTTGCTGACCATCAAGCCTATGACAAAAATCAATTAGAGACGTTTGCCCAGCAAGGGCAGAACGTGATTATGACGGAAAAAGATGCCGTCAAATGTGGCCAATTTGCGCAAGATAACTGGTGGTATCTGCCGGTATCTGCCAAGCTTCCACCACAGAGTGCTGAGCGCATTCTGCGACGAATTAAAGAGGTAAAACAAGAGTATGGATCACCGTTTGCTTGAGATTGTTGCATGTCCTGTATGCAAGGGAAAACTGACTTACGATAAAGATAAGCAGGAATTGATTTGTAAATTCGACCGTCTTGCGTATGCCATCAAAGAAGGCATCCCAGTACTACTAGAGGCTGAGGCGCGCACTATTTCGATGGATGAGGGACGCTAAGATGAACTTTAGCGTCATTATTCCTGCTCGCTATCAGTCGAGTCGTCTACCCGCTAAGCCGCTGGCTGATATTGCCGGCAAGCCTATGATCCAGTGGGTCTATGAAAAAGCCGTAGCTTCGGGTGCTAGCCGAGTAGTGGTGGCTACCGATGATGAGCGTATAGCACAGGCTGTCGCGGATTTTGGTGGGGTAGTCTGCATGACCTCGCCTGATCATCAATCGGGTACTGAGCGCTTGGCGGAAGTGGTCGAGAAGCTCAATATTGATGAACAAGAAATTGTTGTGAATGTTCAGGGTGATGAGCCACTGATCCCTGCTGAGATCATTCGCCAAGTCGCAGAGAATATCTCAACCAGCCAAGCACCGATGGCGACGCTGGGCGTGGCCATTACTGATGAGCAAGAAGCGTTTAACCCAAATGCGGTTAAGGTAGTGACAGACAAAGATGGTTACGCACTGTACTTCAGCCGCGCAACCATCCCTTGGGATCGCGACCATTTTGCCAGCCAACAACCGGGCCTAAAGCAGCCTTTGATGCGTCATATTGGTATTTATGCCTACCGCGCAGGTTTTATTAATACCTATGTGCAGTGGCAGCCATCGCAGCTAGAGCAGATAGAGAGTTTGGAGCAACTGCGAGTACTTTGGTATGGCGAGCGCATCCACGTCGCGCTCGCCGAACAAGCACCGGAAGCGGGTGTAGACACACCAGAAGACCTAGAAAAGGTCAGAGCAATCTTAGCGCAATAGGTTTCGACTACATCAATAAAAAAAATAGACCCTCAGGTCTATTTTTTTAGCAAAGTAACTCCAAAGGGAGTGCAGACTAACCATGCATGCTTAACGCCTCGCTCCTCGAAGCGAAGCGTCCCCGCACCTCGATACTGATTTTAGATTTTCCCGCCATAGTCGTGTCGCTGAGGACAAGTCGCAAGGATCTCCCGACGCCCAGAGTCACGCACTTCCTCTAGAATCACATCAAAGCCCCATAAACGATAAAGGTGCTTCATCACTTCGTCATAGCTTTTGTCCAATGGAACGCGATTGTGCGGGACATGCTGTAAGGTCAGTGAGCGGTCACCGCGAACATCGACATTGTAGACCTGAATGTTCGGCTCGAGGTTACTGAGGTTATACTGG
The DNA here is from genome assembly GCF_051660965.1 of Vibrio glycogenivorans. NCBI lineage: Bacteria > Pseudomonadati > Pseudomonadota > Gammaproteobacteria > Vibrionales > Vibrionaceae > Vibrio > Vibrio glycogenivorans. The sequence goes on along the minus strand of NZ_JBPVIS010000002.1, from coordinate 651,943 downwards.
CTCGCGAGTTTTTCACGGATTTCGCGGTAGCCCATTTCATCATGTATGGCACTTACCTCGATGAAGTTTCGGCGATCATCATCGAGCACTGAAAACAGTTTGAACTCGCGGATCAAATGTGGTGATAGGTATTGACTGATAAAACTCTCATCCTTGAAGTTATGCATGGCAAAATGCACGGCTTCTAGCCAGTCGGAACCCGCCAGATCAGGGAACCACTCTCTGTCTTCATCAGTTGGCTCTTCACAGATCCGTTTGATGTCCCTGAACATCGCAAAACCGAGTGCATAAGGGTTGATGCCACTGTAATACTGGCTATTGTAGGCCGGTTGAGCGACCACACTGGTGTGGCTGTGCAAGAACTCAAGGATAAAGCGATCGCTGACCTTACCCTCATCATAGAGATGGTTGAGTATGGTGTAGTGCCAGAAGGTTGCCCAGCCCTCATTCATTACCTGAGTTTGCTTTTGCGGATAGAAATATTGGCTGACCTTGCGCACGATACGCACGATCTCACGTTGCCAAGGCTCGAGCAAGGGGGCATTTTTTTCGATAAAGTACAGCAGGTTTTCCTGTGGCTCGCTTGGGAAACGAACTTGGGTCTCCTCCTCATCTTTCTGCTTGTTTTGCGGCACCGTACGCCACAGGTCGTTGACCTGAGACTGTAGGTAGGCCTCACGCTCTTCTTGGCGAGATTTCTCTTCGGCAATCGAAATTTTTTCTGGGCGCTTATAGCGATCCACCCCGTAATTCATCAGGGCATGGCAAGAGTCAATTAGTAACTCTACCTCATTAACACCGTGTTTCTCTTCACACTCGGCAATGTACTTCTTGGCAAACAATAAGTAATCGATGATCGAACTCGCGTCTGTCCATGTCTGGAACAGGTAATTGCCCTTGAAGAAGGAGTTGTGTCCATAGCAAGCGTGCGCCATAACCAGTGCCTGCATGGTCACGGTGTTCTCTTCCATCAGGTAGGCAATACATGGATTGGAATTGATCACGATTTCGTAAGCCAGTCCCATCTGTCCATGTTTGTAGCCTTGCTCGGTTTGGATAAACTTCTTACCAAATGACCAGTGATTGTAGTTAATCGGCATACCGATACTCGAGTAGGCATCCATCATCTGCTCTGAAGTGATCACCTCGATTTGGTTCGGATAAGTATCCAATCGATAGTGCTCAGCCACCCGTTTTATCTCAGTGTGGTATCTGTCTAATAGCTCGAAGGTCCAGTCTGGTCCATCGGGGAGCATGTGTGTCTTTTGTTCGACTTTGTCGTCAATCATGCCAACCTCCTACACGTCTTCCTTGGCGAATAGCTCTCTAAAGACTGGGAAAATATCGTCGGTGGAGCGAATGTTCTTCATGGCGAAGTTGTTGAACTCGTTTTGGATTTTCTCGTACTCATGCCAGAGAGTTTGGTGTGAACGGCGCGTTATCTCGATATAGGAGTAGTATTGGCAAGCAGGCAAGAGCTTATTAACCAGCAACTCTTTACAGCGTGGCGAGTCGTCCGCCCAGTTATCGCCATCAGAGGCTTGCGCGGCATACACATTCCATTCCGCAGCTGGGTAGCGATCCTCGACGATCTCCTTCATCAGTTTTAGTGCGCTTGATACGATGGTGCCACCGGTTTCCTGAGAGTAAAAAAACTCATGCTCATCGACTTCTTTCGCTTGAGTGTGGTGGCGAATAAACACCACATCGACATTTTCATAGCGGCGATTGAGGAACAGATAAAGCAATACATAGAAGCGTTTAGCGATATCTTTGGTAGCTTGGTCCATTGAGCCTGACACATCCATCAAACAGAACATCACCGCTTGACTGGATGGGACAGGGCGGCGCTCGTAGTTCTTAAAGCGCAAATCAAAGGTGTCGATAAACGGCACTTTATCAATCTTGGCCCGCAGCTCAGCTATTTCAGCTTTTAAACGGCGTTCTTCCATCAACTGGGCAGGCTCGCGATTGATGACCGACTCGAGCTCGTCTTCCAGTTCATGCAGCAGACGTTTTTTGCCCGCTGTCATTGCAGTACGACGCGCGAGAGATTGCTGTAATGAACGCACGATAGCGATGTTGGATGGGATCCCGGCGGTTTGGTAACCCGCACGATGTGTCTTCCATTCGGTGATTTTGTTGACTTGGTTCTTTTGCAGGTTAGGTAGCTCGAGATCTTCAAACAGAATATCGAGGTATTCATCCTTGGAGATCTGGAATACGAACTCATCTTGGCCCTCACCATCTTGGCTCGCCTCACCCTCGCCAGAGCCACCACCTCCTTGGCCGCCTTTCGGACGCTCGATTTGGTCGCCGCGAGTAAATTGATCGTTACCAGGGTGAACACGCTCTTTGACGCCCCCTTGTCCTTGGTGAAAGGAAGGCTCACGGATGTCTTTGCTCGGAATAGCGACGTCTTCGCCTGTCTCCGTATCGGTGATCGAACGGCGACTCACGGCATCGGTGACAGATTCTTTGATCTGCGCCTTGTGCCGTTTAAGAAAGCGCTGACGGTTGACGGCACTCTTGTTCTTGCCGTTTAACCGTCGATCAATAAATTGCGCCATAATCATCTCCCTCAATCGGCTCCCCTTGTAGAAAGAGGAGCCCTATCTACGATTATGATGACTTACGAACACGCAAGTACCACTCAGACAATAGGCGTACCTGTTTCTCGGTGTAGCCTTTTTCCATCATACGGGCGACAAAGTCGTCATGTTTCTTCTGATCTTCAGAAGAGGTTTTAGCGTTGAACGAAATAACCGGCAGAAGCTCTTCGGTGTTAGAGAACATTTTCTTCTCGATAACGGTGCGTAGTTTTTCGTAACTGGTCCAAACAGGGTTCTTACCACTGTTGCCTGCTCGTGCGCGCAGCACAAAGTTAACGATTTCATTACGGAAGTCTTTTGGATTACTAATGCCGGCCGTCTTCTCGATTTTCTCTAGCTCATTGTTGAGAGAGGCGCGGTCAAACAACTGGCCGGTCTCAGGATCGCGGTACTCTTGATCTTGGATCCAGAAGTCGGCATAGGTGACGTAGCGATCAAAGATGTTTTGTCCGTATTCAGAGTAGGACTCGAGATACGCGGTTTGGATCTCTTTACCAATAAACTCGACGTAACGAGGTACCAAATACCCTTTCAAGAACTCAAGATACTTTTCAGCGGTCTCTTGCGGGAACTGTTCGCGTTCAATCTGCTGCTCGATGACGTAGAACAGATGCACTGGGTTGGCCGCGACCTCGGTTTGGTCGAAGTTAAACACGCGTGACAGAATCTTAAACGCAAAGCGCGTAGAAAGACCATTCATCCCCTCATCGACGCCCGCATAGTCACGATATTCTTGATAGCTCTTGGCTTTTGGATCGGTGTCTTTAAGGGTTTCACCATCATACACGCGCATCTTGGAGAAGAGTGATGAATTGTCAGGGTCTTTTAGGCGCGACAGGATGCTAAATTGCGCCAGCAGGTCTAAGGTGCTTGGTGAGCATGGTGCTTTGGACAGCTCTGAATGATCGAGCAGTTTCTGGTAAATTTTGACCTCTTCCGAAACGCGTAGGCAGTAAGGCACTTTGACAATGTAAACGCGGTCAAGGAAGGCCTCATTGTTCTTGTTGTTGCGGAAGGTTTGCCATTCTGACTCGTTTGAGTGAGCGAGTATCATGCCGTCAAAGGGTAGGGCAGAGAGCCCCTCTGTGCCGTTAAAGTTACCCTCTTGGGTTGCAGTCAGCAGTGGGTGAAGCACTTTGATTGGTGCTTTAAACATCTCAACGAATTCCATCATACCCTGGTTGGCTTTACAAAGGGCGCCGGAGTAGCTGTAAGCGTCTGGGTCGTCTTGGGCAAAGTGTTCAAGTTGACGAATGTCGACTTTACCGACCAGCGACGAGATGTCTTGGTTGTTTTCATCACCTGGCTCAGTTTTGGCAATTGCGATTTGGTCGAGGATCGATGGGCGTACTTTAACTACCTTAAACTTGGTGATATCACCGCCAAACTCATGCAAGCGCTTGGCAGCCCATGGTGACATGATCGAGCGAATATAACGCTTCTCAATGCCGTACTCTTTCTTGAGCAGCTCTCCGTCTTCGTTAACGTCAAACAGGCAGAATGGATGGTCGTTGACAGGGCTACGCTCCCCATTTGCAGACAACACGTAAATAGGCATTTTCTGCATTAAGGCTTTGAGTTTCTCTGCCAGAGAAGACTTACCACCACCAACAGGACCGAGCAAGTATAGGATCTGCTTGCGTTCCTCGAGGCCCTGTGCCGCGTGTTTTAGGTAAGAGACTATCTGTTCGATCGAGTCTTCCATTCCATAGAAATCCTCGAACTCTTTGTAACGTGAAATGACGCGGTTGGAAAATATACGGCTCAGTCTTGGGTCTTGAGCGGTATCGATGATTTCCGGCTCTCCAATGGCCAGCAGCAAACGTTCTGCTGCGTTAGCATACGCGCTCTTGTCATCCTTACACAGGGACAAAAACTCCTGAATCGACAGCTCTTCATCCTTCGCCGCTTCATATCTAGATTGATAATGGTCGAAAATACTCATCGCAATTCCCCTTTGTTCCCTTGCCTCTGTGATATGCGTTCACTTAGGCGATTCACTCGCGTTCTTTTGTTTGTACATGACAACTACTTTGTACGTGACAACTGTTTTGTACGTGACAACTGTTTACTACGTGACACTTTGTGTAAACGTGACAATGGTGGTGGCTACATCACTTTCTCTCTTTGTTTGACCGCAATTTAGGGCCAAAAATTCCTCGATGGATGTAAGTTCGACAGGCGAACAAGACATCATGTTACTCGTTTGTAATGATTTGTACGTATATCTATAGCCTAGTAAGTTTTGTCAATTTTGCTTAACAATTATAGATTTATTGAAAAAAACGCATCTGCGCTCTCGCTTTTGTGACCACGTGGGTCTCGAAATAAACGCAGATCATTTATGTTTATGAAATGATGAAAAAATGTTGCTTTTCTTGCATTAAAAAGGTCAACATAAGGGTCGCTGATGGGGTGATTGGTCAGAATTGAGCAACACGTCAGCGTATCATAGATAATAATTTTGTCGCTCAGAATGGACGTCGATCAAGGAGAGAGATGGGTGAATAACTCGACAAAAACGGGGCTGCTGTTTGCTCTATTAGTCACTAGTACTGGTGTCTATGCACAGCCTGGGAAATGGTCATTAGGTGTTGGTGCAGCTTACTCCCCGGAGGTCTATAAAGACACGTCCTCAAGCCGAACCGTGATCCCTATCATAGGTTATGAGGGTGAGCATGTATTCTTCCGTGGTTTTTCTGCCGGCTATCGACTTTTTCCGCGTGGCAGCACCCACAATGTGGTAGCGCGCTTACAGTACGATCCTCGAACGCTCGACCCTGATGAGTCCAGCGATCCCAATATACGCAAGCTCGACAAGCGTCGCTCGACAGTTCTGGGCGGGGCAAGCTATGAGTATCGCAGCCCAATTGGTGTGTTTGAACTCGCAGCGGGCACGGATATCGGTTCAACCCATAATGGACTATACGCACAAGCGTCCTACTCCTATCCGTTTATCGGGCGCGGGTGGGGCTTGGTACCGAACATCGGCTACGCGTATAACAACGAAAAGCTCAATCGACACTTGTATGGGGTTAGCGACTCAGAAGCCGCTCGCACCGATTTCGACCCATTTGAACCCGATTGGGATGGTAACTTTTTTATCGGTATGAGTGGATTCTTTGGCATCACTCGTCGCATTAGCATTATGGGTAGTGTGCGCTATACGAACTTGGAAGGTGACCTTGAAGAGAGTCCAATCCTCGATGCAACGGTCGGTACCAGCGTGATGTTAGGGATCACTTACTCACTGTAGTGAAAGTCAGGGCAAAAAAAGCCTCCGCAGTACGGAGGCTTTTTGGTATTCGGTTTATACCTTAGGCAGTAAAGATCTGTCTAAATTCAGCCGCCGATAAGTGGTACTGACGTGGGCAGTGGCGCCAAGTCGCCAGCATACGGCGATATTTGTCTAGCATCGGCATTTGCGAGTTGAAGTGGTGATCTGCCTTGTCGAACTGCGGATAAAGCCCCTCAGAGTCAACTAGGAAGCGTACGTAGTGTACGTATTGCGCTTCGGTAGCCGCATCAAAGCCCAAGAACAGCAGACGGCGTTGGTCGACTTCAGCACGCTCACTTTCGTCAAGCATTTTGTTCGACTCTTGCATCGCGTGATACATCTCCATAATGTCGATGATTTCGCGACAAGCGTCTTCTTGTAAGCGACCAAAATCTTTGTCCAACTCGCGCATTTGCAAGCCGTAACCACGTTCTACAATTGTCTGTAGGCGCTGGTAGCGGCCGGAGTTCTCAGGATCTAACTTCATCATCAGTCGATACTGATTAGATAGGATTAAACGTTGAGCGTTCGTCATTTCCATTGTTTTAAAGCCTCTTTACTTTCCATTTTTGTCTAACAGTCGAGTTGTCTACCAGTCGAGCGGTGGACGTTTTAATTAGTATTGAATGTTATTGTGGTATTGGCTTAGTACGTCGACAATGCTATCCATTGTCTCTTTTGAAGGTGGATCGATACCTTCTAGTTCATACTCAACACCCAGTGCTTCCCATTTATGAGCACCAAGCTTGTGGTATGGCAACAGCTCAATCTTCTCGATGTTGTCCATATCTTTAATGAACTCACCAAGCAGTTGCGCAGACTCAAGGTCGTCGGTGTAACCTGGTACGACCACGTAGCGGATCCAAGTTTTCTGACCAATTTTGTGGAGGTAGCGAGCGAAATCAAGCACGCGGGTATTCGATACACCGATAAAGTCTTTGTGGATTTCATCTTTCATCTGCTTGAGGTCGAGCATAACCAGATCAGCAGCTTCAAGAACTTCATCGATGACATCAGTATGCTTACGGATGTAGCCATTGGTATCAAGGCAGGTATGGATGCCTTCTGCCTGTGCTGCCTTAAAGAAGTCACGCACAAACTCAGGCTGCATCATAGCTTCGCCGCCTGAACAGGTGACGCCGCCGCCAGAGGCGTTCATAAAGTGACGGTAAGTTTTTGCTTCTTGGATGATTTCATCCACAGTCACCTCTTTACCGTCTTTCGGATCCCACGTGTCACGGTTATGACAGTACTTACAACGCATAAGACAGCCTTGTAAGAAAACGATAAAGCGGATACCTGGGCCATCAACAGTACCACATGACTCAAAAGAGTGAATACGACCAGTAGTAGACATGAGTTAATCTCTGTTCTTCAAATAGTTTGGATATTTTATAACAAAAGTTGAGGATTAAATAGTTTTGTTGAGCATAAGCTAGTTACAGGAGGTAACAACCAAGCAGAGCGTTGTAAACCTTCGAGTAAATAACAAAACTAGAAGAATCCATATAGGGTTAAGCTACCAGTGCCATAGAGCGAGTCATTAGAGTGTTGATACTCTGGCGTGTGTCCTGAGAGAGCCAAAGCGGCGCCTATACTGCGATTGTACCAAGCAATACCGGCAACAGCGGTCGCCTGAAACGGCTGTATCTCCATGTCGAATTGCCCGGTGTCGTCATCGATATTTGGGCGGTCACCCTCAATAGTGACATCATTAAAGCGCAGTCGTCCCTCAAAGCCAAAGAAACCAAACAGCCCTCGATGAGAGGCGCCAATCATACCGGGACGGAATGGGTTCTCATGATCGATGTTGGCAGCCCCCATATTGCTGTGGAGATCGGTTCCCCAGCGAAACATTAAACCAGTGGACGCATCACTGCGAAAATTACCCGCGTTGAATTCACTGACACTACTGATTTCGAACTGCGAGTCACCAAAGGACTGAGTTCGCATCAAGCTATAGTGGCTTAGGTAGCCAATACTACCCACCCAGCCCTCATCCACTTGGTAATCCCACCCCATTGGAATATCAGAGCCGACAATGTCATGAACAATGCTCTGTGCTTGAGAAGCCATTGAGTTGTCACCCGTTACGCCAATAGTCAGATTGAAACGGTGGGCTTGCTGCGGGTGCAAACTGATAAAGTTCAACTCGCCATGAAAGTAACCAGCGTAAGGGCGGTCCCCGGCAATCGGGTTCTCGTCCTCAATATCTTCTGGTGTCCACATCTTGTGGCCAAGGACGAACTCGAACTTATCTAAGGAGGGCACTCCCCATGCAGATAAGCTCAAGGGGCGTAAAAAACTTGGGGTGTTAATCGCACCGGTTGTGTAAGAGAGGAACAGGCCATTGGAATAGTCATGGTCGGTCCGAACAATCCCATCGTTGTCGATATTAAACACAAAGGTATTGCGATCAGAAGCAAAGCTCTGATAGGTGACGGCGGATAGCCCAAGTGCGAGTACTGCTAGCGGTTTCATTATTATCTATAACTTCCTTTTACTATTGCTAGTAATAGTACCTAAAAAACCGCGGTTAGGAAGAAATTAGTCTGCTTTTAGCGAACAACAATACAAAAAGAGCAGGGTGCGGGGAGCGGGGACGGGCAAAGCCCTTCGAGGTGCGAGGAGTTCTATGTGCGCGGTACGTTAGTCGACACCTTCATATAAAGGAGAGGGCTACTAAATGGGGGGCCGGAGGGTGTCACGATCACCTCTCGCTTCTCACAGCGAAGCGATCTCGACTCTCGCCTCTTGCCGATAGGGAATAAAAAAACCCCGCAGAAGCGGGGTTTTAATCATTCAATCAGTGAGGTCTAATTATAGAGACTCAGTGAAAGTACGTGCGATTACGTCAGCTTGCTGCTCTGGAGTCAGAGAGTTGAAGCGTACAGCGTAACCAGATACACGGATTGTTAGCTGAGGGTAGTTCTCAGGGTGCTTAACTGCGTCTAGTAGCGTGTCGCGGTTAAGAACGTTCACGTTTAGGTGTTGACCACCTTCGATGCCAGCTTCGTGGTGGAAGTAACCATCCATTAGGCCTGCAAGGTTAGAACGTTGTGCGTCGTGATCTTTACCTAGTGCGTTTGGAACGATAGAGAAGGTGTACGAGATACCATCTTTAGCGTCAGCAAACGGTAGTTTACCTACAGAAGTAAGAGAAGCTACAGCACCTTTCTCATCGCGACCGTGCATTGGGTTAGCACCTGGAGCGAATGGAGCACCTGCTTTACGACCGTCTGGCGTAGTACCCGTCTTCTTACCGTATACCACGTTTGAAGTGATAGTTAGGATAGACTGAGTTGGTACTGCGTTGCGGTAAGTCTTAAGCTTACGGATTTTCTCCATAAAGATAGTAACCATTTCACACGCCATGTCATCAACACGTGCGTCGTTGTTACCAAATTTAGGGTAGTCGCCAGAGATGTCGAAGTCGATTGCGATGCCGTCTTCGTCACGGATTGGCTTAACTGTGCCGTATTTGATTGCAGATAGAGAGTCAGCTGCAACAGATAGACCTGCGATACCACATGCCATAGTACGACGTACGTCACGATCGTGAAGAGCCATAAGCGCTGCTTCGTAGCTGTACTTGTCGTGTGAGTAGTGGATAGCGTTTAGTGCAGTCACGTACTGCTTAGCTAGCCAGTCCATGAAGCTGTCTAGGCCAGCCCAAACTTTGTCGAAGTCTAGAACTTCGTCAAGCATTGGCTCAGTCTTAGGACCAACTTGCAGTTTTAGCTTCTCATCTACACCGCCGTTGATAACGTAAAGTAGAGTCTTAGCTAGGTTTGCACGAGCGCCGAAGAACTGCATGTGCTTACCGATAACCATTGGCGATACACAACAAGCGATAGCGTAGTCATCGTTGTCGAAGTCTGGACGCATTAGGTCGTCGTTTTCGTACTGGATAGAAGAAGTATCGATAGATACTTTAGCACAGAAACGCTTGAAGCCTTCAGGTAGCTGCTCAGACCATAGAACAGTGATGTTCGGCTCTGGAGAAGGACCCATAGTGTATAGCGTGTTTAGGAAACGGAAGTTAGTACGTGTAACTAGCGTACGACCGTCAACACCCATACCACCCATAGATTCTGTTGCCCAGATTGGGTCGCCAGAGAATAGCTCATCGTACTCAGGAGTACGCAGGAAGCGAACCATACGTAGCTTCATTACGAAGTGGTCGATCATTTCCTGAGCTTGTTCTTCAGTGATGATGCCAGCTGCGATATCACGCTCAACGTAAACGTCAAGGAACGTAGAAGTACGACCTAGAGACATTGCCGCGCCGTTCTGAGACTTAACAGCCGCTAGGTAGCCGAAGTAAGTCCACTGGATAGCTTCTTGTGCAGTTGTTGCAGGACCAGAGATATCAAAGCCGTAAGAAGCAGCCATCTCTTTCATTTGACCTAGTGCGCGGTGTTGCTCTTGAAGCTCTTCACGCAGCTGCATAGTCATCTGTAGATCGTCGCCAGCTTCTAGTTTCTCTTGAGTAGAGTGGAACTGAGCAACTTTGTCCTTCATTAGGAAGTCGATACCGTATAGAGCTACACGGCGGTAGTCACCGATGATACGACCACGGCCGTAAGCATCTGGAAGACCAGTTAGAACACCTGATTTACGACATTTAAGGATGTCTGGAGAGTAAACATCGAAAACACCTTGGTTGTGTGTTTTGCGGTACTCTGAGTAAATCTTAGAAACTTGTGGGTCAAGAGTACGACCGTAAGCTTTACAAGAACCTTCGATCATACGTACGCCGCCGTTAGGCATGATTGCACGCTTAAGCGGAGCTTCAGTTTGTAGACCTACGATAGTTTCAAGATCTTTGTTGATGTAACCAGCATCGTGAGATGTGATGGTAGAGATTACAGAAGTATCGAAATCAACAGGAGCGTGAGTGCTGTTTTCCTGCTTGATACCTTCCATTACTTTAGCCCAAAGCGTGTTAGTCGCTTCAGTACCTTCAGATACTAGGAAAGACTCATCGCCTTCGTACGGAGTGTAGTTCTTCTGAATGAAGTCACGTACGTTTACTTCGTTTTGCCAATCACCTTCAGCAAAACCTTCCCAAGCTTTAGCAAATTGCTCAGCCATGACATACCTACCTTTTTAGTAGAAAAAACACGTACAGATGACACCAACTTTGGTGCCTCAGTACACTCTAAGTAACAATATTGATAGACACACCAACAAAATTGCATCCATGAATATTGCCACTGACCATAGTGTGGAGATTTACGAGATTTAATTCAAGGGGAAAACAAAAAAAAATTTGAAACCTTAAACTAAATCAATAAATCGTAAATTTAATTGAGATTGTTAAAATTTCTTTACAAAGGGGTGACCAAGACCACCCCTTAGTGTTGTTGACTAAATTATAGCCAAGCTTTCAGGCCGTATTGGCCTTCTAGCATGCCCACTGCCAACATCGCTACCAAGCAGATAACGAATACGCCAACAGGGATGAAGATCTTGTCCATCTTTGATAGTTTCGCTGCGCGCTCTTTGTCACCAATTAGACCGTTATTATCTAGGAACATGGTCAGAGCCCATGCCAAAACAGGGTTGGTCACGATAGCGGCAAAGATACAGATACCCGCGGCTTGCGAGTCTTTGGTCTCTTTCACCATCTGCATACCCGCTTCAAGAAGCGGCAATGATACGCCTACAAGCAGCGCCACACGCATCACTGGTGGCCATACCGCGACATCCATTGGGAAACCAAGGATAGCAACGATGATACATAGTGAGCCAAGCAAGATCGCGCCCGCCGGGATAGGGCGCTTGGCGATTGCTGCTGGGATCATGTAAGTACCCCAAGAAGAGGTAATGTTACCACCACCAACGGCAGTACCAACCATCTGACGGAATGAACACATGGTCATAGTGTCATCAACGTCCATGAGAACTTTCTCAGTTCTGCGCGGGTAGTTCAGCTCTTGGAAGATACGGTGGCCAAGGAAGTCAGGTGACCACATCGCTACCGCTAGGATTGCAAACGGTAGTGAGGCAATGAAGTGCTCAACGTTTGGTAGACCCAGCATCCAACCTTGCTCGGTGCTGCCCCACCAGTAAACAGGGTTAAGGTTAGGAATGCCCATTTCCGTTTCGAATTTGATGTCAAAGCCAGCGCCCAGAGCAAGTGCAATTGCCAGACCTAGGAAAGCACACACTGGGATAGCCAACCAACGCTTGTTCACTTTCGCCAGGTAAGCGTATACGCCAATCGTGATGCCCAATACGATCAGGCCAACATAGCCCATGCTACCCGCTTCAACTGTTGAAGATTGCAGGCCAACCGCCCAGTCTTGGATAGAGCCGATCTGGCTGATGGTACCTGTCAGACCTAGGAATATCAGCAAGCCACCTGCCGTACCTTGGGAGGTGAGGTTGACCAGCTTGGAGCCACCTTTAAAGTAACTCAGCAGCAGACCAAAAATACCAAGCAGGATTGCCAGAGCCAGTGGGTGTGCACCCGCTAGCGCAATCGCACCGATAAGTGGGATCATCGGGCCGTGGTTACCGGCTAGGTTTGCTCTTGGGTTGAAAAAGCCAGAAGCCATAATACAGAAAAGCAACGCTGGGATAAGCATCTCAACGCGCGCCACTTCAATAGCGAAGTCTTTACCTAATTCTACGTGATCCCAAGCGGCAGTTAAGCCCTCAGCCCAAGACATCATTACCGCAGAATACATTGCAATAATGCCGATAGTACCAGCGAGTGCAGGTACAAGATCTTCAAGTTCGAAACGGAAATCGCGACCTGGAAGGTTAAGACCGAAGCGACGTGGCTTCATGATCTGCAGTTCGTGGTCTAGATAGTCTGAGCGGGAAGCGAACTCTGATGCGGGACGATGCAGCTCACTGTAGCTTTTAGTCTCAATATCTTCAGCTGAATGAGCCTTATTCATTGCGTCTGACATAGATTCCTCATGATGTTAGAAATGTTAATTATTGTTCTTAGAACAATCCGCAATCCTTGCGGTGAATGATTTTTAAAAAGCCTAGCACACATTTTTAGTGCCTATAGTTGGGACCGTTGCCAGACCGTCACCAACCAAACCAAATCGTGCCAACAATTTGGAGTGTGCCTTGGGCGGCGGGGAGTTTATCGTGCTTAACCGATCAGTAAGTTGATTTAGATCACTTTATAAAATTAATGTGAGTTTTATTCATAAATTACACATTTTTGACTAAATAACTGTTAATTATTGAAAAAATGGACTGTATGAACAAAAAGCCCAATAAGCTGTTGCACTTACAGGGCGCGACTGTCGCTAAAGTAGTCAGTTGGAAATGTTTGCTTACATAAGTGGCATGAAGTGTGCTTGTTTAAGGTTATAGTAGCAACACAGTCAGAATTCCGGCACTCGCTTGCCGTCTCTAACAAATTTTGAGGAAATGATAATGAAAAAGGCAGTGGTATTGCCGTTGGTAGCGGCAATCGCGGGGACACTTGTTGGTTGTGGTGGGAGCAGTAGTAGCGGCAATAATAGTACACCGAAGAACCAGTTTACTTTTGTGCTTGCTAAGCCAGCAGAGATCGATCACACAACTAATACTAGCTGTACGCGTTACGGTATCTACAGTATTGGTGACGAGATGCTTGCCCTAACTTACTCATCGGTTGGGTCAAATTTAGATGGCTTGGTTTATGCTTTTTATAGTGATAAATATGGCAAGCAAATCGGTGATCACGTTGTGGCTAAGTCTGGTTCGCTGACTATCAACTTTGATGATATTCCGGCTAATGGTTTTGTGACTATTCAGGAAAATAATAATCGCGATATCAATGCCATATCTTATTCAAGAGTAGCGCTGGAAGGTGAGGTAGGTTTAAGAAATACCTATATATCAACTACGATCCCGACAACGGGTACTAGTTGCCTTACAGGTAATAACGATACCGAGCGAGAAGAACGCAACAAGCAATACAAAAATGCTGACGATTTGGGTAATGAGCCAGCAATGCCAAATTATTACTTCCAATCACAACTTGATGAAGTTACAGCGACCAACCCTAGCATCAGCTCTACAAACCCTTTGTTGCAGGTTACTGGAGAACAGACCGTCGTAACTCAGTATCGTGATGCAGAAAGAACACAGTTATTCCAATACGGCTTTGGTGACTGGCGTGATAGTCAGCTTGTTTATGCTGGTGAGCGCTCAGATATCACTTATGATCAGTCATTCCTTGAATTTGAAAACATTAGCCTAGCCGCAATTTATAAGGGCTTTTCTTACGACCTAGCTTCAATTTCTACCCAGCAAGCTGAATATTTTCACCCTTCAGAGAGTAATGGTGAAACCTGGACTTTCAGTGTGGCCAGTAACACTGTAAACCTCCATAACAATTGGAACGCGATTTACCGCAATTTTATCAATACAAATAATTGGCTCGTGAATGTAGATGAGACAAATGTTTTTGATACAACCGGTGTCTATGACAACAAACCTTCTGTGGTTGATGGTGAAATCGACCTATCAGACAGCATTGATTTATCTAAAACGACAGGTTACATGCGGGTTACCTATGAGCAGGGAGCGAGTACAGGTGCAGGTATCAACTATGCGGTCAACCACACTATATACGACCAGATAACTCCAACAATTAAAGTACCAGAACTTGACTTTAGTAATGTGCCACAAGGTATCCATGGTGAGCTTGTAGTGTCAAATAACTCGCACTTCCACCAGTCTTATCTTGCAGTTTCATCTAGCGATGATGTTACGTTAGAGGAATTTATGGCTCACTTCAGTTACCAACAGTTTGAACCAGTGGTCACAATTGATTCGGACAGACTTGGTATAGTGCGCCCACTGACTGAGCGTCGAAATTTGGAGAACAACCTCGCTCAAACTGAAAGCTTGTTATTACAGCGAAAAAATTAATCCGAAGTAATAAAACGTTATAGGTTCACCGAAAACCCTACTAATCAAAGTAGGGTTTTTTGTTCTTTAGCCAAATTCTTGGGTATTTATTTTTATCATTGCTTGTTACGACAATGTGAATTTTGAGCTTTGTATTGACCCTTGAGTAAATATTCAAAAATCGGCATACTTCCCCGTATTCACAATTTATTACAGACTAATTATTCGCAACCGCTGCTTTTTACGACGCTTTTAGCTGAAAAAGTAATCGTTTGCAGTTAAGGCTATGTTGCATTCGAATTGGCGCGATGCTAGTTTGATACGCAGGATTTCTCTTGACGAGAATAATTGTTAAAACAGGGAGTTTAAGCGCATGAATGATGTCGCCGCGCTAGATATCAAGGATCTACATAAAACCTTTGGCCAAAATGAAGTATTAAAAGGGATTTCCCTCGAGGCACACAAAGGTGATGTGATCTCTATCATCGGCTCCTCTGGTTCTGGTAAAAGTACCTTCCTTCGTTGTATCAACTTATTAGAAACACCTACCGCTGGTGAGATCTGGGTCAATGGTGAATTGATCGAGATGAAAAACAACCGCGCCGGTGAGTCGCTACCTGCCAACGAAAAACAAGTTCAACGTATCCGCTCGCGTCTAGCGATGGTATTTCAAAGCTTCAATCTTTGGTCGCACATGACGGTGCTGCAGAATGTGATCGAAGCACCTGTGCATGTCTTGGGTGTTCCAAAAGCACAAGCGATTGAGAATGCAGAGCTATTGCTCAAAAAAGTTGGCTTATGGGAGCGCAAAGACTACTACCCAGGCCACTTGTCAGGCGGTCAGCAACAGCGCGCAGCGATTGCACGTGCCTTGGCGGTTGACCCTGAGGTGATGTTGTTCGATGAGCCGACCTCGGCCCTTGACCCGGAACTAGTGGGCGAGGTGCTTGGCGTAATGCGTGATCTCGCTGAAGAAGGGCGCACCATGCTGGTTGTGACCCACGAAATGGCGTTCGCGCGTGATGTATCCAACCATGTCATGTTTTTACACCAAGGTAAGGTAGAAGAGCAGGGCAATCCAGCCAAGCTATTTACTGATCCAGAATCAGAACGACTAAAGCAGTTTATTTCATCTATTTATTAACGACACGTGGGTAGCCGTTCAGGCTTTGTCTGAGCGAATTAAACCAAAAAAGAGCAACCCACAACATAGACAATCACAGGAGTAAGGAAATGAAGAAGTGGTTATTGGCCGCGACTATCGCAGCAACAGCAGTATCTGGCGTCGCTCAAGCTAAGGAGTGGAAGACGATCCGTTTTGGTATCGAGGGTGCGTATCCTCCATTTAGCTGGACGGAAAACGATGGCTCGCTAAAAGGCTTTGATGTGGATATGGCTAACGCTTTGTGTGAAGAGCTAAAAGCGGAATGTGTGCTTGTACCACAAGATTGGGATGGCATCATTCCTTCACTGCTAGCACGTAAATACGACGCGATCATTGCGGCGATGTCTATCACTGAAGAGCGTAAGAAGCGTGTTGATTTCACTGAAAAATACGCACTGATCCCGAACAAATTTATCGCTAAGAAAGGCGCTGACCTAGATTTTGATAACCTATCGGGCGTACGTATTGGTGTTCAGCGTGCAACCACGCACGATAAGTACCTAACGGATAACTACAAAAACGTTAACATCGTTCGTTACGGCTCATTTGATGAAGCGTACCTAGACCTAGAAAATGGTCGTATTGCCGCAGTACTTGGCGATGCATCAGCACTAGAAGAGGGCATGCTCAATACGGACGGCGGCGATGCGTATGAGTTCGTTGGTCCATCATTGACTGATCCACAATGGTTCGGTGAAGGCTTTGGTATCGCGGTTCGTAAGCAAGACAAGCAGCTTACAGAAGCTCTATCAGGTGCTATCAAGTCTTTGCGTGAGCAAGGCGTATATCAAGAAATCGCTGCGAAATACTTTAACTACGACGTTTACGGCGAATAATCTCCAAAAAGGTTGGCTTGCCAAGCGAGCCAACCTTCCTTTCTCCCTGCCAAGGTAGTTTGAATGGTCAGGATAGGAATCCTTTATGATCGACTTACAAGGATATGAAGCCTCAATTTTCAAAGGGGCCATACTCACGATAGAAGTGGCACTTCTATCACTTTTGCTTGCCGTTATTCTTGGCATGCTGGGCGCGTTGGCGAAACTGTCGTCTTATCGCTTACCGCGCGCTATCGCCACACTTTACACAACCATTATTCGCGGCATCCCCGATCTGGTTTTGATGATGCTGATCTTCTTTGGTGGTCAAATCTTATTGAACAATACCCTTTATGGCACCAATGAGTGGTTGAATGAATTTTTTAGTGCGCGTAATCCAGACCACAGCTGGGTCTCTTACGTGCCCGATTATATTGATGTCAGTCCATTTATTGCTGGCATACTCACGATTGGATTTATCTTTGGTGCCTATATGGCAGAGACCTTTCGTGGCGCCATCATGGCGGTAGATAAGGGGCAAATGGAAGCCGCCAAGGCTTATGGCATGAGCTCGATAAAAGCCTTTCAACGTATACTGCTGCCACAGATGGTCCGCCATGCGCTGCCTGGGTTTGGCAACAATTGGCTAGTATTGCTTAAGACCACCGCACTGGTCTCGATCATTGGTCTTGATGATATGGTGCGCATCAGCGCCTTGGCTGCTGGCTCTACGCGCATGCCGTTTACCTTCTACATGGCGGTGGCGCTGATCTTCCTGCTCTTTACCTCCATATCGACAGGTTTGCTCAAGTTGGTTGAGCGCAAGTTTAGTATTCACGCGAGGTAAATCATGGATTTTTCGTTAGTTATTGAGAGCTTTCCAATTTACCTTGACGGTCTATGGACGACGTTCTGGTTAGTCGGGGTGTCGCTTGTTATCGGTTTGGGTGTCGCTATCCCGCTCGCGATTGCGCGTAATAGCCGTATGCCTTTGTTGTGGCTGCCAAGCTGGGCATACATCTATTTCTTTCGCGGCACGCCGCTGCTGGTCCAGCTTTATCTGATTTATTACGGCATGGATCAGTTTTTCCCTGTTCAGGATACGCTGTGGCAGCACGCTTGGTTTTGTGCCTTAGTGGCGTTTGTGCTCAACACCTCGGCTTACACGGCCGAGATCATTCGCGGTGCGATTAATGGCTTACCTAAGGGCGAAGTTGAAGCGGCAAAAGCTTATGGGATGAGCACTCTGATGACCTATCGTCGCATTATCTTGCCAAGTGCACTGCGCCGCGCCTTACCCGCCTACAGTAATGAGGTGATCTTTATGCTGCATGGCTCTGCGGTGGCTGGGATCATCACGATTATGGATCTGACCGGGGCTGCACGCTTGGTCAACTCGCGCTATTACGCGCCCTTTGAGTCTTTCCTAACCGCTGGTCTGTTCTATATGGGACTGACGTTTATCATCTTGTGGTGTTTCAAGCAGGCAGAGAAGCGTTTCTTAGCATACCTAAGACCACTGAGTTGAGGACTTATAAAACAAAGCGCGCCAACGGCGCGCTTTGTTTTTTATCAGGCCTAGTCACTGCGACTGCAAGGTGCGCTTTAATCGGGTAGGTAATGAAGGCTGAGTGGCTCTTGACGCCTAGCCTTTATAGTAGGCGCTATTTAAACGTGGACCAGATTGGAGCGTGGTCTGACGGTTTTTCGATTCCGCGCAGTTCATAATCAATATCGGACTCAACGCAGTTGCCTGCCAGTGATGGCGTGGCTAGAATCACGTCGATGCGCAGGCCGCGATTATCAACAAAGCCTTTGGAGCGGTAATCAAACCATGAGAAGCGGTCAGTCACATCCGGATGCTGAGTACGGAATGTATCCACCAGTCCCCAATCTAGCAGAGTCTGTAGCCATTGACGCTCTTCTGGTTGGAACGAGCACTTACCGGTTTTCAGCCAGCGCTTGCGGTTTGGTTCGCCAATGCCGATGTCAGCATCGAGGGGGCTGATGTTAATATCACCCATCACCACCAGTTTTTCATCGGCTGAGTGGTGCTGGTTGAGGTAAGTCATCAGATCTTGATAGAACGCGCGTTTGTACGGGAACTTGGTCTCGTGAGCAATATTATCCCCTTGTGGGAAGTAGCCGTTCAGTACCGTGACCTGATCGCCGTTTTCATCCTCGACAGTACACATGATCATGCGTTTTTGATGATCGTCAGTATCGGTTGGAAAGCCTTTTTGCACGTTAACTGGGGTGTTTTTGCACAGCATCGCGACGCCATAGTGGGCTTTTTGTCCATGGAAATAGACCTTATAACCCATTGCCTCGACGTCTTCGACAGGGAAGGCCTCATCGTGAACCTTGATCTCTTGCAGACCGATCACGTCAGGTTGGTGCTTTTCAATCAGAGCTTGAAGTTGATGCAGGCGTGCACGCAGGCCATTGATGTTGAAGCTGACTATTTTCATTTATTTATCCATCTATTGTTTTGATTCAAGACCGTGTTTCGGCTAAGTACGCCGGGTACCACTTGCGGTGGGGTGCTTAGGTAGAACATAGGCTTGTTAAGCAAGATTTTAGCACGATAGACAACATTTTTAGCCTTAATTACTGATAAATAAGCCAAATTGTTGTTGGAATATTGAACGAATGTGAGGTATTTTGAATACCTCGACGAAAGTCGCATAAGAAATTGAAAAAATGTGTTAACTCGTATGTTGCGTTAGCCCATTGATATAGGGATGTTTGCTTAAATTAAGGATGTGTTATGCGAACGATGGGAAAAAAGCTTTCCATACAGTGGAAAATCACCCTGCTAGTGGGGTGTTGCCTGGTTACGACTTCTTTGTTGCTTGTGGGGCTGTCGCTCTACTATGCACTGCAAAATCAATCAGTGGTTCAGCACCACTCAACCCAGTCGGTACAAGAAAAGTCCCAACAGTTATTGCTTTCTCAAGCCCAGCTTGCTGCGCAGGAGCTTAACCAGTATCTAGCCACAGAGCAGCTTCGAGCGGAAATGATCGCCAATTCTGTCGTTCTCAGCAAAGCCAACAGCGAAGAGAGTTTTGGCTCGAGTTACGATTTACGTACGACCGTCGATGGCATCGTACGCGAAACAGCGGCAGGTTATGCCAATATTCACGGCGCATTCTTGGTTTTTGCACCGAATCAGCTCGATTCGGAAGACGCAAACTACGTTGACGCGGATTATGTTGGCTCAAATGACAGCGGTCGCTTTGCTTCATTTTGGCGTTTTGGTGCACAAGGCGATGAGCTCAACCATCAGGTAATCAGTGAATCTGAGCTCAAACTAGGCAGTTTTTCTCGGCTTATGAGTTGCGCAGATACGGCAAACTCCGTCTGTTTTTCCGAGCCAGAACTGCAACAGATTAAAGGATCTCAGCGCCTTTCATTAACCATGGCAGTACCAGTGACCAATGGCACACAGGTCCTTGGTATGTTCGGTATCGTGGTTGACCTGAGTACCCTAAGTAGCATTGTCGCCGCCGCCGACAAGCAGATTTATCAAGGGGCGGGGACGGTTACGATAGTCGATCATATTGGGCGCGTCCTTGCCAGTGATGATCGCAATGCCGCGCTGTTGCTGGGATACGAAAGTGAGGGTTATCGTAGCGATGATTTGCGCCACGCGATCAGCCAAAACTCCAGTCTTATCCACTGGAGTGCTAGCGGCGACTTGTTGACGCTGTATCTGCCTGAGCGTATTGGCGCACAAAGCTGGACAACGATTCTAGAGATCTCGCGTGATGCGGTTTTTGCTGATGCACAATCGCTGGATATGATCATCGATCAGCAGGTTAACTCATCCATTTCGACTCAAATTGGGGTTGCAGTGGTCGTCGTCGTGGTTGCTCTTATCGTGATCTTTATAATGGCGCATAGTATTGCCAGCCCAATCGAGTCAGTGGCCAATCGCCTCAAGCAGATCTCTTCTGGAGAGGGAGACCTGACTCAGCGTATCTCAGTGCAATCAAATGATGAGTTGGGCGCTTTGGCAACAGGTTTTAATACCTTCCTTTCGCGCCTACAAGGCACTGTCTCTGAGCTAATCAACACGACAAATGGTATTGCGACGACCTCAGAGCAAGCAAAAACGAGTGCGATTGAAATCCGTCAAAACAGCACCGCCCAGTTTAAAGAAGTCGACATGGTCGCGACAGCGTGTGAGGAGATGACCATGACCTCGGCGATGGTGGTGCAAAATGCTGAGTCGGCGGTGGTTGCTGCTGAGCAAGCCAGCGTGTCTGCGTTGGCCGGGCGCGAAGTGGTCCAGTCGACTGAGCTACAAATGAGCGATTTGGTGGAGAACATGAGTGCGACTGTCCCCGTTGTCACAGCACTGGCAGACAACAATAGCCACATTATTGATGTCTTAGCCGTGATTGAGGGCATTTCGGAACAAACCAACTTGCTGGCGTTAAACGCAGCCATTGAGGCAGCACGAGCGGGTGAGCAGGGGCGTGGCTTTGCCGTGGTCGCTGACGAGGTGCGCAGCCTAGCAACGCGCACTCAAGACTCCATCGATGAAATTCGCCAAGTGATCACTAAAGTCCAATCTGGCACGCAAGACGTGGTGCAAGCGATTGAGCGCGGCAACACACTTGCCAAGCAAACCGCAAGTGAAGTGCAGCAAGCGGTAGAAGAGCTAGTCCAAATCAGTGACTCTGTCGTGGCGATCAACGAGATGAACACTCAAATCGTCAAGGCAGCCCAAGAACAACAACAGGTATCCGGCAGCGTTAACCTCAGCGTTGCGGCCATCCGTGAGCTCAGTGAAGGACTACTCAACCAAGCAAAAGACTCAGAGGCCATAGGACAAAACATCGACACCCTATCCCAACAACAACAATCCATCACAAGACAGTTTAGGGTTTAATAACAACGAGAATATGCGGAGCAACCATAGTAGCGTTTGGCTTGTTAGTCCCGCTAACAGCTGAACGCCTCGCTCCCCGTAGCGAAGCGTCCTCGCCCCTCGCCATCTTTTTGCCAAAGGCAAAAAAAAACACCCAGATCAATCCGACCTGGGTAGATACAATTAAACAGGAGTTAATAAGAAAAAGCAGCTTCTACCAGGAGACAGAGGCTATGTCGTTTGTGACCCGTCACCATGACGACCAGTGAGACTGGATACCTCTTGCTCGGTATATCTTTATGACTGGTCTTATCCGAAAGAGTTCCCTTCTAGTACCGTTTTTTCCCACTTTTTTCATCATTCAATATTTTTTTCCTGTCCATTCCGTAACTTAGCGCTGATATTTGTTTGAATGTGGAGTTGGTGTGGTGTTGCGTGCTTGTTAATTTTGTGTTGTCGGCGTATATTTCAAACAGGTGTTTAATACGAGTGATTGAAATGGTCGAAAAGGTCACTACCAAAGGAAAGATTCTTGATGTCGCAGAGGCACTGTTTGCCGAACGTGGCTTCAATGGCACCTCTCTGCGCACCATTACCAGCGAGGCGGGCGTCAACCTGGCGTCCGTTAACTACCATTTTGGCGACAAGAAAACCCTGATCCGCGCGGTACTGGATCGTTACCTTGAGATGTTTATGCCAGCAGTGGAGGACGCGCTGATCACCCTCAACCTCAGCTCTGATTACCAGATGGCAGATGTGTTTGAGACCTTACGGGGGCCGCTACATGCGCTCGATGAAGTGCGCCCCAATGGGAGTATCCGTTTTATGTCTCTGATTGGGCGCGGGTATAGCGACGTTCAAGGGCATCTGCGCTGGTTTATCACCACGCGCTATCAAAAAACATTGTCGCTATTTACCCACTCGGTGACACGCGCCAATCCAAACTTGACCCCGGATGTCCTGTTTTGGCGCTTGCATTTCACCTTAGGTACCTGTGTTTTTACCATGGCATCCAGTCAGGCTTTAAGTGAAATTGCGTATAACGATTATGGGCAACAGGCCGATGCCAAGTCTGTCGTTGACCAACTGATTCCGTTCCTTGCTGCTGGCATGTCAGCGGACCTTTACCCTCAACATAATAATAAAGTCGATTAGTCATTGAACAAAAGGAATACATCATGAGCTCTCTAAGAAAAAAATGGGTCAGTGATCCAGCCTTCAAACTGTTTAAGCAAGTGTTGCCGCCTCTGTCTGATACGGAAAAGGAAGCCATGGAAGCGGGTAGTGTATGGTGGGATGGTGAACTGTTCTCAGGTGCGCCGAATTTTGCCCAGTTACATCAATATCCAGCTCCCGCCCTGACGGCTGAAGAGCAAGCGTTTATTGACAATCAACTTGAGACCTTGCTGGGGATGCTCGATGACTTCCAAATTGTCAAACATGACCGCGACCTTCCCCCAGAGGTATGGCAATACTTGCGAGATGAGCGGTTCTTCTCGTTGATTATTGCCAAAGAGTACGGCGGACGTGACTTCTCAGCGCTCGCCAACTCGACCATAGTCAGTCGTTTGGCAACCCGTAGCATTAGTGCTGCGGTGACTGTGATGGTGCCTAACTCACTTGGGCCAGGCGAACTTTTATCCCACTATGGCACGCAAGCACAAAAAGACTACTGGCTGCCAAGGCTTGCTGATGGAACAGAGATTCCATGTTTTGCCTTAACGGGGCCTGAAGCTGGTTCAGATGCTGGTGGTATTCCCGATTCCGGCGTGGTGTGTATGGGCGAATACGACGGTAAGGAAGTATTGGGCCTGCGCCTCAACTGGAATAAACGCTACATCACGCTTGCGCCCGTTGCGACTGTGTTGGGTTTGGCATTCAAAATGTACGACCCGGATGGCCTTTTAGGCGACCAAAAAGAGCTTGGGATCACCTGCGCGTTGATCCCTGCGAATCATCAGGGTGTAGAGATTGGTGAGCGTCACGATCCATTAGGTCTGGCCTTTATGAATGGCCCGACTCGAGGGAAAGATGTCTTTATTCCAATGGATTGGCTCATCGGGGGACAGGAGTATGCCGGTAAAGGCTGGCGTATGCTGGTGGAGTGCCTCTCGGCAGGACGAGGAATTTCCCTTCCTGCATTGGGCGCCGCTATTGGTCACCTCACCGCTCGAACTACCGGGGCTTATGCTTATGTGCGTAAGCAGTTTGGTATGTCGATTGGTAAGTTTGAGGGTGTAGGCGAAGCGCTGGGACGAATAGGTGGTCTGACTTATCTGCTCGAGGCCTCAAGAACCCTGACCACCACCGCGCTCGATAGCGGTGAGAAGCCAGGCATTATCACCGCGATTGCCAAATATCATATGACAGAGATGGCACGCACAATACTCAATGACTCGATGGATATTCATTCAGGTAGGGCGATTCAGGATGGTCCGATGAACTACCTTGCCTCTCACTATCTCGGTATCCCGGTTGCGATTACGGTTGAGGGCGCCAACATACTGACGCGTAATTTAATGATATTCGGTCAAGGCGCCACGCGGTGCCACCCTTATGTCCTCAAAGAGATGGAAGCGGCCGCGCTGAGCGATACCGCCGAGGGCGCTAAGCAGTTTGACTCGCTGTTGTTCAAACATATTCGCCATGCTTGTCGAAATACCTTTGGCGCGTTTGGCGGCGCATTAACCGGGTCGCGCTTTATCAAAGCGGAGCGCACTGGACCAACGAAACGTTACTATCAAGAGATGACTAGGCTCAGCCGAGCGCTCGCGGTGAGCGCCGATTTTGCCATGCTCACCCTTGGTGGCGATCTAAAACGTAAAGAGATGATCTCAGCGCGCTTGGGTGATGTGTTGAGCTATCTGTATTTAGGCTCAGCAGCCCTGAAAAAATTTGAAGATGAAGGGCGCCAGCAGCAAGACCTAAACTTTGTTCACTATGCGCTGCAACATTGCTTGTATCATGCCGCCAAAGCGCTCAAAGAGGCATTTGATAACTATCCAGTTACCGGAGTTGGCCAAGTACTTAAGGTTGTTATTTTCCCTTTAGGCAACCGCTTCAACAAACCAAGTGATGACTTGACCCTGGATCTTGCCAAAAGCTTAATGACCCCTGGAGCACAGCGTGAGCGATTAACGCAATTGTGTTATATCGGTGCGAGTGACGAAGACAGTGTGGGTATTATGGAGCGTGCCTTCATTGCTATGTACGAGGTCAAAGGGCTGGAGCGTAAGTTGTTTAGCGCGGTCAAAGAGGGCAAAGTCGCCAAGAAAGGGCCTTTGAACGACCGATTGCAACAGGCACTCGAGCAAGGGGTGTTAACCGAGCAGGAGGTTGAGCAAGTCCTTGCGGCCGACACGCTTCGTCAGAGAGCTATCCAGGTCGATCATTTCAGCCACGATATGAGCGAGGTACGCACCCAATCTAGCAGTGGGGATGTCTCAGGTGGAAAAGCCAGCTCTGATCTCAATAGTGCTGCTTAACTTCGGGGAACATGAGGGTAAGTGCAGCTAACTGACAGCTAACTCTATGTTTTTAAAATGGTCATATCAAGTTAACCTTGATTGACCATTTTTTATTCCTATTAGACTCAAAAAGCGTGATATTGAGCCAACTTGAGTGGTCGGTCGATACAAACTTGGTAGTTAAAGTCATCCAACCACTGACAAAAAACAGCGAAAAAGCGATAAACTAGATGAGATTTTACGGCGAACCTTTTATTCTACTGCCAAATGATAAAGGAAGTTGAATATGATCATCAAACCTAGAATTCGTGGATTTATCTGTACAACAACGCACCCAGTCGGCTGTGAAGCGAACGTCAAAGAACAAATTGCTTACACTCAGGCTCAGGGTAAGATTGCTAACGCGCCTAAGCGTGTTTTGGTTATCGGCTCTTCAAGTGGTTATGGCCTATCTTCTCGTATCGCTGCGGCTTTTGGTGGCGATGCATCAACCATTGGTGTGTTCTTCGAAAAAGAAGGCACCGAGCGCAAGCCAGGCACCGCAGGTTTTTACAATGCGGCAGCGTTTGACAAGCTAGCCAACGAGGCCGGTCTGTACGCTAAAAGCCTAAACGGTGATGCGTTCTCGAATGAAGCCAAGCAGAAAACCATTGATCTGATCAAACAAGATCTGGGTCAGATTGATATGGTGGTGTACTCGCTAGCCTCTCCTGTGCGCAAGCTACCAGAGACGGGTGAACTTATCCGCTCTGCGCTTAAGCCGATTGGTGAAACGTACACGGCAACTGCGGTCGATACCAACAAAGATACCATTATCGAAGCGAGCGTTGAGCCTGCAACAGAGCAAGAGATTGCCGATACTGTGACGGTAATGGGCGGTCAAGACTGGGAGTTGTGGATCAATGCACTGGCAGATGCAGGTGTGCTGGCTGAAGGTTGTAAGACCGTCGCTTACAGCTACATCGGCACTGAGCTAACTTGGCCTATCTACTGGGATGGCGCACTGGGTCAGGCGAAAATGGACCTTGACCGCGCGGCGACTGAGTTGACAAACAAGCTTTCTGCAACCGGCGGCAGCGCCAATGTTGCGGTACTTAAATCAGTGGTGACTCAGGCGAGTTCAGCAATCCCTGTTATGCCATTGTACATCGCGATGGTGTTCAAGAAGATGCGTGAAGAAGGCGTGCACGAAGGCTGTATGGAGCAGATCTACCGCATGTTTAGCCAGCGTCTATACAAAGACGATGGTTCAGCGCCAGAGGTCGATGACAAGAATCGCCTTCGCCTAGATGACTGGGAGCTGCGCGAAGACATCCAACAGCACTGTCGTGATCTATGGCCACAAGTCACCACAGAAAACCTCGCTGAACTCACCGACTACGTCCAATACAAGGAAGAGTTCTTAAAACTGTTCGGCTTTGGTGTCGAAGGTGTTGATTACGAGGCGGATGTCAACCCGTTGGTTGAGACGGACTTTATCGCTATTTAATTTTCTCTTCGAGAAGAGGCGAGAGGCGAGATCGGGCTTTGCCCTGCGAGTACGCTCCGCTCGAGGTGGAGTGAGACTTTACAGCAGAGACTAAGGTTGGAAAATTTTCTCGCCTCTCGCCTCTCGCCTCTCGCCTCTCGCCTCTCGCCTCTCGCCTCTCGCCTCTGATTCAAAGAGTGATTTCTCGCCATTCCCCCGGCTGCAAGTCGCCGAGCTTAATGTCTCCCATCGAGGCGCGGATCAGGCGCAGGGTGGGGAAGCCGATGTTGGCGGTCATGCGGCGTACTTGGCGGTTGCGTCCTTCGATTATGCTGATCTCTAGCCATGTGGTGGGAATATTAGCGCGAAAACGTACTGGCGGATTTCTTGGCCAAACATTTGGCTCTGACATCACACGCACTTCTGCTGGCAGGGTCATGCCATCCTTAAGCTCGACGCCTTTGCGCAGCTTATCTAGATCTTCTTCACTTGGCGCGCCATCGACTTGCACCCAATAGGTTTTCTTCGATTTTGATTTCGGTTGAGTGAGTCTTGCCTGCAAAATGCCATCATTGGTGAGCACCAGCAAGCCCTCACTATCGCGATCAAGGCGCCCGGCGGCGTAGACATCTTTGACTGGGATATAGTCGGCCAGGGTTTTACGTCCCTCGCCATCGGTAAACTGGCTGAGAGTGTCAAACGGCTTATTAAAGATAACCACCTTACGTTCTGCCGCACTGATTGCCCTTACCGTTTGGCTGGTTTTACGTTGATGACGTTTAAAACGCGGGTTGTTGCGATTGTTTGAAGGGCGACGAGAAGGACGGCTCTCTCTGGTGGGCATGTTAACTACCTTGCAAAAATGTAACGGAATTGTATGCGGAATTTCTACCTTGGGCAAAAGTGCGGTATGATTTGCACGCCCAAAATCAGCATTCGAGCTCAAGATGATAGACTATTTCATCAAATTTGTTTAATTATGTAGTCTCGAATTTACAACAACAGCGATGCAGAGTACTTAATCAAGGGTTTAAGTATCAGACAAGAAGGTCATTTGCATCAGCGACAACGAAAAATTGAGCAGCAAGTGTGTGGATAATATGAGTCTTGTTGCTTCAACCATCTCGCTGTCAAGATCCACTGACAGTGGCAAAAATTATAGGGAAATTTCATGTCTTCAGAAAAGCCTACAATTATATACACCATCACAGATGAAGCTCCAGCATTGGCGACTTACTCACTGCTGCCAATCATCCAATCGTTCACCGCTTCATCGGGTATTAATGTAGAAACACGTGACATCTCTTTGGCTGGTCGTATCTTGGCCAATTTTCCACAGCATTTGACTGAAGAGCAACGTATTGGTGACGCATTGGCAGAGCTGGGTGAGTTGGCAAAGACACCTGAGGCTAACATCATCAAGCTGCCTAATATCTCCGCTTCTATTCCCCAGCTACAAGCCGCAATCAAAGAGTTGCAACAAAAAGGCTACGCCTTGCCGGATTATCCAGCAGAGCCTGCGACGTATGAAGAGGAAGCCATCAAGGCGAGTTACGATAAAATCAAGGGCAGTGCAGTAAACCCAGTACTGCGCGAGGGTAACTCGGATCGCCGCGCGCCACTGTCGGTTAAAAATTACGCGAAAAAGAATCCGCACTCGATGGGGGCATGGTCTGCCGATTCTAAATCGCACGTGGCCAGCATGAGCGATAATGACTTTTTTGGCAGTGAGAAATCACTGACTGTGCCAAGTGCCACTGACGTTTCAATTGAGTTCTTGGCGAAATCGGGTGAGAAAAAGACGCTTAAGCCTGCCTTTGCCTTGCAGGACAAAGAAGTTATTGATTGCTCGGTAATGAATAAAAATGCATTGGTGAGCTTTTTTGAACAGCAGATCGAAGAGGCTAAGCAGCAAGACGTATTACTATCGCTGCACATGAAAGCGACCATGATGAAGGTGTCTGATCCGGTGATCTTCGGTCATGCAGTGAAAGCCTATTACAAGTCAGTGTTTGAGCAGTTTGGTGATGTGTTTGAGCAGCTTGGTGTTGACGTCAACAATGGTATTGGAGATGTGTACGCCAAAATAACCGCGTTGCCACAAGAGCAGCAGCAAGCAATCACTCAAGCGATTGAGGCCGTGTACGAGACACAACCACCACTGGCAATGGTAGACTCAGATCGTGGCATCACCAACCTCCATGTACCGAGCGATATCATCGTCGATGCATCGATGCCAGCCATGCTTCGCGCTTCTGGCCAGATGTGGGGCCCAGATGGCAAGCAAAAAGACACCAAGGCGATGATCCCAGATCGCAGCTACGCGGGCATCTATCAGGCTGTGATTGATTTTTGTAAGCAGTACGGTGCGTTTGATCCAACCACCATGGGTAGCGTGCCAAACGTGGGCCTAATGGCGCAAAAAGCTGAAGAATATGGTTCGCACGACAAGACGTTTGTCATCGAAGCGGACGGTGAAGTTCAAGTGACCGCGGCGAATGGCGAGGTTCTTCTTTCACAGGCGGTTGAAGCGGGTGATATCTTCCGTATGTGTCAGGTTAAAGATGCGCCGATCCAAGATTGGGTCAAACTAGCGGTAACACGTGCGCGAGCAACCGGTGTACCAGCGGTATTCTGGCTCGATCAAACACGTGCCCACGATGCGCAATTGATCAAGAAAGTCGAGGCTTACTTGCCAAATCACGACACGGATGGATTGGATATTCGTATCCTAGCGCCTGTTGAGGCGTGCCAGTTCTCGCTCGAGCGAATCAAAGAGGGGCTGGACACCATCTCAGTGACGGGCAACGTGCTACGTGACTACTTAACCGACTTGTTCCCAATCTTGGAGCTTGGCACGTCGGCAAAAATGCTCTCAATCGTTCCACTGATGAACGGTGGCGGTCTGTTTGAGACGGGTGCAGGTGGCTCTGCGCCAAAACACGTGCAGCAGGTGCTCAAAGAGAACCACCTTCGTTGGGACTCGTTGGGTGAGTTCCTTGCGCTGGCAGCTTCTTTGGAACATCTTTCGACCGTGACAGGCAATGCCAAGGCTCAAGTGTTGGCGGATGCGCTTGATGCGGCAACAGGGGAGTTCTTGGACAACAATAAATCACCTTCTCGTAAAGTGGGTGAGCTTGACAACCGAGGCAGTCACTACTTCTTGGCTCGTTACTGGGCTGAGGCGCTTGCCAACCAACAAGTTGATGCTGCTCTAGCGAGCGAGTTTGCCCCGATAGCCAAGGCACTTGCCGACAGCGAACAAGCCATCGTGGCTGAGCTTAATGATGCGCAAGGTGTCGCTGGAGAGATTGGTGGTTACTACGCGCCGAGTGACGCTTTAGCGTCAAATCTGATGCGCCCAAGCACCACGCTGAATGCCATCATTGGCTAACACTGATATTTGGCCTTCAGTTGGCTGAAAAAGGTGAAGAGATTTGCAAGAGGGGCGTTTTAGCCGATACGTCTGCTATTTGTTCCTCACTGCGACGTGTAATGCGTTCCGCGGCTCTGAATTAAAAGACCCTGCTTGTTGGCAGGGTCTTTTTGATCTGAGTACTGTTTAAAGTGACACGCATCCTCAGGTATACAGTCTCGCTTTTCTAGGTGTAGGCTTTCTCGGTGAGCGCTTTTTGGTGAACATACGTGCACGTTATTTCGCTGCTTGCGACAATTCCACGGGTGTGACCGAACTCGCGTGCGACCCTTTTGGCCCTTTCTCGACTTCGTAAGACACCGTTTGCCCAGCTTTGAGCGTGCGATATCCATCCATCTGAATAGTTGAGTAGTGAGCAAAAATATCGCCTTCACCAGATTCTGGACAAATGAAGCCAAATCCTTTGGCGTTATTGAACCACTTTACTGTACCTGTTGCCATGCTTTACGTCCCTCATGCATTTTGACTGATGTTGTTACATTAAATTTATTTAGCTGCTGCTAAAATGTTGCTTACATTTGTCCAATCTAGACCAAGAAATAGCCAAGTCAATATCTAGTCGCTATAAATGATTACTAATTTCCGAATGTCATCATTTTTGAGATTTCCATGGTCAAAAAGGGGCAAAAATCCGCATAAATCGCTAGTATCAACTTTAGAAAAGTTCTCTCATTATGAATGAGTTACTCAGTAACTCACTGCAGGAACTCTGTTCACAATGGCGTGTTTTTCACCACTCGCTTCGCCAAAGCAAAAAACAGTCGCGTTTTTATTTGCAGCGTCACTTAGGCTGGATTAGTCTTAAATTGATGCCGCTGGGAATGACTGAGCTAACAAAATTGTCGATGAGTTTTAGGCGCTAAGGTGTTAGACTCAAAGCTAGTGGCCAATAACAATGTAACTAGGAACATGAGCGGAAAATTTGATTGGGTTTCACCGGATTTTGACCTTCTAGAGCGAGAAGAGACGAAGGTTAAACCACCGGCAATGTACAATGTGATTTTGAACAATGACGACTACACTCCGATGGACTTCGTCATCGAAATCTTGACGCGTTTTTTCTCAATGGACGAGGATAAAGCGACCCAAACAATGCTGCAAGTCCACTACCAAGGCAAAGCCATATGTGGCACGTTCACATCTGAAGTTGCTGAAACCAAAGTTGCTCAAGTGACGATGTATGCCAGAGAGAATGAGCATCCTCTGCTGTGCACTATGGAGCGAGCCTAACGTATACAACAAGTACTTCTTTAGGCAAGTTTCACAGCAATCCTTTGGCTGAGTTTTTGTTCGGATACGTTCCGTAATGGGGGTACTTATGCTTAATAAAGAACTAGAGTCGAGTCTAAATGGCGCATTTGGTCGTGCGCGAGACAAGCGACATGAATTCATGACCGTAGAGCACCTCCTGCTGGCGTTGTTAGACAACAATGCGGCGCGAGAGGCACTGACGGCATGTCAAGCCGACATTGAGGCCCTGCGCCAAGAGCTTGATATCTTCATTGACCAAACCACACCTTTAATCCCTGAAAATGACGATTCTCGTGAGACTCAACCTACTTTGAGCTTTCAGCGCGTTTTACAGCGTGCCGTTTTCCATGTCCAATCCTCCGGTCGTAATGAGGTTTCAGGCGCTAACGTGCTAGTGGCCATTTTCAGTGAACAAGAGTCACAAGCTGCTTACCTATTGAAAAAGAATGATGTCAGTCGTCTTGATATCGTCAACTACATCTCACATGGCATCTCTAAAGACACCGGCGGTGCGAGCAATGATCAAAGCTCTGGCCATGTTGGCGGTGAGCCGGTCGAAGAAGCAAACTCAGAGGACCGTCTCGAGAACTTTGCCACCAACCTTAACCAAGTGGCGCGCAACGGTAACATCGACCCGCTGATTGGTCGTGATAAGGAGCTGGAGCGTACGATTCAGGTCTTATGCCGCCGCCGTAAGAACAACCCGTTATTGGTTGGTGAAGCTGGGGTGGGTAAAACCGCGATCGCAGAAGGGCTTGCATGGCGCATTGTCGAGGGGCAAGTGCCTGAGGTCATTCAGAACAGCGTGATCTATTCACTCGATATCGGCTCGCTTTTGGCCGGGACCAAATATCGCGGTGACTTTGAGAAACGCTTTAAGGCGATCCTTAAACAGCTTGAGAAAGAAGAAGATGCAATTTTGTTCATCGATGAGATCCACACCATTATTGGTGCGGGTGCCGCTTCGGGTGGTCAAGTCGATGCAGCGAACTTGATCAAGCCTCTTCTTAGCAGCGGTAAGCTGCGCTGCATAGGCTCAACGACCTATCAAGAGTACAGCAACATCTTTGAGAAAGAGCGTGCGTTGTCGCGTCGTTTCCAAAAAATCGATGTGGTTGAGCCGTCATTGGATGACACCACGAAGATCCTCATGGGGCTCAAGACCAAGTACGAGGCCCACCATGAAGTGCGCTATACCAACAAGGCATTGCGCGCCGCCGTTGAGCTCTCTGCTAAGTACATAAATGAGCGTCACTTGCCGGATAAAGCCATTGACGTCATTGATGAAGCCGGTGCACGCAGCCGCTTGGCACCTGCAAGTCGCCGTAAGAAAACGGTCAGTGTGGCAGATATCGAGTCGATGGTAGCAAAAATGGCGCGGATCCCTGAGAAATCTGTGTCGTCATCAGATAAAGATATCCTTCAATCGCTGGATAGAAAGATGAAGATGCTGGTGTTTGGCCAAGACCCTGCCATTGATGCATTGAGTGAGGCGATTAAGCTTTCTCGAGCAGGCCTCAGTGTCGACCATAAACCGGTTGGTTCTTTCTTGTTCGCCGGTCCCACCGGTGTGGGTAAAACCGAGGTTACGGTTCAGCTTGCTAAGATGCTAGGTATTGAACTGCTTCGCTTTGATATGTCTGAGTACGGCGAACGTCACTCGGTCAGCCGCTTGATCGGTGCGCCTCCAGGTTATGTTGGCTATGATCAGGGCGGCCTGTTAACCGACGCGGTTATCAAGCATCCGCATTCGGTGGTGTTGCTGGATGAGATAGAAAAAGCCCACCCAGACATCTTTAACCTACTGCTGCAGGTGATGGACAATGGTACCTTGACCGATAACAACGGTCGTAAAGCCGATTTCCGTAATGTTATCTTGGTGATGACCACCAACGCGGGCGTTCAGGAAACTGAGAAGAAATCGATCGGCCTGATCCAGCAGGATCACGCGCCTGATGCGATGTCGGAAATCAAGAAGGTGTTCACGCCAGAGTTCCGTAACCGTCTGGATAGTATCATCTGGTTCAACAGTCTGGACGAGCAGGTTATCCACCAAGTCGTCGACAAGTTTATTGTCGAGCTTCAAGTGCAGCTGGATGCACGCGGCGTATCCTTAGAAGTCGATGAAGAGGCGCGTCACTGGTTGGCGAACAAAGGCTACGACAAGGCGATGGGTGCACGACCGATGGGCCGTGTTATCCAAGAGCAACTGAAGAAGCCATTGGCGAATGAGTTGTTGTTTGGATGCCTGGTTGACGGTGGTACGGTGAAAGTGTCCTTTAAAGACGACGAGCTTGAATTTGCCTATATTGGCTCAAAGGAAGAGGCGTTACACTAAGTACTCTCCAGCAGTAAGTAATTAATAAAAAAGACCCGAAGTTTGTGCTTCGGGTCTTTTTTATGGCTATCAGTGCTTCAGGAATACCCGTTCTAGCTACTGTTTTAAGCTGTCCAACG
This sequence comes from Vibrio glycogenivorans, assembly GCF_051660965.1. Taxonomy (NCBI): domain Bacteria; kingdom Pseudomonadati; phylum Pseudomonadota; class Gammaproteobacteria; order Vibrionales; family Vibrionaceae; genus Vibrio; species Vibrio glycogenivorans. Next base: position 618,242 of record NZ_JBPVIS010000002.1, on the reverse strand, counting down.
CCTCGTAGACGTGTTGAAAATGAAAGCGGTAGCCATACTGGACCAGTTTGTCAGAGACGATCAATTTATCTGGGTGATGGTTGATGCTGGGTAACGTCAACGATGGCTGCGACGTTTGACTAAGCGTTCCTATCGCATGCTGATAAAACATCGCTTTACTGACGGTATTGGGTGTTGTGACGTTGAATATCTGTTGCTCGCCCGGAGTTAGAAGGAATTGGATAGCTCCAATGACATCGATTAAGTGCACCATGTTCGCGGGTGCACTATCACTCACGCTTTTCATATGACGCACAAAACGTGCTGGGTGGCGCTCGGGTCCAAATAGACCTGAGCAGCGCAGGACCGTAGCAGGCACGGCACATTCCAACACGCACTGCTCCGCCTCGAGTAGCTTACGAGACTTGTCACTCAGATCGCTATCGCCTAGCGCAACACTCTCTTCGGTCATCGCTTTATCCGCTGACGGGTACACTCCCGTGGTACTGATCATCACCAGCTTATTAACCCCAAGATGCTCAGCGATTTCGGTCAGTTGCTGCCATTTTTGTTGATAACTCGCTGACTGGATATCAGCTTGTGCAGCGCGAAAGCCTGGGGGGAAACAGCCAATGACTATTTCGGGAGAATACGGCTTTAGGCGCTCGATGATAGCAGGGGTTGAATCACTACCTAGACTGACCAATTCGGCACGAAGACCAAGGTTATTTAACGTCTTTACTCCTTCCGGCGTAGTCTTACTGATCACGACTGTGTGGCCAGATTTCTCCAGTTCACCAGCGAGTGGCACGCCCAGCCAACCACCACCGATCACGACGATTTTCATCTCTCTATCCCTAGCTTATTTTCGAGTGGTTAAATCATAACCTGAATAGGGGGAGGTAGGCACATGTTATCCACATTTTCTGTGGATAAAACTGATAGAGGCCCAGTTGATAGGGGGTAGCGACGAGTCAACCGCTTTTTCAAACTTGTTTTGATAGATCGGACAGGTGGATTTTAGAGGCGTAAAAGACAGCGTAACTGATGATGTGAAATGCGCGAACATTGAGGGTATTTCTTGTGCTAGATGTTGCTGCGCGAGCTTGGGTATCTTTGGGGGTATGGTCTACGCTTTTAACAACTAACTCAAAATTGTTCGCGCTCAGCGAAGATGAGTTTGTGTCTTAACCATAATCGATAGGCGTTTTGTATGAATGAAGTTAACAAAGCAGAAGCTGATGAGCAGCGCTCGTTGGAGTGGAAAGCCTTTCTAGTCATCTCAGTACTGTTATTCCCGGTTCTTAGCGTCGTACTAGTGGGTGGCTACGGCTTTATTGTGTGGATGCTGCAAGTGTTTGTGTTTGGTCCTCCAGGTACACACGGCTAACCATCCTTTTCTTATTCCCTGTGTCTTTCACAGGTAAAGTATTTCAGAGAAAAAGTTTATGTCTTTACTTCGCAAACTTTGGCGTGTTATGACACGCCCAGCTGTTCACATCAGCCTAGGGGTCCTCACTCTAGGCGGATTTCTCGCCGGCGTTATTTTTTGGGGCGGCTTCAATACGGCCCTCGAAGCAACCAACACGGAAGAATTTTGCATCAGCTGCCACACCATGCGTGATAACGTATACGTAGAGCTGCAGGATACGGTTCACTGGAAAAATCACTCAGGTGTGCGAGCCACTTGTCCAGATTGTCATGTTCCCCACAATTGGACAGATAAGATCGCGCGTAAGATCCAAGCCTCCAAAGAGGTGTATGCGCAGATTTTCGGTGGTTTAGATACCCCAGCCAAATTTGAAGAGCGTCGCTTTGAGCTTGCGCGTCACGAGTGGGACCGCTTCTCGGCCAACGGCTCGCTTGAATGTAAAAACTGTCACAATTACCAATCGATGGACTTTGAGCAAATGTCTCCAACCGCGCGAATTCAGATGCAGTCAGCCGCGGAGCGCGATCAAAGTTGTGTCGATTGTCACAAAGGGATCGCTCACGCACTGCCTAAAGATATGGATCAGGCAAGCGGTATCGTCGGTGATCTCGAGCAAGTGGCCAACAGCACTCGTTACTCGAAAGGCAATGAGGTCATCTCAATTCGCCATCTTCCTCTCTACACCGATGCAACCGGTGCCACCGAGGCTGGCTTATTAAGCCCAGCAAGTGAAGTTGCGATTGTTAACGAGCAAGGTGACATGATCGAGGTACAAATTGACGCTTGGCGTAAATCGAAAGGGTTTGGTCGCGTGTTGCAAGAAGACTTCGGTATGAATATCTCGACAGCAATCTTAACCCGTGAGGTGTCACAGAGTGACTTGATCACGGTTGGGGGCTCTAAAGAAGACGAGCTAACGGGTCTGCCTTGGGAAGAGGTTTCGGTTAAATTGTGGATGAAAAAAGGCTCGATGGTGCCGGAGTTTGATCCGATTTGGAACGCAGCTGGTGAGTCTTACGTGACTAATTGTTCAACCTGCCACACACAGCCCGAAGAGGCGCACTTCAGTGCCAATGGTTGGGTCGGTATGCTTGACGGGATGATCGCGTTTGTGAACTTTGATAAAGATACCGAAGCCTTGGTTCTTAAGTACTTGCAAAAACACTCTTCAGACTTTGCTGAAGGTCATCACTAATACGGCGTCTACTGGAGCGATAACATGGCAATTACACGAAGAAGCTTTCTAAAAGGGGTCGCCGGTACGAGTGCGGCCTCGGTGATAGGGCCAAGCTTGTTGACGTCAGTATCGGCAAGCGCAGCAGAAACCGAGGGCACTTGGAAGGTCTCCGGCTCTCACTGGGGCGCGTTTCGCGCTCGGATCTGGGGCGGTAAAGTGCAAGAGATTGTGCCACTTGAGCTGGATAAGCATCCAACCAATATGTTGAATGGTATCAAGGGTATTATCTACAGCCCTTCTCGAGTGCGCTATCCTATGGTGCGCCTAGACTGGTTGAAAAAGCACAAGTATGCAGCTGACACGCGCGGAAACAATCGCTTTGTTCGCGTAACTTGGGATGAGGCTTTGGACTTGTTCTATCGTGAGCTTGAGCGGGTTCAAACCGATTATGGCCCTTGGGCACTGCACACCGGTCAAACCGGCTGGCGTCAAACCGGGCAAATGCACAGTTGTAACAATCATATGCAGCGGGCCATGGGACTACACGGCTATTCGGTGAAAAAAGTCGGTGACTATTCAACCGGGGCGGGGCAGACCATTATGCCTTATGTGCTTGGCTCGACTGAAGTGTATGCGCAGGGCACATCTTGGGAGCTGATCCTAGAAAACAGCGACAACATCATTATTTGGGGTAACGACCTTGTTAAAAACCTTCAGGTGGGTTGGACCTGTGAAACCCATGATTCGTTTGAGTTCATTGAACAGCTCAAACAGAAAGTCGCAAACAAAGAGATCAATGTGGTTTCTGTTGACCCTGTGCGCAGCAAAACCACGCGATTCCTCGAGAATGAATGGCGCTATATCAACCCTCAAACCGATGTGGCGTTTATGCTGGGTATAGCGCACGAGCTGTACAATAAAGATATGTATGATAAAGAGTTTATTGAAACCTACTGTCTAGGTTTTGAGGACTTTATTAAGTATGTGCAGGGTGAGACCAAGGACAAGATAGAGAAAACCCCAGAATGGGCATCAGAGATCTGTGGTGTATCTCCCCAGGAAATCCGTGACTTTGCTAAAATGCTGGTCACTGGGCGTACACAAATCTTGGTTGGCTGGAGTATCCAGCGTCAACAACACGGTGAACAGCCTTACTGGATGGCGGCAGTGCTTGCCTCTATGATCGGTCAAATTGGCCTACCGGGCGGTGGTATCTCTTACGGGCATCACTATTCGGGTATCGGGTTATCATCAACCGGATTTGCCGCGCCGGGTTCATTCCCCCTCAACATTGACCAAGGACAAACGCCAAAATACACCAACCAAGATTTCAATGGCTACAGCCGGGTTATACCCGTGGCACGCTGGGTCGATTGCTTGCTGGAACCAGGCAAAAAAATCAACGCCAATGGTGCTGTGGTGACGCTGCCTGACGTTAAAATGATGGTGATCAGTGGTAATAATCCTTGGCATCACCACCAAGACCGCAACAATATGAAAAAGGCCTTCAAGGCACTGCAAACCGTGGTTACGATTGATTTTGCTTGGACAGCGACCTGTCGCTTCTCCGATATCGTTCTACCCGCTTGTACTCAGTTTGAGCGCAATGACATCGATGGCTATGGTGCCTATTCGGGTCGTGGTTTGATTGCGATGCACAAGCTGGTGGATCCGCTTTTCCAGTCTAAGACTGACTTTGAAATCATGACCGAATTAACGGCGCGTTGGGGTCGGGATAAAGACTATACGCGTGGTATGAGCGAGATGGAGTGGGTTAAATCACTTTATGATAGCTGTAAAGCCGCCAACGAAAGTAATTTCGATATGCCGGAGTTTGATGAGTTCTGGCAGCAAGGTGTATTGGACTTCGGTGTCGGCGGAACATGGACCAGACACGCGTCGTTTCGTGATGATCCTGAGATCAACGCACTCGGAACACCGTCAGGCTTTATCGAAATCTCGAGCCGTACGATTGGCAACATGGGTTATGAGCACTGCCAGGAGCATCCGATGTGGTTTGAGAAATCGGAGCGTTCACACGGCGGGCCAGGATCAGAAAAACACCCGTTCTGGCTTCAGTCCTGTCACCCAGACCATCGCTTACACTCACAGATGTGTGAATCAGAAGAGCTGCGAGCTACCTATGCTGTACAAGGGCGAGAGCCTGTGTATATGAACCCCGATGATGCGAAGAAAAAAGGCATCAAGGATGGGGATGTGGTGCGAGTATTCAATGACCGCGGCCAACTACTAGCCGGTGCGGTATTGATGGACTCCTACCCATCTGGGGTAGTGCGCATCGAGGAAGGTGCATGGTATGGCCCGCTCAACGAGCAAGTCGGCGCTCTCGATACCTACGGTGACCCAAACACCTTAACCCAGGACATCCCATCCTCAGAGCTCGCCCAAGCCACCAGTGCTAACACTTGCTTGGTAGACTTTGAGAAGTTCACCGGTGAACTGCCACCGGTTACGTCGTTTGGTGGGCCTTTGGAAGTCATATAAACAAAGGTTCGAGGACGCTTCGCTACGGGTACGCTTCGCTTCGGGGAGCGAGGAGTTCAGTGGATATTGGAAGAGCTCTATGCACCCCAGTAGTTTCAGGTAAATGAGCTTTTACCCGAAGGGCAAAGCCCGTCCTCGCACCTCGAACCCCGCCCCCTATTCGGAGGTGGCCACCTTAGCAAACCCCGCCAGCGCAGCCTCCACCTTGGCCAGTACCGCATCACAGCCGTTAATATCATGGCGCGTGGTGAGGTAGGTTGGGTCGTTGTAGGAGAGCCAGACTTGTCCTTGTTGGTCTTGGTAGATGAGGGCTTTTTGCGGTAGATCGATGCCAGCCGTTTGACTGCAGGCCATTAGTGGTGAGCCAACCTTTGGGTTACCGAAGATTACCAGCTGGGTCGGCCTTAAATCGACATCAACTTGCTGCGCTGCCTGTCCATGGTCGATGCGGGCAAAGACAGTCATTCCTTTTGCAAGCAGTGCTTGCTCCAGTTTATCGGCGGTGGTTGCCACGTCTGATGCACTTTTTAGCGTTATCAATCCGCTTGACGCTGTGGCAGAAAGGCTGGTCAGTAGAGCGATCGCTATCAGGCTAGCACGTATTGTCATGTCTTACTCCCTGTTTTATTGATGTTGAAACTGCAGGTTAAGGTTACTTGAGTATAGTGCTTAGTTAGTTGATATACTGACGTAAGTCATTGTTGCTGAATGTGGAGCCACATGAAAAAAATCGTCGCCGAGAGTGTTTACTTCGTCCGAGCCAACTTCTGGTCGATGGCCGCTATTATCGGGCCATTTTTGTGCGCGATCGCGTTATTGGGAGCTTTTGTTGAGGTCACCGAGCACCCGATGATGTCATGGGTTTATGTCGTGCTGTCGATCTCTGGCCAGTCGTATTACATGTGCCGATTGATCAAATATATGGCATCTGTCGCAACGGGCAGCGCTTTTGACCCGTCGGTCTCGGTGGCTGAATGGGCTAGGTTATTGATCGTGCATATACTGTATGGTGTGTCGGTTATGGTCGGCATGGTTGCCTTAATTATTCCAGGCCTTTACCTATCCGCGCGGCTGGGGTTTGCCGAGTTTGAGACCGTACTGGATGACAAAAAGCCGTTTGAAGCATTGAATGCCAGTTGGCAGCAAACCCAGGAGTACGCCCTGAAACTGATGTTTATCGCTGGCATTGCAGCGCTTGCTGCATTGCTATTTAGCTCGCCAATCACGGATTTGAGTGACTCAGACTGGGTATTGCGCATTGCTGGTGGTGCGTTGATCAATATCATCTGGTCGGGTGTTTTATTGTTTGTATCGGTGATCTATTTTCGCGTATATGTGCTTAGCCGTGGCTACCGTTGAGGTTACTTGGGTATCACTCATAGAAGAGGTTAATCAAAAGGATGAGATTGATCGGGATAGATCTCGCATGGCAGACCGAAACCAACCCTAGTGCGTTGGCGATTGGACGCCTAGTCGAAGGTAAGTTGACCCTAGAGTCGATTGATTCGGCACTTTTTGGGGTCGGGAGTATTGTAAATCGAATACGGACGTGCGAGGAGGTCAGGGGTGTTGCGATTGATGCCCCGCTAATCATTAATAATGCCACTGGGCAGCGCGATGGTGAGAGGCAATTGGGACACGACTATGCCTCACGCAAGGCAGCTTGTCATCCGACCAACCAAACCCTATATCCAGACGCCCCTAGTGTTGCGCTTGCTCAACAGCTTGAGAGGCTGGGCTATCAGCACGCAAATGGCCAACAATGGCAAATTGAGTGCTATCCTCACCCAGCGATGATTGAGTGCTTTGCGCTGTCTGAGCGCCTGCTGTACAAAAAGGGGCGGGTTGCAGAGAAGAAAGCTGGGCAGATCCGTCTTGCTCAGTTAATAACCCAGCTACGCGACTCTCCTGTATTGCCGCTATTGATTGACTCCAATCTAGGTATTTATCTGACGCCGGATCATATCAATAGTCTCAAAGGACGGGCGGTAAAAACCAATGAGGATGTGCTGGATGCGATAGTCTGTCTATACATTGCAGGCTTATATCAGATGGGTTGCGCTGGCACCTTGTATGGTGATGTTGAGCAGGGGTACATATGGGTACCGAAAACACTATGTATTACTTGAGGTTCATCCCTTTAGCAGGGTGAGTATTCAAACCAAATTGATGCCCAATTAAATAAGTAGCGAGAGACGAGATTGAGTATTTTCCTAGCAGGCTTTTCTTTGGGGCTGTCGCTCATCCTAGCGATTGGGTCACAAAACGCGTTCGTGTTGAAGCAAGGCTTAAAAAAGCAGCATGTCTTTGCCGTCTGCGCGGTGTGTGCGATATCGGACGCGCTTTTGATCAGTGCCGGTGTGGCCGGCTTTGGGGTCATGGTGGAAAACTTTCCACAAATAGAAGTTATTGCTCGCTACGCAGGTGCGTTGTTTTTGACTACCTATGCCATCATCAGCTTTCGCTCAGCATTGCGGGCTCGTCACGCCATTAATCCATCGGGTGAGAGTTCGGCATCAGTGTGGCGGTCCATCGGCATATGTTTGGCGTTCACCTGGCTTAACCCACATGTATATCTCGATACCGTAGTCTTACTTGGCTCCATCTCCACTCAGTATCAACCCAATCACATCTGGTTTGGGGCAGGGGCGGTCACTGCCTCTTTGGTGTTCTTTTTTGCTCTGGGTTACGGTGCTCGTTTACTAGCCCCCATATTTGAGAAGCCTCGCGCTTGGCAGGTTCTAGAATTGTTGGTTGGAGTGATCATGCTGACCATCGCGCTTTCTCTGGTTAGTTAAATAAGCTGAAAGTTGTCCTCTATCGGAGGAAGGCGGGAACGGCATATATCGCAAGGCAAATGCTTGTTAGCGAAGTTGTCCACGACTCACTATTCGTGATTGAAAACTTAATTGGCTGCCAACTTAATAGGCCGGTGTTCTGTAATAAATGTGATGTTTGTTCACGAAGTAAATTTAATATATGGCATTTAACTATTGAATGACACCGGAATAAAAAGTCATTATTAAAATAATTGAAAATATTTCTTTGATGTCGTTGTCAATAGGTGACGTTTAAACATATCAAATATTCATATTCACTGCTCCTGCCTTCATTTTGCTTATCTAATATGTGAATTTGCCTGTTTTTATGGGTTAAAAACCAATCAAAACAACACGTTGAACTTTATTGCTCAAAAAATATAATCACTTCAAATTGGCAAATTCTCCCTTTGATATGATGTTAAAACGTGTTGTAACCCTATTTGTACTTTTGCTTTTAAGCGGCTGTTTGGCGGATAAAGAGCAAGAGCACCGTCCGCCTGAGCGAACTGTCTCAACGATTAGCGGCTATGTCTTTGACGCAGCAGTATCAAACTCGATCATTCGAGTTTATGAATTCGATGGTGGGCGTATTGGCAAGCTCTTGGGTGAAACCAACTCAAGCCAAAGTGGTGAATACCATATCGAGATAGTATCTGGCTCGATGCCGATCTATATCGAAGCACGTGGTGGTATGTACGTCGACCCGTATACCGAGTTTCAGGTAACAGAGAACCCGCGCGGTCCGATCAAATTAGCCTCATATTTAAACTTGGAAGAAGGTACCGATCACAAACTAATGATCACGCCTCTCTCCAATGCAGCCGCGGGTTTGATTGAGCACGACATTGGTCAATGGGGAGCGACCAATGTAGCCAAAACAATCGACGATACCCACTTTGCCTTTAACGATGACTATGGGTTAGATGTGTTTCAGACCCGACCGCTTGATCTGAAAAATGAGGGCACCAGCGCCGTAACAACCGAAGAGCACCTATTTGGCGCTCTGTTAATGGCATACTCTTCGTTTTCATGGGGGCACATCGAGCAAGAGAGCCGCCGTCGCGGGATAGCAGGTTTTACTGGGGGAGAGTCTATCTATACCTCGTATAACCTGGCGGATATTCAATACCGTGATCTTGCTTCTTCTGGGTTTATGAATGGTGTTGAGCGTATCGGTGACTCGCAGATCACACAGCGCCTGTCGTTTGGTCTCACCCTGGTGGATGTCGATCTTTATACTTACGAATTAGCCAGACATATTCTGCGTGTGGTTTACGATGAAGAGATCAACCGTACCGGTACAAACCCAAGGGAATACCATGACCTTGCTGAAAGATTAGCCGGTCGGTCGGGAGGAATTTTTGCTGGCCGACCGATTAAGCCGATCAACGAATACCCACCTGAAGCAAAACGCATTGGTGATAACATTCTGGTGGATGTAGACGAGCTCGTCGTCAATGTGAGTGATTTTTATGGTATCGAGACATTAGCCGCACAGGTTTGGACTCTGGCAACTGGCAGTGAGACCTGGGTGGAAAAGTGGGAGTGTACAGGACTAGGCCTTGATGTCGACTCAAGCCGATACAGTGCTAATGGTGACGATGGGTGTCATCAAACCAATACCGACTTGTACAAGGGCATCAGAGATGTCGATTTGGTATTTGAGATCAATACCCTCGCGCTCGAGGATGTAGAGAAAGTTAAACTGGTTCTAGAAGCAACCGATTTACTTGGCTACTCTACCGCACAAACTGAGCATCACGAGATCGAATTCCTGTGGGATAATGATGCGATCATTGTTGAGCTCGACCCTGAGATGTCGCCACATCGCTTTAACCCGCTCGAAGGTGAAGATTATGTCCTCAAGGGCACCATAACCCGTGGTCTCTCTCCTTTGACCTATACCGGCTTTCAGATCGGACTTGAGCCAGGCTTGCCGACGACATCATTCAGTTGTATTTTCCCTGAACCTGAGGATAGGGTCTGTGACTTCAAAGAATCACTAGAGCCGGAGTTGCTATCCGAAGATCACTCACCAATCGTCTTCATGGTGACTGCTAATGATGATGAAGTCAGACATATTCACCATATCTACAAAGATACCAGAGCCCCAGCGGTAGAGGGTTTTTTCCCTGGCGGTCCGATGTGGTTTATCAAGCATGATGCACCGCGTGAGCACCTCGAGAGCTATACCATCGATACGTTTGATAATATCGATCAGCCCGGACAAGAGCTGTATATCAAGTTAGATCGCATCATTTCCACTGCTGGTATTCGTGCCTATCTCCCCGAGTATGACTTTAGAGACGCTAACCAATCGAGTCTGGATGAGCTGCATATACCGTCAATTCGATTTACCATTGCTGACTTCGCTGAATCTGGCGAAATGCCAACCAGTGCGGATGAGTTGCTGTTTGAGGTGAATTGGCACGCGAGGTCAACGGTCAGTGGGACATTTTATGAATCGACGATAAGCAGTGTTGCTGCCGATTACGAAGACCCATCGACGCTGCCATTAATCCCATTTGAGTCTTATCGCAAGATTGGTGACTATCTACATGAAATGACCTACGTCGTGCCTTTGAGTGCCGATATCTTTGGCCTTCAAATGCAACATGTTGATAAGGACTTTATTCAAACCCTTACGGTGACGGTCACGGATGAAGCGGGCAATAGCGAGCAGTTCGTTACGCGCTTCCGCTCGACCAAAAATGATCCGCATATAAACGTCTACACGCCGTTTGATGATGCATTGGTCACTCTGTATCGTTTTACTCAAGACGGTCGACACTATCCCATCGGCACCTGTGTGACCGATAAAGTGGCCGACCCAGATCTTGCGTGGGAAGATCAGAAAGATCTGTCGACTTGTACGGTACTCAGTACCGCGACTGATCAGCCGTTGAGAGTGGTTGTCGATGATGCTGCAGAGCTGTCGAAGTATCAGTGGGGCGAGCCAGAGCCAATGGATACCCGACTGGAGACCAGCATGGCGTTTTCAGAGGTTTTTTTGTTAGACGATGAGACCGTCGAGCATGATATTCATCTCACGGAGATGGCGGTCTACAAGTCTGGTTTTTTTGATCACCTATTGGAGAATGATCCGGAGCCGGACATCAATAGCATCAAACAACATATTATCGATGTCGATAAGTTATTTGATGAGCCGAAGGGCTTTTTTCATTTTATCCCTGCACAAACTCGCTACGCGACCAACCTAGAGTTAGCAACCGGTGCCACCCCAGAGTCTCATTATCAACATAGATTCTTGGCCGAGTCGATGTTGATAATGGCCAGTGATGACTTTCACGGTGAGGTAAACAGTGTCGAGTTGGCCAAGGCGTTTTACGAAGACTTTCGCAGTGGCACGCTGGATGGTAAAGATAGCGATGGTCAACCCATCTATGCGGGTAGTATTGCCCTACACCCAAGGCACTATCGCGATAGTTTAGCTAAGGCGTATATCAAGGCAGTCGAGCAATACGCATCCGATAATGATGATGCAGACTTTACCTGGGCGGATGCTTATTGGTTTGCCAACCACAATATTGCCTATGCGTTACCTGAATTTAAGGGTGAGCCGCTTTTTGATGAACAAGGTGAATCGCCAGATATTCTTCCACCGCAGGTTGAGGTTACTCCTAAAGAGCTGGATATCAACTCACGAGTACTTGAACATCAAGGCAGTACCTATATGCGCGGCTCAGTGCAAATCACCACCGAGGCTTATGACCCGTCAGGTATTGAAGGGGATGCACGATTCAAACGCTGTATTACGCCGCGCCCACCGCTGTTGATGCTCTTCGCCAGCTGTGAGGAATATAAACCAGATGGTCAAGACATTGTTCCATCACCGGGTAATCTGCCGCACAGAAAAGCGTATTCATTTGATTTTCACTCTGCCCATTTAGGTAGTGCAGACAACGTCTATCAGTACCTGGATATGGATATTTTTGTCTCTGATACCGTGGGCAATGACTGGGGTGATGAGGGTTATCAAAAGCGGCTAATCATTGACAATGATGCGCCTATCTATAGCTATCATCCACCCCATGACCTAACACCGGATGAGTTGGATAAGGTCTATTACAATCTTAACCAGCCGCTACTGTTTGAGTTCTCGGTAACGGACCTGATTGGTGAAGAGAATACCAGTCGTGAGATCACCCTGCTCGATCACGATAATCAAGTTGTGGCAAATTATTCATACGACCAGCTGTTAAATGGCAACCTAATGCTGTGCGCTGCCACCAACGAGGGCTGTGAGGCGAACGAGCAGTTGCACCCTATCGACAGTGGTAAGTGGTCACTTAAGATCGATGGTGAGGATTTGCTTGGCAACCACACCCTTGAACAAGAGTCTTTATTCCAGTACGCGCTAATGGTGGACTCCATAGCACCAGTCGTGCCAGAAGATGAGATTGGCGTGCAAGGCATCGTCGGCAGCGTTTATGAATGGGACGTTGGCCCTACTGTGGACTATGGTCCTGAGTACAGCAGTGACCCTGGCCTATTTGATGTGTTCTTGTATTACCCAGATAGCTCTAGCATTAAGCTCGAGCGCTGTGATAATCAAGTTCGAGCTCTGGCTTGTGACGAGCAGTACGATGCTTATTTGGTGGGTGAGAGTAATGACACCCAAGTGGTGATCGTGTCAGATCGTCTAGAGAATGAGGGTGTTTATCAGCTCAAGGTGCACGCGTTTGATACCGCGATCCCTGAGCCAAATGAAGGCGTTGCTGAGTTCGACATCACGATTGATAATGTGGGACCAATCGTTCACTTTGCTGAGCAGCCTATCGACAATGACCCAGAGGCAAGTTCACCTGGGCAAATAGGCACTTTTGATCAACCTGAGCATGTGGTGGTGGGTCGACGTTTCTCAGTGATGCTGGATGGGATCGAGGACGCCTCAGAGGTTATTGGGGTCTCGGTACTTCAGAAACTCGATGGTGAAGAAATCGAGCTGCTAGAGTTTGAACCTGAACACACCGATGAGCAGCGTATCATCCTAACAGAGGTGCATACGGACAGGATTGATGGCGCCGATGAGCCGGGTGCTGATGATATCCATTTGTTCCTGCGTGCGGTGGATTATTGGCAAAACAGCCGTGACACTGATCTACTTGATGTGCGATTTGTTAATTCGTTACCTGTGATTGAAATCAGTGAGTTTGATGCTGACAATCCGGGCTTCTATACCAGTCGTTACCATTTTGACGTTCAAGCAACCAATGACCGCGAAAATGTCGACCCTGAGCGAATTTTGTTCAGCTACCTCAGCAATCCAGATCTCGATCAAGACAGTGATTGGAATGAGCTGGTGGGTGGGCAGATCCCCGTATCTGAACAAGCGGATTATGTCTTATCGGTTAAAGCAACTGACAGTGTGGGTAACCGAGGTCTGGCGACCTTTGAGATCCAAGTCGACAACGAGCCTCCGTTTGTTAATCAAGAGTTCTTTATTAGTGAGCTGCGCGTCGAAGGCGACGAACATACCATCGATTGGCGCTCAGAAGACAAAGACCCAAATCTAGAAACCTTGCTGCAATACCAAGTCAACCAAGCGGATATTGGTCGAATTGAATCCGTCGCCGGCCATTACACCGGGGAGGAAGTGTACGAGGAGCTTGAGTTCGAGCGCTTCTATGACCACGATGAGCAACAGGAGTTCTGGCAGGCGGATATTACCGCGATCACCAAGGGCCCCGGTAACGCCTACGGTCATTATGACTTCAGCATCACTGTGACCAAAGATACTTATAATGACGGTGAAGAGACGACGCACATTGATAATCGTGAGTTTGAGGTTGAGGTTGACCTTGACCGCACGGCTCCAGTGGTGACCTTTGGTGATATTGTCAACTTGCCTGAGTTTGAATTCCCTTCTGGCGCAATCAGCCAACTACGCGGTAACAACACGGCCGTCGGCCATGTGTTTGAGATGCATATTGCCGACATCGATGATGACTCTCGGGTTGCGTTGATCGAAGTCAAACAGCTAGTTAATGGTCAAGAGGGGCCAAGGCTGAAAGTGATCTCGCGTGATGATGAGGACGACGATCTAGCGGGTCAAGTTGATAAAATTACTCTGACACGCGATCAAACCCAAAATATTGACGTGGCCCATGGGGATGAGATCCAGCTTTACCTCTACCTTGAAGATGAGCACGGCTTTGGTGGTGATTCCAGTACGCTCACCATCGAGTATGTCTGGCAGCAGCCGGTAGTTAAGTTCATGCCTGATTTTGAGCGTTTCTACACGTCTAACTACGAATTTGAGGTTCATGCCTTTGGCGGCACCGCCCCCGATGCTGAAGAGATTGATATCATCGAGTTTACTCGTGATGGTGATGAGGATGGCTGGGAGCAAGTCATTAACAATCGCTTTATTGTTGGTGAGAGAGACACCGACGTGGCGCTTAACTTCCGAGCAACCAACCGGGTTGGTGGCCGCGGTGAATCTGATCAATTTACGATTAAGATTGATAACCAACCACCAGTTTATGCGGTTCAGATCAACAATGAAGCGATTGTTGGTGAGCCTGAAAATCATCATTCGCTTAACTGGGACGACTTTGACTCATATGACAACACCGACACGGCGCTAACCGTTCATATCGAAGAGGGTGACCGTGAGCGCGTAGTCGCGGTGCGAGGCACCTGTACAGGTGCTCGATGCCCAACAGAGCTGGAGTTTATCCAAGGTGATGAGAACGACGATGTATGGCTGGCTGATATTACTCGAGTAACGAAGGGCGACGACCAAAGCCAAGATGGCTACGGTACGTTTAGCTTTAAGCTAGAGATCGAGAAGGACACCTTAGTTGGCGAAGGTGAAGAGATCCATATTGGCAAGTATCCGTTCACGCTTGATATCGACCTAGACCGAACGGCCCCTGAGGTTGAGTTTGCAGATACTCAGGTATCTAATCCCGGCGATAGCGATGATAAAAACAACACACGCCAGCATAGAGATTTACACAACGCGGTAGGTGAAGTGTTTGATATCAATATCAAGAGCATCACAGATTCCTCAAAGGTTGAGCTATTGGAGGTGTTTGAAGTCACCGATGGCATGCGTGTGTCAATCAAAACACTTTCGGGTGATGATCTAAGAGAGACAACAGAAATCAATCTTGGAAGTAACGACACCAGCAAGCTGTCACAGCGAGGCGCCCATCTTGATCTTGTCGTCTACGCGCAGGACGAACATGAAAATGGCGAAGACTCTGATAGCATCCGCATCTATTACGATAACCTTGAACCTTATGTGTATCTTGAGAACTTTAACCCTGATGAGTACTACAGCTCAGGCTTTGAGCTAATCGTTGTTGCGACCAATGGTGACGGGGATAACAGTGATCCGCTAGAAGACTTGTATTTCAAGCGCAGTGAAGAAGAAGAGTATCAAGAGGTGGTGGATAAACTCATTGAGGTAGAGCTTGATGAAGACTACACCCTTTGGGTAATGGCCAAGAACGGCGTAACAGAGACAGAAAGTCAATTCGATATTCAGGTTGATAACAGCTCTCCAGAGGTATCGATCAACATCAATAATGGTTCGGTAATCGAAGAGGAGCAAACCTACGCGATCAACTGGGACAATCATAACGACGAGCAAGACACCATGCTTCGCGTGAGGGTGACGTCAACCGGCGATGCTGAGAGGGTTGATCAGGTTTCTTACTGTACTGGTCAGTGTTTTGAGCCGGTTGAGATGCAACAAGATCATATCGACTCAGCGCTCTGGTTGGCTGATATCACCGAGATCACGCTTGGCGATGAACAAAACCCTGACGGCATGGGTATGCACACATTTGATGTGATGGTAAGCAAACCAATTAACAACGCAGAAGAAGATAGTCATATTGGTGTGACGGAGCGAGGCTTTAACGTTCAGGTCGATATTGACCGCACAGGCCCAATGATTATGTTCGCCGATGTGCCTGTGGTGAATGCGCCTGAAGAAAAATCCGTGACTGATCAGGATGGTACCAAAGTAGGACGCGAGTTCGATATCCAGTTCAACACCTTCTGGGATCGCTCTAATATCACTGAGGTTATCGTTTACCAGCAACTGGGCAACGATGGAAATGATGAGACGCTATCATTGGTTAAGCATCTAGCGATTGAGCAGGGCCCGTACAACGATCTTCCTGCAATCTCACTGCTGGAGGCTGATACCGACAACCTTATGGTCAGTGCCGATAATGCCGTTAAGCTGGTGATCCATGCCATCGATGAGCACGATAACTTGGGCACTTCTGAACAGATCGAAGTTGAGTTTATTCATAGCAAGCCAGTGGTTGAGATTGTAGAGCATGCATCGAACCTGTACTACACCGGTGATTATCCATTTACCGTGCGCGCAACCAATGGCATCGATGGCCCTGATGTTGAAGAGCTAGAGTGGCGTGTGGGTGAGACCGGTAACTGGAACACCATGCAGGGTAATACGTTCGTGCTTAACGAGCAGACGGGAGACCACCAGGTATCAGTCCGTGCGACCAATATTGTTGGCGCTCATACCACAGAGACCTTCTTGATCCGAGTGGACAATGAGCCAGCAGAATACTGGTTTAAGGTCAATAGCGACTCTGTCGAAGACAATGAACACTACGTCATTGATTGGGATAAGTACGACGAATACGATAATACCGACACCTATCTTAAGGTGTATATTGGCGACCGGGACTCGGCGAGTGAAAATAATGATGCAATTCGCGTCAACAAGGTAACAGGTACCTGTGATATTGACCGCTGCCCAGATCCGTTTGAATTTGTTCCAGCGGGCGCAGGTCGCACGGAATACTGGCTAGCGGATATCACTGCAATTACTCAAGGTGATGATGAAAACCCTGATGGCCAGGGCTCGTTTGAGTTTGAAATCACGGTGGAAAAAGACACCTTGTCACCAAATGAAGATGGCGATCATGTCGCTAACAGTGGCTTTACCGTTAAGGTTGATCTTGACCGCAGCGCACCTGAGATCACGTTTAACCAAGATCCGATTGAAAACCAGCCGGATAGTGATAATAGACAGCGTGGTGATAATAATGGTTACCCAGTAAGTAGCGCGTTTGATATTAAGATCGATGATATCGCTGACGCCTCTGAGGTGGTTAAGCTTAAGGTGTTTGAGTTGGGCCGAGACGAACCAATCAAGGTTATTGAGGCAGCCAGCGGTGATGATTTGCGTGGTCAGCGCGTGATTAAGTTGAGCGCTGAGCATACCGATAATCTGTCGGGCCCAGGTACGCTTGAGCTCGTGGTTTATGCCGAAGATATTCACAAAAATGGCCAGAACTCCGAGCCGTTATCGATCTACTTTGATTCAGCAGAGCCTGTGATCAGCTTGCCGAACTACAACGCAAGTGATTACTACAGTTCAGATTATGAGTTGATTGTCGAAGCGACTAACGGCGTCGACGGCGGAGATCTCGATAACGTTGAGTTTAAGCGCAAGGGGCATGATGATGACTACCAACTACTTGGCGAGGATAAGAAGATTAAGGTGCTGCATGAGCAGAGCTACGATTTGTCGATTAGAGCCAGTAATGGCGTTACAGAGGTTAAGCAAACCTTTGCTATCCAAGTCGACAACGATGCACCAGTGATTGAGATTAC
Organism: Vibrio glycogenivorans; assembly: GCF_051660965.1. Lineage (NCBI taxonomy): Bacteria > Pseudomonadati > Pseudomonadota > Gammaproteobacteria > Vibrionales > Vibrionaceae > Vibrio > Vibrio glycogenivorans. The sequence continues at coordinate 600,697 of NZ_JBPVIS010000002.1, read as the reverse complement.
GATCAATGACAGCGAAGTGATTGGTGATGGTAGCGTCTTCAATATCACATGGGATAACCATAATGATGAGTTGGCGACCATCCTTCAGGTCGAGGTAACCTCGACGGGTGATGATCAGCGTGTTGATCAGGTGTCTTACTGTATCAAAGGATGTGACCAGCAGCGCGACGAAATGATTCAGGATCAACAAAATCCTGAATTGTGGAAGGCGGACATCTCAGCGATTACCCAGGGTGGCACTGACGATCCTGATGTAGAGGCTGATTTCGAATTTGAGCTGCGCATCAGTAAGCCTATTCAAACGCCAGACGGTGATGAGGAGCTCGGGGTCACTGAATCGTCGTTTACGGTTCACGTTGATCTAGACCGAACTGCACCTGTGGTTGAGCTTGACAACCCACCAGTCGAAAATGTACCGCAGGAGAAGTTAGCAAGCCTGCAGGGTGATAACGTTGTTGGCCGCGAGTTTAACATCAAGCTAGTTACGCTTGATGATCGCTCTGAGATTGAGTTCGTTGAGGTGATTCAACCTGGCAACCCAAATATCATCAAGGGCCTTGAAGGTGGTGACTTTAGAGATCTCAAGCTCATCCCACTGCAAGAAAGTGAGACCCAGTACATTCAAGTCGATGAAAACAATCTAGCTACGCTGGCGGTGGTTGCAACGGATGAGCATGGCAACCGCTCTGAGCCGGCTGAGTTTGAGATAGAGTTTATCTACAAAAAGCCAGTGATCACCATTGAGGGTTACCAGCCTGACAATCACTATGTCCGTGGCTTTGAGTTTACCATTTTGGCTAATAATGGTGATGAGCATGGAGCAGAAGATTTAGAGCTTGAGTGGCGTTATACCGGTGATTCTGAGTGGACTCAGCTCAAGTCGAACCAGTTCCAGGTCGATGAGGAGAGTGGTCAGTACGAGGTTGAGATCCGCGCTACCAATAAAGTAGGCGGCCACACCACTGAGAGCTTTACCATTAACATAGATAATGAAGCACCGGAGTTTGTGTTGTTTATCAATGATGTCAATGTCGATGAATCAACCACCCTCGATTGGAGTGATTATGATGATTACGACGATACCACAACATGGCTTAAGGTTGATATCGACCAAGAGGATGAACATCGTGTCGTAAGCGTCACAGGCACCTGTATCGATAAGCGCTGTCTTGATCTTGAGTTTACGCCTGCGGGTACCGATGGCTCGGAGTTCTGGCTAGCGGACATTACCGCGCTGACCCTAGGTGACCAAGATAATCCAGATGGTGAGGGGAAGTTTGAGTTTAATATCCGCGTCGAGAAGGACACTATTGCGCAAGAGGCAGATGGTGAACATATTGGCAGAGACAACTTCGAGCTCACTGTCGACCTAGATCGTTCTGCCCCTGTGATTACGTTTGACGACCCAGCGGTGCGTGATAGGGCTGATGAGGTGATTGACCCAGCTGTTGCTACAGGTGACCAGCCCGCTAACGGGGTTGGACAAGCTTTTGATATTAAAATCGTAGAAATCGACGATAAGTCTGAGGTGGAGACACTGAGAGTTTTTGAAGTTATTGGTGAAGACCATATCTTAATCAAAGAGATTTCAGACGAAGGCAATCTTTCCGGTCGTGAAACGATTGAGCTTAGAAAAACCGAGACTGATAGACTGTCTGGTCAAGGCGATTTAACTTTGGTGGTCTATGCCATCGATGTGCACGGTAATGGCGGCTACTCTGAGGCGATTGAGATCTATTTTGATAATGCCAAGCCACAGATTGAGTTGGTTGGTTATGACCAAAACGCTTACTACAGCTCGGAATTCGTGTTTGAGGTTCGAGCTACTAATGGCGTCGACGGAGAGACTTTACCAGAGGTTTATTTCAAGCGTGGTGAGTCTGGCAGTTATGGTTTAGTTCAAGAAAGTGAAGTGACGGTCGAAAAAGACGAGGACTACACGCTATGGCTGAAGGCCAGCAATGGTGTACGTGAGACTGAGCTTCAGTTCCCTATTAAGGTGGACAACAGTGATCCGCAGGTCATGATCAAAATCAATGAGAGTGATGATATTGGCATGGATGATGAGTACCAATTGAATTGGGATAACTATCCTGGCGAAGACAATCTGCTGCTGCAAGTAATAGTCGAATCACAAGACGATATTGACCGTATTGAACAGGTTTCTTATCGTATGTCTGATTGCATAGTCGAGCACTCGAATTGGCGCATAAATGGTTGTGACATGGATGTCTCGCTAGAGCAAGATCCCGACAATCATGATATTTGGACTGCGAATATTTCTCACATTATGCAGGGTGATATCGATAACCCAAGTGTGAATCATACCTTTCGCTTTGATGTGCGAGTCAGTAAGTCGATCAACACACCTGATTGGGATGATTCAACCGGTGTGACGACGCGAGGCTTTTATATTGAAGTGGATCTCGACCGAAAGGTACCGTTCATCGTGCTTGCGGAGCCGCCGGTGAGCGTCCCATCAGATGAAGTGGTTGTCGCGACACGACAAGGGGATGATTAGCCCGCTAACTCAGTAGGAGCAGCCTTTGATATTGATATCAAGAAATCAATGACAAGTCTGATCTAGTCATTCTGCGAGTGATTGAAGTTTTCGGCAATAGCTATCGCGTGATCAAAGAGATTTCAGTTGAGGGTGACCTTTCTGGGAGAACAGAGATTGAGCTGAGAGATGATGACACGAAGAACCTGTCTGGTGAGGGTGAGTTAACCTTAGTTGTTTATGCAAAAGATGAGCATCGCAATGGTCATGATTCAGAAGCCTTCATCATCACTTTGCCAATTCTGAAGTGCACCCTGACTAGCTTGACAATCAAGCGGTTGAGACGACGGTACGATATAAGAATCACCAGTAAAAGATCCCATGGTCAATGGGATGCTATTCTCCTGCGAAAGTAAGGGCATAAAAGTTAATTTGCCTAGTGATTCAGGCGAAACGCAATCATGACTACATGATAATATTTATACAATTTCAGATGGTTAAGAGACGACTATGAGCAAATCGAGCATTAATGGACTAAGCGTTGTGCACAAAAAATCTGGTGGAAAGGTTGTCAGTGATGTGCCGGATGTTTGTATCACCACCGTTAGTAAAAAAGACGTGCAGATGGCTTACGTCAATCAGGCTGAATCGAGCGATCTGGATAAAGGCTCAAAGTCTGTCTCAATGAATGGTACTAGCATCGCACTTGAAAAATCGGTGTTCTCCAAGAGTAAAGGCGATGAGGCTGGCAACAAGAAAGGTGTCAAATCGGGCACCATCAAGGGTGAGGCCGCGTTCACGACCGCCTCAAGCAGCGTGACGATTGAAGGCCAAGGCGTGGGTCGTCAAACCGATATGATGACGATGAATGACGGCAATACCGTATGCTCTCCGGGCGTGATGCAAAGTGGCGTCAGCGTGAAGCCGGAAGAAGAGGGGACTTACAGCTTAGATGTTAAGGTCACTTACCCATCCGGTGCCCCGCTTGCTAATGCAGCGTTCACCCTAGTCGACGATAAAGGCGGCACACTTGCTTCTGGCCAGCTCGACAATAACGGCGGTGCCGAGCTCTCCGGGTTACCTAATACGACCTGCTTTATCAACTGCGAAGAGAGTAGTGATGATTTTGTCGTGACCCAAAGCCTCAAACCAAACGATGGGTTTGATAGTGTGCCAGATACCCAAGCCTTAATTGACGATGCCAAGGGCTCGAAACTGCCATTTTGGCAGTTTGCTGCCAACGGCAAAGGCACACCTTGGGGCGCATTTAACACCTCTTTGTATGAGTCGGATGACTTTCACACCATGCTGCGCAACAATCTTACGATTCACTTCCCATTCAAAGAATCGAATCGCAGCGACGCAGCGCTATTTGACACCATTCTCGAGGTGCTAGCCCAAGACGAGATTCTCCCAGAGCATGCGTGCGATTTGGTCGTCCTGATCGCACCACTAGTCCATCAAGAGGGCGCGGTGAGCCGTTTGCTGCTCACCATTGAGCCAGAGAAGACCTACAGCGACCTGTGTGCACATATGCGCTATCTGGGCGAGGGTAACCCGCAAGACTATTTGGCCGACTTTTGTGGTTCGCGCGCATCGGAGCATGCTGACCTCTACGCACAATCGATGATTGCGCTGTTTGATAGCTTACTGGACCAATTCGAGTATTGCCGCTCCCAAGCGCAAGACGCTGAGTTGAGCTTAATCGAGGCTGACATCCAGCATCATATTGAGTTGCTTAGTCTGCGTCGCAGTGAAGTGCCAGAGGCGATGCAAAATGCACTCAACATGGCCGTCGATCATCTGTCTGAGCTGATGGGTAGCGGCGACGAAGTCGAGGTAACCAAGCCAGACAACTTTGGTATTCAGACCGCCTCAGCCTCGGGTGCGAGCGCTTATGTCATCGTTAATACACTCAAGCCGCCCGTTTATCTGCCTGAGCACCGATACGACGCCGCCACTTTCACTTTTTCTGGGTAATTAGCCTTATGAGATTTGTCTATCCAATCACTAAACAAGACGGAAGCGCTTTTGCTGATCAACAAGAGATTGAAACGCAACTGAGCAAAGAGACCCGCGGCCAGTTTGGCTTCAACCCCTCGAACCGCAGCTGGCATGGCGGCATGCATATTACGGATAAAAGTGCACCGTGGGTAAAAGCCGATGCAGAAAGCGCTCAGCCAGTCCAAGCGATCGCCGATGGTGAAATTGTCGCCTATCGTATTGCCAATGAGTATTTGACTTCAACTTATGAGGGAAACACTCTGCATTACAGTAATAGCTTTTGTTTGGTTAAGCATCAGTTTACTGGCAGTGATGAGAGTGAGAGTTTTGAGTTCTTCTCTTTGTATATGCACTTGGCACCGGTTTCGGTGATTGAAGAGGCGGAAGCGGCGACGATACCGAGTTGGATGTGTGAAAAAGTGCAAGCGAAAACGACCACTGGGGTAAACTTGCGTAGGGACCCATCCCGAACTTCCTCTGGTACCCCGACCGCTGGCAGCGTTTTAGAAACGCTAGCTAAAGGAACTAAATTTGAATTTAGCACCTTAGAGAATTATGAAGTCCAAAAAATTGGCGGCACTGACCATCAAATGGCCAAATGCAAAACTGAAGGCGGCAAACAAGGTTGGCTTTGCGTTGAAGAGAGCTATGTTGATGTGCTTAGAGAGTGCCCATTAAGCATTAGTGATCCAGAGCAAGTCGTGGTGTTAAGTAAGCCAATACCCGTACGCGCAGGCGACCCTATTGGGTATTTGGGGTGTTACGACATCGCTAAGTTTGGTGGCGGCGTTGAAACCCGCTATCAGATCCACTTTGAACTGCTATCACACTGTGAAAATAAACCAACCAGTGAGTTTCTTGCAGCGTTTTTTGGTGAGGAAGCCTCAGTTGAGCTAAAACCACTGGAAAATGATTCAGACAGTGAAGAATATCTAGACCTAAAATTACCTTCCCCTTTCTATTCAGCACTTTATAATACGCTCAATCACATCAGACAAGGTGAGCCAACGGGCCTTGAGATGTTTGACCGCTTCAAACCATGGGATAGCTGTAAGCAAGTGGTCGTCCGAAACAATAGCGAGTGGCACCGAGAATCTCATGAGCGTGATTTTCTAAATAGTTTGATAGAAAAAGTTCGGTTTCCAAGCCAAGTGAGACAGCTTGAGCATGAGAAGGGGCGGATTGATAGTTTGGTTTGGCATAAAAAGGCGGAGTCTCTTGGGCTTAGAGAGCAAGTTTGGAACTGGTGGCCATTGAGTGAAGCAGATAAAAAAATAAATGAAGTTGAAAACATGTATGCCAAGCTTAGGAAGAAGCTCGAAGAATATGAGAACAAAGTAAATCATATGTATCGCTGCAGTAAGGGCAAAGTTACGATTGGTGTCGGTCATATGATGCCGAACTATTCCGCAGCACAGGATGTACCGTTTATATTTAGAGATACAGGTCGTTTAGCAACTTCGAAAGAGATAAAAGAAGAGTTCACTCTTATAAGTAACTCTGACCTTTCTCTTGATCACAGAGCAAGAGCATACAGGCGACACACTAAACTAATTATAACAGACGATGTTATTGACAATTTGACTGAAAAACATATTCAAGTTTTTGAAAAAGAGCTAAAAGTGGTATATGGGAAAAAAGAGTTCGATTCTTTCCCAACTGATGTAAAGCTAGCTCTTTTTGATATGATATTTAATTTAGGGCAAACCACGCTTACAAATGTGTTTGTTAATTTCAATAAACATATAAATAATCGAGATTTTCATAAAGCAGCTGAAGAAAGTAATCGACCAGATGTAAATCCATCAAGAAACTTATATGTAAGAAAACTACTAGAGAAGAACTAAATGAAAGGTTATACAAAATTTGTCTTGATGACATTATTGTTTTTAGTGACAAGTAATACGATAGCTTCACAAGATTATGCTGTTGTACTGAGTAAAACACATCCTGCGCTATCGTGGGGTGAGAATAGATATACAAGTATTGAAGGTGATGACTTTGAGAAAATCAAGGATTTAAAGTGGGAGTATGAGTTCGACTTAATAAATCGTGAAGATGAAAGTGAAATATATGTTGAGTCATGTAATCAGATGATAACTGCATTTGAATCAGGGTTTGAGCCAAAATATAATAGTGAATGGGGTGTTACTCTTGATCGCCACTTGTTATGTATGAGCTTAGATTTGATAAATAATTCAACTAATTCATCTATATCATATGTGATTGATTTCGCATTTGACATTGATTTTCCTTCTAAAGTATCAAGTGAGCTTGGAGTGTCAGTATCTAAAGAACATAACGTCTTGAGAGCCAAAGCAACGAATTGGAACTCTTTTAGTAAGATTGACTCTATAGAAAAAATTAGTGGTTGGGGAGTGAGATATATTGGTGAAAATTCATCACAGATTGTAAGTTTATTGGGTAAGGGTGACTACAGTGGAAATGGTATTGAAGATATATTTATCTATGTACACGACTCATTGCTCGAAGGAAGTTATAGTAATTCAAGACTTTTTATACTAGGAAAATATGATGATGCTTCAGACTTCGTAGTTTTAGACACTTTTGCAAGATTTAAAGATTAAAGAATTAATATAAAAATTACAAGACACCCATTGAATTACTTTGACACCCATAACTTTGGCACAATCCCTCTAACCGCAGCTGGCATGGCGGCATGCATATTACGGATAAAAGTGCACCGTGGGTAAAAGTCGATGGTGAAAACACTCAGCCAGTCCAAGCGATCGCCGATGGCGAAATTGTTGCCTATCGTATTGCCAACGAGTATTTGACCTCAACTTATGAGGGAAACACTCTGCATTACAGTAATAGCTTTTGTTTGGTTAAGCATCAGTTTACTGGCAGTGATGAGAGTGAGAGTTTTGAATTCTTCTCTTTGTATATGCACTTGGCACCGGTTTCGGTGATTGAAGAGGCGGAAGCGGCGACGATACCGAGCTGGATGCATGAGCAGATAACAGCGAAAACAAAAACAAAAGTAAACCTGCGAGGTGAACCCTCTAATGGAGAGAACAACACAAGGATTGCCGGTGATGCGGTAGAAACACTGCCACAAGGGACTGACATCGTCTTTAGCCTTTTAGAAAATTATGAAAGGCAGCTGGTTAATGGCAGAAGTCATCAAATGGCGAAGTGTAAAGTCGGCGAAACTAAACAAGGTTGGTTTTGTGTAGAAAATAACTTAATTGACGTGGTCAAAGAACATCCTATTACGATTGAGGACCCAGAAGCCGTCGTAGTTTTAGAAAAGCCAATCCCAGTGCGCGCAGGCGATCCGATAGGCTATCTTGGGCGTTACGATGCGGCTAAATTGGGCGGGTTAATTGAAACACGTTATCAACTGCATTTTGAGTTGCTTTCTCATCATGACAAGCAACCAACCAACGAGTTTTTGGTCGACTTTTTTGGAGAAGAGCACTCAAAAGAGTTGGCTATTCTTAAAAACGACTCTGATAGTGACGAATACTTAGATCTAAAACTTCCTTCTTTTTTTTATTCAGCGCTGTATAACATCATTAATCACGTGACTAAAGGCGAGCCTACCGGCCGTGAAATGTTTGACCGTTTTAGACCGTGGGACAGCTGTAAACCGGTGGTTGTGCGCAATAACAGTGAATGGTACAAAGAATCACGCGAATGCGAGTATCTAGACAAGCTCATTAGTGAACACGCCCACCCACGCTTGGTGAGACAGGTAGAGCACGAAAAACAACGTATTGATAGTCTGGTATGGCACAAGAAGGCCAAGGCGATAGGGCTTGATAAACAGGTTTGGAATTGGTGGCCACTAGGAAAGGTTAAAAAAAGGAATTGGCGAGAGCCGATTGATAATCCGATCAGCACTAACCATACCTACCAGGGTTACCTAGCTCCAATGGGGGGGCTTTTTGGTATGACGCGCCAAAACAAATACGGTGACCCGCACCCACATCGTGGCCTGGATATTTTCGCAGTTGTTGGCACGCCAGTCTACGCGAGTGTGAGAGCCGAAGTGATGATGACGAGGTATAGTGAATCCTTGGGGAACACAATAGTCTTGAAAGTAGATGAACAAACTGCAAGAGAATTGTGGGCTGAAAGATTGCCCCTTGAGCCAAGAAAATTGGGTACTCGAGTTGAACACACGGTCGATGAAAGGTTTGACCTTAAACATGGGCTGAGATTTCTATACTGCCATCTAGATTCACTAGAAATCAATCCAAAAACAAATGAAGTGTATAAAGTTAAAGACATCATCGAGCAGGGCTGCCACTTTGCTAACGTGGGAGTCAGTGGTAATGCCTCTCCGACAAAAGCCCCCCATTTGCATTTTGAAGTCCTCTCTCAATTAGGTTATGGCAATGTAAAAACTCGAGTAAACCCGGGATATTTTGTAGATTTTAAATATTATGATGAACAAAGCTCAGCTGAAAAAGAAGCGCAGCGCAGGATAGCAGGCCAAGCTAGCCAGGAGTTTAATATAACTGCCAATAATACATTCAAAGATGATAATAAACGTACAGAAGTTTAAGCGGGGTAATATTAATTATGAAGCGTTTGATGGTTCTTTTGTTAATTATATTTTCTCACTCGATTTTTGCAAGCGAAGAGCTGTTTAAATTTAGCTGTACAGATACTACTTCTGAGAACAAAGTAGCTCGCTATGGATGGAAAGGAATAGATCCTGAACATTTTCCAGACAGCCATGGCTTACTAGAGTTAATAGTGTCTGACAAAAGTGTTTCAGTATTGGTAAATAATAAGCTTGAGTATGAAGAATTAATAGATAGGAGTAAAGTGAGGTTGCTTGGCGACGGAACGTTGGTATTATTAGGTGACAATTTACTTAAGTTTCACATCTATATGTTTTCGTATGAATTGGAAGATTTGGATTTCGGTATCATCTTTCAATACATTGGTGAGTTAGGAGATTCTCGTATTGATTGGTATTGTGAAGAAAGGTCTCAAGGTAAAATATACGATAACACAAGTGCTTTTTTTGACTTTATGAAAAATAAACTTCAACCGGAAAATAAAGGTAGGTACGAATTTATAATCGACTACTGGTTAAACAGAGAGAAGCAAAGTGAGCGATAATTAATTTGAATAAGGCAAGTGGAATATATTTATATTTAACGTGACGCGCATGACTCTACCATGTCAGTGCAGACTTCCTTTAATAGAGCAAATTTAATCTTTCGCGGAGTCAACGTTAAAAATACCCACGTAACTTTGTAGTATAAAATAGCAACATATAACTAATGATTTAGGGTAAGAAAAATGAAACTACTGATGTCACTTCTTTTGATAATATTCCCAAGTTCGAGCTTAGCAAGCGAGGTGTTGTTTAAGTTTAGTTGTACAGATACCAAATCTGAAAACAAAAGAGATCATTATGGCTGGGACGGAGGGAAACCTGGTTTTTTTCCTGACAGCCATGGTATACTCGATTTAGTGGTATCTGATGACAAGATTATGGTTCTAATTAACGGTGAAAGTAAATATGAAGCATTAATTAACAGCAATAACGTTAAGCTATCTCAAGGTGGTAGATTAGAGTTATTTGATGATAACCAACTTAAGTTTGATATTGATATGTTTGCATATGATTTGGAAGATTGGAACTATGCTATCGTTTATGAGTTTGTCGAAGAATTAACAGACCAGCGGATTAAGTGGTATTGTGAGGAGCGGGGTCAAGGTAAAATTTACGATAACGCAAGTGCCTTTTTCGACTTCATGATTAATAAGCTTAAATTGGATAAAGAAAATGGATATGAATTTATAGTTCAGTTCTGGTCAGTAAGGGAGCAGCGAAATAAAAATTAAAGGTGAATTATTAAAACACCGAAATTAATTAGACACCTATAACTTAAGTGCATCATCACAGGCTCTCCTACACTAAATTTGAGCACGACCATTAGGAGAGCGATGATGCCTAGAGCCAGATCTGAGCAGGCGAGTCTTGAAGATACTGCCTACTACCACTGTATTTCACGGTGCGTACGCAGAGTTAACAATCAGAGTTAACAAGACACCCATAGTTTGATATGGGTGTCTTGTTTAAGCGCAGTTTAAAGGTGCTGTCGGTTCAGAAGGCTCACTTCGTCAATTCCAGGAGCATCATGGCTTGTTACGAATGCAAGGGATTGGGAGTGCTAAGCGGTGTTTTAGAGCAGCTTAGCAATGTACACAGCAGGCGACTCTTTCGGATAGCCCAACCGTAAAGTTTGATAAGACACCCATAACTTTGGCGCATCATCACAAGCTCTCCTACACTAAGACGATCACGACCATCAGGAGAGCGATGATGCCTAGAGCTAGAACTGAGCAGGTAAGTCTTGAAGATACTCCCTACTACCACTGTATTTCGCGGTGCGTACGCAGAGCTTTTCTTTGCGGTATCGACGATGCCACGGGAAGGAGCTACGAGCACCGTCGAAATTGGGTTGAAGAGCGATTGCTGAAGTTAGCATCTGTATTTGCAATCGATATCTGCGCCTATGCTGTAATGAGCAATCATACCCATATAGTTCTCCGTGTGAATCGAGAGCAAGCAATGAGCTGGAACACGACGGAGGTGATAGAGCGTTGGCACAAATTGCACAAAGGCACTTTGCTGACATCGCGTTATATCATGGGCGAAAAGCTAGATGCCGCCTCACAAAAAGCGGTACAAGAAACCGCGGAGGTGTACCGCCAGCGTTTGTATGATATCAGCTGGTTTATGCGTAATCTGAATGAGGCTATTGCCCGTAAGGCCAACAAAGAAGATGGTTGTACCGGCCGATTTTGGGAAGGAAGGTTTAAATCCCAAGCTCTCTTAGATGATGCTGCCCTGCTAGCTTGCATGGCTTATGTTGACCTAAACCCAGTTAGGGCGCAGTTATCAGAGACGCCAGAAGACTCAGACTTTACGAGCGTCAAGAGAAGAGTTCGGTCATTAAAACAGGATGGTGCTGCAAAGCAACCAGCCGAACTTGCTCAATTCGTTGGGGATGATTGTAAAGGTAAGTCACAAGGGCTGCTGTTTAACTTAGACGACTATTTGCTATTGCTGGATGTTACTGGTCGTGTGATTCGCGATGATAAACCCGGAGCGATACCACCTGAATACCCTCCAATATTGAAGAGATTGAGTATTGATGAGACAGCTTGGCCTGGCTTGATTTCAGCTTTTGGAAAACAGTTTAAAGGCGCTGTCGGCGCTGAAGGCTCACTTCGTCAGTTTCAGGAACATCACGGTTTGTCACGAATGCAAGGGATTGGGAGTGCTAAGCGGTGTTTTAAAGCAGCTTAGAGAGGTACATTGCAGACGATTGTTTGGGATAGTGCAACCGGCAGAGCAAATTGATTAGCTTTGAACAAAGGTAGTTCGTTATGGAACTGACTTACGTTCTGTGTAATTTAGAGTAGTTAGGGCACGGTACTAAACAGTCAAATCATTTTGTGTTTCTGACAAGTGGCGCGGTATCAAGATAGATTGTCTTTTCTTCTAGCCCTTAGTAATGTGTTTTTTTGTGGTACTTCGAGCGTTGTTTGATATGGGTGTCATATTAATATTCAATGTCGAATTGGCTTTCCAAATTTTCGATTTCAGAATGAATGCTGGCGGGAATGCAATAAAATCTCTGCAGCGTTGCTTGAACGAAGTATTTGATAAAAAACTAGTGATTGATGGTTTTTGGGGCACAAATACGTTGGATGCCGTAAATTCTGTTGATTCCCGGAAATTATATATAAAGTTTAGAGAATATAGAATTGCGTGTTACAAGCATATCTCTGAAGCTAGGCCTAAAAATAAGAGGTTTTTAAATGGCTGGATTAAACGCGCTAACTCGTTTAGCTATTACTAGTGTCCTATTCTGTACAGGGCATTTGTCAGCTACAGAGTGGCATTACGATACAGAAAGGCACTCCTTTTCAATAGAGGCTAATGTTTCAGAAGAACAGTTGATACTTAATTACTGTTTTATCTATAACCAAGGCCAAAAGATAAACTGTGATGACAGTTTATACAACGTTTTGAAGTTTAATGAAAGTGAAAATCGTTATAATTCTGCTAAGGTGATAAACTCTTGGAACGGTCAGTTATTTGAGCTTAATGTGTGTTTAGAGGGTGATAATATTCATTGGGTAACGAAAGAAGAAGAAATTTATATACCAAAGGCTATAACATTATATAGAGACTGAAAATAACGCAATTAATTGATTAATCAATTAATAATAATTAATAAGACACCCATAACTTTGGAATCAATTAATAAGACACCCATAACTTTGGCGCATCATCACAGGCTCTCCTACACTAAAAAGAGTTTGAACATTAGGAGAGCGATGATGCCTAGAGCCAGATCTGAGCAGGTGAGTCTTGAAGATACTGCCTACTATCACTGTATTTCACGGTGCGTACGCAGAGCATTTCTTTGCGGTATCGACGATGCAACGGGAAAGAGCTACGAGCACCGTCGAAATTGGGTTGAAGAGCGATTGCTGAAGTTAGCATCTGTATTTGCAATTGATATCTGCGCTTATGCGGTAATGAGCAATCATACCCATATAGTTCTGCGTGTGAATCGAGAGCAGGCAATGAGTTGGAACACGACAGAGGTGATAGAGCGTTGGCATAGATTGCACAAAGGCACTTTGCTGACATCGCGTTTTATCCTGGGCGAAGAGCTAGATGCCACCTCACAAAAAGCTGTACGAGAAACCGCAGAGGTGTACCGAAAGCGTTTGTTCGATATCAGCTGGTTTATGCGCAATCTGAATGAGGCGATTGCCCGTAAGGCCAATAAAGAAGATGGTTGTACGGGCCGATTTTGGGAGGGAAGGTTTAAATCCCAAGCTCTCTTGGATGATGCTGCACTGCTAGCTTGCATGGCCTATGTTGACCTAAACCCAGTTAGGGCGAAGTTAGCAGAAACACCGGAGGACTCAGATTTTACGAGCGTTAAGAAAAGAGTTCGGTCACTAAAACAGGGTAGTGCTGAAAAGCAACCAGTCGAACTCGCTCAATTCGTTGGGGATGATTGTAAAGGTAAGTCACAAGGGCTGTTGTTTAATTTAGACGACTATTTGCTATTGCTGGATGTTACTGGTCGTGTGATTCGCGATGATAAACCCGGAGCGATACCACCTGAATACCCTCCAATATTGAAGAGATTGAGTATTGATGAGACAGCTTGGCCTGGTTTGATTTCAGCTTTTGGAAAACAGTTCAAAGGCGCTGTCGGCGCTGAAGGCTCACTTCGTCAGTTTCAGGAACATCACGGTTTGTCACGAATGCAAGGGATTGGGAGTGCTAAGCGGTGTTTTAAAGCAGCTTAGAGAGGTACATTGCAGACGATTGTTTGGGATAGTGCAACCGGCAGAGCAAATTGATTAGCTTTGAACAAAGGTAGTTCGTTATGGAGCTGACTTATGTTCTGTGTGATTTAGAGTAGTTAGGGAACGGTACTAAACAGTCAAATCATTATGTGTTTCTGACATGTGGCGCGGTGTTAAGATAGATCGTCGTTTCTTCTATTCCCAGTAATGTGTTTTTTGTGGCATTTCGAGCGCTATTTAAAATGGGTGTCTTTTTAATACCAAGCGCTATTTAAAATGGGTGTCTTTTTAATATTAGTAATGTGTTTTTGTGGCACTTCGAGCACTGTTTAATAAGGGTGTCAATTAATACTGTATAGAAAAATCACACAGGTCATGGTTAGAGTATAGAGAACTCAACTGCGCCATTAAATCTTTTGAGATAGAGCCAGAGACGCCAACCCATTCTACGTTAATGAAAATCTGTAAAATAGAGATGAATAGTGTGAGAGAGCAGCAGATTAATAGTTTTTAGTTAGAATACGTTCAATAATAACAAAGTTCTTTGTGTAAAACCCGCACAAGTAACTTGATTGTCACCAACATATCTAATGTACTTTTAAGTAAATAGTAATGAAAAATAATTTTAGTTACAAAGCTATACTGATTGCATTTTTAAGCTTTAACGCAGTGTCACAGGACGTTGTAGAGTTCACAAATGGGACTAGACAGTCGATTAAATCCCATGTTGAGCCAGATTTTATTGACTACTCGTATAGCTTTCATGATTTGAATTTTAATGGGCAGTTAGATCTTATTATAAATGAGAGGGCTAGCACTCCTGATACGCAATTTGCCCATTTATTTAATTCAGATAATGGTCGCTTTGATGATCAGGTTGCTTTCGATGTTGACTCCATTTTTAAGAGCTCAGATTTTGTATGTACGATAAAATCTGATCAAGGAAAAGTGATAGTTAAGTTCAGGTATAAGGATAGCACAGTTAACCAGTATTATTTTGACTATAAAGCTGAACAGTTAGATGGTGAAAAAATAGAAAACAGCTTTGAAAAGTTTGAGAAGAAATTGAAGGAATGTACTGATACAGAGAATGTATATTGAAGTAGAGCCACTAAAAAACCACAATTTCGTTGGTTTTTGGTTGTTCTCCCTTAGGTTGTCGACGTGATTTATAAATATAATGGAAGGTGATGATGATTTCCGGCTCAACTCAACAGACTCTCTCAAAGAGGGCGTCTTTTTTTATTGCTCTATGTTTGTCAATTTTTTCTAATGGCGTAAAAGCCGTTGAGGTACTAACTTGCTCAATTGAAAGTAACGAATATTATATTGCGGAATTAGACCAATCCAAAGGCGATTACGAGACATTCCTTGAACTTTACAACAAATATTCGTTCTTTGAGGAATCTTATAGATTAAAGCTAGTAGTAGAGGACTCTACACTAAAATACATAAATTTTGACGAGGTATTGATTAGTATTGATTTATCCTCTGATGACGTTGACGACTTCCTTAGGTATAACCAAGTTTATGATAACGAAATGACCGCCGGAGACCCGGGCGATGACAGAGTGCTACATTACTTTAGTGTTCAACTGTTCAATGAACAAACAATGGTTTCCCCCCATGAATATGAGTTGATGTTAGGTCAAGCGAGTGCTGATGCAGATTTAGTCAATCTAATGGAGTTAATTGACGAAACCTATAACTCAGTTCTTAACCTTTCCATTGGCGCTAACATTGCAGTCGAAAGGACATTTGAAATCGACGTTAAATACACAGCGATGTGTAACCCAAATACCATGCCAATGGGTAAGCTAAAAGAACTCATTAGGTTAGTTCTTTGAACCAAATCAATCTGATTAAACCTTTGAGCTATAACTACAAAATCGCCTTATGATGAAACAAAAGTGGCTATATATCAGGAGTTTGACCTTGGCTAAAATTCGGGGTTATTGGAAGTTGGTTGGTCAATGATCGTGGCATCGAGGTGTCAGTTCGAGAGGACAATTCGTCAGTTACTCAAGATTTTTTGCTCTACATTGGTTTCGTCATACTACAAAGATTGAATGTGATGCAGTAAGTGAAAACCTTTGACTAAACAGTCAAAGGTTTTTATAGGTTAGGCATTTCTGTAGCGGGACGAGGTAACCATGAATCGAAGAAAAATCCCTACGCCTCCGAACGCTAGAACCAGAATCAAGATAAAATCAAATGAAGACATTGGTAGCATTCTAATCTTAAGGTTGGTAATTACGCCAAAAATCATGGCTCCACAGGTGCACAAGGTCAGCATCCAGGCAAACATTGAGCGATGATTCATGAATATCCAGATGATTCCAATGATCATAGGCACAAACACCATCCCACTCGTTAAGCCAAAACTACCAATGTTTTGTGCGCCATAGCCAGCATATCGATAAATTGGCGTGTTAAACCTGAAAGTGCTTCCGACAGATATTTTATCCAGAAGTAAGTAAAATCCACTCCCCATCATGGCACTACCTAATAAAAAGTCTCGCCAAATCGCCATAGCGGAAGGTCGTTTTCTATAACTCATTATGTATCCTTAACATTGATTTAGCCCTTTATAGCCTATTAAATTGTCTCTACTATTTATTTTTCAATAACTCTTCACTACAGTATCCTTTTAAGGAATTTTGCGCCTTTATAAACAGTATCAATGTAATGAGTGATATTATTGAGGTTGCCGGGGTGCTGTTGCCATTTATAAGAGAGAGTAACGCAATCAGTGAAGTGGACAATCCGAGTAATGCAAAGACCCTGTAGTTAGTCAAGGCACCAGATAACTCCTTGACTGCAGAGTCTTCATCTAATGACTGGACATTATCTGCGTACAGTACATAACCTTGTTGTAATAAACACTCTATGTCCATTTGTAGACTGCTTGAGTTTGAGTTAATTGCGACAAGTTGACGCCTATTTTTGTAAATGTGAAATATTTGCTGTTTCATCGTGCTCAGTATTCGGGAGTGACAATTTATATAGTGATCGTAAAACACCGTTGGGTATCTCGAATGAATTACCCAGCTATGTTTTACTATCACACACTCTGACTTAAACCATATTTTTTGATCTTATGATTTAGGGTACTCAGAGGCATATCAAGAAACTCCGAAGTTTTCTTAATTTGCCAACCAAAGGAGTCGAGTTGGTTTTGAATCAACTTGCGCTCATAGTCGTTGACGGCCTGCTTTAAAGATAGGTTTTCACCATCATCACTGGCGCCAAGTTCCGGTAGAGTCACCTTAATGCTCTCAGCTTTTCGCTCAGGCTGAGTCGGTTGTGGTTCACTTTCTAGCAGTTCAAACTCCTCACCAAACTCAACGGTTTCAATCGTACTAAAATCTGATAGCAGTACTGAGCGTTCGATTATATTACGCAGTTCACGTACATTACCTGGAAACGCGTAGTCAAGTAATTGGATCCTGGCTCTTTGACTTAGTACTGGCGTGGCCTCGAGAGCCATACGCTTAGAGACGTCTGAGATAAAGTGCTCAGCCAGTGGCAAAATATCATCTTGGCGTTCTCGTAGTGGGGGAAGATTAACTGGGAACACATTTAAGCGATGGTACAAATCGGCACGAAAATCGCCTTGCTTGATTTGCTGCAGGATATTGCAGTGCGTCGCCGCGACAACGCGAACATCGATATGCCGCTCCTTACTTTCACCAATGCGACGAATCGTTCGCTCCTGCAATACTCGCAGCAGTTTTGCTTGCAACAACATTGGCATATCGCCAATTTCATCAAGGAATAATGTACCGCCATTGGCTGCTTCAAACAGGCCAATTTTGTCGCTATCTGCACCCGTAAAAGAACCTTTCTTGTGGCCAAATAACTCTGATTCAAGCAGTTGCTCTGGTATTGCTGCGCAGTTTTGCGCGATAAAAGGCTGCTTTGCACGATCGGAGCTTTGATGGATATGACGGGCAATCACTTCCTTACCTGAGCCAGTCTCACCACGCAGCAACACATCCACCGGCAGGCGCAAAATCCTTTGCAGTCGCGACAGTATGGCTTGCATGGCCTCACTCTCGGCGATCGGCCCATCATAGCCTGGTTTTTTGCGTTGTTTCAGTTGGCGGTTTTCATCTGACAGTGCTTGGTTGTCGTTATTTAATTGCTGAATATGCTGATGATAAGTTTCCAACAACACCGCTTGGCGAATACTGGTTGCCGCCAACTGTGTGAATGTTGTTAGCGATTGCTCGTCATCAATCACATTTAGGTTGGACAGAACCAACAAGCCAACGGTCTGCTGCTGAAGATCTTTGAGCGGCCAAGCTATCAGGTTTTGGCTGTTGATGTTTAGTAGGCGCTCATTATTATAAATCGACTCGCAGTCATAACCATTGTATCGATAAAGCTCGTTGATAAGGACTACTTCACCAGTTTGGAGAGCAAAGCTAAACGGGTCGTTTTCAGCTAGCCCTTGGTAGTCCAGTGCAATCCATGGGTGAGCTTCCAGTGGTTGCTCGTTGACATGTACTGCTAAGGGCACCAGCTTATCACCGGTTTGATCCAGAACATAAATAATGCCGTGGCTTGCCATGGTTAACTGGCGTGCCGCCGCCAAAATGGCGTGCATGGTGGACGCCAATTGGCTGCGATCAGCCATAGAGTGGCTGATCGCGAGTAGGGCATTATTGAGTTCGTCAGCCTTAGCTGAATGCATACTCAATACTTCCTTGTTCTGATACAGAGATGGTCAGTTGGGTATAACGCTGCTCTTCACCTTGTAGGGCCAATAGCTGATTAGACAAGTTTGGTAACAGATGACGGTTGATCACCGCATCGATGTTACGCGCACCTGTTTCTGCAATGCGGCAGTGTCCTAGGACAAACTCAACCAAAGGCTCATCGAAACACAGCTCGATTTGATGATTGTCATCAAGACGTTGTGCCAGTTTACCCAGCTTGTGTTTGATGATATCCGCCATCGCCTCATCGCCAAGCGGGAGATAAGGCACCACGTTCATGCGCGCGAGTAGGGCAGGCTTGAAGTAATGATTCAGCGTTGGGCGAATACTTTCTGCAATCTCTTCTGATTGAGTTAGATTGTCTAGTGACTCTTGCGGCTGCTCGCTTTGCTGCTGATGCAGGGCTTCTATCTCGGCAGTCGCCAAATTACTGGTCATAATGATCAGGGTATTCTTGAAATCGATGCTCCGTCCCTCACCGTCATTTAGCGTACCTTTATCAAACACTTGATAGAAAAGGTTCATCACTTCTGGGTCCGCTTTCTCAACTTCATCGAGCAGGACGACAGAGTAAGGACGCTGTCTCACTGCTTCGGTGAGCATGCCACCCTCACCGTAACCAACGTAGCCAGGAGGAGAGCCAATCAGACGAGACACGGTGTGTTTCTCTTGGAATTCAGACATGTTGATGGTGGTCATAAAGCGCTCACCGCCAAACAACTGGTTGGCAATGGTGATCGCAGTTTCTGTTTTACCCACACCACTAGGACCAACCAGCAAGAACACACCGGTAGGCGCATCTGGGTTGGCAAGGCCAGCCTTCGCTGATTTGATACCTTGCGCCAATGTCGCCAGTGCAAAGTCTTGTCCCTTGATGGTTTGTTTAAGGCTATCTTCTAACGAGAGAATCGTTGCTGCCTCGTCTTGTTGTATTTTCCCAACTGGCACACCCGTCCAATCGGCGATCACTTGTGCCACCTCTGTCGGACCCACCTCAAAATGGACTAACGGTTGCTTGTCGCGCAGCTCATCCAGTCGTGCCTGACAGTCATTGATCTCTTGATGCAGTGCGGCTAACTCTTCAGCGCTAAGCTCAACTGGCTGATCTTCTGCGGTATTAAGCGTGTCGCCATCCTCAGTTGAGGTTTGACCTGCTAGAGGTTCATCACTGTCCTCTTGGGTTGCTTGGTGCAGGCGATTACGCAACTTTAGCATTTCCGAGATGAGTGCCTTTTCCGCTTGCCACTGCTCAGATAGCTGATGCTTGTCTTGCTCTAAGCGCGCGATTTTCTCTTCAAGATCTGGTAATCCATCTGCTGCGAGTGAATCCCCGGTGTGCTGAGTTTTATCACGGGTCACGCCGTCTAGCTCGCGGCGGCAAGCCGCAATCTCTTGCTCAAGTGATTCAATCGGAGCTGGAATGGCGTTAAGGCTGATATTGACACGCGCACACGCAGTATCAAGCACGTCAATGGCTTTATCGGGTAGTTGGCGGCCGGAGATATAACGAGAGGAAAGCTCTGCTGCCACTGTGATAGCGTCATCACGAACATACACATTGTGAGATTTTTCGTACGCGCCGCGCAGGCCGCGAATAATCAGAGCGGCTTGCTCCGGTGATGGCTCGTCAAGTTTAACTAATTGGAAACGACGCGCGAGGGCAGGGTCTTTCTCAAAGTACTTCTTATATTCTGACCAAGTGGTCGCGGCAATGGTTTTGATCTCTCCGCGTGCCAGCGCAGGTTTAAGCAGGTTAGCAGCATCACTGCCGCCGGCTTGGTTACCGCCACCGACTAGCGTGTGTGCTTCATCGATAAACAGGATGATTGGCGTAGGAGAGTTTTTGACTTCTTCAAGTACGGCGTTGAGGCGTTTTTCAAACTCACCTTTGACGCTGGCTCCAGCTTGCAACAGGCCCATGTCGAGACCGTACAGCTCTACACCTTTCAAAATATCAGGGACTTCACCCTCGACAATCTTCAACGCGAGACCTTCAACGACTGCGGTTTTACCGACGCCCGGCTCACCAACGGCAATTGGGTTGTTTTTACGACGGCGCGCTAGAATATCGATGATCTGACGGATCTCGCGGTCACGACAGAACACAGGGTCAATCTCACCTTTGCGTGCCTTACCGGTAAAGTCGGTGGTGTATTTACTGAGCGCAGTGCCTTCATCACGCGGCTCAGATGCAGCGCTGTTGATCTGCTGTGCCTCTCGAGATTGGGCAGTGATGTCATGAAACTCGCGTTTTAGCGTATCAATATTTATCGCTTCAAACTGACTCGCGTAACTGTGTTGTCCGTATCGCAGAGGGTTAGACACCAAGGCTAAAAGCAGCCCACCTGAGCGGATTTCGTGAAGACCTAGGTCAATTGAGCTCATCAACCAGGTTTCTTGCAGCCACTCAATTAGGAGTGCAGAGAAAACGGGTTTGCTGCTTGAGCCAGAGGTTTGCTCTACTGAACTGTTCAGCGCCTGACGCAAAAGATTTGGTGAGCACTCGAACTTAGTCAAGATCAGATCGAGGTCTGAATCTGGTCGTTCGAGTAAGCTCAAAAGGTAGTGTTCGATTTGGATTTCTGCACTGCGCATAGAGACAGCCAGTGCCGCGGCATCTTCGAGTGCCGTCTTACTTAGTGGGTGGAGCCGCTCAATAAGTGCAGCGAGATTAACATTTATCATCGTGGTGTATCACTCATTTCAAATTCGTCGCGATATTATAAGTTATTTGAAATATTGAGTTTTATTAGGAGGCCACTAATAGCCCCTCAAATCAGTGGTTATATAAGGCATCAGCTATAGGTTAACTATTATCAAAGGCTTGTATTTAGTTAAAAGCACTGAATTATTAGGCAATAAGAGTTTTCGTTATGTAATATCGACTGAGGTTAAAAAAACGCCACTTTTGAGTGGCTAAAGCTTGGAAATAGTGAAAGTGAATTACCATTTAAGTTTGACTAACAATATGTCGTTTTCTTTATACGATAGTCTAAACCAGTTTTTACTGTCACTAAAAATTGAACGATTTAATACAAAAAATTAAATGCAAGAATCTAGTAAATTGTATTTAGTTAGATAAAAATATGTGCCACCCGCCTTAAGTTACTGTATTTATTGGAAAATAAAAGTTGGCACGCAGAATGCATTGTTAGGTTCAGTCGCAGTGATTAAGCGATTGTCTAATTTGATTTATTAATGAATGTTTAAAGGAATGTAATATGCCTAGCCCAGCTTATATGTCTATCCAAGGTGAAACTCAAGGTCACATCACTGCAGGTACTAACTCTGCTGATTCAGTGGGTAACAACTGGCAAGAAGCTCACATTGATGAGTTTCTAGTTCAACAGCTTGAGCACTCTCTAACTGTACCACGTGACCCACAAAGTGGTCAGCCTACTGGTCAGCGTGTACACAAGCCAATGATCGTAACTAAGCAGCAAGACCGTTGTTCTCCACTACTATTCAACGCACTAGTAAGCGGTGAAAAACTTCCAGAGTGTGTACTGCGTTTCTACCGCACTTCTGTACAAGGTAAGCAAGAGCACTACTACTCAATCAAACTGATCGACGCGCTAATCGTTGACATCGAAACTCAAATGGCTCACTGCCAAGATCCTGAGTTCGCAACTCGTCAAAACGAAGAGATCGTTAAGCTAACTTACCGCGCAATCGAAGTGACTCACGAAGTATGTGGCACTGCAGGTAACGACGACTGGCGTGCTCCACGCGAGGCATAATTGTCGCCGCGTAAGTAAGTACGCTCATGCGTACAGTGTTAGTAGAGATTTTAATTAGGTTCGGTATTTAGAATATGAGTAATGAAATCAATTTTGGTTTTTCATTGAGTGAAAGTGAGCTTGAATTCCGTGTAGAGAGTTTTCAGGTGCAAGAGCAGCTGTCTCAGCCTTTTCAAGTTATTGTCACCTTGTTATGTGAAGATGCTGACCTTGATTTAGAGTCTCTGCTAACTCAATCCGGCTGTCTGAGCCTGCTAGGTCAGGGCAGCGGGGTTTCACGTTGTTTCCATGGGGTGGTGCAGCAAGCCCGCTTTATAGGAACGGCGAAGCGATTTAGTCGTTATGAATGTGTGTTGTCACCTCAGATCGCGTTTTTGGCCCATCGCTCGAACTGCCGCATATTTCAAACACTTTCGGCTGAAGAGATCATTCAGCAGGTGTTTGATGACGCGGGTATCAGTGATGTCGAATGGAAGACTATCCACAATTACCCACAGCTAGAGTATACGCTGCAGTATCGTGAGACAGACCTTGAGTTTGTCCATCGAATGCTTGCCCAGCATGGCTTGTGGTATTACTTCGAGCATAGTGAGTCCGGTCACCACATGGTGATCACCGACAGCAACACCACGGTGGAAACGCTGCAATCGGACATGGAAAATAGCTCAGATAATTCATCAGAAATCCTTTACCACCCAGTAGGTGGTGGGGTGCCTGATCGTGAACATATCTTTGAGATTGGCGCTGCAATCCGTGCCCAGTTTGCGCAGGTTGCACTGGCCGATTACAACTATTTGACACCAAAGCTACCGCTTGATGTTGAATCTTCGCTCACTGGCCAGGAACAAGCACGCCTCTATGATTATACCGGTCGTTACGGCGATCCTGAGCAAGGTGCACTTCAAGCAGAGCATCGCCAGCAACGTCATTTGGTCGAGCAACGCAATATTGGTGGTCGAAGCTGTGTTATGCGACTGACACCCGGATATCACATTGATGTTCAGGGCCACCCGCGCTCAGCCATTAATCGTGATTTTCTGCTTCTGTCCGTGACCCATGTCGGTGATAATCCACAAGTTCAAGAAGAGGGTGCAACGGGCGAGCCAACCACCTATGGCAATACCATCACACTGCTTGATGCGGATATCGAATTTAAACCTGCTTACCATCAACCGGTTCGAATTGACGGCCCACAAACCGGGGTTGTTGTTGGTCCTGAGGGTGAGGAGATTTACACCGATGAGTTAGGTCGCGTGAAGGTACGCTTTCACTGGGACCGCGCTGAGACGGAAGACGAAAACGCAACCTGTTGGATCCGCGTTAGCCAATCGATGGCTGGGGGTAACTGGGGTAGCGTCTATTTGCCAAGAATTGGCCAGGAAGTGATGGTGAACTTCTTGGAGGGCAACCCAGATAGCCCAATTGTTACCGGCGCAGTATTTAATGGCGTCAACAATACACCCTATGCCTTGCCAGAGCACAAGACGCGCACCACATTGCGTACTCAAACCCATCAGGGTGAGGGTTACAATGAACTGAGCTTTGACGACGCGACTAATGCCGAAGAGGTTTATCTGCGCGCACAACGTGATCTAAACAGTGACGTATTGAACAACCAAACAGCGCATATTCATAACGACAAATTTTTAACCGTAGACGGTAATCAATCTAACGAGGTGAAAAAAGATTTCATCGAAGTGATTGCTGGCACGAAGCAAACCGATGTCCACCAGACATTCGACGAAACGGTCCATGAGGATGTCAACAGTCACTACATGGCCAATCAAACTCACACGGTTGGTGAGAGCCTATCGCTGAGCATCAGTGACGACAAGCAAGAGGAAATTGGTAACAACAGTACTCTGCAAGTTGGTGGTAATGAAACCCTCACCGTGGATGGCAACCGCACCATTGATACCAAAGGAAGTGAGTCGTTACAGGTGGGTGGGGCATACAAGGTGAACGTCTCTGGGACCGCAACCATTAATGCCAATGGCGCGACCAAGGTGGTCAGTGCCGATAGCATTGTGCTTCAGGCGGGTGGCGCTCAATTGTCACTCTCGAGTAGTGGAGTCATTAAACTCACCGGGACATCAATTACCATCAATGGCTCGGCAAAATGTTTGGTAACGGGAGGCGCAGTAAGCGTCAACTAAAATGCAGGCTAATAAGACCCTATTAGAAAATGCGCTTGATACGACGACAGAGCGAAGTCAAGCGCAACAACTCGTCGAAAACCATGCCGCCGGTGTCTCACCGGCGGATGCGATCTCGGCACCTAGTGCCCGATTCGGTAAAATCATTGGGCTTGATTTGACCAATAATCAGGTCAAAGTCCAAATAGAGGGACTTTGTGAAGAATTTCCTCACGCAGCAAAACTGGGACGCGCGTTCAGCCTTGAGGAGCTGCATATGGCTATCGACAATCAGTTGGATTGTCGAGTTGAGTTCATTGGCGGCGATGTAAACCTGCCCATCATCAGCGATATCTTTTTTTCTATTATCAGTAGTAAGACCTTGGTGCTCAAAGCGGAGCGAGTCAATATTGTAGCCGACAAAGAGCTGACGCTAAGTGCTGCCCAAGCCAAAACACGAATGAGTGGTCGAGACGGACGAATAACCACTGAATCTAAGTACATCACGACTCAAGCGGAGAAGGGACACTTTATCCGCGGGGGACATGTGGCGATCAATTAAAGTGGAAGTATGCTAGAACATAACGTAGCAACGTTTTTAGGCCAGGCGGTTGTTGATTTTGACCGTGCTGAGCGCAAAAAGCATCAAGACGCCCTCAGTGCTGACTTAGAGACGCAAATCGACGCTATTGAAGGGTGCGATACGCGCTTGACTCAATTCTATCGTCAAAAAGCGGAGTCTGCGGTTGAGTCAGCTGACTACTTTTTACGCCAAAGACGACGTTTGCTCGACTCTGGTTTTATCGATTCTCACAACGCGGATTGGCATTTGTGTCATCAACGTTTGGATGCGTTGTTGGGTCTGTTTGAATCACTCGCCAAGCGCAGCAAAGGCTACCTGTTTCTTTATCAAGATCAATACCCTCTGGTTAGCCTTTGGTTACTACTTAACTCTAAATCCCATCAGGTGGCGGAACTGGCTCCCCTGATTGAGGTTTTGTATGCACAAGTTGGTCAGCAGCTGTGGCGACAAGAAGTGACGTTATCTCACTCGCCGCATGTGGATGAACAACTCATCTTGTGCTGCTTCAGTGTTAACTCACAGCTCGCTCAGCATGCGCTTAAGGCGCTCATTGAGCGTCGCAGTCTCGACCCCCTTACCAGTCACGCACTGGCCCGGCATCCAGAGTTATCGAGTGAGTTGTGCGCTCGTATTCACAGTCACCGTGCAATCCATCTTGATAAAAAATCGCACAGCTGGTTAGAGGCTTCGACGTTAAGCGGAGTAGATTGGTACTTACAGCTGTTTCGAAATTCTAATCCCGTCAGCTGGTGGGGTTCAATGCGCCAGCAGCTTGCCACACAAATACCCAGTTGGTTACATAAAACCATCGACCTGATTTTCAGTGAGCGTGACCAGATAGACTGGGAGGAGGAGAGCGCGCCGATTCAGTTTGCCTTATCAGGAAATCCTCAGGCCCTACCTCAGGTTATCGATCAATTGTATCAAGATATCGACGATACAGAGTATGAGCTTTGGTTGTCGTCTTTAGCATTTGTCTTTGGCGACAAACTGCCATTCTCAATCGCTAACTACGGGCTTACGCTCGATAGAGTCGCCATCGTCACCTTATTAACTGGATGGTGGCAGAGCGAGAAGTGGCCCAAACGTGTGCGCAATGGCGAGCGGCTCACCTATGAGTCGACGCTTGCGGTATTGAGCAATCATCAGGTCTGCGCTCAGTTACGTCGCCTTGCTTGGTATGATTTGTGTATTGCCAGTCGGACTTATATTCAGTACTCCTGTTTTGAGTCTCCGGATATCCAGCGTTCCGTTCTGAGGAAGATAGCAAAAAGCGACGAGGCTAAAACCCGTTTTGAATTAAGGAGGGGCAATGCAGTTGTGGCAAATTGATAGTGAGCTTGCGCACATTACCCATGGTCAGTTTAGGAAAGATGCTACGGGAAAAAACCACTGGATTCTTAATATGCGTCAAGACTGGTTGCTTGATGGGGATGCCTTAACTCTGAGTAGTGAACAGGGAGAGCCCGCTGCGACAACCGTTTACACTGGTGAGCCGGGCGAATCGAGTATCGAGCAAGAGTCTGATTTTGTGACGTTTAAGCCCAATACGGATATCGTGATAACAGGCTCTGTACGCTCGCCTTCGAAGGTCTACGCAAGTTCTTTAATCGCTCAGCTAATGGTTGAACCCCATATCAATAAAACGATTAAATTCTTTGGGCCTCGTCGTTGGGTGACTCACGCAGGACAAATCTCGGTGAGTACGGCAGAAAAGATCAATCAGTCTCAGATAAGCTATCAATCAGCGATTGGCGGTGAGAGTAATAAGGTGGGTACCGGTGTGGCGGATAGCGACAATCAACTGGTTCAGATGTCCGTGCCGAGTCAGTTCTTACCTGACCAAGATTGGTTACCTAAGACCCGAGGTTTAATCCCTGCCTCTTTTGAGCCGATAGCCCCTTACATGCCTTGGCGCTCTGAGTTCGGTGGGACGTTTGATCAAACGTGGCTGGATGAGGTTTACCCTCTTATGCCAGCGGATTTTGACACGCGCTTCAACCAACAAGCGCCGCCCGATCAGCAATGGAAGGGTCGGCTAGAGGGCGGTGAGCGCATCGTACTTGCCGGTTTCTTCGAGCAAGGCCCAGTTGAGTTTGTTCTTCCGCGCCAGCAATTTATCGCACGTGTAAAACTTCAGCATGAGCATAATGATCTTGTGATGCAACCCTACACACTTAGCATCAACACAGACCAAAACCTGGTCAGCTTGATTTGGCATGCGGCCTTTGAATGTCACCAAAAGGAAACCGAGCTGGTTGGCGCACAGATTTTTGCCGCTTCTAGTGCAACGCTGATTGAGGAGGCGAGCGTATGAGTGGGCGCAGCGTTGCCCGGCACTTAGATATCCTCACCGGGGATATTGTCAGTTGGCTCGGGCCAGACCATGAGTTTGCATACTCCCTGTTTGGCAGCAATCTACAAGACTATGTCGTCGAATACGATTCAGAGTTGGGCGAGAATATCACCCACGCTCCAATCGACTTTATTAATAGTCAAACTGAGCCTGCTCGCAGTCTGGAGAAGCTGGCGATGATCTTGTCCAATGTCCTGCCCAAGGTGCCGAGTTCACTCAAGCCAATCAGCATGCAGGTTTGGCTCGATCAACCCTTAACACGGGCGCAGCTCCTGGATTGGCTGGGCAGCTACGAGTTTTCAGACCAGGTCAGTTTGGCTTCTATTCATTCGCCAAACGATGCCTCTCAAGACTCTGAATCACAAAATCAATCCTCTATAGAGTATGAGGTCGATAACATGAGTGACGCACTGATGTTTGAGACTGCGACTCATGTAGAGCAACATAATGCTTTGCTCAGTATTGCGGTCAGTAGTTTGTCCAGAAACACAACCGGGGCCCCAAAACGCTGGTTTAGCGATTCTAATCCGTGGGGAAAAATCGACTCGGAAGCCGCGGTGGCGGCCGTCTTTGTCAAGCCGGTTGTGACGGCAAACTTATGCCTTGAACCGATGGCACACCTGGAGAGCAGTGACCAGTTTCAGAGCGAAGATCGTCGTTCGATAAGGCGTTATCTGACTCATTTGCATCAGCGGGATACCCGCCTAAACGTGATCAGTACCCATGCATGTGCCAACCGCTCAGTCAATGACGAGCTCACGACCAATATTGCCATCGAGCGTGCCAACTACCCGCAAGTAAGCCATATCGAGAACTCCTATCGTCTTTTTGCCGATACCGGATTGTGTTCTGGACTCATTGCGCTGCTGCACCCGATTTTGCGCCAAGAAAGAAACGAGCAGGGTGGCGTGAACGCACTCATCTATCAGCTCGATTCCGACAAGCATAGAACTCTGACGCTTTTGAGAGCACTTGAGCGGAAATAACACTTTAGCCTGACTGTCGTTTTGATATTTATACTAGACAAAATGACATTTTTTATAGGCTAATAGTTCGTTTTAAATATCGCTATTGAATTACAAAGGTAATTATTTTTTAATCTCAGCATCTATTTTAAAACTATGTATTGTCATGCAACAGGGCTTATTTGTTGACTCGTTAGTAAATCGTTTAGTCGAGAAAAAACAGCAACAGGCTCGAGAGAGTCAACTAGCGTCGAAACCATCGGTAGAGCAATTATTTGCTTCTCAGTTCGATATATTAAAAGTTATCTCTAAGCCAAACCGTCACACGAAATTGCTTCAGTTGGCGAAGCGCGTCGATCCTGCTCAACAGGCCTGTTGTAAGACAGTGGTAGATTATCAATATGTCCAGCATAGTGATGCATTGATCGAAGAAGCGACCAAGCTCGAAATCTGTCAGCACCCCAATGTGGTTAAGTTGCTTAAGCTTGGTCAGGAGACGCGTACGCCCTATCTCTTAATGGAATGGGTCAGTGGCGAAAGTCTGGCTGACAAAATCCAGCGCTTTGCAAAGTCGCAAGGCAGTAATGACCAGGGCGGCGTTGGTTTTCGTCAAGATCATGTGGCGTGGTTAGTCTATCAGGTTGCAGGGGCGCTTGAGTACGTGCACTCGAAAGGCATCTGTCACCTTGATGTAAAACCCGCCAATATTCTGGTGGGACAAGATGACAGCGTTAAGCTGATTGATTTTGGCGCGGCGCAGTATGTTGGTCAGAGCAATCAGGTGGTTGAGGCAAGCCTTAAATACGCGTCTAAGCCTTATGTTGAAACTGGTATTGGTACGCCTCAAGATGACGTTTACTCGCTTGCTTTGGTCGCGTTGACTCTGCTTGCCGGCCGTACAATCGATGAGACTGAACTAGCGAAATTAGTAAAGTCCAACCGTGGCCCAAGTTTTGTTGAAGGCCCAGTATGGCATTTGTTGTTGCGTGTTATCGAGTCGCCGCGCGAGCATGGGTTTAGCCCGATCACCTTTGCCAAGGAGTTCGGCCAGTTTGATGTCAGCGCCATGATCTCTGGTGCGCCGATTTTTACCCAGATGCGCAATGCAGACTTAGTGTTAACGCAAACGAGCAATCAGAATCTATCGTTCTTTGGCCGTCGTTTTTGGGCCGATTGTGCGCTGTTTGTGGTGTTCGTGACCGGCTTGTTTATGTTGGCACACAATTACGTTATCCGTGATGCCCGATGGTCAAATCGTTTTGCTGGCGCACCAATTGAAGTGACCAGCAACGAAATGGCCTCGTTGACTCCTGCACTGATGTTCACCACACCGGTTTGGGAACTAAACAGCTACCAAAGCAAGCATTTTGGTTATTCGACTGACATCGAACAAAAATTTAAAGCGCTCGCTCAAGCTCAAGTCGAGACTCAGCAGGGCTATTACCACAGTCATCAGGAATGGGTAAACAATCGCCATAAAGTGGTGAGCTCAACCAATGAAGCGTTGAGCGATATACGCCGCAATATAAAGCAAATTGCTGAATTACTCAGAGAGCAAGACATAAATCTAGAGGGCGAATTGGAGCAGAGTTTTGTCGAGGTATTTGCCCTAAGTCAACAGGTTCTAGAGGACAATCAGCGGGCAAACTTCTCGTTGTTGTCGCGCACTCAACTTGCGGATGCGCTTCGCGGAGATCAGGTTGAACTGGTGGCCGATTACATCAATCAGGTATGGGAGCAGCAGCAAGCACTGCACTATGAGTTTGGCTTTAAGCTGCGAGAGGAGCTTGCGGATGATGCCTATCAAGAGACCGTAACGCTGGTCGAGCAGGGTGAATTGCGCCAAGCAACACTGCTGGCTTCACAAACCGCGCAGGTGTTTCCAGAAAGTCAGCGCCTACGCCAGCGTAAAGAGCATTTACTGCGCACTAAGTCTGAGCGATTCGCCCGACGTGCGTCGGAGGAAGGGATGTTACCAGAGTCGGTTGAAAGTGACATCGTTGAGTTTTCAGCGGGCTTAGCCTTTGATGACCAGGCATTTTTCCAGCGCTTATTAGAGCAGTCAATTTCACGACGCAGTCGCCATGTCAGCAAACTCGCCGCCTCAGAGACTGAGCAGCAAGATGACGACACTGTTGGCCAAATTTAGACAACCTAGAGACCCGAAGCGTTAGTTATTATGAATAATATCGAACTTTACACCCAGCCTATTTCAGCAGAGGCACCGGCAGGTATTGATGCTCAGTACGAAACCTGCTTTGAATTGATGGAAGCTGAGGTTAAAAAATTCGGGTCACTGTTTGGCGAAACCGTCAATTGGCAAGTGGTGGCTGAAAACGCCCAAGAACTGCTGGCAGAGCACAGTAAAGATCTCAAAGCACTGTGTTACTTGACCCGAGCTTGGTATGAGATCCACCAACTGCCAGGTCTTAATGCGGCGCTAAAGGTGTTTATTGCTAGCTTAGAATGCGCAGGTTCAGAAGTATTTCCGTCACGCCCAAGGCGCCGAGATGGTGCTGTAGA
Organism: Vibrio glycogenivorans; assembly: GCF_051660965.1. Taxonomy (NCBI): domain Bacteria; kingdom Pseudomonadati; phylum Pseudomonadota; class Gammaproteobacteria; order Vibrionales; family Vibrionaceae; genus Vibrio; species Vibrio glycogenivorans. Next base: position 569,831 of record NZ_JBPVIS010000002.1, on the reverse strand, counting down.
GTGGCTAAACAAACACAGCGAATTGATGTTATCGGGTGTTGAGTTTACTTGGAATGACAAGCCGGAGTTAGAACAAGCCGCTCTGCATGCATCGCAGCTGTGTGACCTTTATTTTGAGCTGTTCGACCGTGCCGAGGTCTCGTTAGTCGGCACTCGAAATGCGATTCAAGACAAATTGCAATTTGTCGAACTCAATTGCGCGCCTTCCCAGTCAGAGCCAGTTGCAACGGTAGAAGAAACACCACAGTCGCAACAGACCGAGGCGGTGGAATCACCGGTTAATCAGCAAGTCAGCGAAAAATCGATTGGTCAAAGTGAGCCAACCCCAGAGCCTAAGGTTCCGGTGCAGGTGGAAGAGCCGGTAACGGTACCCGCTACTGAGGCCAAGAGTGAAAAAACTCAGGAAGTCAAAACGCCCAAAGTGGCAGTTGAAACGTCGCCTCAAGCCGACAGTTTACAATCAACACCGAGTTTTGAGCCCAAAACGATTGCTGATCTGGATGAATTGGTTCGTCAGTTGACGAATGGTGCACGCTCGATGCTCGCGGCCGACCCGAGCAATCTGACGGTTTACGCCGTTAATCGCTTTGTCACCTGGAGTGGTATCGATGCTCTGCCCGGGCATAACAGCGACAAGGTGACCGAGTTAAGACTGCCGATAGCAGAGGCTTTGCTCGATGAGATCACCCAGAGCATCAGCAGCAACAGCGCGGATCTGGTTTTAATTCAGCGAGTCGAAAATAGTCTCGTCAACGCGCCATTTTGGTTGACTGGCCAGTATTTGTTGTCGCAACTGCTTAATAATGCGGGCTTTAACGCGGCGGCTCAGGTGGTGAAACTCGCAACACAACAGTTTGTTGAACGAATGCCCGGGATTAGTGAGCTGTACTTTGCTGATAACCAAGCCTATTGCGATGAAAGCACACTGCAGTGGGTTAATGAGGCGGTAACACGTTCAACGAACTCTGCCGTCTCAAACAGTGCCCCACCGGCACCGATTGATATGGACGGTTTTGAGCATCAAGCCCTCGACGAAAGTAATTTTGCTGAGGTGATGTTCAAGGCCGCTGCGTTGCTAGCCGACGCAAACTCAGGAAGAGAGAAATTCATAGTTCATCTGCAGCTTGCGCAGATGCTATATGACGCAAATTTGCCCCATTTAAGTTGGCCATACATCGAAACCATTGCGCCAATTCGAAAGGAAGTAAATTTAGAACTTTGGGAACCCCAACTTTCTCATCAATACGATGCTTTGAAGCGCGCTATTTTGCTTAGCCAGTACGGCGAGCCAGATAGTGTGCCTGAGCAATATCGCAGTTGGGTAAAAGATTAATTATTAAACTTGATTTAAGGATGGATTATGTCCAGAGATGGTTCTGTAGCTCCTAAGGAACGCATCAATATTCGTTACGTACCTGCAACAGGTGATGCCAACGAAGATGTTGAACTGCCGCTAAATATGCTGGTGGTAGGTGATTTTACCGGTCGTGACGATGAAACGCCAATCGAAGATCGTGACCCGATCAATATCGATAAAGACAATTTCAACGATGTGTTGAAGTCGCACAAGCCTCAAGTTCAGGTCAATGTACCGAACCGTCTTTCTGATGAAGAGGGTGTGAAGCTTGGTGTCGATCTATCGTTTGAACATATCAACGATTTTTCTCCAGAAACCATCGCGAAGAAAGTCCCTGAGCTAAATAGCCTGCTTGAGCTGCGTGAGGCTTTGGTTGCGCTGAAAGGCCCTTTGGGCAATGTCCCGGCTTTCCGCAAGCGTATTGCTGAAGTACTGGGTGACAAGGAAGCGCGTGAAAAGCTGCTTGCTGAGTTGAACATTGGTGATGAACAACCAGAACAGACCAAAGAAGAGGAGCCAGCATGAGTACAGAAATGCTTGAAGCAAGTGCACAGGATCAAGTCCTTGATAACGCGTCTCTTCTAGACAGTATCCTTAGCGAAACTCGTATCCAGCCAGCAGACGATGGCTTCGATGTGGCTAAGCGTGGTGTTGAGGCATTCATTGCTGAGCTATTAAATAGCGATCATCAAGAGAAAGTCGATCAGTCAGTCGTCGATCTTATGATTGCTGAGATCGATAACAAGCTATCTGCACAGGTTGATGAGATTTTGCACGCTCAAGAGCTGCAAGAGATTGAATCTTCTTGGCGTGGTCTGAAGTACTTGGTTGACCACACGGATTTTCGTGAGAACATTCAGATTGAACTGATCTCTGCCAAGAAGGGTGAGCTACTAGAAGACTTCAATGACGCGCCGGAAGTGGTTAAGTCTGGTCTATACCGTCAGATCTACACGCGTGAGTACGGCCAATTTGGTGGTAAGCCAGTTGGTGCTGTTGTGTGTGATTACCAGTTCAATGCGTCATCACCAGACATCAAATTGATGGAGTACATGGCAAACGTTGGTGCAATGTCACACGCACCATTTATTTCGTCAGTTGGTGCTGAGTTCTTCGGTGTAGAAAGCTACGAAGAGCTACCAAACCTGAAAGACCTTAAAGCGGTCTTCGAAGGACCAAAGTACACCAAATGGCGTGGTCTGCGTGAGCACGATGACTCTCGCTACCTTGGCCTGTGTACTAGCCGATTCATGCTACGTAGCCCTTACTCAGTGGTTGATAACCCAATCAAGGCGTTTGATTACAACGAAAACGTAGCCAACAGCCATGATGATTACCTATGGGGTAACTCTGCGTACGCTTTGGCCTCAAAAGTGAGCGAGTCGTTTGCGGAATTCCGTTGGTGTCCAAACATTATCGGTCCACAAAGTGGCGGTGCGGTACACGATCTGCCGATCCACAACTATGAGTCTATGGGTCAAATTGAAACCAAGATCTCGACAGAGGTACTCGTTTCTGACCGTCGCGAGTTTGAACTGGCGGAAGAGGGCTTCATTGCGCTAACCATGCGTAAAGGCTCGGACAATGCGGCGTTCTTCTCTGCAAACTCAGTTCAAAAAGCTAAGGTGTTCCCAAATACACCTGAAGGCAACGAAGCTGAGCTTAACTTCAAGCTAGGCACGCAGCTGCCTTACATGTTTATCATCAACCGTCTAGCACACTACATTAAAGTGTTGCAGCGCGAGCAGATTGGTTCTTGGAAAGAGCGTGGCGATCTAGAAGCTGAGCTGAACAAGTGGATTCGCCAGTACGTTTCTGACCAAGAGAACCCGCCAGCAGAGGTTCGTGGTCGTCGCCCACTTCGCGCAGCTCGTCTAGAGGTGAGTGATGTTGAGGGTGATCCAGGTTGGTACCGTGTGTCACTATCGGTTCGTCCGCACTTTAAATACATGGGCGCAAGCTTCGAGCTTTCCCTTGTAGGTAAACTTGACCAAAACTAATTTGGTCATGAATCGTCAAAGCGGGAGGCATGCCTCCCGCTTTGTTGCGTTGTGAAGGAAAAAAATGGATAAAGGCTTTCGACTATTAGAACGGATTGAACTGGGCGAGCCAAAGAGTGCTCATGAAAAAGTCACGTCCAGTGAAGAGTTAATTCGATCAATACAATCCCACCTTAAAGAGCTGCTCAACACGCACTCTGGTAACACGCAGCTTGGCGCGGATTATGGTCTGCCGGACTTTAACGATGTCTTGGCGGAGAGTACCAATATGGTTCGTGAAATAAAACGCTCGATCAAACAGACGATTGAAACCTACGAGCCTCGTATTCAAACCGTTCAGGTGAACTATATTCCAAGCAAAATCAATGCTCTACAACTGACCTTCTCGATTGTTGGGGAAGTCGTTCATAACAATCAAGTCTTACCACTGGCCTTTGATATCTCGGTCGATGTAGACGGTAAATTTAACGTTTAGAACTTGGCATGGAAACGAACAAATACTTTCAGGATGAGCTCTCCTACTTGCGTGAATCAGGTGAAGAGTTTGCACGACACCACCCTCAACTCAGTCAATTTCTATCACGAGGGAGCCTAGATCCCGATGTAGAACGCTTGCTTGAGGGTTTTGCTTTTCTCACGGGGCGCTTAAGGCAAAAGCTCGACGCGGAACTACCTGAGATCACTCAGAGCTTGATGTCTTTGCTCTGGCCTCACTACTTACGCAGCGTACCGTCGATGTGTGTCACGGAGTTGATGCCGCATGATGGCGCATTGTCAAACGGTAACTTGGTCAACAAAGGCTGTGAGGTGCAAAGCATTCAGGTTGAGGATACTCGCTGCCAGTTTCAGACCTGCTATGACGTTGAACTGCATCCGATTAAAGTTGAGCGAATCTTACAGCATGACTCACGCAGCTCGTCTCGTGTTGATATCCATTTGGTGTGTGACAAAGGGGCAACCCTGAGTAATGCTGCTATCGATAGCTTACGTCTTTTTCTTAATGGTGAGCCGTTTATCAGCCGTCAGGTCTATCTGTGGTTAAATGAGTATCTAGAAAAGATTGAGGTGACGGCAGGCGAGAGGACCATCGAGCTGAGTACCGATAAGCTTAAGCCGGTTGGTTTTTCTTCTGAGCAGGGTATGTTGCCTTATAGCGCAAACTGTTTCTCTGGCTATCGCTACCTGCAAGAGTACTTTGCGTTACCGGAAAAGTTTATGTTCTTTGATCTCGAAGGTTTGGGCTGGACGCGAGAAATGCTTGGCCAGACTCGAATGACCCTATCCTTTGTGTTTGAAAAAGCACTGCCTTCGGAAGTGAAGCTGAAAGATCACCATATCAAGCTGCACTGCTCGCCCGCTGTTAACCTGTTTGACATGGATGCAGACCCAATCCGTCACGACAAGAAGCGCACTCAATATCGGGTGAGGCCACAAACCACACAGCAAGAGCACTACGAAGTTTATTCAGTTGATCAGGTCCAAGCTTGGAATAGTAAAAGTCGTAGTAAAGTTGACTACACGCCATTTGAGTCATTTGAGCATCACGTGAATGTACCAACCAAGACGTCGTACTATAAAGAGCGGGTTGAACCGAACTTATCGGCCAACAAACTCGACAAGTATATTTCGTTCTTTTCTCACAGCAGTACAGCCGAGCAACTAGAGCCAGATAATGTCCTGCTTAAATTGACTTGTACCAACGCGAATTTACCTCATCGTTTGAATATCAATGAGCTGAATGTATCCAGCCACAACTCGACTACGTTGGCCGATATTACCAATATCACTAAACCAACAAAAAGTGTTGCTCCCCAAGTAGATAACGATCTGCATTGGCAATTGATCGCGAACATGTCACTTAACTATACCTCGCTAATGAAGGTTGAAAATTTACGTGTTCTACTCAGTGCCTATGATTTCCATGCACGCATTGACCAGCAGAGCTATCGAGTTTCTCGCCGCCGTTTAGAAGGGATTGTCGATGTATCAATGAAGTCCGTTGAACGCATTCATCGTGGACTTCCGGTACGTGGCAAGTTGATTAATCTCAAGCTCGATTCATCCAAGTTCCTTAACCAAGGCGAGATGTACCTGTTTGCAAGTGTCCTGAATCGTTTCTTCTCTTTGTATGCGAGTATCAACTCTTCAACCTGCCTACAAGTGGAAGATATCGCGAAGGGCGAGACGTTTACTTGGCAGTGGAGGCAAGGATGTCAGGACACCATGTAACCGATAAGGGAAGCTGTGTATCTGAACACTTAAGTGACCAAGCGAGAGAGTTTTCGTTCTTTCAAGCGGTTTATTTACTCGAGCAACATTTTCGTGCGGACCCCAACAGTGAGTTCGGCTATGTTGGGGAAGGGCTGTATGCGAACCAGGAGCGTGTTCACTTCACGATTTCACCTGAGCTCGGCTTTCCTAGTGCAGATATTAACAGTATTGAGGCAATCGAACGTGATGGCGTCTCGGGCGCGGAGATCGAAGTCAACTTCCTTGGACTGCATGGCGCGTCCTCGCCACTGCCAACCTCATACACTGAGAAGTTGGCTGGGCGCGGTGATGATGACAACCCAGTACGCGACTTTTTTGACTTCTTTCATAACCGTTATCTGTCACTCTTCTATCGTATTTGGCGCAAAAACCAGTATGCGGTGACCTACGAGAGTGGAGCAACGGACGCCCTGTCTAAAACCCTGTATAACTTACTGGGAGTGTCATCAGAGGCCGGGGTGCAGGATCAGATGCATCTGGACTGGGCAAAGTTACTGTCTTATCTAGGCCAGCTGTCTAACCCAACTCGCTCCGCTGACTTAGTAGCCGGTATCGTGGGGCACTGTTTTGGGCTTGATGATGTCACCATTGAGGAGTGGGTCTTGCGCAAGATTAATATTCCGCTCGACCAACAGACTCGTCTAGGGCGAGCCAATCATCAGCTCGGTGAAACCTCGCACCTAGGTTCAAAGGTGATGGACATCAACGGCAAATTCAGCCTGCGTATTGGTGAGTTAGATTTCGAGCGCTACAAGGCCTTTTACAAAGACTCACAAGCCTATAATGAGCTTTTGGAGTTGATGGAGTTTATCCTGCTCGATCCGTTAAGTTGGGACCTGAAACTTGAAGTGGACTCAACGACGATCCCTGCCAACAGTCTTGGTCAAGCGGGCGTCAGTGAGCTGGGTAAAAGTATTTGGTTAGGCAAACCTCTTAATGATATTGAAGTAGTTATGGTGCCTGGTGTGACTGAATAGTCATAGCCTCTGGTATTTCGTAGGGGAGGCACAATACGCTTAATAAACCACTAATATCGTGACACGTTAGATATTATGAACGGTTTCTAAAGTGAATTTGGACAAAAAAAGCTCCGCAATTGCGGAGCTTTCAGTTGGTAGTTTCTAACAGTTGGCCAGTGATTTATGAGCGATTGATCGGTTGGTGCATGACCACTGAGGTGGTGACCTTAGTGATTTGGTCAATACTCTCAATTTCATCGGTTACCCAGTGCAGCGAATGCAGTGACGTCGTTTCAACCATCACAATCAGGTCGTAGGTGCCACCCACGATCGAGATATTTTTAATCTCGGGGATCTGTTGTAGATCTTCTGCAACGGTTCTTTTACTGCCTCGTTCACATTGAAGCAATAGATAGCAAGACGCAGTGTTAGTTTGCTCACCATTGCCCAATTTAGCGGTGTATCCGGTGATAACCCCTTGCTTCTCTAAACGAGTCATTCGCTCTGCTACTGCAGTGCGTGAGAGTCCTACCGTTCTGGATATATTGGCGATAGACTCTCGACCATTTATCAATAGAGCCGATACGATGCGTCGGTCTAACTTATCTATCTCTTCGTATGTTCCTGTTGACATGGTTTTTGCCTTTATTCTTAGTTTGAGTTATATGATGTTTCTTGGCAGCTTGAAGTTGTATAGCTGACGAAGATTAAACGGGTTCTCTGGCGCTGACGGGATGATATGGATCTGCATATCACGGCCAGCAATCTTGTGCTCAGAAATAAAGCCACCCTCATCGGATGGGTAAAGTCGAGCGTTATTCACCATGCGAAATAGTGCCCAATGTCCTTCTATTAGGTCGTTATGCTGTCGAGATGCATCACCTAAGTCTTGGATCATTAGGTTGACTGACAGCTCACCAGTGGCTGGTGGCCAGGTAAACTCTTTCAAACGCGTTGGACCGTGATAGTACAAAATAGTCTCGTCAGCGACCGTCATCGATGAGCGAATCGCACTCGAGTCAAGATCCAAAATCTTAGCGTGAAACGGCACATTAAATCGGTTGGTGGTGTTATCAAACAGCGTGGTGTTTATCACGTTGTAGTTACGCAGCTGCATGACAAATGACTGGCTTAGCTGCAGATACTCTCCGTCTACGACTTTCGGCTCCCACAATTGGGTGTCGTAAAAGTGGCTTAGGTAGTCACGGATAAAGTTATCCATGGTGCCAGCAGAGGCAAAGAAAGCTTCAAAGTCATCGATGGAGACTTCATCGGCGCTACGTGAATTAAACGGATAGCGGTCTGCGGCATAGCGGTTAAAGTCAGTCCACACCTCACTCACCCAAAGCTCTTGCACCCCTTGTTGTGCTTCGTTAAGCAAGATAGCCCAGGTTTGCGTCACAATGTCCATGAGCCAAGACTTAACCGGCTCAGGGGTTTTCTGTGCCACCTGTTTGAGTCTGATTAGTGGGTCAGCGTGATTTTCACGCATGCGTGATTTCGCAGCATTAAGCGAGGCGAGCTTAATATTTGGCGCATCGGTAATATCTTTGAGATAGGAGCGTACTTCGCTCAGTGCAATCGCGATCTCATCCCAAGGTGTTCCCGATTCGCGCGAGTGACTCTCATTGAGTCCATTGACGACACGGAATGACTCTTCGATACGGGAAAGAAGGATATAATCTGGCTCAATCGCGTCCTCGACTTTTTCTGCCAATGCTTCGGTGGCTTGTTCCAGCAGCGGATTACCCTTACTGATTTGGTCCATGTAAGAGCTGTCTGGACGGAACTTGGTATTCGCATAGAGCGTCGACAAAACAGTCGAAAACGGTGATGTCGGGCCGGACGACAGATCGATGGCATTAGTCAGGTCGATAATATCGTCATAGTCGCGCAGGCGCAGCTCCGTGACGGCATTTCGCCAATAGGTGATGTAATCATCAGAGTATTTGCGGATCACATCGTCACGAAAAACTTTAAGCTCTTGCTCGGTAGGCACCTTGTTGTTCGAAAGGCCCAATACCCAGTCGTCCATGATCACCTGCTTGGAAACCAACTCTAGGCGAGGGCGGAAGAAGGTACTGAATCCATTGCTGGTATAGAGCTTATCGATGCTCATTTCACGATCTAGGGTAGTGTGGTTATACAAGTTACTAAACTGATAACCGACCACTTGAGACAAGAATAGATCACCAAGCTCAGCATCCTGCGCCTCATTAAGGAGCTGCTCGTAAACCATATCGACCTTTGATTGAGTCAAGAGTTGACGGCGTGAGGCTCGGACTTGGTCCATATTGATGGAAATAGATTTACTGCTACTGGCAAAATACTGGTTGAGAAAAACCGTGGCTTTGCGAATGGAGTCTTGATTGCGCGCGTATTTTCTTAACGTACGGTTTATTTGGCGAACGATAAAGTCGTTTTCACGCTTGTCGACCTCAGACAGCATCAGATAGGCCTTAAGCAGGCTTAGTGATGCGTTATAGTTCTGAGTTAGAGCGACGAGCTCAAGACTCATAGATTCGGTAACGAGCGGGATCAACTTGGCCTCAATCGCTTTTGATAGCGCACGCTCGGCAATTTGCTGTGCATCACTAAGGCGCTGTCCGCCAATCACTATATGATTATCATCTTGGCTAGATGTAGCCTGACTCCAAGCTTCATAGAAAGGCTCGATGTAATCGGTTGCCGTATTGAGGCGTTCGTGAAAGTCATTTTGATCTTCAGTCGCTTGAATGTTGGTCGCCAGTCCTTTCAGGGCACCAATGACTCCAAGACTGGTATCGATGGATTGATAGAACATATAGCCAGACAATGATACTAAGGTCACGCAGGTTGCCAAGGCTGCGCGACTACGCAACAGCATTTTGCGCAAATGTTTGCGGTTCTCACCGATGTTATTCGCTTCTGGAAGGATATGGCTGTCAATTAAAAAGCGGGTAAAGAACGAATGCTCAAGTAGTTGACCGTGCTCCGATGCGATAACCGGCAGGTTATAGTGTTGGCTACACCCTTTAGCCACCAAATTGTACTTTCGACCTGACTGGAGGTTAGAGACAAAGTAAATCGCCCTAAGGTCGACAGAAAATTTGCCAACGTTTAGTTCACTGAATGCTTTAATGACTTTAAGAATTTCACTTTGGCACAATTCAAATTGTTTTGGAAAACGCGCAATGGCCTGCTTATCTGGCCAATGACGTTCAGACGCAGTCGACTCAATGACACAGGCCTCGAACGTTTTGGTGATGGCCTGATATTGATTGTTGTAACTTTCGACTAGGTTATGCTTGGAGTCGCGTAGCGAAATCGTCAGGTGCTCGACTTGGCTCTTGATCTTACTCGAGCGCATAAACTCACTAAAACCAAGCAACTTATCCAACTTGGTGACGGTTACGTAAGTTGGAATGCTGTAGTTAACCTTAGCCGCAATATCGTGAGCGCGTTCGGCTAACAGCTCGGTATAGTATTGCTTTTGCTCTTCGACTTCAGACACTAACATCTCGATATCAATACTGGTTATTACGCCAGCAAAAGGACGGCGTGGCTTTTGATCAATAATGGTTTCAACCAGTGTTGTCCATAATTGACCATCAGTATCCGAGATGTCTTGAAAGACTAAGCGTGATGAGGGCTCGATAAAGCAGGCGTGCTCTGACTCATGCCAAGAGTAATACTCTGTCACTGTGGTGTTTTTCTGATCTTTTGGCTTGATCGCATTACTGGCACTAAGCAGTGTGGTTTTGCCTGAGTGTTTGCCGCCAATCAGCATATAGATTGGCTTTTTTTGCACTTTCTTGACAAGTGGTAATAGACTTTCGCCCAGAATGGCGGCCTCTGTGAGGATCTCATCTTGCGTAGCTTTACGTTTTTTCCACAGCAGGGGCAACTCTACCATCGCGATGATTACGATGAGTATTGATAAGGTGCCAAGCGCTAACTGCTTATGACTGAACTCAAAAAAGTAATAAGTCACTGAGTAAAGAATAGCCAGAAAAAGCGCACAGATAGAATAGATCTTGAATTTTCTTTTATTCATTTTTATTTTGGTGTTGATGGGTTGTTGCTATTAAGTCAAAAAAGCTTAAGTTAATTTACATAAAGTTAACTTCATGTCAGTCCTTTATGTCTGCGATAAACGTTATCATATAAACTAATGGCATATTCGCCCTATTAATGATTATGTTATTTCTATAACTGTAAAATTGAGCTCGGTTCCAAAAAGTGCATTTTTAATTTAATTTAAATTTGAAATTAGTCGTCCCCTATGAGCGTACTTAATAAGTATGCCGTACTGCACTAGTTAAATTGACTTATTTACTAGGTATATTGCAGTTTTAGTACTTTCAAATGTTTATGGTATTGAATCATAGTTTCATAGCGACTATGGTTGAGACGTTTGTAATAGGGGCGAAAATGTGAAACTCATTAACTACTTTCTATTAATTATTTCGTTGTTCTGCTCAACTTTTACTCTAGCGAGCTCAAAAGGGCTGCGTTATGGTTTGTCTACGTCAGTTTTTTCCTATGATTCTTACGCATCAGAGGGACAGGCAGGATCGACAGATAGTTTTCGCTTTAGTGCTGTCCATACGCGTCCAATAGACATGAATAGCGCTCGTTGGCGTTGGTGGTTGTCTGCCAGTTATTTACGTGACTATATTCCCGCCCAACCAAATGGGATATATCAGGAGCTGGATAACTTTGAGTTAAAAATCGTACCTCAGTATGCATTTCCACTGAGTAGTGGTATCACGCCATACTTTGGCTTAGGGGCTTCACTTGGTTATAGCCGCTATTCCGCACGACAGCGTGTTGATGAGTTTGGTTACAAGTACGAGAAGTTGCCAAGCGAGCAACGTTTTGATGCGGCAGCTGTCATTACCAGTGGTATCGTATTTAAGATGGGAAGCGACCCTAACGCCCATATTCAAGTGATACCCCATGCTTCCTATTTAGCTACCTATGAGGCTCACCTACCCGGAATCGAGCTCGGTTTGACCGTACTATTTTAATCATCTATGAACAATACAATATTGATGCTTGAGGTTATCGAGCATCCAGAAGAATACAAGGGTGCTGGTGTCTTAGAGATCACGGATACTGGTGCCAACTTAGGCCGAAGCAATCGCTGTTTGATTCAACTCCCTGATATGAACAAATACGTATCAGGTACTCACTGTTTAATTACCTGTTATGGTGGTGAGTATTTTGTTAACGACGTAAGTACTAATGGTACTTACGTTAATGGTAATAAATTAGAGAAGAATCAACCGACCACAATATTACAAGATGACGTTCTATTAATCGGTCGATATAAATTAACTGCCAAGTTCGAAAGTAAATTTAATGGTTTTCGTATCGATCAGGATATCACCCCTGATATTAATATCACTGACCCATTAGAGCTTATCCAGCATCACGTGCCAGAACGAAATTTGGCACTCGAAGAGCCATTGAAGACGTTGATTGAAGAGATCAGTGGTGAGGAGCAGGTTGATAGTGATGATCCACTTGACTTACTTCATGAGCACATCGAGCAGGATGACTTGATTGGTAAAGAGGTGGTTCAACCAGAGCCTGATCCTTTTCGCTCACAGATGCAGCTGCCCGATGACAGTAATGATCTTCTTGCAGAAATGCCTATGCCAATTATCCCAGATAATTGGCTTGAAGACGTTGCACTGGATTCAGCAACAGATCGTAACGTTCAAGCGCAAGGCACGATATCGACCGCAGATCCCGTGAGTTTATCCACTGACCACGCTGTGAATAACAAGCCTGTACGAGAAGAGTCTCCGAGACAAGTTGAAGATATCAACCTAACAGCAGATATTCCGGGATTAGTCGATGATATAAACCTGTCAGCCGATTTGCATAGCGCCATACCGATCTCGGATATTCCAGCCGCCTCTCCTCAACCTGTACAGCTTCCTGAGCCACCGGTGACCGTTCCTGTCGTTCACAATCTTGGTCAACCAGAGGCAATTCAACACTTGATGAGAGGGTTAGGGGTCGATCTGAATCTTGAGGGGTATAAAGCGGATTGGTTTGAGTCCTTGGGTCGCAGCTTACGAGTTTGTCTTGAGGATCTGGTTAAGCAGCTCAATGCGAGTGCTGAATTTGAGTCATCGACACAGCCTAATTTGACCTCAGCTGAAGCGATGCTAGACCTTATGCAGGCTTTACATCAAGAGCATGAGGTGATGCCGGACGAGTTCTTCTCCGAGCTTGCTGATGATGCAGCTAGGTATCGAGATCTGAAGACTCGCGCATTCCACCGCTCGGTGCAGACAGTGGTTAATCAGCTTCATCCAGAAAACTTTACTCAACCGACAAAGCTATCGCTCAGTGGCAAGTCTGCGCCGCGATCGTGGTATGCCTATCAAGAATTTTATCGACAAAACTACGAACAGTCAGAGGCCGAGCTCGCATTGACGATTAATAAAAACTTGGCACAAGACTTTATTAAATTGAGAAATGAATAGATGAGAAAATCCTTTATTGCCCTGTTGTGTGTGCTCCTGTCCGGGTGCTCGGTTTGGGTACAGTTTAAAGACTCGGTAGGCTTGCTACCGAGTACATCACAGATTGAATTAAATATCACAGCTAATCAGCAGCTTAACCAACGCTCAGACGGCAGCTCGTCACCGGTATTGTTACGCGTTTACGAGTTGTCTTCACCCGTTCTGTTTCGTAGCTTAGGTTTTTACTCCCTGTTTGAGGATGACCAAGCGTCTTTGGGCGACGAATACGTGCGTCGATACGAGTTCCAACTTGAGCCCGGTGACACATGGAACGATCACATCACACTTGATGAGCAAACGCGCGCGCTGGGATTTGCGGTAGCGTTTCGTGATTCAAACGGTGCGGTGTGGCGTTTTACTTATGATATCGATGAGCGCCGCAGCTACTACCTCGATGTGGATATCGAGAATAATGTATTGAGCGTGGATAAGACCTCAGGCGTCGAGCAAATTTATTTCTAAGGAATTGTAATGTCATTATTTAATCCAGTGGTGTGGCATGATGGTATGTTCATGAAAGCACAGCACTTTCAGCAGCAAGAACGTTACCTGCGTAGCCACTCAAACATGCTATCTAACCTGGTTAACCCACATGCTTGGGGTGTGACTGAGGTCGAGGTCAATGATGCATTGCTTTCGTCGGGCAAGATTGGCATCAAGAAAATTACCGGTATTTCTCAGGATCAGACACCGTTTACCCTGCCTGAAATGGCACCTGTGCCTGCTGTGTTGGAGATTGAAGCCTCAACGATCAACACTGTGGTTTATCTTTGTTGTCCTTTGCCATCTGAGAGCGAGCAACTGTTTGATCAAAGTGCCGACTCAGCGACGTACCACCTTGACGAGCAGCAAGTGACCGACGCCTCTTATAAGAGCGTTGAAACGGCAAAAATTACCGTCGGCAAATTGAACTTCAGCCTTAAGCTTGAGAATGAGGATCGCAGTTCATTTACCTCTATTCCATTGTTTAAGATCTCACAGGTGCGCTCTGACGGACGCATTGAATTCGATGAGAACTTTATCCCGACGTGTTTGGATGTTAAGGCGTCAGACTATGTGTCCAAGTTTGTCGAAGAGTTCGCCTCACTGCTTAAACACCGCGCCGAGTCAATCATTGAGCAACTCGGAATGGTGGATCAACAAGGGGTATCATCAGTCTCCGATATCATGCTGTTGCAATCGATCAACCGTATTGAGCCGTTATTTGAACATTTTAGTAAAGTCAAAGGGTTACATCCAGAGACGTTATTTGCAGCCCTCGTACAGGTGGAAGGGGAGTTGGCGACCCTATGTTCCTCTGAGCGTCGCCCAATGCCGTTCACGCCATACGTACACGCTAATCTGAGTCACTGTCTTGGGCCAGTGATGGAGTCAGCGCGGGCGCGATTGAGTGTGATGTCTGAGCGTCGCACCACACCATTGGTGCTCAAAGAGCAAGGCTATGGTATCCATGTGGCTCATATTGCTAATCGTAATATCCTCGATAACTCGATGTTTATTCTGGCAGTGAAAGCCGATGTGACCCTAGAGACGCTGTACAACAAGTTTACCGCCCAAACTAAGCTGGGTAGCCTTGAGCGCATTCGTGACCTCATCAATCTGCAATTGCCGGGTATTTCTATCAAGCCGATGCCAGTGGTGCCGCGCCAGTTGCCTTATCATGCTGGATATACCTACTTTGAGCTGGAGAAGCATGGCGATGAGTGGAACTCGTTGCTCAACTCAAGCGGTATTGCTCTGCATGTCTCCGGTGACTTCCCGAACATGTCCATTCAGCTATGGGCGGTTGCACAATGAGTCAGTACGATGACGACATCACGATAGTTCTGTTCCAACCGGAGGCGAACAAGCCCCTAGAGGTGTTGCCGTCTAAGGAAGTCTCGACCAACATCTCTTTGTCGGAGTTCAAACTCGATCGCGTTGGCATCAATCCGCTTCTCGATCAGTTTGCGTGGCTATTTTACTTTCTATCCTGTGTTGACCAAACACCTTGGGTTGATGATGTGGTGCCACTCAAAGAGCAGCTTGAGCGAGAAATCAAAGACGCCGAGCGTCGCTTACAGCAGCTAGAGATGGAAAAGTCGGTGATCATGGTGGTGCGGTTTTGTACTTGTCTGGCCATCGATGAAGCGATCTTCCGCCAAGAGTGGGGCTTGAAAAACGAGTGGAGCAAGTACAGCCTGTTGGCGACCTTCCATGATGAGGCCTCAGGCGGTGAGAAATTTTACGCCATTCTAGATCGCTTGCGACACGATCCTCAGCGCTATTCTGAGGTGATAGAGTTTCTTTACATGCTTATCCAACTGGGCTTTAAAGGTAAGTTTGGGGTTGAAGAGCGGGGTGAAGAAAAACTCAATGAAATCGTCGATGATCTTTATCGCACGATCAAAGAGATCCGCATGGCGAAGGGTCAGCAAAAGCCAATTGATAACCTAAAGCCTGAAGAGATTAGCCAGCCGTTACGTTTTGTGATGTCGCCTAAGAAGATCATCGGCTTTAGTGCCTTCCTTCTGCTTTCAATGTACTTGGGCTCGCATTTTTATATCGAATACCACTATTTGCAATTGATGGAGTTAATTGAAGAAGTGGCGAGGTAAGGTGATTGGCCAGCCTAATCGAACAGTTGCTTAGGCTGGCTAATCTGTGGTTTCTTCTATCACTCTCTCGGTAGGAAAACCAACCGAAAGCATATTGTCATGAAAAATCACAGTATGCTCCTCAAAGCTGCTTGAGTAGGCGAAGTATTACTGGTCTGCCGACATCTAAATGGTTTAAAGCCGCCACTCCCATTATGTGATATCGGTTCACATTTCCTCAAAAATCGTCAAAACCTGCATTTTAACTGGCTAATCCATTGTTTTAACTATCAATATCGACACACTGATTTTCGATTCAATGGTACTATTTTGCTTCGTATTAAAGTGGTTACGAGGACGTAGTATGGCACAGGAAAAAAAGCGCTATCCCTTCCCTGATGAACATTCAGTGTACTGGACAAATCCAGACCTCACTGCGACTTATGCAGAAGCGGTTGAGATGTTCGAGGCGCAGAGCGAGCGTGATAAAAAGCTAATGAAAAACCCAATGGCTGGCCAAATCTCGGCAGAAACGAAAGCGCATCTATCTAGCTCTTCTCATCCATTTCCGGGCGAAAACTCGATGTACTGGAGCAACCCGTTAGTTGAAATGACGCATGAGGAGGCCGTGGCAGCCTTCGATGCTCAGTCGCCTGCTGACCAAGCTTTGAAACGTAACCCCGTCACGACAGAGCGGCCAAGTTTTAATGAGGTATCGAGCGATAGCACTGATGAGCAAGTGCCCGCTGAGGTTGAGTATCAGGCCATTGTCCCGGTCCGCTACGCCTTCGATATCACCGGCGAAGCCATCCCTGCCAAAGCGCCCTTTCGTCGTGGGCGCTTTTCTACCAATCTGCCTTATACCTTGCGCCAGTTGCGCGATGGTTTTGTGTATGTCTTTGACGAGCATGAACGCGAATTACATGAGTACGTGGTCGAGGGCAGTGTATTAAAAGGTGAGGGCGCTGAACAAGGCTACCTTGAATACCCCAAGCAGCATAAACTTAAAATCGCTTTCTCTGCCTGCCAATGGACGGACAACCAAAAGTTCCTGATGGCGAGCTCTGCCAGCCAACGAGGTAAATGGATGCGCCAGGTGCGAGAGGGCAGTAAAACGCATGTCTGCCCATCGGATAGCCTGGGAACGCTGATTAGTGACATCGAGCAAGCGCCAGAGCACCAGTTCCTGCATACTATCAGTCCATTAGAGGGCGAGAGCAGTGAGTACATTCAGGTCAAGCCACTGACTCAGTCTAGTGATTGGTTGTCGGGTTCAGAATCCGCTGAATCGAGTGTTATTGTCGCGCTTGAAGACCCGATAGCCGATTTATACGACTTAACCATGGCACTTGAAGAAACCAATCTTGAAGTTATGGAGCTGGTCGACGGTGAGTCCGATGAGACGCATCAGTGGCAGATGGCACAGATCACCCGACAAGTGGCTCGAGTGACACTGCCAGAGGGTGAGACGCCGCCTGCAGTGACAGACCATAACTATATGGAGTTTGAGCGGGCACTCGATGAATACCTTAGAGATCATTACCTCAGTCAGCAAGCGATTGGTGGAGCGAAAGGCTCTCAAATTCATGACCACGCTGCGCTCGATGAAGCCAAAGCGTTCGAACAGCGAACTGAGCAAAAACTTGTCCAGTTGAAGAACGAATGGGGCTACACACCAAAGCCTGCACATCACAAGCAGTGGGCGGAAAAGCGCCGTCTTAACCAGTCTGTTCGATGGAGTGATCTTCACCGCTTTAGTGAAGAGATGGAGCAGAAGTTAGCTGCCATGACAAAGCGTGCATGCGACCGAGCAGAGGTGCTGCGCAAGGCCGTCAATGACACTGGTAAGGACTTGATGCTGCTTGGTTTAGATAACCAAGACGCCACCCATCAAGAGCACTATCAAACCCTGATGAGCATGATCACTCTTAACCTATTACAGGCCGACCAATATGAGCCTGAGAAGAAGGGAATGTCATCGCTACTTAAAACGGACAACCTTTTATCTTTGGTGCTGTTTGGCGGCAGTACGGATCTTAAGGTGGCGGTTGAATCTGAGTCTAGCGCACACAGTGTGTTTGACAATATTGAAAGTGCCAAAGATATTGTAGGCAATATCAATAACTTTCAAACCTTGGCCGACACTCGAGAAATTATAGAGACCGAGTGGTACAAAAAGTTGTCTCAGCCGGTAAAAAGCGTCATGGCGGCGATGAAAACGGCGGTCAGCACCTCAAACGAGGCATGGGGATCTCTAATCACCCACCTCACCTCCAAACAGCTACCTAATGATTCGTTGGTGGCCAGTCGAGTGTATCTGCGCTCAATATTTATGGAAAACTGTTTATTTGAGAATGGTCATGGTGCTCGTTTTGATCCTGATTATCCTAACAAAATAAAAGCCTTTTATAGCCGAATGGATGATGCTCTAAAGGCCGTGAATAAAGCCAAGACACCTACTAATGCAGCGACATCAATTCCGTTTGTCCAAGACGCCCTACTCGAATCAGCTGAAGCCCAACTGCGTCAGGCTCAAGCGGCCTTCCCTGCGCTGATGAAGTATCGAGTCCAAGAGACTCAGCGTGTGTCTGGAGAGGTGATGTTAGAGACGAGTCGCAACCTGGCGAAAAAAGCGTCAGATAGGGTCTCAAATACCTACAACAAAATGGGCGGAACCGGCGGCTTCGTCGCTATTCTCAATGCCTTTAACTTTTTGATCGCGAATGAGAGTTATCATTCGGCGATCAAGGACTCGGAGGAGCACAAAGAGGCTCAGAAAGATCTTTATTCGGCGGCGCTTTGGACTGCGACGGCGATATCTGAGGTGGCGTTTGCGCAGAGTATCAAAGCAGTGAAAGCTTTATCAGAGAATGACCGTAGAAAGACAATAGCGAAGCTTGCGGGTGAGAACTCTCAGCTTAAGGCAACTTTAGAACGGTTTGCAAAAGGTACCTTTACTATTTCGGTATTCGGTTTGGGGGCCTCAGTGTTTGATGCTTCACGCTCATGGGCCAAGCTCGGCAAAGCCGATAGCGACATAGAGTTTCTTTTAGAGGGTGCTCAGTTTCTTGCCCATATGTCAAACAGTTTTGCGTTTGGAGTTCCTGTCGCAGGCTTGGGAATAGAATCTGCTATAGCAAAATTGCCACCTAAAATTAGGCCGAAGATAAATTTTAGAATCACGACTATTGCAGCCCCTTGGATGGTAACAACGCTTTTTGCTGCAGGCGCCGTTATCCTAATAACATCTGCTCTCTTGAGTTATTTAAAGAGGAGCGATATGGAAAAATGGTTACAAGCCTCAACTTGGGGCAATGGCGACGAGGACGAGAAACTCACAGCCCAAAAAGAGCTCTCTACTTATCTACACCTAGTTTACCAACCTCAAGCTCGAGCTACGGTTGAACAGTACTTACCAAGTACCGACGGCATCCGAGATAGTTATGGCCTGGCTGCCAGTCTTAGAGACCGGTTAGTGGTTACACTTGCTATTCCGCAGGAGGTTTCTCAGCTTAAATTAAGCTCACCCGATATGGAGCAAGAAACGCTATACCAACAATGCCTGTGGGATGGTGATTTACTGCGTATCCAGCTGGATGATATCTCAGCCACAGAGTACGAGTTCCACTTGGATATGACCCAAGGAGAGCCTTTGCAATACATCATCAAAACCAATGGCGACAATATCAAGGTAACACCTGCCGTTGCAGAACTTCCAGCCACTGAGCTATCAATCGTGAGACCCCAATAATGAGTGAGTTATATACCGAGCCTCAAGAGATAATCGAGCGCAAAGAAAGAGTAAAGACAGCGGAGACGCTGTTTAGTTGGGAGTGCACGCCTCCTAGAAATCGAGCCGGCGATTGGGTCATGTTTATTCTAGTTTGTATTATGTCAGGCGGGTGGGGCTACTTTACGAGAAGCCATGTCGTAATGATGATATTAACTATTCTTACAATCTTATCATTGGCTGCTTTTTTTAGCTTTACCGCTTTCCAACCCCATCATTATAAGTATGAGCTTACTCGTGAAGGTATTCGGGTGACAGATGAAGAGCGGGTGCCGGAAATCGTATTTACCATTATTAGAGGCCTAGCGTGGTTTGGGGTTATTGCTTGCCTAATTGCAGTAGTAGTGGTTGGGCCGATGGCGTTTGTGGGGGCAGGAGCAGCTGCTTTGGGTGCCTTTAGCTTTACCGGTTTCAAAAAGAAAGCATCATATTATGAATTAGTTTTTTATCATCACGCTCAGTTTCGCTATTGCGAAGCTGAGCACGAGTTTCGAATTGTGCCTATGTTAACGATCGAGCCTAATAATCATGAAGGATGGCACTTCAGCTGTTATGCACATGCAACTAAAGAAGACTTTTATCGAGTCGTTGAGCACATGAAACCGCTGCTCAAGACTTGTGAAGTTAAGATTGTTGACTACGACGAAGAGTTGATTGGCGATTATAGCTAGTTGAACACTATTGTAATGGGATTCCTCTCGGGACGTCTCGAGAGGAATGAAATGGAAGAATGGTTACAAGCTTCTCCTTGGAGGTATGGCGATGAGGATAAGAAACTCACAACCGAAAACGAGTTCTCTGCTTATCTAGACCTCGTTTATCAGCCTCAAGCCCGAGCTACGGTTGAACAGTGCTTACTAAGTACCGACGGCATCCGAGATAGTTATGGCCTGGCTGCCAGTCTTAGAGACCGGTTAGTGGTTACACTTGCTATCCCGCAGGAAGTTTCTCAGCTTAAATAAAGCTCACCTGGTATAGAGCAAGAAACGCTATACCAACAATGCTGATGGGACGGTGATTTGCTGTGTATTCAACTGGATGATATCTCAGTCTCAGAGTGCGAATTCTACTAGGATATGCTGCAAGGAAAGTCTCTGCAATACACTATTAAGACTAACGGCAATAGCCTAAAGATAATGCCTGCCGATGAACTACTGCAAGATACCGAGTTATCCATCGTGAGACCCCAATAATGACCGAACTAATTAATGAACCTAAAGAAATTTCAGAGTGTAAAGAAAGAGTGAAAACAGCAGAAGCACTCTTTAGCTGGGAGTGTGTCCCACCCAGAAATTTTAAGTTTGATGTATTTCTCGTTGTGTTTTCTTTGGGTATGTCATGCTTTTGGGGGGTTATGACTGATTGGCATACAGTTGCTACTAGTATGATGTTTTTGGTGACCTGTTCTGTCACTCTCTTCTTGGGTGTAACAGCTTTTCAACCGCATTACTTTAAGTATACGTTTACGCTTGAAGGAGTTCGCGTAATAGATGAAGAACGAATACCAGACTTTGTTTTTACCATTATTCGGTCTGTAGCATGTCTTGGGGTCATCATATGTCTTATTGCTGTTGCTGTTGTTGGGCCTATAGCGTTTGTTGGTGCGGCGGCTGCCGCACTAGCAGCGTTTAAATTCACAGGCTTCAAGAAGGAAGCAAATCATTATGTTTATCTCTTTTATCCACATTCTGAAATCCGATATTTTGAGAAAGAGCATGCATTGGGGATTTTCCCTATAATGGATGAAGACCCAAATAACATCCGTAGCCGTCTTATCAGTGACCTTCATGTTAACCCTGCTGAATTAGATGATTTAGTGAATCAAATCAAACAGGTAATCGACGTAAGTGAAGTTAAGTTCGTAGAATGCAGTACTGAGCTAGTTATATAAGCAATCAGCACTGCATAGTGGGTGAGAATAACTTTTGGTATCGAAGCCTGCTGTTCTCTAATCAATGATTTCAATACTTACCAGCGGCGTTGGTCATCGCCGCCTCGCTGATTGGAGCCACGATTGTTTTGCATGGTAGTGAACAGCGTAGGACATTTCTAATTCTAGCAACCAATTCTAAAGGTGAGTAGGGCTTACACGCGTATTCAACGGCACCGAGCTCCAAGCTAATCAAGCGATCAATTTCATCGATTTTGTCCGTCGCTATGATCACCCAGAACTTGACTAAATTCCCTAAGACCGCCTTTATGCGGTAGCATCAAATCAAGCAGGTTCAGCTCGGGATTGTGCTGCTTAACCCAGTCAATCACCTTTGCACCATCAGTGATGATATCGACATCAAAGCCGCTGTGGGTAAGATAATCTGACACAATACTTGCCAGCGATGCATGGAACCCTATCATGCAATCTGTTGTTGCTAATTCCCCTCGAAAGTTCAATTACTATTGGTTGCCGTAGTAAGCCATTAGAGACATCGACACCATCATTAAGCGCATGTCTGCAAACACACCAGCTGATTAATTGCGCCCGAATTCAACTGCAAAATGTACATTGTCTTGAATTTGGCCTCTCAAGGTTGTACCCTTCGCAAGCTGCGCTCTAACATAAGGTACACAATGATCGAGATAAATTCGCAATTTCATATAGCTTCTGGTTTGGAAAGGGACGTATACTTACATCCGCAAAATAACAATATTTGTATAAAAATACAAAGACCAAGACTCTCAGTAAACGAGAGAGAGTCGTTTTTTCTCAACAAGTACAAAGCTTGCCCAAGCTTTCCAGACAGTTATGGATTTGTTGATACCAACCTTGGCAAAGGTTTAATGGTAGAATTGATAAGAGACTATGATGGTCAAATATCTAAACCTCTTAGCTATTATTTGTGCAATAATATAATTGTTTTAGAAGATTGCTTAGATTATTTAAACGAGCTTAAAAACACATATCTAGATTATAACGTGCTCTCTCGTGATAGAAATTTAAATAATATTCTCTTAAGAAAGGATAGTGAGTTTAAATTTTCGCCTATTGTGGTTGATGGGCTGGGGTGGGTAGATAACACTAAAAACAATATTAGGATGAAGTTTAGTTTTTTTGTCAGGAAAAAAATTAAACTTTTGTTCGAAAACCTATCAGCAGAGGTTAGGACAACACATCGCGTCATGAATGTTTATTTGCCAACAGCGAGAAAATAAGTGTTTCTATTGATGCAGCTCAATTGAAAGAACAATCAAAATCCTTTTGATTGTTACAACGGGTGAACACTCAGATGTCTTGATAAGGGTTGTAGGTCAAGAACATTTGACGTGACGGTCCTTGTACGAGCCGCAAAATGCACGTATATCTAATGTGCCCTCTTGTACAGAACAACTCCGAGTGTTCTGAGGAAACTACCCTGCAGGGACTTGGAGTCCGCAGGAACGGAAACGTATGTTAGACCTATTTGTCTGGCTCCGATAACTTCCTCATCGGTCTGAGTTACTGATCAACTATCCGTTTTGTCGCGATAAATACGAGGTGACTTAGAACATTCACGTGCTTTTGACTAAATGGAAATAGACTGACGTCGTTCTTCTTGCATGCCCTAAAATTGTTGTCCTCAGCGGGTCAGGGCTGCCTGCATGTAGATCTTTTTCTAGTCCTGTTGCTTTAGTGACCGAAGCCAACACACCAAGTAGCTCTTCCGCGCTCTCGAGATACCGTTACCGAGTTTTGTCACTCTGCCCGTGCTTTTACATAGTGCAACCCCATCTCCATGCAGTGACTTTCAGGGGTAAATTGGATAGGTTCGAGCTTTGGGTGTCTAAATAAAAATATCGCATTTGTGGGTGCAGGAGCAGCTGCGGTTGGGCGTTCAGCTTTACCGGCTTTAAAAAGAAAGCTAGTCACTACGTTTACTTATTTCACTCTTACTCTGAAATCCGATACTTTGAAGGTGATTACGCTTTAGGGGTTTTCCCTATAATGGATAAAGACCCAAATAACATCCGTAGCCGTCTTATCAGTGACCTTCATGTTAACCCTGCTGAATTAGATGATGTAGTAAATCAAATCAAGCAGGTAATCGACGTAAGTCAAGTTAAGTTCGTAGAATGCAGTACTGAGCTAGTTATATAAGCAATCAGCACTGCATAGTGGGCGAGAAGAACTTTTGGTATCGAAGCCTGCTGTCCTATAATCAATGATTTCAATACTTACCAGCGCCGTTGCTCTCGGCGTTGGTCATCGCCGCCTCGCTGATTGGAGCCACGATTTTTATTGGTACTCGCTTCGCTCCCTGTGAGTGTATATTGTTTCGTCTCACGCTCAGTGAGGTTAGAGTCTTGAATAAACTGGACCTCGCCACCGGTTACGCAGCGAACCGAGTTATCAAAGCGCACCGCATCGCCTTGAGGCCCATGACCTTGAGGAAAGTCGCGTCCTGCATACTCTTTGGGCGCGCTGCGCTGCGCCCCTGCACCATGGGCATCGACCCAGTTATCACGCATATAGCCCAGTGCTCGGCCGAATGAGATATACGCAGCATTAGCGCTTCTTTTTAGGTTGTGATGGGTGGTGCTGCTCCAATAACTGGCATAGTCTTTTTCTCCGCCCTCATTGACGATTGGTGTTGTCACAAATAGGTCATCAATCGCGGCGCTGTTTGAGGTTTCAGGCGATTTGGTGTAATCGACAATCGAATGTAGCTCTTTGATGCTTGGTAATCGCCAATCAGAGCGTCCTGCAATCTCAAGTGATTGACAGTAATCTAGGGCGGCGAACCAATCCATTCCTCGGGCACTGTCGTCTTGCTGCCAGATTAGACCTGTTGCGCGATCGGTGATGGTTTTATTGCCATTATCGACAAACTGGTTAATCCCATAGTTGGTGTTTCCGCGTACCGTCAACAGGTAGAATTTTTTCTCTTTGCCTCGCCGCGAGGTAATGCCATAGCCTTTGATGCGCCCGTCGATAAAGTTGACGCCAAACACGGTCTCGTCGCCGTGCATGGTCGTGGTGACATACTTGGTGCTGCTGATGTACTGTGAGTCGATAAGGCGCTCACCAGCCTCGGTATCGCCAGAGCTAAACCCAAACACGCTGTGATCAAGAAACGGTCGAATTGAATAGTTGCCAGCACCTCTTAAGCCACTTGGGTCTTGGCCATCGAACATCATCAAAGAGTAGAGCTCTTTGATGGTCGGAACGCGCCAGTCATCATAACCACCAAGTCGGAGCTGAGAAGCGTAGCGAGTCGCCTCGGTGTAGGTGAGCTTATCATCGGTATTGATCACGCCATCACCATTAAGATCGGTGGTTTGTGCCCAGACAAGGCCAGTGTGATTATCCGTGACAGTGCCATCATCGTTGAGGGTATAGCTAGGCAGGTTACCTTGGTATTGCGCGTCTTGACCAAACCCTTTGGTACCGGGCGTCGCGCAGTGATGGATAATCTGGCTGGCATCAGAGCAATGACCCTGATTGGTGTCGACAATCGGATAGCTGAGTGTGGTTTCGGCACCAGCGGACATGCTTATTCCAAGCAGAAAGCTCACGGTGAGCAATTTTTTATGCCGAGCGAGACTTACGTGGGTTTGAAGCGTTTTCTTGCCTTGATTCATGATGGCTCCTAATTGGAATGATCTTACCTATCAATCACTATCAGCCTTAATTGTGCAGAGAGTATGGAGAAAATAAGGAGTTGCTCTACAGAGATGGATTTAATCGAGCTCATAGCGATAACCCACGCCATAGACCGACTTTATCCAGTCATAGCTTGAATTTAGCGCGAGAATTTTCTTGCGTAAGTTTCTGATATGACTATCAATGGTACGATCCGTTACCACTCTGCCATCCGAGTAGATCCTATCCATCAGTTGCTCACGGCTGAACACTTGCCCGGGATGCTGGTGGAGGTAGGACAAGAGTTGAAACTCTGCAGGAGTAAAAGTGACCGCGTAACTATCAATCCAAACTTTCATTTGTGTTTGATCGATTTTGATTGGTGCAGGCTGTGCTTGTTCTGCTGCTGTTTTACTTGGCTGTGAGCGACGCAGGACATTCTTAATTCTGGCAACCAATTCTCGCGGGGAGTAGGGCTTACATACGTAATCATCAGCGCCAAGCTCTAAGCCGACGAGGCGATCAATTTCGTCGACTTTAGCCGTCGCCATGATCACCGGAGTCTGGCTAAATTCCCTAAGCTCACGATAAATGTCGAGCCCGTCTCGATGCGGCAACATCAAATCGAGCAGGATCAGCTCCGGACTATGCTGTTTAACCCAATCAATCACGTTAGCACCATCAGCGATAATGTGCGCCTCAAGGCCACTGTGAGAAAGATAATCTGACACAATACTTGCTAATGAGGGTTCGTCCTCAACGATTAATATCATTGCTTTCCTTAGCCTAATTTAATGAGTGAAGAGTAGGGTTTAGCGGCAGTTGAATCGTGACTTTTAAGCCGCCAAGTGATGAGTGGTCAAGTGATAACCTTCCATGATGTGCCTGGACAATATTGTGGCAGATCGACAGTCCAAGCCCAGAGCCACCAAAGGCTCGACTTCTTGATTGATCGACACGGTACAAACGCTCACAAAGCCGAGGCAGTGATTCACTCGCCACCCCTGGTGAGCTGTCTTCTACCATGAGTATGGCGAAATTCTGGTGCGTGGTGAGGCTAAGCTGGACTTGACCGCCGTCATCGGTATATCGGTAGCTGTTTTCTAAAACATTATTGATTAGCTGAGTTATTTTTTGTTGATCAGCAGAGAGTGAAACCGAGGGGGTGATATCGAGTTCAAGCGTAATCTGCTTCGAGTGAAGACGCGAGCGGTAAGTCTGGCTGATTAAGTTAAGCTGAGAGCTTAAATCGATACTCTGTAAGTCGAGTTGAAGCGGTAGATCAGATTTGGCCGCACTGCGAAGATCATCGACCAGTTGGGTGAGGGTCATGACTTGTTGATAGAGGGCGTCGATGCTTTCGCGATTGGCTGGACGGATCCCATCTTGAAGCGCTTCAAGCTGACCGCGCAGCACCGCCAGAGGTGTGCGAAGTTCATGGGATATATCGGCCAGCCAGCGTTCACGCAGCACTTGTTGCTGCTTTAGTGACTGAGCAAGCTGATTGAATGCCTGTGTCACATCGGCAATTTCGTCGTTGCCTCGGTGCGTAATGTGGTAATCCAGATCGCCTTGGCTTAATCCAGTTGCGCCGCGATGAAGCGCGGTTAAAGGCGTGAGGAGAAAGCGAGTGCAGATAAACGCTATCAATAAGCTCAATCCAATCACGGCAAGGCTGATCGTCATAAGGTGTTGCGCTTGGGAGTGAAGGAAGCTTTGTGCGAGTTGGTTGGTTAATGAGTCACTCTGAGTTAAGCCAATATAGCCCGTAATATGGCCGTCATTTTCAATCGGGATCTTGTGTTGGGATAGACCGGGTCGAGTGTCGAGGTGCTCACGTGGGCCGAGGACGATCGTGCCATTCACATCAAGCAGGTTTAATCGTGTACTGAGCTGAGAGAAAGCCCCTTGTCTGGATGGCGTGCCTTCGCGTCTAGGTCTTTTGGCTTTTGGGGGTGGCAGCTCTCCGAGTTGCTGTAAAAGCCCGGCCCAAATATGCGGCGCTTTTTCTAGGCGATGCCAACCATGCACTTGAGAATAATAATGGCTTACTTGAACAGCAAGCGACTCAACTTTGACTCGCTCTTCCTGGTTGAGGTAGCTCTGAAATCCCTGCTTAAAACTCGCATTCACCAGTACGGCCATGGTGGTGATCACTAAGCCACTTGTTAGCAATAAAGCGGTAAATAACTTATAAAACAGCGGTATGCGCATTGCTTACTCTATACAACTCGGTCTCAACCTCCATTTTACACACAATTGTGAGGAGAATATGGAGCCCTATCATGTATTCGCTTTTCGATTAGCCAAGGGTTTCTTGCACAAACCATTGGCTAATCAACTGCGT
The DNA here is from genome assembly GCF_051660965.1 of Vibrio glycogenivorans. Taxonomy (NCBI): domain Bacteria; kingdom Pseudomonadati; phylum Pseudomonadota; class Gammaproteobacteria; order Vibrionales; family Vibrionaceae; genus Vibrio; species Vibrio glycogenivorans. The sequence continues at coordinate 542,450 of NZ_JBPVIS010000002.1, read as the reverse complement.
AACTTCTCGTTCGAGGGGGTGGGGCACCGATGTTGAAGGAGACAAAAGTACGTAGCCATAGTGCCCAGACTGCACCGCGAAATCCACTTCAAGCTTTTTAAGCTCTGCGCCAAATTGTTTGATAAGAAAGGTAGGAAGTAACGCATAGCCTTCTAGACAAAGTAGGTTGACGAGCAATCGAGGATCGCTGAGTAAGCTGACCTTAGACGAGATTTTGGTTTGATTACCGAGAGGGCCAAAAGTAAAGCCTTCCAGCACGAATTGCCTTTGTAGCTGGAGCTCAGCCATTGACACTCTTCCCCTGTTTAATAAATCTGACTCTTGATGAACGAAGAAATCAAATTTCGGATACCCCAAGTTGAGGAAGCTAATTCCCTTATCAGGATGGATCGCGCCTTTGTTGAGCGTGATCGCAAAGTCACAACCGCCTTGCTCGAGCATAGCTAACGCATCGTCTAAAGTGCGCTGGAGCCAATTAACGATAGTTTGGGGAAATATCTGCCGGATCTGCTCATCAAACCCGGTGATCACTTCGACAGGAATTGAGGGATCGTAGCATAGGGTCAGCTCAGTTTTTTGCCCGGCGGAGAGGCTATCCGTCGCAACTTCTAGAGCATTCATTTGATAAACAATAAAACGCGATGGGCGCAGCAGTGACTGACCATCGTCCGTTAAAACTGGAGAGCGACCGCTGCGTTCAAAGAGAGTCACACCCCAATCAATCTCAAGCTCGGCGACTTGTCTGTGCAAAGTGGATCGGTCTTTACCAATTTTACGCGCCGCTTGGCTGTATGAGCCGTGTTCCGCTACGGCGACAAAGGCATTTAATTGCTCAAAGGTGGCGTTAGGCATAGTTGCTTTCTCCCAAACTGGCTGAACGTTGCAGATTATACAACAAACCTGATTTTTTCTGCAGGAAAGTTTGGCGTACATTGTTCCTCGAAACAAACAGTTCCTCGAAACAAACAGTCCCTCGAAACAAACAGTCAAAAAGGTATAACAATGATGATGTTTACTAAGAAGCCGCTGATCGCATTGATGGCAGCAGTCACAGTATCCTCTTTCTCAACCGCAGCGAATGCCTGTTCCCGTATCCTTTGGGAAACAGAAGAACACGGAGTGTTCGTAAGCCGCACCATGGACTGGATGGAAGAAAACTACCCAACGGTAGAAGTACGCGCATCGGGACAGAGCTATAAGGGTCATGAGTCGGAGAACGGCCGAGTATGGACCTCAAAGTACGCCTCGATCGGTATGACACTGTACGGTATCGGTATCGTCGATGGCTTTAACGAGGCTGGTTTTTCGGCTAATGCTCTATACCTCGATGAGGAATCGGCAGGCGATCTAACTGGCGATAAAGACCAAGTGCTTAACGCAACGTTTGTCGCTTACTTGTTGGACAGCTACGCAACCGTTGAACAAGCGCTAAAAAATCTAGATCAGATTGAGATCCAACAGTTTGAAGCCAATGGCACCAAAATGAGTGGTCACTACTCGATTCAAGACGCCAGTGGTGATTCGGCCATCCTGGAGTTTGTCGACGGCAGTTGGAATATCTACCACGGCAAAGAATACGACGTGATGGTAAACAGCCCAACCTTCCCAGAGCACCTAGCAAACTGGGAAGAGGCAAAGCCAAAAGAAGGCGAAGTGATCCATGGTGACCTAACCGTGCCAGGTAATATCCTGTCTTCACAACGCTTTGTGTGGAACAAGTTCATGAAGATGCAGCTGGAAGAGCCAACCAGCTACACCAATGGCCTCGCCAAGCTTGATAGTGTGACGTACAAGGTTCCACTTGATGCGGCAAACCGTCCGAACGCTGCAGGCGAGATGCGCGGCTACGCAACCATCTACTCTGTGGGGTACAACCTTGATCAGCAAGTGATGCAGGTCCGTTACCAGTTTGGTGATGCCTATACGCATTTCTTCGTTGACTTTAATGAGCTGAATGATGGCAAGAACTACAGTGTTCAAGCCTACCGTCCAGACCTTTTTGGCGACGTGACCAGTGAAATGGAAGTGTCAGAAGGTGTGATGGGGCAGTACAAGATTTAACCACTAGCCGTGTATGATTAATCGAGCCGCCCTCAGCTAAGAGGGCGGTTTTTTTTGGCCAGCGCAAAGGGGATCATAACCTCATCTCATTGCTTATAATCGCTTGTTTAAATAAGAAAAAATGCAAATGTCATAGTGATATGTTAGTGTTAACCTCTATAAGCAACTAGATGCTCAATTGATACTTTCAGAGATGATGAAACAGATGATATGGATGACAGATGATGCGTTTTAGGCAGTTTAAACCAACCGGTAAGTTAGTGATTATGTCATTGGTTCTGACCAATGTGGTTTACGCAGTGATGCTTGGCTACACGATACCAACCCTGATGGTTTACTCGTCTGGGCTGCCCATTTTTGATATGTCGCCTTCAGGCTATAGCTATGAGCAAGCGATAACCCTGCTGGAGAATTTGGGGGAGGCTGGTAGAGAGTTTTATCTTGTTCAGTTAGCCTTGGATTCTGTCTATCCGGCCTTGTTCGGCTTCTCTTACTTTGCTTTATTCCAATGGATTTTAAATAAAGCCGCGATTAGCAGCAGATTGTGGCAGTGGCTCTCAGTAGTGCCGATTGCGGCGGCGCTGTTTGATTATTCGGAGAATGTCAGTATTTGGCTGATGCTGTCGTCATTTACTAACTTGTCTGAAGGGTTAGTCAAGGTAGCCTCGGGGTTAACTATAGCCAAAAGCATGCTAGTGGTCGGTTACTGGTTAGGTTTGTTGGTGCTGATTGTCACTGTGGTAGTGCGTAAATTGACTAACCGAAAGCTTGGGGCTGCGGGTAAATAGCTTCTCTAATACCTGTCTTCTCACGAAAACATCCTTAGCGCGCTGTAGAGACGTTTTCATCCTATATAAAGACACCCATATTAATTTAACTAAACAAAAATTGCCCCAACAACAATTCGCCTGTAAACACCCGTCTTTTGAGGGTGGAGGTTAACTAAAGCCGAGTACCGAAATCTGATGTTGGAATTACGGTTTCGCCCATTTTTAGCTTTTGAGACGCTACAGACAATACCTCTCCCCGCCACAACTGTCACTGTAGCGAAAAGAAAGGTCAAAAGTGGTTTACGCGGCTTTAAAGCAACGCCTAGCCGAAGTTACGCCTATCATTCGCTGCAAGCCGTGATGTCGCTGATATCGACGTAGAGAATTTTCACCGCCGATAGGTCCGGTGAACTCTTTTTCAAGCGAAACAATCAGAGTTTCCCACACCGCTTCATCGATTCCTAGTCTGGACAAAATTGGTGGATGGAACTCAGCTATGGCCCCACGCTTGTCTTCGCGTATGGCGCGACCACTGAAATCCACCAGTGATAGGTAATCTTCAAGTCGGAACGGTAGCCCCTCTGGAATCTCCTGCCTAGGGTCACCGACAAAGGGAAATAAGGCTTCAGGTTGGCGCGGGTTGCAGCCGTCAGAATCCTGGAGAGTATCCACCCTCGCTTTGATACTGGTATATTCTGACTCTTCAGGGGTTAGCGCTATCTGGGCGCGGACCGGGTTTAAATCGACATAAGCCATACAGGCCACTAAGGCAGCTTCGTCAAGTAGCGCTTGCGACTTAAAACGCCCCTCCCAAAATCGTCCAGTACACCCCTCTTCTCTGTTGGCTTGACGGGCTATGGCCTCATTGAGGTTACGCATAAACCAGCTGATGTCATACAGACGTTGGCGATACACCTCAACAATATCCATCACCACTTTCAATGACGCGTCATCGAGTTGCTCTCCACTCAGATAGCGAGTGGTTAGCAACGTTCCCTTGTGCAATTGATGCCAACGCTCCAAGACCTCATTCGCACTCCAACCCAGAGCCATCACCTGATTAACATGCAGCACCACGTGGGTATGATTACTCATCACTGCATACGAGCAAACATCAATGGCAAACACACGCCCCAACTTGAGCAGACGCCCTTCAACCCAACCCCGCCGATGTTCATAACTCTTGCCAGTAACCTCATCAACACCACACAAGTAGGCCCTGCGCACACAGCGCGAAACACAGTGGTAGTAGGCCGTATCATCCAGACAAACTTGTTCAGAGCGAGCTTTGGGCATCGTGATTCTCCTAGGAGCTGAGCACTACTGCAGTGTAGGAGAGGGTCGATAATTCCACCAATATTATGGGTGTCTTATAATTTTCGCGATCTCCCAATATTATGGGTGTCTTATAATTTTATACACATGGGCAACAGCGGATAATGGCAAGCGATAATGCCACTAAGTGCATTAAAATCAATGATATATTTTTCACCGTGTGCGCTTATGCCAAAGAGTAGGGGAAGGCTAGGGTTAGGTTCAAAGTATGAGCGTTGCTATTCTCAGTCATTGTTGTTTTTAGTCTTTTAGCTGAAAGGAAAAGCCGATTTTACGCTACGCGTCCATGTTATCGCTGATAGGGATGTTTAAATTGACCAAACGAAATCAGGGCGCGGCAGCTCAGTAACGGTTTAGGCAAGTAATCTTGTTTTGCCATGAGCACAGCATAAGAAGAATGCTTAGTTTGAAGAGCTCTTTGGTTATCGAGTATGATCTGAGTAAGTTTTCTTTGCAGCACTCAAATGTATGTTAGATCTCAATCTGTTAAGAATATTTAGCGTTGTCTTCAAGCATCAGTCCTATACCAAAGCGGCGCTGGAGCTCGGCACGACGCAATCTGCGGTGAGTCAATCGATAAAGAAGCTTGAGCAGAGTCTGGGCTATAAGCTCTTTATCAAACAAGGTCGGGGTATCACTACGACTTTCCGTGGCACTAAACTCGCCGATGAGGTCGAGGTTGGCTTAAATATCTTAGATACTAGTGTGGAGGCTAAGCGAGAGCTGAACATCTACAGCATCGAGATGGTGATGCATCTGATTGGCATTGGCGAGTTCGATGGAATTAGAGTCTCAACGCCAAGCTCGAACCCTGAGAAAAACTATCTAGATATCCGTACCCAGAAAGTCGATATGGTCATCGACTATTTTCCTACCCGAGATCCCTCGCTCGTCTCGGAGGTGATACTCGATGAGTCGATTGTTGTTGTTTGCCGCAAAAACCACCCGAGGTTGCAAGGTGATGCTCTCACACTCGAGCAATTCCAGAGCGAGAAGCATATTTCACTCAAAGCCCGATGGGCGGGACAAAAACTGCTTGATACTGTCCTTCCTTCAGCGGGTTTTGACCGCAATGATATGGTTGAGGTGCCTTCGAGTACCAGTGGCCTGATGCTGGTTTCCGAGTCTGACATGATCATGAGTTGCCCTCGAACGCTTGCACAAAAATGGAGGGATATTCTTAGCTTGCACTTAATTCAGCTGCCGTTTGAGGCCGAGCCGATCACCGTTCACCTTGTCTACCATAAGCGCTTTGTTAATGACCCTGTCCACAAGCAAGTCCGGGATGAGATCAAAAGGCGAATTGCTCAAGAAATTGATAAGCACAGCTAATAAATGCTAGTAGTATGTTTGTATATATGTGATTTCTGCTTATAAGTAAACTTGTGTCATCTGAGTTGAAGAGCATGGTCGTTACTGCTTTGACGAGCCATCACACTTCAAAACCCAATTGCCAACCATAATAGGTAGATGACCATGAATATGAAGCTGAAAGCCATTGGAGTTGCTGTTGTTGCCACTCTCCTTGCCCCGTCAGTCTATGCACAAGCGGATAAAGTGTTTGCTGATAGCCAACTGACCACGCCAAGCACTCAAGAGAATGTCGCACAAGGCTTAGAGGCCGATGGTTACACGCTCGGTGTAATGGCACACAACTGGGGTTACCCACTGGTTCGTATGGAACGTTTAATGCGCGACTACATCAATGTCCCAGACCCTAAGCCGGCTACCAGTTATCGTGGTCACTTGAATCAACTTGGTTGGGCGACAGAGCTATCATCGCCGGCTACCGCGGGTGACATGCCAACCGCGAACAATGACACACTGTATATGAGCAGCGTTGTTCATCTGACTGAACCGTATATCCTCAATGTGCCTGATACAGATGACCGTTATTACGTTATCAATGTATTCAATATGTACCATGAGCTTGAGCACTATGTTGGCCGCCGCGCTTCTGGCACGCAAGAGGGCCGCTTTGCCCTTGTGCCTCCGTGCTGGGAAGGTGAGCTGCCTGAGGATGTGACGCGTCTGGACGTGCTGACTGACAAAGTTTGGCTGTGGGGACGTCTGCATATGACAGAGGGTGAAGACCTAGCTGAGCTGCACAAGCTACAGGATGGCTTCGGTCTAGAAACGCTGAGCGGTAAGGTCAACTCAGCGACTGAGCTTGATGCCATGCCTGAGATTGACAACGATCCACTAGGCTTTTTTGAGCATCTAGCGTTTGCGCTGCAATACAATGATATCCGCATCACCGATGAAGCGTTGTTTGCCCAGTTCGAGCGTATTGGTTTGACCAAAGATGGCTTTGATCGCAGCGTAATGACCGAGCAGACAATGAAAGGTCTGATGGCAAGCCTAGAGGTTGCGCCTAAGGTGGCTATCTCAAACTTTGCTTCAACTGCAGAGCGAATTCAAGGTTGGGACTGGGTGCGTGGCCTAGATGATTACGGCTACAATTACCCACTGCGCACGGTTATCTCTGGCCCATACGCTGGTGGCCAGGGTGAGCAAGAAGCTATGTACCCAGTGCGCTTTATCGATAGTGAGGGTGAGCAGCTGTCTGGTGAGCATCGCTACGTGATCCGCTTTGAAGAAGAGCCACCTGTTGATGCGTTTTGGTCTTTGACGGCATACGGCACGCAAGATCGTGCACTGGTTGCCACCGAAGATGGTCGTCATAAGATTGACCCTGATATGGCTGCCTTCACCAAACGTGCGGATGGTTCTTTTGAGATCCCATTACAATTTGAGCAGCCAACCGGTGAGTTTGCAGGTAACTGGATGCCAGCACCAGAAGGTGACTTCTATATCATCTTCCGTCTCTATCAGCCACAAGAGCGCATTATGTCGGGTGACTACGTGCTGCCACAAGTGGTGAAAGTTGACAAAGGCTGACGCTGTTAATCGAAGCAAATCTTGCATAGTAGTCAGATAACAAAGAGTCGAGCTAGCGCTCGACTCTTTTCGTTTTAATCGGCAGAAATTTACAAGTTAAAGGCATCGTATTTTTTCTCATCTATACCCTAAATCAGCCCTATGAGGAAGATTTCTAATACCTTGTTGAAGCTCTTCATGTGATCGCGGCGCGGGGGGAATGTAAATTTGTGAAAATCACGCCAGTTAACAGTGGTCTAAGTAATAAAAATACCTTACTAATAGCTAAAGACATTGCCAAAGCCTAGTAAATTGTTGATACGGTAGTATTTTAATACAAATCATCAACTATCAATTTGTCGAAGTTTCACTGGATAACCATGGAAGGGACCCCAAATGAAATCCAACATACTTTCAGGCATGCTGGCTGCTAGCCTGATTGCATCTTCTTTTATGCCGGCTCACGCTTCTCAGTTGCCGAGATCCGCGAGAGCTCTACCCGTTGAACTGCAAGAGGTACAGTCTGTTCTTTGGGGTGAGCGCCTGGTGGCGATAGGCAGCGTATTTGCGCGACATCAGGTAGAGCTTGTTAGTCAGGTAGAAGGCGTGATTACTGGGTTACCAGTACAAGATACCCAAAACGTCAATCAGGGGCAGTTGTTGGTTCAACTCGATGATCGTCAAGCAAAGGCCAGTCTGGCGCAAGCCGATGCTCAGCTAAAAGAAGACAAACGCCTCTTGACGGAAATGGTTCGACTGCATGAACGTAACTCCTTACCTGAATCGAGCTTATTAACTCAGCGAGCTAAAGTTCAAATCAGCCAAGCCAAGCGAGACGCTGCTGCCGTGACGCTCTCTTACTATCAAACCGTGGCGCCCTTTAATGGGATGACTGGCTTAACTATGCTCACTGAGGGTCAATATGTTCAGCGAGGTGAAGCCCTAATAACCCTGACGGATGTAAAAAGTCTGTATGTTGACTTTAATTTACCGAGTCACTATCTATCGCAGTTGAAACCGAGTCAGTCGCTAGAGTTGCGTTTTGACGCGCTACCTGACACGGTATTTTATAGTGAAATCAGCAGTATTGACCCTCAAATAGACCCACAGAGCCGTAACTTACAGGTCCGTACCGAGCTATATAACCCTGATGCTCTGCTACGGCCGGGACTACTTGCTCAAATCAGAGTGTCGCTCGATGATGAGTACGTGAACGTGGTGCCGACGAGCGCTGTTTTCTACCGAGGGGTGAATTCCTATTTGTATGTTGTCGATAAAGAAGGCGTGGCACGACAGACGCTGGTCACTCTCGGCAGTACAGACGCTGCGTTGACTCAGGTTATTGCGGGTGTCGTCCCAGGCGATCAAGTGGTCAGTAGTGGCGTGGGTAAAGTCAACAATGGAACTCTGGTTCAGGACGTAAAGCGTATCGCTCAGACTCAGCAAGACGTTAAAGGAGCGGATAATGCTTCTCTCTGATTTATCGATTAAACGTCCGGTTGTCGCTTGTGTTATTAATCTGCTGTTGATCGTTTTTGGTGTCCTGGCTTTTAATAATATTCCGTTGCGGGAATACCCCGACGTTGCTGCCCCTATCGTCTCTGTCAGAGCAAACTATGCTGGCGCTTCTGCCGACATAATGGAATCTCGAGTCATTAAGGTGATAGAGGACCAACTTTCAGGTATCGATGGCATACGCAGTATTGAAGGAAATGCCTCTGAGGGCAGGGCGAATATCAAGGTCGAATTTGAGGCCAGTCGTGAAATTGAAGCGGCTGCTAATGACGTTCGAGATGCTGTGGCTAGAGCACAGAGGCAGCTCCCCGCCAGTATGGATCCACCGAGAGTGACCAAGAGCGATGCCGATGGTGATGGTGTGATCAGTTTTGCTGTCTCTTCAGACAGCCTTTCATCGGTTGAGCTTTCTGATTACATCGAGCGCCAGTTTGTGCAGCCCTTAAGCCTACTTGATGGCGTGAGCTCTATCGAATTGCGCGGTGATCAACCCTATGCGTTGCTGGTTCAACTCGATCCTATCGCCATGGCCAGTCGCAACATCACCGTTGGTGATATAGAAACCGCGCTACGCAGCGAAAACCTCGAAGCGCCAGCTGGAAATTTGTCTGATTCGGCCAGGAGCTATACGCTGCGGTTAGAGCGCAGCTATTTATCGATTGCTGACTACCAAAGATTGATTATTCGCCGTAACCAAGACGGCTCAATCCTCTATTTATCCGATGTTGCCAACGTCACCACAGGCGCGAAAGACGATTTGCGCACCTTACGAGTGGATGGACGGGCGATGGTCATGATGGAGTTTCTTAAGCAATCCCAAGCCAATACACTGGATGTGGTCAACGGTGTCAAAGCGGAGATTGAGCGTCTAACGCCTTTTTTACCAGAAGGTATGACCATCCAGCCTTTATCAGACAGCTCAGAGTTTATCGACAGTGCTATTGGCGAGGTCTATTCAACATTAGCGATCACTTCCGTTCTTGTTATTTTGGTCATTTACACCTTTCTTGGCAGCGCGAGGGCGACATTAGTCCCGGCGGTCAGTGTTCCAGTATCTCTCATTTCAACCTTTGCTGTTCTTGCTTTGTTTGGTTACTCCATCAATTTGATTACGCTACTGGCGCTTGTATTGGCGGTGGGGCTACTGGTTGATGATGCGATTGTGGTGCTCGAGAATATTGTACGCCGTGTCGATAAAGGGGAGCCGCCGATGTTGGCTGCCTATCGCGGGGCACGAGAGGTTGGGATGGCTGTGATCTCGACAACCGCCGTATTAGTCGCGGTGTTTACTCCTATTACCTTGCTCACCGGTACGGTCGGGCTCTTGTTCCGTGAGTACGCGATCACCCTCGCGGGTGCGGTAGTTATATCGAGTATCGTTGCACTCACTATGGGGCCTGTGTTGGGGAGTCGACTATTATCGGTCAATGTTGAGCCCGGACGACTGCATCGTTTAACCGAGTACATATTTACTCGGTTAGAGCGTGGCTATCGTGTGCTGATTACGCGCTTATTAAAGCACAGTTGGGTGGCTGCGCTGTTGGTTGTTTTGACTATGGGCTTTATCGCTGTTGCTTATCAATCTCTTCCGCAATCGTTTGTTGCCCGCGAAGATAAAGGACGTCTATTTGTGATGTTACGTGCCACAGAGGGAACAGGCTTCGATGCGATGCGGCCCTATGTCAGTGAAATTGAACAGCGGATGGAGCCGCTTATGGCGCCCAAAGGGCCCATTCAATCGATGGCGATTCGCGCCCCTGGGCGACGTGGCGAACATGAGATCATGCTGATCATCGATTTGGTGGATTGGAGTCTGCGGGAAGAGAGTGTATTTGCCGTTGGAAGCGTGATTCGTCGACAGCTATCCCCCATGGTTGATCTTAGAATTTCACCCGTTGTCCCGACAAGCTTTGGTACCAGAGCTCGTTCTCCGGTCCAATTAGTCATCGGTGGGGGTAGCTATGAACAGGTCAAAGAGTGGGTAGATCAGGTTATTCACATTGCTAGCGAGAACCCAGGCCTGCTCGACCTCGATAGCGATTATAATGAGACGACGCCAAGGCTACGCACCGAAATCAATCAGGCTTATGCTCATGAGTTAGGGATACCTGTCTCTGAAATTGCCAATACATTAGAAACGGTGTTGGCCGGACGAAATATCACCACTTATATAGAAAATGGTGAAGAGTATGATGTTCATGTGCGAGCACCACGCACCGCGTTTAATAGTATTAGTGATTTAGCTCTGATCCAGGTTCGCTCTAAGAATACGGGCGAGCTAGTCCGTCTAGATAAATTGGTCAGTGTGACCATCGAGGGCCAGCCTAGCTCATTGAGACACTACAACCGTCGTAAAGCGATCACCATCTCGGCAGATCTAGCCGATGGATACTCATTAGGGCAAGCTTTAAATTATCTTGAGGGGGTCGTTCAAGAGCAGCTTCCGAGCCAAGTTACGCTCGACTACAAAGGAGAGTCGTTAGAGTTCAAGCGTTCGAGCAGTTCGATGGGCCTGATCTTTGTTCTCTCGCTCATGGTTGTGTATCTGGTACTCGCCGCTCAATTTGAGAGTTTTGTTCACCCATTTGTGATTATTCTCACTGTTCCATTAGCACTGACGGGGGCACTTGGTGGCTTAATGTGGTTTGGCTTAGTGATGGATGTGTATTCACAAATCGCCATCATTATGTTGGTGGGTTTGGCGAGCAAGAATGGGATATTGATTGTCGAGTTTATTAATCAACTGCGTGACAGAGGGATTAATTATGAACAGGCAATAATCGATGGCGCAAGTCAGCGTTTACGACCTATTCTAATGACCGCGATCACCACTCTAGCTGGCGCGATCCCGCTGATATTGGCAAGTGGTGCAGGTTGGGAGTCTCGTCATGCGATTGGTGTGGTGATTTTCTCTGGGGTACTGGTCGCAACCATGATGACGCTAGTGGTTATCCCTGGGCTTTATCATTTGTTGGCGAAACGGACAGGTTCCCCTGCAGATCAGGCCAATAAGCTAGCCAAGCTTGAGCTTGCCTATCCTGATGTTCGCTAAGACAACCGGTTAAGTAACGTCTGCTGAGTAGACAAAGAGCAAAGAGTCGAGCTAGTGCTCGACTCTTTGGTTTTATTTGCTAGAAGGTTAAAAGTTGAAGGCGTCGATTTTTTCTGACCTAATGCCTAAGTCACACCTATGCAGCTGATTTTCTGTAACGAATTTGCGCTTGTTCTAAAAGCTCTCGAGCAGCATGCTGATCTTTGTAGCCGTCCAGAACCACGGCTTTGCGCCCGAGCGGCAGTTGCTTGTACACAGTATAAAATGCATAGATTCGATCCAGCTCTGCTTTAGGCAAATCAAACACCGAATTAATCTCAGCGTAAGTGGGATCGACTGCTTCCACAGGGACCGCGATAAACTTCTCATCTTTCTCGCCGCCGTCGGTCATATCAATATAACCAATCACTTTAATGTCGATATAAGTCGCAGGCAGTAGGGGCTCACGGGTAATGACCAGCACATCAGAGGCAGCGCCGTCATCCGCTAGAGTCTCGTCAATATAGCCATAGTTGGCTGGGTAACTCACTGGCATCGATTGGAAGTGTTTGACCTTCATGCGGCCCTTTTCGTCAAAGGCGTAGCGTGTGATGCTCCCTGCTGGGATCTCGACTTTCATTGTGTATTTCATGGTAAACCTTATTCGTTGATCAGCAAGCAGTGCTCTTGAGGCAGAAACAGAGTGACTGCTTGATTAGCCTCGAGGCTATGGGGATGTTGGATAGGGATCGCCACCTCAGCACCGACATCAATGTCGATGCGCCAGTGACTGCCCTCAAAGCTGGACTTTATCACTCGACCCGATAGTAAATTGGTGGAAAGATCGTTCTTGTCACTAAAGCTCAGGCCGGAGCTGCGTAGCCATAGGTGACGGCTATCGACAGTGGCATTGGTTGATGGCTTGGCGTTGAGGTACTGCCCACGGAAATAGGCATTGGCCCGATTATCAGTGTGATCGATTTGAATGTTCTCGACCGGCAGTTTGCAGTCAAACCCCGCTAGGGACGCAATCCAAGGTGAATTAGGTGCAGAGAACAGGGCTTGCGGCGAGTCAATCTGCTCAATCTCACCATCTTTCATCACAATGATCTTATCGGCGAAGGCGCACGCTTCAAGCGGGTCGTGCGTAACGTACAATACGGTTTTGTTGAGCTTCTTGAACAGCTTAGAAAACTCACTGCGCATTTCCGCGCGCAGCTGAATATCCAAGTTAGACAGAGGCTCGTCAAACAGCAACACATCAGGATTGGTGGCAATCGCACGAGCAATCGACACACGCTGCGCCTGCCCACCGGACAACTCACGCGGGTAGCGCTCGGCATACTGCGAGATCTGCAGTAGGGCGAGCATCTCAGCAACGCGGCGTTCACGCTCTGGTTTACTCATGCGGTTGAGACCATAGCCGATAATATCTTTGACCTTCATGTGTGGCCACAGGGCGTAGTCTTGAAACACCATGTTCATGCGACGCTGCTCTGGAGGGAGCATCTTGAGGCCATCGGTGATCACATCGTCTTGCAGTGTGACCGTGCCTTGGTTCGGCGCGTCGATACCGGCGACGATTTTCAGTAGTGATGATTTGCCTGAACCTGATGGGCCGACAATGCAATACACCTGTCCCTCTTCGAGAGTGAACGAGACATCGTTGAGGATGGTTTGCTGGCCAATTGAGCGCGTGATATCCGCGCAGCTTAAAAAGGCACCCTTTGGGGCCTGGGTTAAATGCGACATATTGAAACTACTCTTTAATCAAATGGCCAAAGTGGCGGCGTAATAGGGCATTGCACAGCGCAATAATCGAGGCGGCAATCGCACCTGCAACAAACACAGCAGCGGTTGAGATGCCGTACTCACCGGAATCGAACTGGGCGCTCACAAACGGGGCCAGCATTTCAAAGCGAGGTGGACGCAGCATCGAGTTTATTGCCAACTCAAAAATGCTCGAGCCAAAGCCAGAGAGGGTGGCGGAAATCAGTGCCGTCAGCACCAGTGGCATTACGATGGTGTACAGACGACGTGTCAATCCTGCTCCTTGGAGGCGCGCGGCATTTAACTGGCTGACCGGGATTTGTGCCATTGCACCCATCAAGATCCGTACGGCAACTGGGACCGAGGTCGCTGTTGAAGCGAGCACCAATAGCTCGGACTTACCATAAAGATTTAGGCCAACGGCAGATAGCCATGGCGAGTTCCAAACGAAGATAAAGCCCACGCCAAGGATCACCCCAGGGATTGCCATCGATAAGGTACACGCGGTATCAATGACCTTATTCATGCCGTTACTGGTGAAGGTCAGCAAGTACGCCGCCAAAAAGGCTAAGATCGCACTTAAGATGGAGGATTGGCCTGCAATGGTAATTGCGTTCTTAAGGCCCTCGGCAAACTGTGAGCGGCTGTGGAACAGGCTGATGTAATTGTCCAAGCTAAAGTTATCGATAAAGAACCCATTCCATAGCTGGCCCATAAACGACACCATTAAGCTGGTACCGATCGGTACGCCGACCGCGACAAACAGAAATAGCCACACTGCGCTCGCAAGCAGTTTGGGATAGGGCGCGGTTGGTGTCTCTTGCATTCCAGTCTGGCTGCTAAGAAATTGATACGGCCTTGCGCGTAGGATCCAAAAGTAGACGAACAGGGCAACAAACATGATTATCGCTAGGTAAGTTGCGAGGATCCCCGCCAAATCAAAGCGAATTGGTGAGTGATTGATTGCTGCATAGATGGTGTAGGGCAGTGTCGGGTAGCGATAGCTGGTGGCTAGCGCGGCCGGAAGGCCAAAATCGCCAATGGTATCGATAAACACTAACACAATCCCAGACAACAGAGCAGGCAGAAGCAGGGGCAGACGCACGGTGAAAAACACCTGCCATGCGGGGCGGCCACACAGGCGTCCGGCTAGGCTCAGGTTTCGCATACTCCACTGCAGCGCTGCTGACATTGCTAGGTAGGCGAGCGGGAAGTTTTTCACCGCCATAATAAACACCAGGCCATTGGGGTTGAACACCAACTCTGAGATAAAGTGCGAGCCAGTGAGCTGAGTAGCAATGCCTGAGCGGCTAGCAAACAGTACCCAGCCTTGGGCGATGACAAACGATGGAATGATCAGGATGCACCATACCACTAAGTCAACATAGCGACTGCCTGGGAAACGGTATGAGTGGCGCGCGATCGCCAGCATCGCCCCCATGACTCCGCCGAGCAAACCTGCACCAATAGAAAGGTAGAGACTGTTTTTAAGCGAGGCCATCCATAGGCGGCGCTGGAAAATCTCGCCCAGACCGACCGCATCAGAGCCGCCTTCAAGCCATTGCAGCACCGGCTGCATGACCACCATCAGCATTGGCAGCAAGACTAACAGCGCGAGAATAAATAGAATTGACAGACCCAAGACTTGATCAGGTGATAGCCACTGAGCAAGTTTATTAGGTCTAGTTTTACAAGATGGAGCCATCGGCTCCATCTGAGACGGTGATTGACTGAGCATGATTAGTTGATCGCGTTGTCGGCAAACCAGCTCTTGATTGCCTCGTCGTTGTCATAAGCAAACTGGACTGGGGTAAAGTTGTACTGCACGTCAGCGCCTGGGCCAAACGAGACCTCACTCGCTTGCTCGATAGTTGGACGGAACACGCCATCGCTACCGCCATTATCGGCAAGGAACTGCTGACCTTTTGCACTTAGCATCCACTCGGCGAAGGCCTGTGTTGCTTCGCTGTGCTTGGTATTGGTTTGAACGCCAAATGCACGCACCGTCGCAGGCGAGCCAGTTTCTGGCCAGATGATATCGAAGTCGGCGCCTTGCTCAACAAAAGTGTACGCTTGCTGAGAGGTCAACAGAGCCACCTCAATCTCACCAGACTGAAGGGCGCGACCCGTTGGGCCATTGGTGCGGAAGATACGCAGGCCATTATCAAACGCATCAGAGAACAAGGTTTTCGCCTGCGCTTCACCAAGCTGGTGGAAAAGACCAGCCACACAAGGATAAGCAGGCGCTGCGATGGATGGGTCAGCCATGCCTACCAAGCCTTTTAGCTCAGGCTTGGCGATGTCTTGATAATTGTTGATCTCAACCTGGTTGTCCTTGCGTTTAACAATCACACAAGCCGATGAGATGCCAACGGGGTAAAACGATTGATTAGCTGGCACGAGTGCTTGCGCCTCGTCGGTCAGATGAGCAGCGTTCTCAGGGTTAAGGCCGGGTTTCAGGTCACCCGACTGACTGAGTGAGTGCAGGGTGTTGTCACCATTAAACAAGATAAGATCCCACTGCGGGTTGCTGCGCTCTGCGGCAATACGCGCAATCAGGTTACCACCAGACATCTTGACCACATCAAGCTCAAAGCCAGTGTCCTTGGTGAACTGCTCGCCAATGATCTCTTCAAAATCGTTGGTATAAAGTACAGGTGCCGCAATAGCTTGACCGCCAAGTGCAGCAGCGAGCGTAAGCGAAAGAAGATTCAATTTGTTCATTTTATAACAGCCTTGTCGAGTTTGAGTGCACAAAATGGGTGCCGGTTAAGGTTTCTGGGTACGCATTCTATGAGACGATTACGACAAAACAATGATACTTTTAGTCACAACTGAAACGACTATGAGTTGCAAATGATTTCATCATTTCGTCATGAAAGCGCGGCAAAATAGCCGCCTCTTTTCTCGTTGGCCATTGCAGTGAATAGCACTTCTTTCTCTCATATGCTGTCTTTTGTCTATTCGGTAAAGCACGGCAGTTTTTCCGAGGCCGCCCGCCAGATAGGCATCTCCGCCTCAGCGGTAAGCAAGAATGTTTCGCGTCTTGAACAATCCTATGGGGTGCGCCTCATCCGCCGCACGACTCGGACTTTAGTGCCAACCGACTTAGGCGTGCAGGTGTTTCAAAAGCTTGAGGCCATCTTGTTGGACTTGGAGAGTGTTGAGAACAGCATTCAGGACTCGGTGAGCACGCCACGCGGCAATATCAGCATTAAACTGCCGAGAGTCTATGGCGGGCGTTATATCGTGCCGTTGTTGCACCGTTTTGCGCAAGAGCACCCCGAGCTGACCTTTGATATTATCCTTGATGATCGCCCAGCAAACCTGATTGAGGATAAGTTTGATCTTGCCATCCAGATAGGTGAGCTTTCCGACAGTAACTTTATCGCCCGCAAGCTCGATGAAGAGCAATTGACCACCTGCGCGTCTCCCGAGTATCTCGAGACTCACGGCATACCAGACAGCCCAGCACAACTAGAGCAGCACCAATGCCTGATCCTGCGCTCACAGATCACTGGCATGCCGGAGCGATGGCAGTTCCAACAAGCTGGCAAAACTCAATCGCTCAACCTCAATAGCCGCTTTATCATCAATGAAGGCATGGCATTAGTGCGCGGCGCCGACAAAGGCATGGGCATCGTCCAACTGCCGCAAAATATGCTCGGCCGCTCCATCTCCGCCGGCCGCCTGCAAGTCATCCTAGAAGCATTCCAACCACCCGCCACCCCAATCTATCTCGTCTATGCCGACAACAACCAACCAAGCCGAATCAAAATCCTCATCGACTACTTACTCTCGCACCGTCACGCTATAAGTTAAACACAGTATTACTTCGTTCCGGAATATCAGTATCACTGCGTTCCGAGGTTCGGGTTTCACTTCGTTCCGAGTAGAGAGGAATTTTTCACGCGCGTTAAATCACTCGCTCCCCGTAGGGCAAAGCCCGTGCCCGCCCCCGCACCTGTGTTTAAACGGGTTTCACTTTGTTCCGAGGAGCGAGGAGTTTTTCACGCGCGTTAAACTCCTCGCTCCTCGTAGGGCAGAGCCCGTACTCGCACCTCGAACCTGTGGTTTTCTTACATTGGCTTGTTGGAAAGGTGACAAACCTCACACTCGTTGTCGTGATTGAAGTTGGGTTGTTTTGTTAAGTTGCTGATTTTTAATGATATGTTGGTTTGGTACGCTTCTCGCAATATAGTCCGTGAGTCTAATTAAATGAGGAGATAGACCATGGCAATTCGTCAATGTGCAATATACGGTAAAGGCGGTATCGGTAAATCAACTACTACGCAAAACCTTGTGGCGGCTTTGGCTGAAGCGGGTAAGAACGTAATGATCATCGGTTGTGACCCTAAGGCCGACTCAACTCGCTTGATCCTACACTCAAAAGCGCAAAGCACCATCATGGAAGCGGCGGCAGAGGCAGGTTCTGTTGAGGATATCGAACTAGAAGATGTATTGAAAGTCGGTTATGGCAACGTGCGTTGTGTGGAATCAGGCGGTCCTGAGCCAGGTGTCGGCTGTGCAGGTCGTGGTGTAATCACCGCCATCAACTTCCTTGAAGAGGAAGGCGCGTACGAAGAAGACCTCGATTTTGTGTTCTACGACGTACTGGGTGACGTGGTATGTGGTGGTTTCGCGATGCCAATTCGCGAGAACAAAGCACAAGAGATCTACATCGTTTGTTCAGGTGAGATGATGGCAATGTATGCGGCCAACAACATCTCGAAAGGTATCTGTAAATACGCGACCTCAGGTAGTGTGCGCCTTGCAGGTCTGATCTGTAACTCACGTAACACTGACCGTGAAGATGAGCTTATCGAAGCGCTAGCCGCCAAGATTGGTACTCAGATGATCCACTTTGTTCCGCGTGACAACATCGTACAGCGCGCTGAGATTCGTCGTATGACCGTTATCGAGTATGACCCAACGTGTAATCAAGCGGATGAGTACCGTGCACTGGCACAAAAAATCATCGCTAACGAGCTGTTTGTTATTCCAAACCCTGCGTCTATGGATGAGCTTGAAGAACTGCTTATGGAGTTCGGCATCATCGATGAAGAAGATGAGAGCATCATTGGTAAAGCAGCTAGTGCAGAAGTCGCGGCTTAATTTAGCTGCGTAAATTAGGAAATCCAACAATTTGATTGGGAGGCAAGGATGTCGATGAATAAACAAGACACGCAAGCCATGATTGATGAGATCTTGGAGGTTTACCCCGAGGTCGCGCGTGAAGACCGTAAGAAACATATGACGGTCAATGACCCAAGTGAAACCAGCACCAAGTGTATCACTTCCAACCGTAAGTCATTGCCGGGTGTGATGACAGTGCGTGGCTGTTCTTATGCGGGTTCGAAAGGGGTGGTCTGGGGACCGGTGAAAGATATGGTGCATATCTCTCACGGCCCTGTGGGTTGCGGTCAGTACTCACGTGCTGGACGTCGTAACTACTACACAGGCACCACTGGTGTCGATACCTTTGGCACAATGAACTTCACCACTGATTTCCAAGAGCGCGATATCGTGTTCGGCGGAGATAAGAAGCTTGAAGCAGCGATTGATGAAATCGATGCGCTGTTCCCACTGGTTAAGGGCTACTCGATTCAGTCTGAGTGTCCAGTTGGTCTGATTGGTGACGATATCGAGGCGGTAGCGAAGAGCAAAACGGAACAACTGGGTAAAACCGTTGTGCCGGTGCGCTGTGAAGGTTTCCGCGGCGTTTCACAGTCGCTCGGTCACCACATTGCCAACGATACAATTCGTGACCATGTGTTAAACAAAGCAGACCAAATTGAGTTTGAGTCAACTGACTATGATGTGGCCATCATTGGTGACTACAACATCGGTGGTGATGCTTGGTCATCGCGCATCATTCTTGAAGACATGGGTCTGCGCGTGGTCGCTCAATGGTCGGGTGATGGTACGTTAACCGAGATGGAGAACACGCCTAAGGTGAAACTCAATCTGGTTCACTGTTACCGCTCTATGAACTACATCGTGCGTTACATGGAAGAAAAACACGGTGTGCCTTGGGTGGAATACAACCTGTTTGGTCCAACTAAGATCGTTGAGTCAATGCGTAAGATCGCCGCGATGTTTGATGACAAGATCCAGGCTCGCACCGAAGAGGTGATTGCCCGTTATCAAGAGCAGTGGCAAGCGGTGGTGGATAAATATCGTCCACGCCTTGAGGGTAAGAAGGTCATGCTGTATGTGGGTGGTCTGCGTCCGCGTCACATTATCGGTGCTTATGAAGATTTGGGTATGGACATTGTCGGTGCAGGTTATGAGTTTGCCCATAACGATGACTACGTCAAGACCGTCCCAGAGATGAAAGAGGCGACCTTATTGTTCGATGATGCGTCGAGCTACGAGTTGGAAGAGTTTGTTAAGAAGCTCAATCCAGACCTGATTGGTTCGGGCGTGAAAGAGAAATACGTGTTCCAAAAAATGGGCTTCCCATTCCGTCAAATGCACAGTTGGGACTACTCAGGCCCTTACCATGGCGTTGATGGTTTCGCGATTTTTGCTCGCGATATGGACCTGACCCTCAACAACCCTTGTTGGGGCAAAATGAAAGCACCATGGCTCGTTGAGCAACAAGAAACACCACTGGCGGAATCAGCGTAACCCTTTGGGCACAAAGCTGAACAATGCGAATAACCGAGCCACCGTTCACGGATGAGTGACGTGGTAGGAGATAAGCTATGACACAAAATGTAGATGATATTAAACCGGGCTTTCCGCTGTTTAATGATGAAGATTACCAAACCATGCTGGCTGAAAAGCGCGAAAGCTTTGAGCAGCTAGCCGATGCTGACAAGGTCAAGGAGGTCTTTGACTGGACCACGTCAGCCGAATACGCAAAACTGAATTTCGAACGCAAACACATTACCATCGACCCCGCGAAAGCGTGTCAGCCGCTTGGCAGTGTGTTGTGTGCATTAGGCTTTGAAAACACGCTGCCTTATGTCCACGGCTCTCAAGGCTGTGTCGCGTACTTCAGAACCTATTTTAACCGCCACTTCAAAGAGCCGGTCGCCTGTGTCTCTGACTCCATGACCGAGGATGCCGCGGTATTTGGTGGCCAAGACAATATCTTTTATGGCCTGCAAAATGCCTACGCGCTGTACAAGCCTGAGGTGATCGCGGTTTCCACCACCTGTATGGCGGAGGTTATCGGTGATGACCTGAATGCCTTTATTGGTAACGCGAAAGAGAAAGGCTATATCCCGAAAGACGTGCCAACGCCGTATGCTCATACGCCAAGCTTTGTCGGTAGCCACACAACGGGCTGGGATGCAATGTTTGAGGGTATGCTCCGTCACTTCACCCTCGAAGATAAAGGCAGCTACCAAGTCGCGAGCGAGAACAAGATCAACATCGTCCCTGGCTTTGAGACGTATCTTGGTAACTATCGCGTTATCAAGCGCATGCTCGAGCAGATGGGCGTGAGCTACTCAATGCTGTGTGACCCATCTGAGGTGTTAGATACCCCAGCTGATGGTGAGTACCGCATGTACGCTGGTGGTACACCGATCAGTGAAGTCAAGGCCGCGCCAAATGCGAAAGCCACCTTGTTCCTTCAGCCAGAGCATGCCGTTAAGAGTCGCAAGTTTGTCAAATCGGTATGGGAGCAAGACACGCCTGACTTGCCAATCCCAATCGGCCTGGATTCGACCGATGAGTTCTTGATGAAGGTGTCGGAGATCACAGGCATGCCAATCCCAGATGAGCTTGCCAAAGAGCGTGGTCGCTTGGTCGATATGATGACCGACTCACACACTTGGTTGCACGGCGTGACTGTCTCTCTGTATGGCGACCCTGATTACCTGATGGGTATGGTGAAGTTCCTCACCGAGCTCGGCTGTGAAGTGAAACACGTCTTGTGTCACAACGCGACTAAGCGCTGGCGCAAGAAGATGGAGGCACTGTGTGCCGAGTCACCTTACTCATCGGCTGCACAGGTGTTTGTCGGTAAAGACTTGTGGCATTTCCGCTCACTGATGTTTACTGAGAAACCGGACCTGATGATTGGTAACTCGTACGGCAAGTTTATCGAGCGCGATACGCTGGCCAAGGGTGAGGAGTTTGAGGTGCCGCTGGTGCGAATTGGCTTCCCAATCTTCGACCGTCACCACCTACATAGAGAAACCACCATGGGTTACGAGGGCGGTATGTACATCCTCAAAACACTGGTCAACGAGATCCTAACCAAGCTCGATAGACAAACCAACAAACTTGGTGTTACTGACTACGGCTTCGATTTAGTCCGTTAAGCTGCTCGTCGGTTTTTGGCTTTCTCTTCTTGGTCATCATAGGGGGAGAAAGCCCTTTTTCCTATCAATCATAAGGAGTTACTATGGCAAATGTCATGATCCAGTACACCGAGCAGGGCGAGCTGTCGCTCTATTTAGCTAAGAAAGATCTCGAGGAGATCGTCACCGCGATTGAGTTTGATCAGGAAGACAAATGGGGTGGGGAATTGGTGCTCGCCAATGGCGCTGTCTATTTTGTTGAACCTTATACTAGCAAGCCTAAATTGCCGATCAGCGTGCGAGCTCGACGTCTTCAAGCGGCTTAGGGAGGCGTTATGTCCACAAGTATCGAACACAACCCAAGCCTTGAACCTGCTCTAGCGCCGGAGCTAGCACACAAACTCGCGCTGGCGCTTAAGGCGCTAGACTACGACTCACCAGCCGATCTGATCGCACTGCTTCAGGCCAACCTAGGCGATAACATTTCACAGCACTCGCTCAGTCAGTTGGCGCCTAAGCGCTGGCGTGCGATGACAGCCAAGCTTGGTGGCACGTTTACCCGCAAACAAATTGATTCAGCCTACAGTGAGCTGACGCGCTGCGGCGATGCAGCGCCAGCGCCCGTGGCGACGGGCGCGCGCCAAGAGACGCCTAGCGTTATCGTGGCGGTTACTTCGAATAATGGTCAGGAGCTTGACGGCCACTTTGGCTCGTGTCTGCGAGTGTTGGTTTACCAAGTGACCGCCGAGGATTTTCAATTGATCGAAGTGCGCGAGATTGAAAGTGACACCAAAGGGGAGGAGCGCGCGCAATACCTAGTCTCGAAAATTGCAGACTGTGACCTGTTGTTTACTCTTTCTATCGGTGGACCCGCCGCGGCCAAAGTCACCCGTGCTGGTGTGCACCCTATCAAGGTCAAGCAGCCAATCCCGGCTGATGACAAGCTCACCCAACTAAGCGATAAGCTTAAAGTTGGCTTTCCCCGTTGGATTAAAACGGTGTAAGCCGTATCAACAAACACCACTTGTATCGTAAGGTCAGCAAGATGCTGGCCTTACTTTGTTAGCCCTTCTGGGATTGTCGTAAACCCGACAAATTGTCTCTTGTGTCGACCCACCAAAACTTAGAAGCACCGGATTTAAAGGGCTCCAAGCATAGTGTGACCTATGTCATGTTTGGTCTGACTCTTGCAGCGCCTAATAAATGTATAGCGAGAAAACGCGTAGTAAATGACTTTGTATTGGGAGGTCACAATGGATAAAAAACAGCGCTCAGAGTTACAAGATGAGCCCGCGTGCGAGCACAATAAAGGGGAAAAAACCGGTTGCTCGCGCCCCGTCCCCGGCGCAACGGCAGGAGGGTGCTGTTTTGATGGTGCTCAAATCAGTTTGTTGCCAATTGCCGATGTGGGTCATCTGGTCCACGGGCCGATTGCTTGTGCTGGCAATAGCTGGGATAACCGCGGCACTCGCTCAAGTGCCTCGGATCTGTTTCGTTATGGTTTTACCACCGATCTAAACGAGCAAGATGTGATCATGGGACGGGCGGAAAAACGTCTGCTCCATGCAATCAAAGAGCTTATCGAACGCCATCAACCACCGGCGGTGTTTGTCTATGTCACCTGCGTGCCCGCACTAGAGGGCAATGATGTTGAGGCGATCTGTCGCTTGGCGGAAAAACGCTGGCAAATGCCGTGTATCGCGGTGGACGCGGCCGGTTTTTATGGCAGTAAGAACTTTGGTAACCGAATTGCAGGAGAGGTGATGGTCGATAAGGTGGTCGGCACCGCCGAGCCGCCAACAAAGCCGTTGATGCGCCATGATCAAAGCCGCCCCGTGCACGATATCGTGTTGATTGGGGAGTACAATATCGCGGGCGAGTTTTGGCATGTTTCACCACTGTTTGAAGAGCTTGGTTTACGCGTATTGTGCTGTATGGCGGGCGATACCCAGTTTCATCAAATCCAAACCATGCATCGCGCTGATGCGGCGATGGTGGTGTGTTCGCGCGCGCAGATCAATGTGGCGCGTAAGCTTGAGGAGCGCTGGGATATCCCTTGGTTTGAGGGCAGCTTCTATGGGATTGAAGATACCTCCTCAGCGCTGCGTCAATTTGCAGCGCTACTCAATGATCCCAAACTCACCGCTCATGTTGAGCAGGTGATTGAGCGTGAAGAGCAGGCGATTCGCGAGCAGTTAGCACCGTATAAGCAGCGCCTGAGTGGCAAGCGTGCACTGCTTTACACTGGCGGGGTCAAGTCCTGGTCTGTGGTGGCAGCGTTGCAGGAGCTTGGCATCAAGGTGATTGCTACTGGCACCAAGAAATCGACCGCGGCAGACAAACAGCGCATCGAGGAGATCATGGGTGAGGAGGCCCTAATGCTCGATGAAGGCGGCGCGACTAATCTGCTCAACAGCTGCTATGCGCACGATGCTGACATTATGATTGCTGGGGGACGCAATATGTACACCGCAATCAAGGCCAAGATCCCATTCCTCGACATCAACCAGGAGCGCGAGCACGCTTATGCCGGGTACCGAGGTATGCTGACTCTAGCGCAGGAGCTGGTGCGGACACTGGAAAGCCCGGTTTGGCAGCATGCGCGTAAGGCGCCGCCATGGCAAGCCTGTGACAAGGTAACGCCAATCCAACTCGCTCAAACGTTCTCTAGCAAGGAGGCCTAGCCATGACGATTATCCGAACTCAAAATAGCGCGCTCTCGACTAAACCACTTAAAACTAGCGCCGCCACTGGCGCCGCCTTGGCCTCAATGGGGTTTGATCACACCATCCCATTGATCCACGGCTCTCAAGGCTGCAGTGCGTTTAGCAAGGTGTATTTGATCTCGCATTTTCGTGAGCCGTTTCCAATTCAAAATACCGCGGTTGATCAGGTCGCTGCGGTGATGGGCACTGAAGAGAACTTGCAGATTGCGCTGGAAAACCTGTGCCGACATAAAGACGTTGAATGCATTACGGTATTAACTTCAGGCCTAGTTGAGATGCAAGGCTGTGATATCTGGCTGGCGATCAAGAACTTTAAAGTCGCGCATCCCGAATGGTCAGAGATTAAAATCGTTCCGGTCTCGACCCCCGATTTTAAGGGCACCATGGAGACAGGGTTTGCTAAGCTGGTGGAGTCGGTAGTTAAACAGTACGCCAACCCAACACCGACCTACAGCGACTCGCGCCAGGTCAACGTGCTGTGCTCCGTCTATACCACCACCGCTGATATTGATTTGCTCGCGCGTTACCTTGAGGCGTTTGAACTGACGCCGATTTTCCTTCCCGACCTGTCGCTGTCACTCGATGGCCACCTTGAGAGCGAAGATTACTCGCCCACATCAACCGGTGGCACTAAGTTAAGCCAAGTCGAGCAGGTTTCCTCAAGTGGTTTAACGCTCGTGCTTGGGGAGTCGTGTCTTGCCACTGCAAGGTGGCTCGAGGCGCGTTTTGCTATTCCTTATCTAAGCATAGACATGGGCTTTGTCGGCACGGATGAATGGGTCACCCAGCTTGCCGAGTACACGCAAAAAACAGTACCTACTTGGATTGAGCGAGCAAGGCAGCGCGCTCAAGACGCGATGCTCGATACCCACTTTGTGCTCTCGGATACACCGGTGGCGATTGTCGCTGAGCCTGATCTTGCCTATGGCTACAGTCAACTGCTCGGTGAACTTGGCGTTAATCGACGCATGATAGTCACCACCTATGCGGCCACGTGGTGTGAGCAGCCGGCGCTGCCGGTGGTGGTGGGCGATATGTCTCAGCTCGATACTTGTCTTGATCAGCTCGACCTTGTGTTGGGCAACTCGCACCTCGAGCCGTTTGTACAAGGTCAGGCGCCGCTGGTTAAAATTGGCTACCCCTGTTTTAACCAGTTTGGCAACACCGACATCTTACAGCTTGGCTACGAGGGGGTTCGAGCGCAAGCGTTTCGCCTAGCCAATACCCTGATGAGCCACCACAAGCAAGAGGTTAGCCCTCATGTCAGTGCCTATCACTTTACACCAAGTGAGGTGAGCCATGTGGAAGCGTAAACTAGAGATAGCGGCGGGCGATGACCACTTTGAGCCTCTGCTTAAGGTGGCGTTTGCGACGCATGATCGCCAGAGCGTTGACCAACACTTTGGTCAGGCGAGAACCTTTTTGATCTACGAGATCAATCAAAACGAATCGCGCTTGGTTAATGCACTCGAGTTCTCGCTCAATGAGACCGCGCATCAGCACTTAACCGAGCGCGTATCCGCCTTATCTGACTGCCACGCGGTATTTTGTAATGCCTGCGGGGCCTCAGCATTAAAGCAGCTCCTTGCCAACAAAACCTACCCAGTCAGGGTCGATGCCGGACTGGCGATAAAGCAGTGTTTGGTAAAAATTCAATTTGAGATCGACAACCCCAGTGAGGGCTGGCTGCAGCGAGCGGTTGCGGAAGCAAAAGCGCAAAAATTTGATCGAGAGGCGTACCTTGATTCGCTTCTTGATGAGCCTTGGTAAAAGTAGGAGATAATATGGATATCACTCTAGGAAAAACGAAAGGAGGCCAGGAATGGACGCCTCAATACATCAGTGCACTTGATGAATCGCGCTGTATCGGCTGTGGGCGCTGCTATAACGTCTGCTCGCGCAGTGTGTTTGATTTGATTGAATCAGAGATTGAGGACGATTATGGCGATGATCAGTTGGTCATGGTCATGACGGTCAAAGACGACTCTGACTGCATCGGTTGCCAATCTTGCGATAAGGTCTGCAGCAAAAACTGCTTTACGTTTGCGGCCTAAATCGCTTATTGCCCGGGTTCTTTGTTATATGAGTAACTTGTTACCCTGGTAATAGGGGCCCTGTCCTAAAGCCGACAAGTGTCCTTGTCGGCTTTAGGACAAACCAGTGACAAACTCGACAACCTTTTCCCATTTCTCTATCTGACTTCTCTTTATACAAATCATTGCAAAATGCCCTGCTAAAAGCCGATATAGGCGCCTATCGCCAGCAATACAAGGCTAAAAACGTCGAACTCCTCACGACAATCTGGAGAACTGGATTAAAAATTGTGCGCTGGATCGTTCTTTGCAACTGAATGGGAGAGGGAATTCATCAGCAAATTTTAAATCTAAGGAGTGGTTATGTGGGATTATTCAGACAAAGTGAAGCAGCACTTTTTTTCCCCCAATAACGCCAAGGTGGTCAAGGAAGCGAACGCCATCGGTGAGGTGGGCTCGTTAAGCTGCGGCGATGCATTGAGCCTGACCCTTAAAATCGAACCGGATACCGAGGTGATTCAGGACGCGGGTTTTCAAACCTTTGGTTGCGGCAGTGCCATTGCCTCTTCATCGGCGCTAACCACCATGATTATCGGAAAAAACCTCGATGAGGCGAGTCAATTAACCAATCAGGATATCGCCGACTATTTGGATGGCCTGCCACCAGAGAAGATGCACTGCTCAGTCATGGGGATGGAGGCGCTGGAAGCGGCGATCGCCAATTATCGCGGTGAGGAGGTCAGCGACCACCATGAAGAGGGTGAGTTGATCTGTAAGTGCTTTGCCATCGATGATGTGCTGATCCGCAAAGTTGTGAGTGAAAACAAGCTCACGACGCTTGATGAGGTGATCAACTATACCAAAGCCGGGGGCGGCTGCTCATCGTGTCATGAGAAGATTGAGCTGGTGCTCGAGGACTGTTTGGCACAGGTCGAGCTATCAGACGGGGAAATGAGCGACTTAGAGCTGGTCGAGCAGGTACTGGCAGAAGTGCGTCCGTCTATCGAGGCAGACGGTGGTCAGGTCAGCCTAGTGGAGTTTGACAACGATCTGTTGTTTATCTCACTCGAGGGGGCCTGCTCAGGCTGTGGTATGGCCGGCATGACAGCGCAAAATATCGAAGACAAGGTCTCCAAACGCTTAGGGCGCAGCATCACCGTGTTCCCAGTCGCACAAGAATCACAACTTGAGGGCACCCACCATGGCTAATACAACTCAACCGTTTTGTTACTTCGATAACAACGCCACCACCAAAATTGACCCTAGCGTGCTCGAGGCGATGCTGCCTTATTTGAGTGAGCTTTACGGCAACCCGTCATCTATCCACCAGGTGGGTGCTAAAGTGGGTAAAGCCGTGGCGAAAGCCCGCAAGCAGGTGGCAGACTTGCTCGGTGCTGAGCTTGATAGTGAGGTAGTTTTTACCGGCTCAGCGACAGAGGCAACGGCAACCGCGATTCTATCGGCGTTGGAGGCGTTTCCGGAGCGAAAAGAGGTCGTCACCAGTGTGGTTGAACACCCTGCGACATTATCGCTTTGCCAATACCTTGAGCGCAAAGGCTACAAGGTGCACTGGATTGGCGTCGATGGACAAGGCCGATTGGATATGCCAAAGCTTATCGATGCGTTAAGTGAAAATGTCGCGATAGTGTCGGTGATGTGGGCCAATAATGAGACCGGTACTCTGTTCCCAGTTGAGCGCATTGCGCGCCTAGCCAAGCAGTATCAGATCCAGGTGCATGTCGATGCGGTGCAGGTTACCGGTAAGATCAAATACACCGTTGCCGATACGCACATTGATATGCTGTCTATCTCGGCGCATAAGTTTCATGGGCCGAAAGGGGTCGGCGCCTTGTATCTAAAACGCGGCACCAAGTTCCGCCCGCTGCTGCGTGGTGGGCACCAGGAGCGCGGCAGGCGTGCGGGCACAGAGAACGCTGCCTCGATTATCGGGATGGGCCAAGCTGCAGAACTCGCACTGGAGTCGATGGCTAACTGCAGCGCGAAAATCGAGGCGCTGCGCGATAAGCTCGAGCTTGGCCTGCTTGACACCATTTCCCACTGCTTTGTCACTGGGGATATTCATCACCGCGTGCCGAATACCAGTAATATTGCCTTTGAGTATATTGAAGGTGAGGCACTACTGTTGCTGCTTAACCAAGTGGGTATTGCCACTTCGTCAGGCTCAGCGTGTACATCGGGCTCCCTAGAGCCATCGCATGTGATGAAGGCGATGAAGGTGCCGCTGACCGCCGCTCATGGCACACTGCGTTTCTCGCTGTCCAAGTTCACCACGGAAGAAGAGGTGGAACAGGTGCTTAAGCACCTCCCTGAGATTGTCGCTCAGCTGCGTGACCTTTCCCCATACTGGGACAGTGATAAGAATCAGCGTCGTGATGAAGATTTTGCGCCGGTGTATGGCTAAGGAGTGTTGATGGAGCAAAGCTTGCCAGTCGTGATTAACGACACCACCCTGCGCGATGGGGAGCAGAGTCCAGGGGTGGCCTTCACCACCGGTGAAAAGCTCACCTTGGCGAAAGCGCTTTATCAGGCGGGGGTGACCAGTCTTGAGGTCGGTATTCCGGCGATGGGCGGTGCAGAGTGCCACGGAATTAACTTGATTAGACAAGCCCTTCCGGATGCTGAGTTGATGGTGTGGTCACGAATGACTCAGCCAGACCTTGATGCCTGTATGGCGACAGGAGCGGATTGGATTAATATTTCACTCCCGGCCTCCGAGCAGCAGCTGAAATACAAGTTGGGTCTTAGCCTTGATGCCATGCTTGATAAGTTGTGCACCTTAAGCTATCAGGCAATTAACGCAGGGCTTAAGGTCAGCATTGGGCTTGAAGACGCCTCTAGGGCTACTGATGACGATTTAGCGCTAATAGCTCAGACTGCAGAGGCAGTTGGGATTCATCGATTGCGCTTTGCCGATACGCTTGGGATCTTAGACCCATTTTCCACTTTTGAGCGCATGTCGCGCCTGGTTAAAGCCAGTTCGGTGCCGGTTGAAGCCCATCCACACAATGATTTGGGCTTGGCCACTGCCAATGCGTTGGCGGCCGTGTCAGCGGGGGCTCAGTCAGTCAACACCACTTTAATGGGCCTAGGTGAACGTGCGGGCAATGCACCGTTAGAAGAGGTAAGTGTGGCCTTAGAAGTGTTAAAGCAGCGCAAGACTGGCATCGATTTAGCGCAGTTGCCGGCATTGTGTAAGCTGGCCAAACGCTGCTCGGGTCAAGGTTATGCACCACATAAATCAATAGTCGGTGACAAGGTGTTTACCCATGAGTCGGGCATTCATGTCGATGGCATGCTTAAGCATCCAACCAACTATCAGGCGTTTGACCCTCAAATTGTCGGTCGAGAGCATCGCTTAGTGCTGGGTAAGCACTCTGGTGGGCGAGCGCTATCAACCCTACTTAATCAGCTTGGTATTCAAGCCGATGCCAGGCAGCAGCGCCAGTTCGCTAAAGCGCTCTCAAGCTGGAGTGAGCAGCATAAGCGCATTCCTTCTCAGCATGAGATTGAGAATTTGTATCAGCAGGCAGTCACTGGAGGTTGGGGATGAGCCAAATAGCAAGTGATTCAATTGCGCAGTTAGACACGCTCGAAAGCTATTTCAGCGCCTTTGGTGTTGACTATGACCCCAGCGAACTGCCTAGTAAGCGGGTTGCTCTGTTGCGTGAATTTGCCACGCAGCTAGAAAATTATCCTTTAGAGGGCGACGATGAGCCAACCTTTAGTCAATATCAACGTGCCTTTGTTAAGGCCTACTATCGCGTGTGGGCGGGTGAGCGCACACCGTTAGCACCAAGTCGGTGTGGTTCTTGCAACGATTGCAGTGAAAGCAATGAAAGCAATGACTGCAATGAGAGTTTAACCGGCTAGGCATGATGATGAGGGATGTGTATGGAAACCAAGATACGTTTTGAGATCGGCGATGAAGTGAGAGTAGTGCGAACTATCCGCAGTGATGGCACGCTGGGCGAAGAGCTGGGAAAGGGCAAGCGATTAGTCACGGCAGGAGAGGTGGGTTATGTGCGCAGCATGGGGTTCTTCCTCCAAGATCAGGTTATCTATCGCGTCTATTTTCCCAGTGAGGATCGCGAGATTGGCGTGCGCAACGAAGAGCTGATTTGCAGCACGTTACCCTGGCATGAGAACCCGTTTCACCGTAAGCAAAAGGTGAGACTAGCGGCGAGCCTAGCCCATAACGGTCAAATTTTCTCCGAGAAAGGCGAGTGGGTAGAGATCCGTCAGATCAAGCGCGATCTGGAGACGGGTTTGATCAACTATTTAGTCCTCGCCAAAGGACATTGGATTTGGCTGGCGCAAGGCGCGCTGCAAGCACCTAGCCAATTGCAAGCGACTAGCCAAGGGGCCTCAACATCAATTGCGAGCTAAGCGAGGGACCGCTATGAATACCAATCAAGACCTCAGTAAGGTGGCTCATCACTACCAGTGTTTGAAGTTAGCGCAAGAGAAGTTTGCGCTAAACCTTAGTGAGTTAGAAAGCAATGAACAGCAATATATCAATAACTTGGCTGAGCAAACGCTCAACCTACAACGAAAAATCTGCAACTCTGCCGAGGCGCGAGTGGTGCACATTGATGATGAGCAAATCAAGCAGGCGATGACGGAGATTGTCGAGCAGTGTGGTGATATCTATCAATACCATATGATGTTGGAAAAGCACCACATTGATGAGGCGTCACTACGCGATATTCTCAGACAAGAGCTATTGTGCAATGCCGTGTTGGACATGGTCAGCACCAACATCCCCGAGCTGGCGCAGCAAGATGCGTATGAGTATTACTTCCGCCATCAAGACAAGTTTTCACGCAAGCGCTGTTGGGATGTCAGTCAGATCCTGCTGACTATCAATGAGGATTTTGCCGAGAATACCCTTGCTGCGGCTGAGGAGAGGATCAAGCAGCTGTATAGCGAGCTAACACTGGACAACTTTTCTAACATGGCACTGCGCCACTCAGAGTGTCCGAGCGCGGTAGAGGGCGGTCATCTTGGGTGGTGTGAAGAAGGGAAACTTTACCCCCAGTTAGAGTCGGCCTTGCAGTGGTTACCCAATCGCGTCATCAGTGCGCCAATTCAGACGGAGTTAGGTTTCCACATCTTGATCCGTCACGATGAAAAACCGCCGCAATCGGCCAGTTTTGATGAGGCGTTGCCCTCAATCAGAGCATTGCACAATAAGCGTGCTAAGCAGTACCTGCAGCGCGAATGGATTAAAGGACTATAGGAGAGTCTCTATGCAAGGAAGCAAGAGCAAATTATTACGTTTTTTTCTTACCTGGTTAGTATTTATTAGCGCAATGGCGCTGACGCTCAGCGCCCAAGCGGCGAGCGAACTCAAGATAGCCGTCGCCAATAACTTTTATGTGCCAATGCAAAAGCTGGCAGCAGACTATGAGGCGCAGCACAATATTAAGGTCACGCTGTCGACGGGCAGTAGCGGCCAACTGGCGACTCAGATTGATCACGGCGCGCCCTTTGACCTGTTTTTCTCGGCGGATCAAGCAAGACCCACCTACCTAGAAGAGCAAGGCAAAGCTGAGAAGCGATTTAGCTACGCCATGGGCACGCTCGTACTCTGGTCACAAAGCAGCGACTGGGTGGAGCCTAGCTCTGATCAGCCACCAAAACTCAGCGGGCGTGTCGCCATGCCAGAGCCTGCAGTCGCGCCATACGGAGCGGCAGCCAAAGCCTTTATGCAAAATATTGGTATCTATCAAGCCAATGAGAAGCGCTTTATCTATGGCAAAGGACTCAATGCCACCTATCAATTTGCTGCGACAGGTAACAGCCAGTTTGCCTTTTTAGCCCTATCTCAAGTGCTAAATCCCGAGAGTACACTAGAGGGTAGTTACTGGATTGTACCAAGCGATTCATACCCGAATATCTTGCAAGACGCGGTGTTGATCAAGTCGACACGCAATCGCGATAGCGCACAGAACTTTATTGATTTCATCCACTCTCCCCAAGCGCAAACGATCATCACCGATTTTGGCTACAGCATCCCAGGCGGCGCTTAAGGGGGCGTTATGCTCGAATGGTCCATCATTTTTTTGACGCTCAAGCTCGCCCTGGTCGTCACCTTGGTATTGCTGCTGGTGTGTGTACCGATTGCTTGGTGGCTGTCCCAAACCCAGTCTGGCTACCGAGAGTTGGTGGCAAGTCTAGTCACTCTACCGATGGTCTTGCCAGCCACCGTGCTTGGGTTTTATCTGCTGGTGGCGTTTAGCCCCAATGGCCTACTTGGTCAGGCACTGAGTTACTTGGGGATCGGCGCCTTACCGTTTAGTTTTAGCGGTATCGTCTTGGCGTGCGTGATCCACACCATGCCTTTTGTGGTGCTGCCCCTACGTAATGGTTTTGAGGGGTTAGGCAAGGAGCCTTTTGAGGCCGCCGCAACGCTAGGCTGCTCGCCAATGCGGGTGTTCGTCAAGGTGGCACTGCCTTTGTCATGGCCATTTGTCTTTTCGGCGATGATCATTGGCTTTTGCCACGCGCTGGGTGAGTTTGGCATTGTGTTGATGATTGGTGGCAATATTCCTGGAGAAACTCGAGTAATGTCGGTTGAGATCTATAACTTAGTGGAATCGATGCAGTTTGCCGAGGCGCATTACCTATCCATGGCCTTGCTAGTATTCTCCTTTATCGCCCTGTTAAGCGCTAACAAACTCAATCGCTATGCGACCCAAAAAGAGGGCATTTAATGATAGAGATGCAATTAAATGCTCGCTATGACACGTTTGAGCTTAAACAAGACCTGAAACTGCCGATGCAAGGGGTTTCGGTTCTCTTTGGCGAGTCGGGGTGTGGCAAAACCACCACGCTGCGCGCACTGGCGGGATTGTCGCGGCTTAGCTGCAGCCAAGTGGTGGTGAATGGCGAGGTGTGGCAGTCAAAGTGCGGCAAGGCGTTTTTACCCACTCATCAGCGTAATATTGGTTATGTATTTCAACAATCCGCGCTATTTGCTCACCTAAATGTCGAACAGAATATCTGTTTTGCCCTGCAAGGGCGCAAAATGACGCCAGAGCAGGCGCAAACCTTCGACCAGTTGGTCAGCCTGCTTGGGTTGTCTGATCTTCTCAAGCGCTCGCTGAGTGGACTGTCTGGTGGGGAAAAACAGCGGGTAGCGATCGCCCGCTCTCTGTTGATGACCCCAAAGCTTTTGTTGATGGATGAGCCCTTGGCCGCCTTGGACAGCTCGAGAAAAAGCGAGGTGCTGCCGTATCTCGAAACCCTGACTCGAGAGAGTCAGGTACCGATAGTCTATGTTACTCACAGCGTGTCTGAGGTGATTAAACTCGCCGATCATGTGGTGGTGATGTCACAGGGAAAGGTTAAGCAGCAAGGTGAAGTGAGTGCCTGCTTACCTATGATGCTCGATAGCCGTGATGCGACTGCACAGCGCTCATTACTTAAGATGGCCGTCGCTGAGCATAGTCAAGACGGCCTCACTCTGCTCACTAATGGTCGCAGTGCCTTGTGGATCGCCAGTGTACCACTTGCCATCGGTCGAGAAGTACGTTGTGAGGTGTTGGCCAGTGACGTCAGCATCACAACCTCGAGAGCGATCGACTCATCGATAATCAATATACTTGCAGCCAAGGTGCTGTCTATCGTACCAGATGTGGCGGTAGGTGAGGCCTTGCTGTCACTGGAGCTGGAAAGTGGCCAAAGTTTACTGGCTTTGATCACGCGGCGCTCTGTCAGGATGCTCGAGCTTAAGGTAGGCTCGTATGTGTGGGCTCAGGTCAAAGCCGTGGCGATACTCTAGCAAGTTGTTGGGCGGTTAGGCCTAGCTATCTATGTCGAAAAACCAAAAAAGCCATCTCGCAGAGATGGCTTCTAATATCAGGGAAGAATTAAAGCAAATTTAATATTTAAGCATCCACAGGTTGAGCGTTTACCACTTTTTGCTTGGCTTGGTAAGCTTGCTTGTCGAAGCCTTCATGCAAGTGGTAGAAGCGTTTGTAAATTAGGCCACTGATCAGCATGAGGATTGCAGGTAGGCCTACCATCATAAAGTGCAGACCAGCAATGGTGCTCTCTGTTTGCTCAACGTTTGGCACGTAGCCAACGACTGACAGACCCACACCAACAATAAAGCCACCCGCAGCACCGGCAAACTTAACCAGCATGGTTTGTACTGAGAAGATAACGCTCTCACTGCGATGGCCAGTTTTGTGCTCACCGTAGTCAACCACATCCGCTAGCATAACGGTTTGCAGGGCGTTAGCAATGCCAACACCGAACTTGATCGCTGCACCAGCGACACCAATCATCATTGCGTTACCCGGTACCATGACACCCATGATCAGTAGCACTAGGCATGACAGGATTGGGAAGCCACACGCGATAAGCCACAGGTTTTTACGCGGTAGGGCCGCAGCGATACGAGGGAACAAGAATACACCCGCAACCTCAGCAGCGCCCGCTACCATCATGTAGATAGGGAACAGCTCAGGGTTGCCCAGTGCGTAAGAGAAGTAGTAGATAGCAAAGCCACCCACCAGCAGGTTGGCAATTTGGAAAGACAGAACTGTACCAATCAGTGCTTTCAATTGATCATTTTTGCCGATGATGGTCAGAACGTCTTTAAAAGTGAATTTTTCAACTGGCGTATTGGTGACAGCTGCCGTTTTCTCTTTGACGTTGCGGGCAATTAAGAAGGCACTCATGACAAACAGCACTGCAATCAGCATCGCCATATTAAAGAAGCCTTGACCCTGGTCGCCGTTACCAAGCTCACCAACGATATGTAGGCCGTACGTACCGGTAATAAACCATGCAAGGCTGGCAAACAAACGTGGCCAAACCACCAGTTTCTCACGCTCTTCACGCGAGCTTGATAGGGCAGGGATCAATGACCAGTATGGGATATCCATAATGGTGTAGGTCAGGCCCCACAAGATGTAAGCGGCAGCCGCGTAAATGTACAGTGCCTTACCATCAAACATATGGGTGCTGAACAGACCGACAAGAACAACCGCATTGAGCAGCGTACCAATCACGATCCACGGGCGGAATTTACCAAAGCGTGAGCGAGTGTTGTCGACGATGACGCCCATCATAGGATCGGTGATGGCATCAATGATACGAGCGGCTAAGAAAATGGTACCGACAAAGGCGGCTGATAGCCCGGCGACGTCGGTGAAATAGAACATGAGGAAGATGTAAATCGGTGCGCAAGCAAAGTCTTTACCCAATGCACCTAGGCCGTATGAGGCCTTGGTTTTTAAGCTAATATTTTGAGACATTTTGTTTCCTTAGGCTTATCACTGCTCTCCTAACTAGAGCATGCAACATTGGCCTTTTTATTTATAAGTTTCGATACAGATACTAATGAGTGAAGTAGTGATTTACTGTGATCGCAAACGCTCTTATGGAAACGTTTCCAGCGAAAAATCGAAAGTGAGATCTTGAGCGGGTATTTGGTATTTTATTCAATGCAAATAGATGTAATGCATTACAAAACAGTAAGATATATTGATGATAGTGTTAATTGACTGATTTTAAACACGAAAGGCCGTAGCGATAAAATCACTACGGCTGAGTGGGCCAAGGTGGCATTAATTTATCTAAATTATGGATTAGTTAATCTTATCCAACTTTATCAACACAGCGGTTTCTGCATCCAGTATTGGCATGGTGAGGCCGATATCACCGCACCATGCGCCAGTAAGCTGGCAGCCATCCACGGTCCATGGGGGTTGGTAGTTGACAATATCTTGGTAATTTTCAGGCCGGTCGATCAACGACACTTGATAGAGCGCCTCGGGATCAAGTCCTGGGATCCTGAGATGGCCACTCAGTGCATTGGTTGGCATGGCCAGTTGTGCAACGATGACAACAGCCTGAGATTGATCTTGAGCGATCACCGCTTGTACTTGATGGGCATCATCATCGGTTGGAATTCGCCAGGTGTCACCACTGTGAAGCAGGTCTCTCAGTGATTTGTGCAGCTTAACGTAACGCTCGAAGCCCTGTTTCTCCTGTTCAGATTCTTTCACCGGGTCAAGCTCAATGCCCATATGGCCAAACAGTGCAGTCAGCCCCCTAAACTCAATACTGTGGCGGCGGCGCGTACTATGACAGTGACTCGCGCCAATGTGGCTACCCATCACCTCAGGTGGGAAAAAGTAGCTCATCCCGCGCTGTATTGTTTGGCGCTCGAGGGCATCATTATTGTCGGATGCCCAGAAGCGGTGAGTGCGTTTGAGTACCTCATAGTCGATACGACCGCCGCCCGCCGAGCAGGACTCTATCTCCACATCAAGGTGGTGAGCGCGAACCTTATCGACTAATGCATAGTAGCGTTCAACCTGAGCATTACCAGCGGCTTTGCCGCGGTGACCTGGCTGAACCACCTCGCGATTCATATCCCACTTGATGTACGCAATGTTGTACTTGGTAAGAAAGAAATCCAGTCGCTGAAATAGAAAATCGAACGCGTCTTGATTACTCAAGTCAATCACGTATTGATTGCGGCCGGTAGGTTGGACGTAGCCTTTGACTTCCAATAACCAATCTGGGTGGTTGCGATATAAATCTGAGTTTTTGTTGACCATCTCAGGCTCGAACCACAAGCCAAACTCCATGCCGAGTTGGTTGACATGCTCGATAATTGGCTCGAGACCATCAGGATACTTAGTTTCATCTAAGAACCAGTCACCCAATCCAGCCGCATCACCGTTGCGTCCATCAAACCAACCATCATCAATGATAAAACGCTCAACGCCCATCTGCGCCGATTGTGTCGCCATCTGCATGATATAGTGTGGATCGTGCTCGAAATAAATACCTTCCCATGTGTTCAGGTGAATAGGGCGAGGCTTGGCACGGAACTCGGCTGGGAGAATGGCGCTGCGCACATGGTTGTGAAAATGGTGGCTCATTTGGTTCAAACCATCGGCACTATAGGTGGCGTATAGCCAAGGTGACGATAGAGACTGACCCTCACTCAGGTCAATTTCACCCGGTAGATAAATGGCTTCGCCTTGCATGACTCTGCGACCATCCGCTTTGATATCAACGCGCATTCGGTGGTTGCCACTCCAAGCCAAATGGAAGCCAAACACATCGCCAGAGAGTTCGCTAAAGTGCTCCGTACCAGCGACTAGCGCCGGGTAGTGTTCGTGTGAGGTTCGGCCACGACGGTTCTCTTGTTGATAGCCACCCTGGGTGAGCTTTTGGCGACTGGTTTGAAACTCATACACCCATCGGCCATGGTAAGTCATCAGCTCTTTCACTCGGCCGGGTAGTGGCAAGGTATTGGCCAAACGCGACACCTGATAGCTACCTTGGCCGATATTGCGCAGAGTATGGCGAGTTTTAATCACATCATGCTGATCAAGGTAAAGCTCACTGATCAACTCCAGCCCGGCAAGGGTGTCTTCGCAGTAGATTTTTAGGCCATGATCATCTTGCTCAACTTTGAATACTTTCATTACCGGAGCCCAGTCGTATCCCTGTCTGTGGCCTTCGAGTGCTGGGTTGCCGAATGAACCACGACCGAGCTCAGGGGTGAGCGTTACCGGAATATCAGTATCCAAGCGCCCATAAGGCACAGGGCGATGCAGCGCAGCGCGAGCTTGAGTGAGATCGCCAGCATAAGGCTTACCCCAATGGAGTATTTCTGCATACTCGCCTACCTCGACAATCAGTTGAGAACGTGTTCCTGTCAGTGTATATAGAACTTTTTCAGTCATAACCGCACACCTAAATATGATTCGTTTTGCGCTGATAATAAACTTTTCGAGCCGATTGTCTGTGAGCTAACGCGCACTTATGGAAACGTTTACAGTTGTGGGTTGAAGCAGATGGTGATTGATAGAACCCGCTGTTATTGCTTTATTATTACCTGCCAATCACCCTCGATAAACAGGCTCAAATCGGCAAAAACAGGACTGAAAATGCACTGTCAGTGCATGCTGCTACTGAGGTTGCCGCCTTTTTGGACTATTGACTCACGAAATGTCAGTTGGTTCTTGCTTGTTGATGGATACACTCGTACTGTAAAGCCTTCGAGATTGTGTTTATTGGTTGAATCGGCCAATAAACAGACTGAAGCGTTTCCGTTGGGCCCTAACTTTAACTTCCAACGAGACATTACCGAGCCAAAAGCTTGTGTATTGCCTTCTATTGTCTCATATACCCAGTGCTTAATAGCACTGGGTTTTTTCTTTCCGCCTTTTTCTTGTCTAATTTGATTCAATTTTGAATACGTTTCCAGTCCTCGATAGATGTTTTTCAGCGATTTAGTACTGTAAAATCGGCATTTATCTGATATTGATCACACTCTAAAGCAAATTAGTCTTCAATTGCATCAAAATGCCAACTTCGTCATGAAAACGTTTCCAGTAAGTCTTTACACTCAGTCTCGAGTTAGGGCTCAACACAAAATATAACAATCCAATATCCGTCATATGGAGACGATTCATGAAACATAATGCGTTTGTACGCGCGCTTGGTCTTACCCTCGCTTTAGCGCCCGTTGTTAGTCTAGCGGCAGTGGAAAATGTAACCTATTTTGGCTATGCCAAGTGGGGCAACATTTACACTGATAACGAAGAGCACAATGCTGGAAAGGGTGAACGTAACGACGTGATCCGCGCAAGCGGCGGTTACGGTAACTACCGTCTAGGTAATGAAATGAACTGGTGGGAAGCCGGCCTTAAGGCGGATGTGTGGCGCGATGGTGATGCCCACTTTGATACCACGCTTTACTTGGGCAGTGGCCAAGACTGGGGCGATGTCAGCATTATTCAGATGTGGTCTGCGGGACATGGCCTGATTGACGGTCAACCTAATGCCAAGGTTTGGGCTGGTGAGCGTTTTTATCGTCGTCATGAAGTGCATATGATTGACATTAAGTACTGGGATACCTCGAACACGGGTATTGGTCTTGAGGACTGGGATCTCGGTTTTGCTAATGGACACATCGCGTGGATGGCGCCGGATTCAAGTGCTGATGGTCGCAGCCTACACAACATTGATGCTCGTCTCAGTGATATTGCTTTGGGCGAGCGAAGTGATTTGACCCTTGGCCTTAACTATGTGATGGCGCATAACTCGAGCTACGATGAGGACGATATCACCACCTCAGGTGCGATGCTTTCGGCTCTCTATAACCAAGGCTGGCAATATGGCTCGAACACGTTTGCCTTCCAGTATGGTACGGATGCTCTGGCGGGTGGTTTGATGAGTGCAGAGGGTGGCTCAAACCGTAAATACAGCACCGGTGTCGACCATGATGGTCACAGCTGGCGCGTGTTCAACCATGGTGATCTGAATATTAGTGAAGACTTCCAGGTGATGTACTCCATTGCCTACCAAGATAAAAACCTAGACAACAACGATGGTGAGAAGTGGTTCAGTGTCGGTGCTCGTCCTCAGTACAGCTGGAATAATTACATGGCCACCGCGTTTGAAGCCGGCTTTGAGAGTGTTGAAGCGCAGAATGGCGCAGGCACCAACGAAATGTACAAGGTTACACTGGCTCAGATGTTCCAAGCGGGCAAAGGCGTATGGGCTCGCCCAACACTACGTCTATTCGTGACTTACTCAGAGACAACCGATGAATGGAGCCGTGGTGACGATGCTTACGGCAAGGCGATGCGCAGCGGTGGCGAGACGGTTGATGAAGTGACATTTGGCTTCAACATGGAGACATGGTGGTAGTCCAGGTTAGCTAACACGATTGAGTTAACCCGATGGGGAGCGCCCCATCACTAATAAAAGGAGCCGACAATGAATCTAGTCATCGCACCGCTACTTGCTCTTCCCATTGCAACAATCACTTGGGTTTCTCTGCAAGCAGCACAAGAAAGCCAAGAGTTCGGTGTGGCGTACTGTGTCGACTTGAGTTCAATACCGCTGACCGAGTTGTCGGCTCCTTTTCCTCAAAATTGATACTGGACTCACAAACACAGCCGTTCTCCACATTTAAGCTGAATGAGCAGACGCAGTGCCTTGAGATTGCTGCAATGCGACAAACGGCGTTACCTAATCCAAATTAGCTTGAAAGGTTTAATTCAAGCAAAGACATATTATTACAAACATTTGTGCAGTATCTGCTGGCCTTTGTCGAGGCCAGATAAGCACGACTTGCACAGATGATAGACTAGGATCATATCGCATGGCATTTTCTGACCTTATCCAAAGACGTGACTGGGAAAACCCTCAGACAGTCAATCTACATTGCCTAAAAGCCCACAGCCCACTTGCGAGTTTTCGCAGTATTGATGATGCATTGCGAGGTGAAAACGCGCATCGCCGCTCATTGAATGGTGAATGGAAATTCAAACTGTTCA
The DNA here is from genome assembly GCF_051660965.1 of Vibrio glycogenivorans. Taxonomy (NCBI): domain Bacteria; kingdom Pseudomonadati; phylum Pseudomonadota; class Gammaproteobacteria; order Vibrionales; family Vibrionaceae; genus Vibrio; species Vibrio glycogenivorans. The sequence continues at coordinate 501,723 of NZ_JBPVIS010000002.1, read as the reverse complement.
ACGCGCCAGAAGCTGTGGACTGTCAGTTTATTGAATCGTCGTTTGATGATGAGCAGTGGGACAAGATCACTGTGCCATCAAACTGGCAACTGCAAGGTTACGATAAGCCTATCTACGCCAACATCAAATACCCATTTGAGGTCAACCCACCGTATGTCCCTGCCGACAACCCGACTGGGTGCTATCGTACCGAGTTTAGCTTAACCAGTACCGATCGCGAGCAAACTCAACGGGTGATCTTTGATGGGGTAAACTCAGCGTTTCACCTTTGGTGTAATGGCCAGTGGGTCGGTTACAGTCAAGATAGCCGCTTGCCTGCAGAGTTTGATTTATCGCCGTATGTGATTTCCGGGCGCAATACCCTGGCGGTCATGGTGATGCGCTGGAGCGATGGGAGCTACCTTGAAGATCAGGACATGTGGTGGCTAAGCGGTATCTTCCGCGATGTCACTCTGCTGGCTAAGCCCAAGTGCTGCATCGAAGATGTGTTTATCACCCCAGATCTCGATCCTTGCTACCGTGATGGTTGGCTGCAAGTTGAAACCAAGATTTCGGCCCCAGAGGACCATCAGATCCAGTTGCAATTGTTTGATGGCCAGCAGGCAGTAAGCAAGCCTATTACCGCAGGCCCAAATAACCGTCGTATCGATGAGCGCGGCACTTTCAACGATGTCGTGTTCCAAACCCTTTCAATCCGTGAGCCCAAGCTCTGGTCTGCAGAAGTGCCAAATCTTTATCGATTGGTGGTGACGCTGCTCGATGCCCAAGGCGCTCATCTTGAAAGCGAAGCCTATCAGGTTGGTTTTCGTAAAATCGAAATAAACGCAGGGCAGTTGAAGCTAAATGGAAAAGCGCTTTTGATCCGTGGGGTCAATCGTCATGAGCATCACCCTGAGCTTGGCCATGTGATGACTGAGGCGGATATGATTGAGGATATTCGTCTGCTTAAACAGAATAACTTCAACGCTGTGCGCACGGCACATTACCCTAACCATCCTCGTTGGTATGAGCTGTGTGATGAGTACGGCTTGTATGTGTGTGATGAGGCGAATATTGAAACTCACGGGATGCAACCGATGAATCGCTTGTCGAGCGATCCCCAGTGGGCCAATGCGTTTATGGAGCGATACACACAGATGGTAATGCGTGACAAAAACCACGCCTCGATCATCTTATGGTCTTTGGGTAATGAGTCTGGTCATGGTGCCAACCATAACGCTATGTATGGATGGTCAAAGCAATTTGACCCATCGCGCCCGGTGCAGTACGAAGGTGGGGGCTCAAATACCACCGCGACGGATATTATTGCCCCCATGTATGCGCGGGTGAACACGCTCATTGAAGATGAAGCGGTGCCAAAGTGGCCAATCAAGAAGTGGGTCTCACTACCGACTGAGCGGCGCCCATTGATCTTATGTGAGTATGCACACGCGATGGGTAACAGTCTTGGCAGCTTCGAAGAGTACTGGCATGCATTTCGTGAGTACCCACGTTTGCAAGGCGGTTTCATTTGGGATTGGGTTGATCAGGGCATTACCAAAACGGACGATCAAGGAAGCCAATATTGGGCCTATGGCGGTGACTTTGGCGATGATGTCAACGATCGCCAATTCTGCATCAATGGCCTCGTCTTCCCTGACAGAACGCCTCACCCAACACTTGAAGAGGCCAAGTTTTGTCAGCGTATGATCACGGTTAAGCTCCTCGAACAGGCTCATGGGCGTTATTCCCTGACTGTACACAATGAGAACCTTTTCCGCGCCACCGACAATGAACAGCTTAGTTGGTCGCTCCTTGAGGACGGGCTTGAGGTACAAAATGGAACCCTAGCGCTAGACATCGAGGCTGACAGTGAGCAAACCATGAGTTTGGATATCGACTTTAAACCAAAGTCAGGTGCTCGTTATCACTTAAATACCGATATTACGCATGTTCGCCAAACCGCTTGGTCTGAAGCGGGCCATGTACTCGCTTCGGAGCAGTTCGCGCTGACCAACTACAGTGGATTGTCCATGCCTTTGCAAGAGGTTACCTCAATATCTGAACTCGCCGTTCACGATGACAGCATCACGGTTTCGGCCGGTGAGTCACAGTGGCGATGGGACACAAAAACCGGCATGTTGGCCCAGTGGCAACAGCACGGTCAGGATAAGCTGGTGGCGCCTCTGACCGATAATTTCTATCGAGCGCCGCTGGATAATGATATTGGCGTGAGTGAAGTCGATATGATTGATCCTAATGCCTGGGTCTGTCGCTGGGATTTGGCGGGTATTGGTCAGTGGCAGCGAGAGTGCATTGAATGTAAAGCACAAGCCGTTGGTCAGAGCGCGCAAATCCAGTCTCGTTTTGCCTATCGTTACGCAGGTGAAATTCAAGCGATGACGCTATGGACCTATACCATCCTTGGCAGCGGTGAGATGCAGGTCAGCGTCGACGTCGAGCTCGCTGACCACCTTCCGCCGATGCCGAGGATTGGCATGGAGTGTCAGGTGAGTGATACTGATGTGGTCGAGTGGAAAGGACTGGGGCCGCATGAAAACTATCCAGACCGACTGGCCGCAGCCCGCTTTGGTCACCATGTTGCGCCAATAGATGCAATGCATACACCGTATGTGTTCCCCTCAGAAAATGGCTTGCGCTGCGACACACAATGGCTCAAGGTGGCAGGTCTTGAGGTCATGGGAGGGTTCCACTTCAGCACGAGTCAATACTCTTTGGGTCAGCTTGCAGCAGCTAAGCACACTAATGAGTTGGAGAAAGAGTCAGCCTTGTATCTACGAATTGATCATCAACAGATGGGAGTCGGTGGCGACGACTCATGGAGTCCAAGTGTCCATGCAGCCTACCAGCTCTCTGACAATCATTATCGCTATAGCGTCAGGTTCCGTTAGATTGAGATAAAAGTACTATCCCCAAGCCAATGCTTGGGGATTTTTCTTGGTTGTTTGACCGCTGCGACTTGTGTTCCAGCATTGGGCATTGTTAAATACCTCAGGGCAAACATAGGGACTTTCATGGCAACGATAAAAGATGTCGCTAAAGAAGCAGGCGTGTCTATCGCAACCGCTTCACGAGCGATCAATAACTCACCCAATACCAGTCAATCCGCAATAGATGCCGTGCAAAAGGCAATGGCCAAGCTTGGGTATCGCCCCAACCAGAATGCGCGAGCACTGGTTAGTAAGTCCACCAATGCCATCGGCGTTCTGGTTAACGATGCAAGTGCTCCCTTTTTCGGCACGATGATCAAAGCGATTGATACCGTTGCCAGCGAACAAGAAAAGCAGCTGTTGATCGGTAGTGGTTATCATGACCCAAGTAAAGAAAGAAATGCGATTAACTTGCTGATCAACAGTCGCTGTAACTCATTGGTAATTCACAGTAAAGGATTAGATGATCAGGAGCTGGTCTCTTTTGCTACAGAGACCCCAGGTCTGGTATTGATCAACCGAGTCGTGCCAGCCATCGCAGACCGCTGTATCGCGCTGGACAACTACAAGGGGGCCTATATGGCCACTGAACACCTGATCCAGCATGGTCACCGTCATATTGGCTATTTATGCTCTGGTCACGATATCGAAGATGCTCATGACAGAAAAAGAGGCTATATCGATGCACTGAAGAATAACGGTATCGAAGTGCGTGAAGAGTATATAGAGTATGGTGACCCTGATGAAATGGGCGGCGAGCAGTGCGCGGTAAACCTACTAGCCAAGAACATTCCGATTTCTGCAATCGCTGCTTACAATGACTACATGGCGGCAGGGTGCTTAGCACTGTTGCAAGAAAATGGCTATCAGGTACCCGATGATATGTCGGTGATCGGCTTTGACGATGGCCATATCGCCCGCTTTATCTATCCTCGCTTGACCACCATTCGCTACCCGATCCAGATCATGGCCAATGAAGCGGTGAACCTGTCACTTAAGCTTGCTGATGATCCAAGCTTTGTTCCTGGACCACATAAATTATTTTTGCCGATTTTGGTGCGTCGTGCTTCAGTCGTTAGATATAACCAGCCTCAATGACGAACAAAGATCACTCTGCACATTACTAAGGTGCTGAAAATAAGTACAAAAAATAATCTAGTGGTCCTATCTCTTCAGTTTTTCTTTTGAGCTAACTCGAACTCTTAGCTCAAAATGACCGGGATATTTTTAAGACCGTTTGGGCTTTCCCTGAAATTGCTTAATGCTCTTTTTCTTGTTGGTTCTTCGATTGGCTTGCTTATCTCTTGGAGCCCGCTTGCTTTCTCCAGTAGAAGGCTTATCGGTGACTGGAAATCCGTCGAGCTCTTTTAAGGTCAGCTCACGTAGCGTGGTCTTTCTGATGGCGATTAAATATTCTGTCTCGCCATGGCAAACCAGAGAAACGGCGATACCTGTCTGACCAGCCCTTGCGGTACGACCGACTCGGTGGACATAGGTCTCTGGATGAGATGGCAGCTCAAAGTTGATCACAACTGGTAAACGTTCGATGTGGATACCGCGAGCGAGTAAATCGGTTGCTATAAGGACTTTCACCTTCTGCTTTTTGAATAGCTCAAGAATCGACTCTCGCTCTGCCTGATCTTTGTTGCCATGTAATGCCGCTGCAGACAGCCCGGCCTTGGTCAGCTTCTTACATAACGCATCGGCATTATCTTTAGCTCCGATAAAGACCAAAACCTGACGCCAGTTGTTGCGGGTTATTTGGTCAATCAGCGCTTTGGTTTTGCTGCCCTTATTGACTAGGTACAGAGTCTCTTTGATCTCAGCTTTGCTCTCTGATGTTTTCTTTGCCTCAATGAATAGCGGGGAATGAAGTATGGTTTTTGCTTTTAGCTCGAGTGGCTCGGGAAATGTGGCTGAGAACATCAGAGTTTGGCGCTTTGCTGGCAGCATCTGAATGATGCGCTCGACGTCCGTCCAAAATCCCATTTCTAACATGCGATCCGCTTCATCAAGAACCAAGTGAGCGATTTTACTCACGTCGATAGCGTCATTTGTTATCAGATCAAGAAGCCGACCAGGTGTCGCTACGATAACTTCACGGCCTTCGGCAAACTCGTTTTTCTGTTGTTCTTTATCCACGCCGCCTAACACACACATAGGTCGAATATCGCTATTGCGAGCAACCATACACAAGGTGTCATGAATTTGTGTTGCGAGCTCGCGGGTAGGAACAAGGATTAGAGCTTGGCTCTGTGAAGGCATCGCGAGAATTTGCTCTAGCAGAGGTAAGCCATAAGCCAACGTTTTGCCGCTTCCTGTCCGAGCAATTGCTAATACATCCTTGTGTTGCAAAATAGCCGGAATGGCGAGTGTCTGAATTTCCGTTGGTTCACGGAATGTATCAGGTAGCGCTGTAATTAACTGATTATTTAGGGATAACTTAGTAAACGGCATACTTGGTTTCTTGGTCTTTGTTGTTTCTAATTCTGTGGGTTCACCATCTAAGAATACATCTAAAATGGGATTTGAGCTGTTGCCAATACAGTCAGGGGAGGGAACTTTACCACAGATAACGATGAGTTTATCAGTACATTATTGGGTGCTTGGTGAATCGGAATGATTTTCCAGCGATAGTCCAGTTGGCGGCGCTATCCTTTGACTGATTGCCTCAGTTTGGCATAAAAAAGTTAAACACCGAGTTTAAATTATTGTGGTTTCTTCAACACGTTGAACTGCCTATGCTACGCCTAATTCCAACAACTAAAGAAACAACCCTGTGAAAAAAACTCTCCTGGCTAGCCTAATGGGTATCATCTCATTTGGCGCGACTGCAGCGCCGCTTGATACGATTGAGTATCTGAATGCGACCTCACCATATTACGATGGTCAACGAGCCACTAAGGTTGCCCCTAACGGTGCTTTGATCTCAGACGAGATGCATCAAGAAATTGTCAATGGTGATAAGGTATTAGGTTACTACACGCCAAATCAAATGACTCACGAAAAAGTGGCTCCTGGTGTCCACTCCTTTAATGCCGGCGGTATCATTAATGTCCATTATGTAGAAACAGACAATGGTATTGTAATTTATGACGCCGGTGATGACCTTCATGATGGGGAAATGTTTTACAACGCTTTTCGTGAGCAAACGGATAAACCTATCGTCGCGATGATCTACTCTCATGAACACTATGTCGGCGGTGCACAGCTGTTTGTGGATGAGGAAGCGAAGCGTGGCAATACCGATATCATGATCATTGGACATTACAACCATAATGCCTCGGTACGCGCTTCGGCAGTCGGTGTGGCACTTCACAAAGAAGCTTCTGATGTGCTGTTACCGCGAACACTGAACCAATTTTACTCATTTATCGAACCTGAAGGTCCTCAATCCATCGGCTACACGCATGACATTGATGTGACCAAGCCAAAAGGGTTAGTTGACGTCAACACGCCTATTACCGAAAACGGCCAAGAGATCACCATTGATGGGCGTAAGTTCGTTTTCTACGTAGACGGCATCGGAACGGATTCTGCGAACAATGTGACTGCGCACATTCCAGATCAGGGCATTGTAATGAACAACGCGGTTTGGGGTTGGTACCCAAACCTCTACTCAATTCGCGGGGGCGCGTATCGTAATCCACAGGGTTGGGTTGATGCGTTAGAGCTGGTTGAATCATTAGAGCCGAACATTCTGCTTAACACGCACTCAAAATCGGTTAATGGTGCAGAGGCTTCTATGGAGCTTATCCACACCTTTAAAGATGGCATCACGTCGGTACTAAACCAAACCCTGCTACAAATGGTGAAGGGTGAAACTCGTTCCGTGGCGGCACATAACGTGAAATTACCAGAAGTGATTGTTGAACATCCAAATTTACGTCAGAACTACGGTGAAATCGTCACAATGGTGCCGCAGATTTATTCAGCGGTGATAGGATCTTTCAATGGAGAGGTTGCTGATGCGGTTCCGATGCACCCAGAAGCGGAAGCGGACATGATCATCCGTGCGATCGGTGGTCAGGAGAAGGCACTTGAATTTGCCAAAGGTGAGATGGCAAAAGGTAATTTCCACTACGCGCTTAAGATGGGTAAGCATCTGGTAAACTACGATGCTAGCCATCAGCCAAGTATCGACTTCAAAGTAGATGCCATGTATGCGATGGCCGAGTCCACCATGTCTCACAATTTACGTTCTTGGTATCTGACCCAAGCGCGAATCCTAAAAGGTGAAGTTGCTCTGCCTGGCTCACTGCCTGCGATGCCAGAAGCTGTTGCCGCGGACGTCACCAATTATGTAGATAATTATCGCATTCGCCTGAATCACGAGAAAGCAGGCAATACGGCAGCAAAAATAGGTTTCCAGTTTGATAATGGCGATGCAATGGCACTGAAGATCCGTAATGGGGTCTCATATTCAAGTGAAAACATTGACGACGCTGATGTAGTTGTGCGAATGGGCGAGGCAACGTTTACCAAGTTGTACAATAACTTGTCGACCATTGGCTTGATGGTACAAGCGGGTGAAGCTTCGATTGTTTCAGGCAGCGTTGAACAAGCCGACGAGCTGATGAGCATGTTTGATATTGTGTATGACTGGCAGAATGATGAAGGTCTTAAATTCTTGATCAGCCTTCTTAACGGTTAATTGAGCGCAATTCAATACAAGGGAGCTAAGGCTCCCTTTGTTTTATGTTGAGAGGTATTTTGAATAAATTAGCAAGACAGGCGCTATTGTTATCAATATTGCTGGTATCACAATATACAACAGCATGCCTTCTCCACCCAGGGTTTAGCCAACAAGGTAACGCTCCAGAAGGTGCGACTTGGGTAGTAATAGAAACGCAAATGGCGATGCAAAGCGGTGCGCTAACCCCGACGGCACTGCAAGATGGTTTGGCTGGATTTCAACAAGTCACCTGGTGGTTGAGACTTCTGGCGCAACAGATGTCGCAACTTGATGAAGTCGATGTATATTTATACGTATCAGATATTGAGCTGTGGGCAAAATATCGACGCGATAATCAAATGATTGAAGTATATGAAGATAAGCCGGATATCAGCAGTAATTCGATGTTGATTTTAACCCGTCAGACCTTGCATGCACTCGTGTCTAAACAGCTGACTCTGGTACAGGGTGAGAAGATGAACATTATTAGGCGTACTCAGTAGCTGAGTGTCGACTTCGAAGCGAATAGGTATTGCCCAACGTGAAAGTGACTAACGATGTTAGATAAATCCAATATAAAAAAATGGGATCTAAATTTATTACGAATCTTTGTTGTTGTCTACAAGACGCGCAACCTCAAAAGGGCGGCGCATCTGGTAGGGCTTTCTGCTCCCTCTTTGAGCCTAAAACTCACTAAACTCAAGGCGCTGGTAAAAGACGAGTTGTTTTTTAAGACGGTATCAGGTTTTGAACCTACGGAGATGTCACATAAGCTGTATGTTGAGGTAGAACCATTGCTTTCTCGCTTAGATAGCGTATTTGAGGAGGTAAAAGGTTTTGATCCAGCCGAGATAACCAGGCCGATTGTACTTGATCTTGGTCAGCACTTTGCACCATGGTTACCGCTCGGCATACATCAGTTTGTTTCAGATTCTTGCCCCAATTCATACCTTATTGCTGATTACTTTACGCGCAATACAGTCGAGCGCCTTAGACGCTCTGAGGTGGAGTTGGGGGTGCAGTTCGATCAAACTGACGTGCCAAAAGATATAATCTCAATATTAGTTGGTGAAGTGGAAGGTTGTTTTTTGGTTCGTGATGACCACCCACTGACCAAACCCATCCAATATGTAGAGGAGGTATTACCCTATGGATTTGCGATGTATGAACAAAACATTACCTCTGTGGGTTCTCGAGGTTTGTTTATCGAAGCCTTAGACCGTGCTGAGCTTGGTTATGACATAAAGTTTAAGAGCCCATCTGCACTCACCGTTCATGAGATTATAAGGTCGAGCAATTATGTGTTGCCGACTATACAACAACCTAAAGAAGCCGTACCAAGCGGTCTTAGGATGTTGCCGCTACATGACAAGCGCTTTAATCGTAAGTTCCCCGTTAATGCATACCTTTATCAAGAAAACCGTCATAGTGAAAAATGTAAATGGTTAATTAATAAAATCAAAGCATTACTCGCAGTTCAATCCAAATAAAGGTGGTTCTGTGTTGTTGATTACTTTGAGTATTATGAAGGACAAGCTGCAGTTTGTGGGGTTGTACCTCTGTGCGAAATCGATAACTTGAAATCTTCGCCGCGGTTACTTTCCATTTGGAAAAGTTAATTCAGATACAATGCGCAGGGGTGTGTACGTGCTACATATAAAAGAGCAATAATGAGTTATTAAGCTATGGTAGATCTAAATTTAATTCGCATATTCATCGCTACCTATCAGCTAGGTTCTTATACAAAGGCGGCAGAAAAACTAGAAGTAAGTCAGCCTGCTGTTAGCTCATCTATCAAGCGACTTGAAAAACACATTGGTTATAAATTATTTGCCAAAAATGGACGAGGAATAGAGCCAACTTATCAAGCTAAGATGTTAGCTACTGAGCTAGAGGCTGGACTAATAAAGATAGATCAGGCTCTGGCTCCAAATAAAGAGTTGTCAATTTATTGTTCTGAGGCGATGCTCCACTTTCTCGGTGACGTAGACAATACTCTTTTTTTACCATCACTAGAGTCACTAGAAATGGAATTAGAACACTTACGTAAAAATATTGTAGATATAGTCATTGGTGTTACTACAAGTACAGACCCTGCTTTTATTGTGGAAAAAATCGCGCAAGACAAACTGGTGGTGGTGTGCAGGAAGTTACACCCTCGGCTAGAGGGTAATACTCTCTCAAAAGAGCAGTTTTTTAACGAGCAGTGGGTAACATATAGAGCGCGCAACGCTGGAGTGAAACTAATAGACTTGTACACGAAGGATTGTTTACATCGCCAACGGGGACGGGTCGAGGCATCGTCGATGGCCAGTGTACTTACCATGGTTTTATCAAGTGACTATTTGGGAGTGGTTACAGAATCCTTTGCCAAGCATTGGAAGAAAGCAATGAACTTTAATGTGTTTGAATATCCTTTTGAAAGCCACCCCGTGACCTTTCAGCTGATTTATCATAAACGGGATAAGTCTAACCCTCAACATATGGCGACTCGAAGTGCGATTAAACTTAGATTAAAAAACACGGTTTGATGTAATTGGGTGCATCTACTTTTAATATTTTTTATTGTTTAAAATATTGATGGTTATACTTCTCAGCTGGTTTAGATAAATTGTTATTTGTAATGTTGGTTCTTTACCGTTAGTGTTTTTACATTTAATTATTATTGAGTGTTTTTATTGTAATTATTAAATATGGATGAAGTGTTTTTCTATTCGTTCAAGTTGCTATTTCCCCAAAGGAAAACCAGAACGGTTAAATTAAGCCCTGAAATCATCCTAACGTAGGTAATAAATATGATAAAACAAATGGGTGCTCTACAAACAGCAGGCAAGGCGACTTTACTCGCCACAGCGGTTTCTATGAGTATGTCGGTTGGTGCGACAGCAGGCGAGCAGGTTTCTTCTGCAGCTACAGGCACACAGCCAAACGTAATTTTCATTTTTATGGACAATCTAGCTTACGGTGAGCTAGGTGTTTATGGTGGTGGTGAGCTTCGTGGTGCACCTACTCCTCGCATTGATGCGCTGGCTGACGAAGGCATGTTGCTGACCAACTTTAACGTTGAAGCTCAGTGTACTCCTAGCCGTGCTTCTCTGATGACAGGTCGTTACCCTGTACGTTCAGGTAACATGTCTGTACCTGTAACGACTGGTCTATACGGTCTGACTCAGTGGGAATACGCAATGCCAGAGATGTTCAAAGACGCTGGCTACGCTACTGGTATGTTCGGTAAATGGCACCTAGGTCACACTCAAGGTCGTTACCCAACGGATCAAGGTTTTGATGAGTGGTACGGTATTCCTAACTCTTCAGATGAAAGTAACTGGCCTCATCAGCAACAGTTCATCGAAGTGTGGAAAGAGGGTGTAAACGAATTTGCTCGCCCTTCATACGTCAAACATGCGTTCGCTGGTCAAGAGCCTGAAAGAATTGCGATCTATGATAACGACATGCGTCGTGAGCTCGATGAAGAGCTTACCGTTCGTACTATCGACTTCATCAAGAAGAATGCCGCTGAAGAAAAACCGTTCTTTGCCTACATTCCTTACACTCAACCACACTACCCTGTTGACGTAAGTAGAGAGTATGACGGTAAGAGTGGCAATGGTCGTTGGGGTGACGTGTTGATGCAGATTGATGCATACACAGGCCGTATCCTTGATGCCGTAGACGAAGCTGGCATTGCAGACAACACGATCTTCATCTTCACGTCTGACAATGGTCCTGAGTTCCTACCTGGTCATGAAGGTTGGGGTGGTCCATGGCGTGGTACCCATTTCACTGCTCTAGAAGCCTCTCTGCGTGTACCATTCATCATGCGTTGGCCTGGTCACGTAGAGGCAGGTAGCCGTTCTAACGAGATCATCCACCTAATGGATATGTTCCCAACGTTTGCGAACTTCGTTGGCGGTAAGGTACCTGAAGATCGTATTATCGATGGTGTTGACCAATCAGAGTTCTTCCTTGGTAACCAAGAAGAGTCGAACCGTGATGGCTTCATGATCTACGTGGGCAATGACATCTTTGGTGTGAAATGGCGCAACTGGAAGATGATGTTCAAAGAAGTTGATAAAGGTAATGACGTGAAACGTGAGTTTGACTTCCCACGCTTCTATAACTTGTACCTTGATCCAAAAGAGATGTACCCGTACACCGGTGAAACAATGAATAACTTCTGGGTTCGCTGGCCAATGAGTAACATCATTACTGAGCACTTAGAATCATTTGCAATTGAGCCACCAATTGCACCAGGTACGCCAGATCCATACGTACCGGCTAAGTAATCATGATTTAGGTGCGCAGGATAGAGTATGTGCTGCGCACCTATATAACGTGGAGACACGCTATTTCAGAGAGTTAGTCTTGCTGAGCCACTTGATATCTAATCTCAAATCGGCTTGATAGAGATTCGATATTTCGAGTTAGCTTACAAATAGCCCCTAGCATTGTTTGAGAACAGTGCTGGGGGCGTCTGTGTTCCTAATAGGTGGCTACAGAAGTGCTTTGGTCAGAAAAATGCGAGAGGGCTATCGAACCTAGAGGTTCGGTTAGGTGCAATGCAAGCGGTTGATTATATGCATCATTGTCAATTTTGTGACACGTATAAAATATTCACATACTCGTTGTGACTTTGGGTGTGTATAATCGAGCACTTCGTTATCAATGTGGCACGTGAAACGTGTGTTTAGTAAATAATGGTTTCTCAGAATTTAAATTTATTCAGAGCCTTGCTGGCGCTTTGCGAAAAGAAAAGTCTAAAACTTGCAGGACTAAAGTTAAACAAGTCTGAAAGTGCTGTAAGCAAACAGATTGCGCGCCTCTCTGAAGAGCTTGATGCTCAATTGTTTGAACGAACGGCCTCAGGACTGCAGCCTACCGAGTACACCCTTAAAATTCTGCCAATAGTGGAAAGCGCTATTGCCGCATTAGATTCACTACCTAAGCCGACAGGGAACAGTTTCTGCCCGAAGAGCTTTACTGGTGATATTAAAATGGCACTTCCCGATTTATTGATAAATAAAAAGGGAGCAGATATTTATAGGGAGATAAGCAAAAGCCTACCCAATGCCCGATTCCAATTAGTATCCTGGCATCATGATACTTCGCAAAAAATTGCCGCAAGGGAAATTGATTTCGGTGTTCATGTCTGGTGTGAATTGAGAGACTCTGACTTACACCAAAGAGTTGTTGCACATGACAAATTAGTGCCATTCGTGCATTCTAGCTATGCTAATGAGGTTGAGGATGGAAACCTTGATGACTGGGATTTTATGCGCCTTGATTTGCCTAATTGGACAGGAACAAGAAACTCATACATTAGTCAGATGAAAAGGCAATCCAAAGAAATCAGTTATAAAGCTATCGTTGATAACTTTTCCTTGTTGAGCAACCTGATGAAAGAAAATCGGACGGCGGCCATATTACCAGGCAGTTTTGCGGGTGATGATATCTACCAAGTGCAAGGGGCAGAAAAATATGAAATGGATATTGCCTTGGCGGTCATTACATCATTGGTTGATCGAACCAATCCCCTTCATCGACACGTTTTTAGTGTTCTAAAAAATAAGGTTTTTTAGGTTAAGTAGGAGATGGTGAGTAAATCATTTGAATCCTAGTTTACGCCACTTTCCTATAACGAAAGATCCAGTTTCTCACTGGTCAATGCTGTATAGAAACAGACTATGATACGCTAAATCAAATCAATTTCTCGCAAGGATGATGCTTGGGTAACGGATTACTCGGTTTTAAGGTGTTATCAATGAAAAAAGTATGTTTTATACCACTTGTCGCTCTGTTGTCCGCATGTGGCCAAGCTCCAACTCCTTCAACAACGTTTTCTCTACAAATTCAAACAGAGTACTCTGACTGTTTTGCGGTGATTCCTGCGGTTAATGATAGCGGCCTTTTTGAAGTGAAGGGAACGGTGTTTGAGCTTGATCAGTCTCAGCAAGAAATATGTGTTGCTGAGTTGATGGAGAAAAAGTTCCAAGCCGAGGACCTTGCTCTTCGTCAAGCGCTGTATAGTGAGCTTGAGGGTGAAGAGCCTAATCAGGTGATCGCGCGCGCCACACGAGGTGAATTAGAAGCGGGTCAGCGATTCCAGCTCAAACATATCGCTCAGCTTAACGATAGCTTTAAACCAAAATCAGAAGCGTTCAAACATGCAGAGCGACAGAGAGCCGCGATGGAGTTTCAAGTGGTTCATCAGGTTGTTGACGAGACGGAGCCTGCACAAAATATGTGGGTTGTGGTTCCTGACGTGAGAAGCGCGGTTAGTTTACATATTATTACTGAAACAGAGCAAGAGATCGGTACTCAGTGGCGCGATCTTGCGAAAAACGATCGCTGGTATGTGTATCAATCCTCTAACCTCGAGCCTCACGAAAGCGGCCAGTATAGCGGTTACCATACATTTAAGGTCACTGAGAAAGGCCGTTAATTTTTAATCTCACCGCTATATTCTCAGGCACATCCCCGCAGTCTGTTGAGGCTAAATTTACTCTGATGAAGTAAAGGCAAGTGGCACTTTCCACCCAGGAAAATCCTAAGCAGTAGAATAATGACATTAATAGCTGTGTTAGAGCGCCAGTTATTGTTCCGTCATTATTTACCCTTGGAGTTTCCATGTCTACTTTGCCAACTTCTCCTCCTTTTGCTAATAGCTGTCGCGTGATGGCGAAACCATCCAGCAGTGTTTGCAACCTTGATTGTGAATACTGCTTTTATCTTGAAAAAGAGCACTTATATCCAGAGCGCAAAGAAAATTGGAAGATGTCGATTGAGACGCTAGAAACCTACATTCGACAGCAGTCTGAGGCGCAGTTTAACGGTGAGGTGACTTTCTCTTGGCAAGGAGGAGAGCCGACGCTTATGGGGCTCGACTATTTTAGAAAAGCGATCGAGTTCCAAGCTAAGTATGCGAAAGATCTTACGGTACACAATGCCTTTCAAACCAATGGTATATTGATCAACGACGAATGGTGTGAGTTTTTCAAACAACATAACTTTCTCGTTGGCGTCTCAGTTGACGGCCCGGCGCACCTACACGATAAATACCGGACCAATCGTGCAGGGAAACCCACCCATGATCGCGTTCATCGTGCCATGCAACTGCTCAAAAAGCATGGCGTCGATTTCAACACCTTGACCGTCGTAAACGCTGAGAATGCGAAATATCCTGAAGAGGTCTATGAGTACCTTGTCAAATCCGGTTCAAATTTTCTTCAGTTTATTCCTTTAGTTGAACAGCTTGGCAACGAGGTGACGGCAGATGGCTTGACCCTGATTCACCCAGATCTTGATATGGATTACCGAGTGACTGAATGGTCAGTTCCACCAAAGCGCTATGGTGACTTTTTAAGTCGAATGTTTGACCTATGGGTTGAACGTGATATCGGTAGGGTACACGTGAACATGTTTGAAAGTACGCTTTCTGCATGGTGTGGTGAACCAACGGGTTTGTGCGTGCTTTCACCAACATGTGGTCACAACTTTGCTCTAGAGTCTAGTGGCGATCTGTATAGCTGTGACCATTACGTTTACCCAGAGTTCCGACTAGGCAACATTCACGAGTCTTCAATTTTGCAGATGAACAACAGTGATAAGGCCATTACCTTTGGTCGCGACAAACATGATAAGTTGACTGATCAATGTAAAACCTGCCCATTTAGACCCACCTGTAACGGAGGCTGCCCAAAGCACCGCTTTATTACCAGCGCGAGCGGGGAGCCACGACACAATTACTTGTGTGAAGGCTACCATGCATTTTTCCAACACTCAGCTCAACGTATGCAGATTATGAGCGGTTTGGTTAAGCAAGGCCGTTCTCCCGCAGAGCTGTCGCTGATGCTGGCGCAGCAAAAGATGCAGCGGCAGAATCACTCAGCTGGGCGAAATGACCCTTGTCCTTGTGGCAGTGGTAAAAAGTATAAAAAGTGTTGTGGTTAAATGGCCGACATTTAGAGGTCTCAAAACGAGGAAAACAGAAGTTTTGAGACCTTCGGCTTTTGGTGATTTGAACTCTTAGGTAACAAAACATTCCTTAAAACTACTGCAATGCAGGCAATTAGGCGCACGACAAACGTAGTCTCCGCCTTGGTCACACAACTGTTTATAGAAAAATCGTTTCCAGCGCATGTTGAGGGTATTCTTGGCAAACAGGGTCGGAAAATAAAACTGGATCAGCTCGCCTAATTGATTGCGGCTCTCGAGCCCAAGGATCTGCCATAGATGAGAAGGCAGTAACGAGGCTTTGGCCAGTAGCGTGACCATGTCACGTCCGTACTGTCGTTTAGTATTTAGATGTTCGTTGAGCAGTTGAGAAAGATCCTGCTCTTCTTGGTGACGGACATCGGTCAGTGCGAGATAGATATCATGGTGTTTGCCATTGGACATCACCTGTGCCTTTTCACTGGCACGCAGTGAAAAGTTGTGTGATTGGCCTTGCTTGGTGGCGATAGCCGTAAGGTCAACGCGGATCTGTTGGCAGCGCTCTGATTTCAGACCTAAGTCATTCGGCAAACGACTCAAGCCTTGCTGGAAGCGTGAGAGTAGGTTGGACCAAATATGATACTCCTGTTGTGTGATCATAGGTGTTCTCCGTGATGCATTAAGCCGGGGTGAGGGAATAGCGCGGGTTGAGGGGCTCACCGTGGTAACAGATGGCTTCCTCTATCGGACAGATCTCAGCGCATTGACGCTGTTCAAATTGCCCCTCGCAGCCATTGCATCTTTGCTGGCGGATCGCAAACTCTGGTTTTCCATCCGGGTTGCGATACACCGCTTTGTTTGGACAAACGTTATAACAGGCATGACAGCCTACACATTTGGCACTGATGGTCATGGTCATTGATTGACTACCTCATGATTCGATGTTGTAAGTGGAACGACCTTGTCGGTCTTGTGCAGTGATTGCGCCAGTGCCGAAAGCGCTTGCTGTTCGGTTAGGTAGGCGAAATCCGTGTTGGGCATAACGCCGTGGCTCTCGAGCTCTTGCCAAGGCCCTAGTCCGATGCGCACACTCAGGACCTGCTGACAGTCTTTAAGAGCGTCAATCGGCAGCGGTGTCTCGCAATCCTCTTTGCCGGTGCAATACTGCTGTACTGGGCGAGACTCGATAAAACTAACTTGATTAGGGGTGATGTCGTAGATGTTCATCTGTGTGGCATGGCCAAAATGACAATCGATGATCTCACTGCCTTTACTGGCCACTGCAACGCGATAGACGTCATCCTTTTCTTGGCTACTGCAAGGGCTGGCAAGCTGGCCGACGGCATCGGCGCGACATTGCTGGCAGTGTGTCATTTGCGGCATATGTAATACCGAGGCGCTGCGCGCGTCCTCAATCTGCTTTGCTGTTGGCTCGGGCGTATGGTTTATCCCAAAATACGTGCCGTGCTCTGGCTGAGAAATCAGCGGCATAATATTGTGCAGGAACGCGCCTTTTTGTTTTAACGCCTGTGACAGCGCTTCAATACCTTGGGTGTTTACCCCCGGGATCAAGACGGTATTAATTTTGACCAACATGCCCACGCGCTGAGCGGCCTCTAGTCCTTTAAGTTGCTGCTCAATCAGTATCTGACCCGCTTCCTCTCCCTTATATCGTCGATGATTAAAGAAGATCCAGGGGTAGATTTTGGCGGCAATCTGCGGGTCAAGCGTATTGATAGTGATGGTCAAGTGATCCACCCCAAGCTCGGCCAGCTCCTCAGCATACTGAGCTAATTCTAAGCCATTGGTTGAAATGCACAGCTTCACATTGGGGTCTGACTGGCGAATCAGTGACAAGGTTTGCATCGTCATCTTGGGGTTGGCCAGTGCATCGCCAGGGCCTGCAATGCCGACCACAGTGAGATTGGGCATACGCTGCTTGATGGCATGAAAGCGCGCCAGTGCATCCAGGGGCTGCAAGACGTGCGAGACGACCCCTGGGCGAGACTCGTTACTGCAGTCATACTTACGGTTACAGTAGTTACATTGAATATTACACGCCGGCGCAACCGGTAAATGAATGCGCGCGTATTGCGCCGCGTTTTTTGAGTAACAGGGGTGATCCTCAATGCGCTTCTGCGTCTCTTTACCAATAAAATGGGTGATGGGCTCGTCCGTGAGCCGATTAGTTACGTCCATATACAATCCTATATTGCTTGGTCACCGAATTATCTCTATTGACCTGCAAGTGGTATGCCCAATGTGCCTCTGCATAAAATTCAATAAAAACAGCACCTTATTTGAAGTGTCGCATTTGGAATACTCACTTTGTCCGGAAACCAACAAAAGGGGTAAGTGAATGTTACCCCTCATAAACCCAACCCATCTCGCTGATAGTGAACCTTGAGATGAGTTGGGCTTACTCAAAGCTGCTTAACATCGATGTTCATCGTCTTGATCCGATAGGCAATCTGCCGCGGGGTCATATTGAGCAGGCGAGCCGCCTTAGCCTTGACCCATCCAGTTTGCTCTAAGGCGTGGATCACGCGCTGCTTTTCTTGCTCATCGAACTCAAGGTTCATACCGCCATAGCCATTATTACAACTACTCTGGGTGTGGAGCATGCTCCCTTGTGGTTGCGTCATAGCACCTTGCGGATGAGGTATAGTTCCTTGTGGATGAGGCATAGCGCCCTGTGGCTGAGGTATGGATGCTTGTGGATGAGCCATTGCAGGTCGCTCCGAAAGGGGCGTGTTTGGCGAGCCGCCAAGCGGTGTTGGGTTTTGGATCGCGGTAGAGAACTGCTGAGTGTTATGCACTTGGATCAGCGACATATTAATCAAGCCATCAGCGCTTAACACCGCGGCGCGTTCGATGGTGTTCTCAAGCTCTCGTACATTGCCGGGCCAGCAGTAGTTCATCAGATAGCCCAATGCCTGCTCATCAATACGAAGTTTGCGATTCTGGATACCAGAGAGCTTATCAAGGATCGATTGAGCAAGATCTGGAATGTCATCCAATCGATCACGCAGCGGCGGCAAAAATATCGGCATAACGTTGAGACGATAGTAGATATCTTCACGAAAGTTGCCCTGGATGACCTCTTGCTCTAGCGTACGGTTGGTCGCCGCAATGATACGCACGTCGACAGAGATAGGCTCGGTACCGCCGACACGGTCGAAGGTTTTTTCTTGCAGTACCCGGAGCAATTTAGCTTGAAAGGAGGGCGAGGTCTCGCCAATCTCATCGAGAAACAGTGTGCCACCATTGGCCATCTCAAAGCGTCCTTTGCGTGTCTTGACCGCCCCGGTAAAGGCACCTTTTTCATGACCGAACAGTTCCGATTCCAGCAAGTTATCAGGCAGCGCAGCACAGTTAAGTTTGACAAAGGGTTGGTTCGCGCGCGGCGAGTTATAGTGAATCGCATTAGCAATCAGCTCTTTACCTGTGCCCGACTCTCCGCGGATCAAAATGGTCGAGTCCCAGCGTGATACTAAGCGCACCTGATCAAATACCTCACGCATCACCTTGGTATGCCCAACAAGAGAGGAGACACCATGCTCTTTACGCACCTTGCGGCGCAGGCCATCGCGTTCGTGGGTGATGCGAGCTTGCTTGTTCGCAACGTTATGTGCAAGCTGGATGTTGACGGTCAAGAGGTTGGCAATCATCTCGAGAAAATCGTGTAGATTGCGCAGATCATCATCGACAGGAGAGTTAGGCTGGGCGCAGATCACCCCAATCACCTCTTTATCGACGCTTTTTAACGGGATACCAATAAAGGGCTTAGCGTAGTCATAGATGGAGAGCTTATCGGCAAACCTGGGGTCATTACCGAGCGTCTTGAGCACGATGGAGCCCCCCTCATTGAGCATGGAGCCAATTAGGCCTTCCCCTTGTTTGTAATTGGTTGAGCCGCGGGTGTACTCGCCACCCAGTTCAGGGGCGTGAACGGACTCGACCAGCATCACATTGCGCTCTTTATCGCGGATTGCCAGCAGACCACCGGATAAATGACACTCATCATTGAGGATTTTCATTACAGAGGGCAGGGTTTGACGATAATCCAAGCTCTGATTGAGTTGGGTACAAATGTGATACAGGGTTGAGAGCAGTTGCTTGCTCGATATTGAGTTGATCATAGCCCTTCCTCCTGACAAGAGATGGGTAGGGCAATCACGAACTTGGCTCCGCTAAGATGCTCACTGCTCTCAACCGTGATCATACTGGCGTGATCGTTCATCACCTGCTGAACAATCGAAAGGCCAAGGCCACGACAACCAGACGTGTTGATCGCCTTAGAGCTGTACAGCGGCTCAAAGATCTTGTTCGCCATGTTGGGCTCAATCCCGCCGCCAGAGTCTTCAATCGCGATCGATACACTATCTTTATCGCGGTGAGAGGTGATGGTGATCAGTCGCTCACTTGCGCGGCTGGCATCAATCTGTTCAATGGCATTATCAATCAGTTGGACTAAAGCGAGGATCAAGCGCGAGGGCATCGCATTAATTGACGGTAGGTCGCGACATAAGTCTAAATCCAATTGGATGTAGTGATTGACCAATTTTTCGGAGGAAACGCTACAGGCATCGCGGATCACTTCATTGATATTGGTGGCTTGTAATGCTTCGTTCGGTCGCTCCGGGATATGCTCCTGAATGTAGCGTAGCGCACTAAAGCCCTCGCCAACAGCTTGTCCCATCATCTCGAGCCCTTGGCACTGATGATTACGCCCATTGAGGATCTTGACCGCAGACTCAATCACATTCAATGGCCCCTGCAACTGATGGACTGTCGCCATCAGCACCTCTTGCATTGAGTGGACATGCTTGCGATCAGCAATCAACAGCTTAAGGCCACTGATCCTTTGCTCCTCAAGAAGTTTTCTTTTCTGAGTGCGCTCATTTATCACCAAAATAGCGTGGGTTTCTTCTTTGGGCTCGAAGTAACATTCGGTGCGGGTTTCCTGGAGAAGAAGCGGGTCAATAGTGCAGTGAAAACTGCGCAGTTGATTACGATAAACAATATCCAATTCAATATCTTGGCTTTGTTGATGAAATTGTATATTACCTGATTTTAGCTTTTCAACAATTTCCGGGAATAATATGTTGTAGAAAAATGCCTCATCATAGGTTTCTTCCAGTCCACGGTTGGTAAAGGAAATGTTAAAATTATTGTCAAACATGGCAATGGACAGCGAGCTGGCATTTAAAATTGCTGAAAATATAGACCTGTGGTTATGGGATAGTTGGTGATGGCTAAACTGTTCGGTGATGTCCCGCTGTACAGAATAATATCCAGTAAAGTCATCAAAGCTGACTGGGAATATAGTTAAATCAGCAATGTAAGATTTACCATTTTTACGGCGGTTAATTAAATTACCTCGCCAGATTTGATTGCTTGAAATAGTTTTCCATAGGTTAGCGTACAACTCTTTAGGGGTGTTAGAGTTGGACAGTATTGAGCAGTTCTGACCAAGCAACTCTTCACGGCTGTAACCCGTGATTGCTGATACGGCTTGACTGATATTGACAATATTGCCAGCAGGGTCAGTGATGGTGACTGCCTCACCTGTTGACTCAAGGTCAATATGTTCGACGCTCTTAAATTGGTTGATATAATTGTTTATAAATCCATTCAAAATAGGACTCCAAGAGTATTACCTGACGATATCGAAGCATATTTCATTCCAATATTAATATCATAAATACAGATTTATAATTCAACTGATTAGCAAGTTGATCTAACGCAATAGAACAAGACATTTTGTCACCTAAACGACAAACGGTTTGTCGGTGTTTCCTGGTCTACAAGGTCCAATCGCACTGTAAGGGTCATGATTGCTTTATTTTGATGCAATTTTACCCCTGTATGTTTGGCACCTTTCGTGCAATGGTTTTCGTGCAATAGATTGAATTGTATTACTGATTGGTAGTGAATTTTAGCACGTATTTTATGTGTGTTTTTAATATGCATTAATAGCGAAGTAAGCAACCGGTGCATATTTTAGGGTAAGGAATCTAACATGGATGAATGGTTAATATTTTTAAGTGCGGCATTTGTTAATAATGTCGTGCTAGCGAAATTTCTCGGGCTGTGCCCGTTTATGGGCGTATCCAAAAGTATTTCTAGCGCGCTCGGGATGGGGCTTGCCACTACCTTTGTGATCACAGTTGCCGCCGTGGCAGCTTGGATGTTTGATCGCTTTGTTTTACAAGTGTGGCAAATCGAATATCTGCGTACGATTGCCTTTATCGTCCTGATTGCCTCCGTCGTTCAGCTCACTGAGCTGTATGTACAGAAAAATAGCCCTGCGCTTTATAAGGCGCTTGGGGTGTTTTTACCCTTGATCACCACCAACTGTGCCGTGCTTGGGGTAACGCTCCTGACCGTTCAGGAGCAGTATTCGTTCTTAACCACTGTCTTATTTAGTTTGGGGTCTTCTTTCGGCTTTATCATCGTGATTGTCCTATTTGCCGGTATGCGTACTCAGTTGAGTCTGAGCAAGGTGCCAGCGGCGATGCAGGGCAACCCTATCGCTTTTCTTACCGCTGGGTTGCTTTCGATGGCCTTTATGGGTTTTGCCGGGATGGCATAGAGATATCAAGCCAAATCGAGGCGAAGGAGAGGATATGACTGTATTGATATTTATGTTACTTGGTGCGTTGCTGGGCTTGATGCTTGGCGTTGCCTCAAGAGTTTTCGTTGTCGAGAGCGACCCGCTGGTCGACAAGATTGTTGCACTCATGCCGGGAGGCCAGTGTGGTCAATGTGGTAAGGCAGGCTGTCGTCAAGCGGCGCAGGCGATGGTCGATGGGGAGCTGGGTTATGACCAATGCCCTCCTGGTGGTGCATCGCTGGTGGGGGATATTGCCCAGTTGCTTGGGGTACAGGAGAACTCAGACAAACTGGCGATTCAATATATTGCCAGGGTGGAGGAAGCGCAGTGCTCTGGGTGTACGCGCTGCAGCAAGGCTTGCCCATTTGACTGTATTTTTGGTGCAACCAAGCAGATCCACACTGTGATTGCGGATGTGTGTACTGGGTGTCGCCTCTGCGTGGATGTTTGTCCGCAAGAATGCATTATTATTGAGCCGCTACAAGGCAGTGCTCAGACTTGGTTGTGGCCGAAGCCGTTTAGCACGGAGGTAAGCTGCAATGCTTAAGATTGATCGATATACCAGCTTACTCGGCAAGCCCTTTAATGGTGGCGTGCACCCACCCGGTTATAAATCTCTCACAGCAGAAGATGAGGGCACGGTGCCTTATTTTAGTCCTAAGCAGCTATTTTTATCGCTGCTGTTGCCCAACGGCAGCATGCTCAGACCGCTGGTTACACCAGGTGAGGAGGTGAGAAAGGGACAGATCATCGCCATCGGTGCGCAGCGTTCACTGCCGCCGCTTCATTCTCCGGTCAATGGGCGCGTGGTCGCGATTGCGCCGCATGTCGTTGACCATCCTGGTCAAGTTAAAGTTGCCACGATTGAGATTGAGTGCTTCAAAGATCAAAGCTGGGGAGCGGAATTTAGCTCTCGCTCGATCGCAAATCTTAGCCCAGACGAGGTGCTAACGCGTATCGAGCAGGCAGGGATCGTTGGCTTGGGCGGCGCGGGCTTTTCAACCGCCGCTAAGGCGCGCTTTGCCCGCAAGGCGGGAGTAGAGCAGTTGATCATCAACGGTGGTGAGTGTGAGCCTTACCTGACCTGTGATGACAGGGTGATGCGTCAACACAGCAACGAAGTGATTGAGGGTGTGCGCCTGTTACTGCTTGCAACTGGTGCCAAGCAGGCCCTGATCGGCATCGAGAGCAATAAGCCACACAGTGTTGAGGCGATGACTTCGGCCGCCTCTGATGATGACAATATCCAGGTTGAGATGGTGCCAACCCTCTATCCGATGGGCTCTGCGCATCATTTGACCAAAACCTTAACCGGGAAAACCGTTCAGCACGGACAGCGCTCAACCGACATCGGTGTGGTGGTCAACAATATTGCGACCGCCCGGGCGGTCTATCACGCGGTGAGATTTGGTCGTCCATTGATTTC
Source organism: Vibrio glycogenivorans (assembly GCF_051660965.1). Classification (NCBI taxonomy): domain Bacteria; kingdom Pseudomonadati; phylum Pseudomonadota; class Gammaproteobacteria; order Vibrionales; family Vibrionaceae; genus Vibrio; species Vibrio glycogenivorans. The sequence goes on along the minus strand of NZ_JBPVIS010000002.1, from coordinate 478,141 downwards.
ACGAGTGATCACTGTATCGGGACTGGGGATCGAAAAGCCCGCCAACATTGAGGTGCCGCTTGGCACAAGGGTCAAAGATATTATCGCCTTTTGCGGCGGAACAACCATGGAGTGTGAGCGGCTGATCTTTGGCGGTCCGATGATGGGGCAGGTGATCACTCACCTGGATATTCCTATCACCAAGATCACCTCAGGACTGCTAGCGCTGACACATGAAGAGATTGGTCATGACAAGCCCCAAGAGTGCATTCGCTGTGGCCAATGCGTGCGCGCCTGTCCGATGGGGCTGATGCCGTTTCGTATGCAGGCCGCCAGTCGCAGCTCCGACTATTCGTTGGCGAAAGAGCTTGGGATTGATCAGTGCATGTCATGTGGTGCGTGCAGCTATATCTGTCCATCGCGAGTGCCTTTAGCGCAGTATTTTTTCCACGCTAAAAGTGTTTTATCACACCAAAAACAATCCAAAAGCCGCCAGCAAAGAGCCAAACAGCTCTCGGAGGCTCGCACGATACGCCTTGCCAAGGAAGCCGAGCTTAAGCGCGCGGCAAAAGAAGCGAAAAAGAACAAACGTAAGCGTGCGGGGGCGCGCAAAAGTAGCAAAGTTGAGGAGGCGCAATCATGATTAACTTTAAGCCAAGTGCAGGCCCGTATGCGCACTCAAGTAACTCAACCACACGGATGATGTACCAGGTGGTGCTTGCGCTCACTCCAGCGCTGTTGTTTGCAGGTTATGTTTTTGGGCCTTCGGTATTTGTGGTGACCCTAGTGTGTATCGCTGCGGCGGTGATCAGTGAGGGTTTGTGTCTCTGGGTACGGGGAAAGACACTATCGCCCTGCCTAGATGGCTCGGCAGCGCTAACGGGTTTGCTGCTGGCAATGAGTTTACCGGCCAGTTTTCCTCCCATGTTATGTGGGCTAGGCGCTGCGTTTGCCATCGTGGTGGGTAAGCAGGCGTATGGTGGTCTTGGGCATAATCTGTTTAACCCGGCGATGCTGGCGCGAGTGTTTCTACTGGTGTGCTTTCCGCTCGAGATGACGCAGTGGATCACGCCAGCACCTGTGACGGTCGCGAGTGCATCCGAGTGGCTTGATTTTGATGGCGTGTCGGCGGCGACGGTGCTCAGTGGTGAGGTGGTCATGCCGGCAACCAGAGATCTGGTGCTGGGTCATCAAGCGGGCAGTCTCGGTGAGGTACACGCTATATGGTTGCTGCTAGGCGGGGTATATCTTATCTATCGCAGGGTGATCACTTGGGTGATCCCGGTATTTTTCTTACTTGGCATCCTAGCGCCAGCGACTTTGGCTTATTTGGTCTCATCACAAGAGTACCTTAGTCCCGGCCAGCATCTGTTTAGTGGCGCTGTAATGTTAGGGGCCTTTTTTATCGTGACTGACTTGGTCACATCCCCATCAAGCTTTCGCGGCCAAATGGTCTATGCATTGCTTGGCGGGTTATTGGTTTGGTTGATCAGGGAATTTGGCAGTTACCCTGAGGGGGTGGCCTTTGCCGTGCTTATCATTAATGCGGCAAGCCCTTTGATTGATCATTATATGCAACCCAAGCGATTTGGTGCCCAAGCTGGCACAGGGAGTCATTCTTAATATGATCAAACAACTATCCCCTCAACTGGAATTCCTCAAGCAAAAGATCACCCAAGGCGGTGCTATCAAAGAGGCGTTGGCAAGTCAGACCCTGATGTTGGCGTTTAGCTGCGCGTTGGCGGCAGGGTGTCTGAGCAGCCTCTATCGCTATGTCGCGCCAATGATTGAAGCCAATCGTATTGAGCAAAGCTTGGCCATGCTGCGCGAGTTGGTGCCGGATGCCGAGTTCAGTCCGAGCCTGTTTGATACGGCGCAGGTGTTTGAGATTGAAGAGCGTACTTATCAGGTCGTTAGATTAAACGATAAAAGTGGTCAGCCCACCTATCAGGTTTTGTCAGGGGCAGAGCCGGGCTATAGCGGCGATATTCGCTTTATGGTCGCGGTGGACTTTCACGGGGTGATCCAAAACGTGCGCGTGCTCAGCCACAGTGAAACCCCGGGGCTAGGGGATAAGATTGAGCTCGCCAAGAGTGACTGGATATTGAGCTTCAATCGCCGCTCGCTCAGTAACACCTCCCTGTGGCAGGTGGAAAAAGATGGCGGTGTGTTCGAGCAGTTCAGTGGCGCGACCATAACGCCGCGTGCGTTGGTGCGCGGTGTCCACCAGGCGCTGCTCGCCCACGCCCTTATTCAGCCGATGGAAACCAAGGAGGCTATCGATGAGTAAACCGTCGAGTATTAAACAGGTTATCGCCGATGGCTTGTGGAATAATAATATCGTGCTTAGTCAGTTGCTTGCGCTGTGTCCTTTGCTCGCCGTCACCAATGGCGCGACCAATGGCTTAGGCCTTGGTCTTGCCACCACAGCGGTGATGGTGCTGGCGAACCTGATCACCTCGCTGATGAAGAGTATTGTCAGTCACGCGATTCGTATCCCAATGAATATCTTGGTGATTGCTTTGCTCGTGACTATTACCGACTTGCTACTCAATGCACTATTGCCTTCATTACACCAAGTATTGGGGTTGTTTATCCCGCTGATTGTCACCAACTGCGCGATTTTGGGACGAGTGGAGTCCTTTGCTAGTCGCAATGGGGCAGGCATTACTGTGATTGATGGGCTGGCGATGGGCGTGGGCTTTACTTGGGTGCTGGTTTTGCTTGGCGGGATCCGCGAGATCCTCGGCACTGGCTACCTATTTGCCAATGCCGAGCTATTGCTAGGAGGTCAGTTTGCCTTTTTAGAAATGACCGTCATCGAGGGCTATCGAGGGCTGCTGATTGCGATTTTGCCACCGGGTGGGTTCTTAGTCCTTAGCTTGATACTGATGGTGAAACAGCATTCAGAGAGTTTGATCACGGGTTATCAGCAACGCAAAGCAAGGAGAAATGGTTATGAAAGCCAGTGTGATTTACGCCAATGAGAGTGACCAGATGTGGCTGGACGTGGAGCTTGCATCAGACGCCACGATTCTCAGCGCGATTACCCAATCTGGGATGGTCAGTTTGTTTCCTGAGATTGACCTAAACCTGCAAAAAGTGGGGGTGTTTGGCAAGATAAAACCACTGGATACGCCGCTGTCTGAGGGTGACCGAGTAGAGATCTACCGGCCGATTACATTTACCGACAATGAATTGTCTGAAAGTGAACAACTGTAGACAAAAGGCATCACAAAGCCAGTAAATATAGAGGTTTATGTTAGGTACGTTGTTTGCAGTTCAATAAATAAAGCGACATTGCACAAACACAATTGAGTGCAAAAGCAGTTTGATTTTTTAGGTATTTTAGGGAGAGCAAGATGTCGAAAATTGGAATTTTCTTTGGGACAGATACTGGCAGTACTCGCAAAATTGCCAAGCTGATTCATAAGCAGTTGGGTGATATTGCGGATAAGCCACTTAACATCAACCGCGTTGACGCAGAAACGTTACTTGGTTATGACAAGCTGATCTTTGGTACGCCAACATTGGGCGAAGGGGAGTTACCGGGTCTAGCAACGGAATGTGAAGCAGAGAGCTGGGCGGAGTTTTTAGACAACAATGAAGAGATTGATCTAAGCGGTAAAACCGTAGCCTTGTTTGGTCTTGGAGATCAGGTGGGTTATCCCGATGAGTTTGTTGATGGGCTGGGGGAGTTGTATGACTTTGTGACCGAGGCGCAAGCCAACGTGATCGGGTTTTGGCCCAACGAAGGCTATGAGTTTAATGAGTCCACAGCACTAGAAGATGATCATTTTGTTGGCCTAGTGATTGATAAGGATAATCAAGCCTCATTGTCTGAAGAGCGTGTCGCCCACTGGGTGGAGCAGATCAAGGCTGAATTTGAGGCTTAATTAAGCATTAAGTGATGTAAAGCAGGAGCTCGCGATAGGTTGTCTGTCCTATCGCGAGTTTAATCTAGCTTATTGTTGAGGATAAAATTGACTAAGGTTCGTTGCCTCAATGACCGGAAACAGTCCAGTTTTTTCTATGGTTTGAACCACCTTGGGTGAGGATAGATAATCGATCAGCTGCGCGGCTTGCGGCAGTTGGCTGGAAGACTTGAGCACACCAGCCGAAAAGGTACTGATCTTCTGATACTCATCGGGGATTGGGCCAACATAATCAGCGCCCTCAATCGGCAAGATCTCACTGACTTGCTGAAAGCCAATTTCTAACTCACCACGTGCGACAACTGTCGCGACTCGCTCGCTCAGTACGCGGGTGCTTTTGGCCTCGATGTCTTGCCAAATCCCCATTTCAGGCCAAAGTTTGGTTGAAAGATAGGTTCCACTGGCGCTGGCGGAATAACCAATTGAGCTTGCCTCGTTAAGGGTCTTGATAAAGGCTTCTGGGGTACTTATGTCGGGCTTGGGAGCACCTGATTTTACCGACATACCAATCATAGAGGTCACTAGATCGGTGCGGGTATCAGGATAGACAAAGCCATCATCGGTGCGCTTATCAAGTGACGAGCGCGATAAAATGATCACATCAAACTGCTCGCCTTGCTCAAGCCGAACGGGGATGGAGTCATGCGCACCGCCACTGGAAGAACCATAAGAGGTTTCAACTTGAATGCCAGTCAAAGCCTCAAACTCAGGCTTAAGCTGGTCAAACGCAGCGGCGAACCCACCGGAGGTGATCACTTGCAGTTTGGTTGGCGACTCGTTGGCGGAAGCTTGGGTAGTGTAGGCATAAGCGGCGAGAAGCAAGCCGGGGATAAGCCAGGTTGTCATGGTTCGGTTCATCGTTCGTCCCTTGAAGGTCACTGGGTGTGATTGAAGGATAAAACTCGGTGCGTGATAAAACTTGGGCTCTGATCGAACTCTTGTTGTGATTTAATTCGCTTAATTGTGCAAATGAACAAAATTCACTTTGCTGAGCAGGGAAGCGCTAAGAGGGATATTTTGGCTCTCGGAGCCAAATATTACTGACTCAAAAGCTCACCCAGCGGACGAAAATAATCAAGCAACGCATCACTAATCACTTGCCTGTGCGCAGAGTCTGGATAGAGATTAACGCTCTCTCGGTCCATTGTTCCTGAGACCAAATAAGGGTTTTGTAACTCGTCGTTTGACTCGATCGCCGCCTCAAAGGCTCTTGCCATCATTTCGGTAGGCTGGGAGAAGTAGTTAGAGCCGACCGCTCGATCGGCTTTCACACTTCGAGCGACATAATCATGGACATCTTGTCCATTTGCCGTGAGTAGGGCCGTGTCGTAAATCGCGATAAGTTTTTTATTCAGAGGATGAGCGTTGAGCCTGGCGTTTTTCAGCCAGCAATCACTGGCGAATAGAATTTGTCGTTGTGGCCCTGAGCGGTCGCCAATTTGAAAGGCTTTGTCAGCAATGTAATGGTCAAATGCGTGCCACCATTCATGAGCTAGGGCGCCAGCCCCTGCGTTCTTGGCAAGTGCGAGCTCACGCAAGTTAGGGGCGTAATGAGCTTGGACGCCTTTGCGCCCACCGGTGCCAAACGCAAGGCTGAGATTACCCCGCAGGCCAATTGCCTTCGGTGGAAGCGCCAAGAAGTAAGCCAGGTCGGCTAGTGAGTCGAAGATCAAATTGGCGGCAAGGGCCTTTTCTTCCGAATTGACCCAGTTGCCAACGCGAAGGCTACCAAGGCCAAAGGTCTGCTTTATGTCCATAAAAGACATTTGCTCACCATGGCGATAGTCAGGGCCTTTACGCGTTTTGTATTTAAAGTGGGTTAACTGCACGCAATACCTCAGTTGTACGGTTGAAATGGTTGTCGCAATGGAGCGGTGGTGAGTATATACCTTAGTACGTGTCAAAGGGCAGTTTAAGCTTGACGTTGTCTGTTTTAAACTGGGCACCCTCAGGTTACATAGCACATCGATTGATGTAATCTATTTAGGAAGCAGCAGGGAATATCAGTATATGGATGTAAAATTAGGGGCAAGTGCGGAAATTATCGCGCAAGCGCAGGCGATTCGTTTCCAAGTCTTTACTCAAGAACAAGGGATTGGAAAGGACCTCGATAAAGATGGCCTGGATGAGCAGTCAATGCACGCTTTAGTCATTGAGGGTAATACCGCGGTGGCAACCGCGAGGCTCTACCAAACGAATGACACCCATGCTGTTTTAGCCAGGGTTGCGGTGTTAAAGTCTTATCGCAAGCAAGGGTTGGCCGGTTGTGTAGTGGATGCACTGATGCGCTACGCGCGGCAACACGGTGTTGATACCGTCGACATCCATGCCCATCAGTACTTACGTGACTACTACCAAAAACACGGATTTTCGTTTATCAAAAACGTGGAAGTGGTGGCAGGCCATCAATTGATTGAGATGCGCTATCAACGCACCCCAACAGAAAGTTGTTTAGTCTAATGCACGCTTGGTGACTTTATTGATCAGTTTACCCTGTGTATGCACGAGTCCTGCCGAGCCATAGCCGAGATTTGCGTAATTGAACACCGCTTGGTCGAAGGTGATGTTGCCCCACTGGTAGTCTGCTTTTTGAACAATTAAGCCGCTATTATGGTCGATATATTCATTATCAAACCAGGTGAGGTCTAGATAGAGTTTACGCCCATCCTTAAGGTTCACGACATTCCAGCTATGGTTAGCTCCAACCCACTCCTCAACTGATGCAACAGACTCAAGAGTGACCGCTCTATCCATCACGATATCCGAATAACCTGAGCAAACCGTGTGGTGTTTGCCTGGCGTTTTGATCGGTTTTGCACCCTGATATTGATCAAAGCTCGCCCAGTCAAACTCAATTTGCTCACTAAGCTGTTTGGCCAAGCTGGTCACTTCAGCAAAGGCCGGGTCGGTAAGTTGGAGATATTCCGCGTGTAATTTAATGTGATAACGGGCTTTCAACGAGCGAAACTTGGCGTCGGTAATACTGCTTGAAGTGCTTCCCCCGCTGTAGTGAGCGTCCTCTCCCCAAGTTACGTGCTGTCCCTCATTCACATAGCCAGGCGCAATGGTATAGCTTGCTTGAAACAGGACCTGGTTACCATCACCGCTCCACCATGCCTTGAGGTTTGGCTCAAGCGCCCAGGGCTGCTCCATTTTTTCTACAGGAAAACCTTCGGTTATTATCCAGTGGCGAACTTGTGCTGGAAATAGGCCAATGTTCGCACCGTAATATAAGATCTCGGGTGGCGTAAACGGTGACAGGCTGTTTGAAGCTGTAAGTCGCTCTGAGGATGTTGCTGCCAACAAATGTGTTGAAATTACGGTTAGCCATAGTGACCCCGCCAAAATTGAGAGTTGAACGCTCATGTTGTGACCTTCCAAGCTTGTCATTTTAACGCTTACGATGTGAATCGTGCCCCGACGCTCGAGTCCATTGAGCGCCGAATGAGACTATAGCGAAGGTCAATTGACATTTTTGTCTTATTGCTTGGAATCGTTGAATCGGAGACTGAGTATGAAACCGCTGTAGTTTGAATCGGTAGTTTGTCGATAGAACACTCATCTCACATTTAAGAATATTGCCTATTGTCTTGATTAATAGCGCAATTATTGGTTATGAGAACGTGATTGTACGTTAGGAAATAAAGGGTTGTAGCAAGTAACATCGGATCGGATTAGGCAAGCTAAAGAGGGGGTGTTGAAGGAATGATGCGAAAAATCCAGATAACGGAAAATGATTACTTTTACCTAGAAACGGATTGGATTTCTGAGCCTACAATTCGAGCGCTGATCACTAGCGATGAGCTAACGCCCCCCAAATGCAGTAAAAAAGTGATACCGATGTCGATACAAGAACTGATGTCTTCATCGAAAACGGCCCTCAATCAGGTTCAGATTGCAGGGATGACGTTTGACAGGGAGGCCAGTATCGAAATCATTTTCGAGCAAGTGTTTGCTCAGTATGTCGATGACCCCGACTTGGGTGTCAATGCCATTGCTAAACGGCTGACTCAGGAGCAGTGGATTGATCCTGATGTCGCTCAGGTAAAGGCCCGTCGACATTACCGATTAGCCAAAGCGCGCGGCTATGCCACCTTGACTAACCCAGCTAATCAAGAGTTGGTAGACTCTGAGCTTGAAATATTTAATGAGAGTAGAGTGTGGTATCGTGAAATAACGGATGGCGACATTACCTCTCTGTACATCGGTGATTCACTAGTCTGTCACTATACCCCCAGTGCACTATCAAGTGCGTTTGCTAACGCGATAAAACAAACTCTGCAATGGGTGACGGTAGTGTTCGATGTGTTCTCTATTTTGTGCACGGTTTTTGGTACCTTCGCACCCGTACTCACATCGAGTGTCTCGCAAAAAATTACTCGGCAAATTAGTACTAATCGCCGCAACTTTACCCAGGTGATTAGAATTTGGCAGCAGTTATCACAGGCACCGAGCTGGCAAGCAAAAAGCAGTTTAATCTGGCAAGGGGTGATCGTACTCACTCAAGGCGACAACTTGTTCATAAATTGGGTGAAAGCTTTTTTCGCAAGCACAAAGTGGTGGAAGTTAACGCTGTATGTGTGCTCATTTATTGCCAGTTTTGCGGTGTGTATGATGAATTATGGGCGCAATATCGCCATGAAGATGGCACGCCTTACCGCGCAATTGATCAATCTTAACGATGACATTGAGAAAACTATCAACATCAGACGGGCATTGAGTCGAGATACTTTGTCTGTTTGATTACTGTTAGTTGTTGGAATGCAGTGTGACTCACGGTGAGTTGGGGGTACCTTCAAGTCTTGTAAACAGTAGAAGCAGACCTTTTAAACGGCCACTAACAAGCTGGTGGCGGCTGTTCCTGTCGGGGGGACTTATTGTTAGTAAAGAACCGCTTTGGCCATATCAGAGTCAATATTATCGCTAGTCACATAGACAACACCAGTATCGATATAAGAGTCATAGCGGGCTTCTAGTGAGTAAAATTTTAGTCGTTTTAAGTTCAATGAAATCCTAGTCGTTTGAATTCAGTGAAATTGCAGCCGATGGTTGGGCTGTAACTGACTCACAGGACGTAACAATGAAATTAAAATTGGTCACATTAACTATCGCGACACTTTTAGCCGGTTGTAATTCGTCAAATGACGACACACCGCCAGTCGCGCCTAAAATTACCGCGATTGCCATAGAAGGCGAGTATAAGGTCAATGGCACCTTGGATGGCTACGTCGCATGCCAAGATTGTAGCGATATAGACTACCAGTGGTTTATCGAGGATGAGCTGTTATCAACGGATGCTCAATACACGCTAAACCAAAATGATTACGGTAAAGTGGTTCGTTTTAAGGCGACGGGTCATAATGATGGACTTACTGATAGCGCTTACGTGGAAAATACCCCTTTGATGGTTAGCACTGTTTATCCTGCACACTCTGCTTTTGCGGCAGTCAAAACTGATGACAGTGTCGTCTCATGGGGACATGGCTCTTATGGGGGTAACAGCAGCAGTGTCGCCGACCAGCTTGAGGAAAATGTGGTCGAGGTATTTTCTAACGATTATGCCTTTGCCGCGCTAAAATCCGACGGCAGCCTCGTTACATGGGGAGATAGGGCTAACGGTGGTAACAGCAGCAGTGTTGCTGACCAGCTTGAAGGGGAAGTAGTCGAAGTGTTTTCCAACAAATATGCTCTTGCCGCGCTGAAACTCGACGGTAGCCTTATCACATGGGGGCATAGCACTAGAGGTGGTAACAGTAGTAGCGTGGCTGATCAGCTTGGGGAGGATGTGGTCTCCGTATTTTCCGCCGAAAAAGCCTTTGCCGCGCTGAAGTCTGATGGCAGAGTCGTTACATGGGGAGATAGCAGTGCCGGTGGTGACAGCACTAGCGTCGCCGACCAACTTGAAGAGGATGTGGTTGAGGTGTTTTCCACCAGAGAAGCCTTTGCAGCGCTAAAATCCGACGGAAGCCTAGTCACATGGGGAAATATTGGTTACGGTGGCGACAGCAGCAGCGTTGCTGATCAGCTTGAAGGGGAAGTGGTCAAGGTGTTTTCTAACCGATATGTCTTTGCCGCGCTGAAACTCGACGGCAGCCTTGTCACATGGGGGTCCGAACTTTCTGGTGGCGACAGCAGCAGCGTCGCTGATCAGCTTGAAGGGGATGTGGTCGAGGTATTTTCCACCGATAGAGCCTTTGCCGCGCTGAAAGCCGACGGCAGCCTAGTCACATGGGGAAATAGCACTACCGGCGGTAACAGCAGCAGCGTCGCTGACCAGCTTAAAGGGGATGTGGTTGAGGTATTTTCTAACGTCTATGCCTTTGCTGCGTTGAAATCCGACGGTAGTCTCGTCACATGGGGAAGTCAACATTCTGGCGGTGACAGCAGCAGTGTCGCTGACCAGCTTGAAGGGGGGGTGGCCAAGGTGTTTTCCACCTATTCTGCCTTTGCTGCGCTGAAAGCTGACGGCAGCTTAGCTGTATGGGGATTAGGCACTTATGGTGGTGACAGCAGCAGTGTCGCAGACCAGCTTGAGGGAGATGTGGTCGAGGTATTTTCCACCGATAGAGCCTTTGCCGCGTTGAAATCTGACGGCAGTGTCGTCACATGGGGAGAAAGCGATAGGGGAGGGGACAGCAGCAGTGTCGCTGACCAATTAAGCCCAGTCTGGGAAGAAACTTACAACAGTATCAAGGACGATGAAATAGAAGAGTAATCTTATCGATTCTCAACTGTACTGTTGGCAATGACGGTACAGTTGAGGCCATTTTCCTCGTTTTTGTCAGCCATTGCGGATGTCATAACAGTCCCTATTGTCAAACGTCAACCCTTGCCTGTCATCTTCTTTTGTTGGTGCTATATTCACCCATCGTGTGTTATTAACTCCAGATTAAATAACGATATTTATCCATATCCGCAGTACATTAGGCTTAATCACCCCGTTAAGTTTGAAATGCTATTCGTTTAAGTTCAATGAGATCCTAGTCGTTTGAATTCCGTGAAATTGCAGCCGATGGTTGGGCTGTAACTGACTCACAGGATTTAACAATGAAATTAAAATTGGTCACATTGGCTACCACTGCGCTTTTAGCCGGTTGTAATTCGTCAAATGACGACACACCACCAGTCGCGCCACAAATTACCGCGATTGCCATAGAAGGCGAGTATAAGGTCAATGGCACCTTGGATGGCTACGTCGCATGCCAAGATTGTAGCGATATAGACTACCAGTGGTTTATCGAGGATGAGCTGCTATCAACGGATGAGCACTACACGCTAAACCAAGAGGATTACGGTAAAGTGATTCGTTTAAAAGCGACGGGTCATAATGATGGACTTGCTGATAGCGCCTACGTGGAAAATACCCCGTTGATGGTTAGCGCTGTTTATCCTGCAAACTCTGCTTTTGCGGCAGTCAAAACTAATGGCAGTGTCGTCTCATGGGGAGACGACGGTGAAGGGGGTGACAGCAGTAGTGTCGCTGACCAGCTTGAAGGAGATGTGGTCGAGGTGTTTTCTAACGATTATGCCTTTGCCGCGTTGAAATCCGACGGAAGCGTCGTTACTTGGGGGAGAGATGGTAGTGGTGGTGACAGCAGCAGCGTCGCTGACCAGCTTGAAGGGGAGGTGGTCAAGGTATTTTCCACTCCTTCTGGTGCCTTTGCCGCGCTGAAGTCCGGCGGCAGCCTCGTGACATGGGGGTCTAGTTCGTGGGGAGGTGACAGCAGTAAAGTCGCTGACCAGCTTGAACGCGATGTGGTTGAGGTGTTTTCTACCCGATATGCCTTTGCTGCGCTGAAATCCGACGGCAGTGTCGTCACATGGGGATGGAGCGGATATGGGGGTAGCAGCAGCAGCGTCGCTGACCAGCTTAAAGAGGGTGTGGTCGAAGTGTTTTCCGCGTCTTCTGGGGCTTTTGCTGCGCTGAAATCCGACGGCCGTGTTGTTACATGGGGGCAGAAGGATAGTGGTGGTGACAGCAGCAGCGTCGCTGATCAGCTTGAAGAGGATGTAGTCGCTGTATTTTCTAACGATTTCGCCTTTGCAGCGTTGAAATCCGACGGCAGTCTCGTCACATGGGGGAGCATTACTGGTGGTGGTGACAGTAGCAGCGTCGCAGATCAACTTAAAGCTGATGTGGTCAAGGTGTTTTCCACCAGTACTGCCTTTGCTGCGCTGAAATCCGATGGTAGTCTTGTTGCATGGGGAGTTAGCACTAGTGGTGGTGACAGCAGCAACGTCGCTGATCAGCTTGAAGAAGATGTAGTTGCTGTGTTTTCCAACGATTTCGCCTTTGCCGCGTTGAAATCCGACGGTAGCCTCGTCACATGGGGAAGAGATAATTTGGGCGGTGACAGCAGCAGTGTCGCTGACCAGCTTGAAGGAGATGTGGTCGAGGTATTTTCCACTCAAACTGCTTTGGCCGCGCAAAAGTCCGACGGTAGCCTCGTCACATGGGGAAGTAGCGCTTCTGGTGGTGACAGCAACAGCGTCGCTGACCAACTTCAAGGCGGGGTGGTCGCGGTATTTTCTACTCAGTATGCCTTTGCCGCACTGAAATCCGACGGCAGTATCGTCACATGGGGAAGTAGCGGTTATGGTGGTGATAGCAGCAGCGTCGCTGACCAGTTAACCCCGATTTTGGAAGAAACCTACAACAGTATTAAAGACGAAGAAATAGAAGAGTAACCTTACCAAGTCTCAGCTGTACGGTTTGCAAAGACAGTATAGTTGAGGCCATCTTCTTTGCTTTGTCAGTCACTTCCGATGAGATAACAGCCTCTCTTATTAAACGTCAAGCCTTACCCATTGCCTTCAGTTGTTAACACTATATTCACCCATCATGCGTTATTAACTCCAGAGTAAATTATGATATTTATCCATCTTCACAGTGCATTAGGCCCAATCAACCGGCTAAGTTTGAAATGTTAGTCATTTAAGTTCAATGAAATCCTAGTCGTTTGAATCCAGTGAAATAGCAGCCGATGGTTGGGCTGTAACTGACACACAGGATTTATCGATGAAATTGAAATTGGTCACGTTGACTATCACTGCGCTTTTAGCCGGTTGTAATTCGCCAGAAGAGTGCACACCACCAGTCGCACCACAAATTACCGCGATTGCCATCGAGGGCGAGTATAAGGTTAATGGTACTTTGGACGGCTACGTCGCCTGCCAAAATTGTAGCAACATAAACTACCAGTGGTTTATCGAGGATGAGTTGTTATCAACGGATGCTCAATACACGCTAAACCAAGATGATTACGGTAAAGTGATTCGCTTAAAAGCGACGGGTAATAATGATGGAATTAGCGATAGCGCCTACGTGGAAAATACCCCTTTGATGGTTAACACTGTTTATCCTGGACACACTGCTTTTGCGGCAGTCAAAACTAATGGCAGTGTCGTCTCATGGGGAGACGACGATAAGGGTGGTGACAGTAGCAGTGTCGCTGACCAGCTCGAAGGAGATGTGGTCGAGGTGTTTTCTAACCATTATGCCTTTGCCGCGTTGAAATCCGACGGCAGCGTGGTTACATGGGGAGATAGTTATCACGGTGGTAACAGCAACAGCGTTGCCGACCAGCTTGAAGGGGGAGTCGTCAAGGGGTTTTCCAATCAATATGCCTTGGCCGCGCTGAAACTCGACGGTAGCCTTGTTACATGGGGGCGTGGTCCTTTTGGTGGGGATAGTAGTAGCGTCGCTGATCAACTTGAGAGTGGCGTGGTCGAGGTATTTTCCGTAAATGAAGGCTTTGCTGCGCTGAAATCCGACGGTAGCGTCGTGGGATGGGGCTCTGGCAGTAGCGGCGATGTCGCTGATCAGCTTAAAGGGGATGTGGTCGAGGTATTTTCTACCAATTATGCCTTTGCGGCGTTGAAATCCGATGGCAGCCTCGTTACATGGGGAAGTCAAGTTAACGGTGGTGATAGCAGTGATGTTGCTGACCAGCTTCAAGGGGGAGTAGTCAAGGTGTTTTCTAACTATTATGCCTTTGCTGCGGTGAAATCCGACGGTAGCCTCGTCACATGGGGATCCAGCACTGCTGGTGGTGACAGCAGTAGCGTCGCTGACCAGCTCAAAGGGAATGTGGTCGAGGTCTTTTCTACCACAAGTGCTTTTGCCGCACGGAAAGCCGACGGTAGCCTCGTCACGTGGGGAAGTAGTACTAACGGTGGTAACAGCAGCAGCGTCGCTGACCAGCTTGAGGGGGATGTGGTCGAGGTATTTTCCACCGATAGTGCCTTTGCTGCGTTGAAATCCGACGGTAGTCTTGTCACATGGGGACGTGAAAATGCTGGTGGTGACAGCAGCAGCGTCGCTGACCAGCTTGAAGGGGGAGTGGCCAAGGTGTTTTCCACCTATGCTGCCTTTGCTGCGCTGAAAGCTGACGGCAGCCTAGTTTCATGGGGAATAGGTGATTATGGTGGTGACAGCAGCAGTGTCGCAGACCAGCTTGAGGGAGGTGTGGTCGAGGTATTTTCCACCCATAGAGCCTTTGCCGCGTTGAAATCTGACGGCAGTGTCGTCACATGGGGAGACGACGGTGAGGGGGGTGACAGCAGCAGTGTCGCTGACCAGTTAACCCCAGTCTGGGAAGAAACTTACAACAGTATCAAGGACGATGAAATAGAAGAGTGATCTTACCGAGTCTCAGCTGTATTGCTGGCAACGACAGTATGGTTGAAGCCGCCTTTAATGCCAAGAGTGGAGCCAGTCTGAGACTGTGGGTCTTTTCTAATACGACATGCCCTCACAGCGGATAACATTCGGTTGTTTGCGGTTCTGTGCTTTGCTTTATAAAAAACAGCCACTAACGCTCGGTTAGTGGCTGTCTCTTTCTTGGAGTCAATGGTATAGCTTGCTTGAAACAGGACCTGGTTACCATCACCGCTCCACCATGCCTTGAGGTTTGGCTCAAGCGCCCAGGGCTGCTCCATTTTTTCTACAGGAAAACCCTCGGTTATTATCCAGTGGCGAACTTGTGCTGGAAATAGGCCAATGTTAGCGCCGTAATATAAGATCTCAGGTGGCGTAAACGGTGAAAGGCTGTTTGAAGCTGTAAGTCGCTCTGAGGATGTTGCTGCCAACAAATGTGTTGAAAGTACGGTTAGCCATAGTGACCCCGCCAAAGTTGAGAGTTGAACACTCATGTTGTGACCTTCCAAGCTTGTCATTTTAACGCTCACGATGTGAATCGTGCCCCGACGCTCGAGTCCATTGAGCGCCGAATGAGACTATAGCGAAGGTCAATTGACATTTTTGTCTTATTGCTTGGAATCGTTAAATTGAGGACAGGACTTCAAGTGCGACCAAGTCACTTTTCGTTACGAGAGTATAACCTGCCGTGAGTGTGTGTTATTTGATTCGCCTTCTAAAGCGTTCTTTTAGGTAGGGTAAAAACATCCAGTCCAGAATTTAAAACATTGAAGGAAAGTCGACTAACCAAAAGTGACCCTCCTACTAGTATCACCACGATGTTGAAACTGACAGCACCTGTTTTGTGAAATGGATGTACAGATCCTTAAAAATCGTCAAAACCTTCATATTAACTGGCTAATTAGCTGTTTTAACTGCCAAAATAGGCACACTGATTTTTGATTTAATGATACTATTTTGTTCTGCTGAAACTTGCTACGAGAATGTAGCAAAGCACAGGAAAAGCTCTTTCACGATGGGAATGTATGTTCACTAGAAACTTGTAACACGTTGTCAGGGTGCTTTTGGGCTGTGTCATCTTTTTGGGTTTGCTAAAGATTGGGATAAAGTATCAATAATTACAATTGAAGTTGCTATTTATTGATTTATTTTGCTGCGATTTAATAGATGTAACAATAAATAATATAGAGATGGATGCTTAGCTAGCTCTACTTTTGCATTAAGAGGCTATAATATGAAGGATGTTTTTGATAAGTTAGGAAATGAAGATTTAGTATATATTTCTAGTCAGCTGGATAGCAATTTCTCGTTTTTTAATGATAAGAAGCGAAATGAGCTTATCGCAAAGAATGAGAGTAGAGAAGAGTCAATTGCTTTATTAGAAGAGCAAACTCTTTATTTTGCATCTTCAAATATTGCGAGTGTTTTCCGGAAAATGATAGGGAAAAGCGCTTACATTGAAACTGAAGAGATGATAGACGATATTATCAAAAAGTTTGGTTTTAATATTAATAAACACTTGAGCAAAGAAGATAAACTAAAACGACTTGTAAAAGAGCTTGTAAGAAAAGAGCTTGTTGACACCAAGCCAGAAGAGTTAGAAAAGACTTTAAATGCTGTAAATATAAACTACAATGATATCTCAGAAGTTATTCATCTAATTGAAAAAAATGACTCTGATATTATTGAGACTATGATTGAAGAGCTTGGTGAAGAGCTGGTTGTTAATCTTGTTTCCTCTATAGTTAAGAAAGCGATTGTGCTAATCGCAGGGCAGACTGCTATTCGTTTTTTTGCTTATCAGTTGGCTAAAAAGTTTCCAGGCCTGCAAATTTTAGGTCCTATTTTGTGGATAGCCACTGGCGCATGGTTTGTTTTTGATCTGCAAAATACCGCATATAGAAAGACAATTCCTATTTGTCTTTACTCTGGTATGAAGTTGATATCACAAGAAGTTCTAGAAGAGAAAGAGAGAAAGCAATTAGAAGAGGATCGCTACAATAGCTTTGAGAGCGAAGTTGCTCAAAGGATGGCCGCCGATAATTTGTTATTAAAGGAAAGGTATAATGAGCTGTTGAAACAGGAAACCTTATCCTTAATGAAGAAGAATGACAAGGAAACGGCTAAAAGAGTAGCAGCTAATAAGCAGTTGTTAAAGGAAAAATATACTGGAATTATAGAGAAAAAAACCTCATTAATAAAAGAGGAAAGTGAGGCTGAAATTGAAAGGCTAAACAATAAGTATGAAGAGCTTGTGATAAGGAATAAGCAACTAGAAAGTATGAGCATTAGAAAATATGACTTTAAAGTTGGAGAGGTTCGAGGTATTAGAGATATTTTCCCAAGAGCGGTTGGTATGAAGGCAAATAAGTTATTGATTCAAGACTCTTACATTCGTGGAAAGGAGTATGAAATGGATAATTTGTTAAGGCAGTTGCTAAATCTTAATACTATTGCAGAGAATGCGGAAATTGAATTTGTTTCTATGGTTAAGTTCAATGAAGTGCCTGGAGTACTTTTTAAAGAGATGAATCCAAGATTAGAAAGCATTTGCTCCAAGCACAATCTTAAATTTTCTACTTTGCAATTAAAGAGTAATAATGAAGTTCACAGTAGGTTATTTAAGTTTGAAAATAGTGAAATGGTTGTTGAGAACAATCCAGATCATAGCTTCTACAATCTCAATAAGAAAAAGTTTGCATTCAAAACTTTTGAGGAAATATCTTTCAAATAGAAAGAGACAGCCACCAAAGTTCTTTAGGTGGCTGTCTCTTTTTTAGGTTTACATAGTTTTAGTAAAGAACTGCTTTGGCCTTATCAGAATCAATGTTGTCGCTCGTCACGTAGACGACACCAGTATCAATGTAAGAAGCCACTTTTTTGCCCTTAAGGATCTCAGACACCGCTTCTACGCCCATGTTACCCATACCGTAAGAAGACTGAACCACAGCGCCATCAAGCACACCATCGCGGATAAACTGCTGGATATCTTGGTTACCGTCGAAGGCGACAGCGACCAGTTTACCCGTGTAGCCGCGCTGCTTGATGGCGCGCGCCATACCAACAGCGGTAGGTTCGTTCGAGCCGAAGATGCCAACCAAATCAGTGTTCGAAGCCAATACGTCAACGGTTTGGTTGAGTGCGGTGACCATATCTGCGTTTGAGTAGTAAGGACCAATGACCTCATAACCTGCCGCTTCGATGGTCTCTTTAAAGCCACCGTCGCGCTCCATAGCGCTGCCCGAGCCTGCGGTAAAGCTCATCATGGCCACTTTACCTTTTTTACCATCGAGTGATTTGATCATCTGCTCTGCGGCAAGTTTGCCTGCTGCGCGGTTATCGGTGGATAGGAAAGCTTGGTGGTATTTATCATCATCGTTGAGTGAAGAGTCAATCAGCGCAACCGGTACACCTTTTTCCCACGCTTTTTTCAGTGCAGGGACGAGAGCGTTCGGGTCGGTTGGCGCAACTACCAGACCTGCGACACCACGGTTAAGCGCGTTTTGGATCATATTAACTTGCTCATCAACCGCGGTCTCGGCAGCAGGGCCCTGGAAGGTGACCTTGTAATCGGGCAGCGTTTTAGACGCGTCGACTGCGCCGCCTTTAACGTTCTGCCAGAAGTTGGAGTTTTCTGTTTTAACCACCACAGCAATCTCCTTTTGTGCCGCTTGAGCATCAAAAGCCGCGCTCGAAAACGCAAAGACAAGACCCATCACAGCAACAGAAGCAATCTTATTCACTTTCATATCGTTCACATCCTTTTTGGTATTCGGGGTACGAGTTGTTTTTTTGACTTTCTTGGTTTGGTGCATTCGGTATTGATCGTAAGCAACAGTGGCGATGATCACGCCGCCGATGACAATTTGTTGCACAAAGAAGCTGACACCATTCATGTTTAGCCCGTTGCGCAGCACACCGATGATAAACGAGCCGATCACCGCGCCAGAGACGGTGCCAACGCCGCCCATCAGTGAGGTGCCGCCGACCACGGCGGAGGCGATGGCATCGAGCTCAGCTGCCACTGAGCCATTGGGCTGCGCCGTGACTAATCGGCTAGCGATGATCACGCCAGCAAGACCGGCGAGAAAACCTGATGCCACATACGCCGCAGTTTTGACTTTCTCAGTGTTGATGCCCGATAGGCGCGCGGCTTCTTCATTTGAGCCAATCGCATACAGGTAGCGGCCAAGGCGCATTTTGGTTAGCAGGAAGGAGAAGGCTGCAACAACGAGTAGCATGACAATCACAGGGTAGGGAATGCCAGCAAATTTGACGATTGGAAAGCCGTTATCGCCAATCTCTACCATGCGAAATAGCGCGCCGTTACCGAGGTAGGAGAAAGACTCAGGCATTCCAGAGACCGGGGCGGCATTGGTGATATACAGCGCGATACCACGCGCAATCATCATCATGCCCAAGGTAGCGATAAAGGGGGGCAGGCGCAGCTTAGATACACATAGACCATTAAACAGTCCGCACGCGGCACCCGTCATGACACCAATCAGCATGCCAAAGGGTACGGGTACGCCCGCGTTAACCGACATCGCAGCAGTGACACCTGCAAGCGCCATCACTGAGCCCAAGGATAAGTCTATCCCGCCGGTCAGGATGGTGAGCATCACGCCGATACCAATGATGGTGATGGTGGATGTCTGTAGCCCGACCGTCATCATATTATCCATGCTAAAGAAATACGGACTGGTGACTGAGAAGGCGATGATCAGCGCGAACAACCCGCCCAATGACGCCAGTTTTTGCAGGACTTCCTTGTGTTTGTCATTCATGACATTGCCTCCTCGTACTGTGGGTACATATTTTTCACTCCAGTCGCGTATTGCATAATTTCTTCTTGGTTGGTTTGTGTGGTGATAAGCTCTGCCGTCATCACACCCTCCTGCATGACAATGACGCGATCTGACATGCCCAGTACCTCTGGAAGCTCAGAAGAAATCATAATCACACCAATTCCTTGTGCAGCAAGCTCGTCTAAGAGCTCATAGATGGCATACTTAGCCCCAACATCGATGCCTCTTGTTGGCTCGTCAAAAATCATCACCTTGGCACCGCGGAATAGCCATTTGCCGATCACCACCTTTTGCTGGTTGCCACCAGAGAGGTTGCTGACCAACTGCTCGATAGTCGGGGTTTTTATCTCCATCTTGCGCACATAGGTTTCTGCGGCTTGTTGCTCAGATTGAGCGGAGATAACGCCAAGTTTGGAACTGACCTTGTCCATTGATGCCATAGTGGTGTTCTCACGGATCGACATCTTGACCGCGACACCATTGAGCTTGCGATCCTCAGATAAATACGCGACCCCAGCTTTGATTGCATCGGATGGGCTGCGGATCACTTGGCGCTCCCCGTGAATAAACAGCTCACCCTGGGTTAGTTTATCCGCGCCAAACAGCGCCCTTGCCAGCTCGGTACGTTTGGCTCCAACTAGTCCAGTGATGGCGAGAATTTCCCCTTTCCTCAAGTCGAAGTTGAGTGGCTGAAACACATCCTCGCGCGCCACGTTCATCACTGAAAAAATTAGGTCATCTTGAATCACGGCCTTTTTCTCAGGGAAGTGATTGTCAAGCGTTCTGCCTACCATGCGTGCGATGATGTCATCCATGGAGATATCGGCAAATTTGTGGTTAGACACGTATTGGCCATCGCGAAAGATGGTGATGTGGTCGCAGATGCGCCTTAGCTCATCCATGCGGTGAGAGATGTAGACGATCGCCACACCTTGGGCTTTCAGTTTGTTGACTAGCTTAAACAGAGCCTCGATCTCTTTATCGGTCAGTGCAGATGTTGGCTCATCCATAATGAGAATTTCGACATCAAAGCTTAGGGATTTGGCAATTTCCACCATCTGCTGTTTGGCCACAGACAGGGTGTTGACGATATCAGTGGGCTCGACATCAATATCGAACATCTCAAGCAGTTTTTTCGCCTCACGTCGCATGGTCCGATAATCGATCAGGCCGTGTTTTAAGGGCTCTCGAGCGAAGAAGATATTTTCCGCGACAGAAAGGTGAGGAATAAGGTTTAATTCCTGAAAGATCATTGAGATTCCGGCTTCTTGAGCCTCAAGCACCGAGTTAAACGCTATGTTGTTGCCTTTATATTGGATATGTCCTTCATCTGCAGGGTAAACGCCAATCAATACCTTCATCAGGGTCGATTTACCCGCACCGTTTTCACCCATCAAGGCATGGACTTCGCCCTTTCTAAGCTGAAACTGAACATCTTGCAGGGCCTGCACACCGGTAAAAGCTTTTGATATTCCACTCATGGTCAGAATTGGATTCGTCATAACCGTCCCTTGCTAATCGTTTGTGGCGATGAAAGTCAGTAAAGAAATGTTACACTCGAAAACTTTCGAAATATAACGAAGTCTTTCGATTTTAAGCTGTCGATCACATTA
Organism: Vibrio glycogenivorans; assembly: GCF_051660965.1. NCBI lineage: Bacteria > Pseudomonadati > Pseudomonadota > Gammaproteobacteria > Vibrionales > Vibrionaceae > Vibrio > Vibrio glycogenivorans. Next base: position 457,146 of record NZ_JBPVIS010000002.1, on the reverse strand, counting down.
TTGGGTGTTTTTTGTTCTGTTTGTGAACTTGCGCTAAAAGCGAAAAAAAGGGGCGAGGAGCGGGGACGGGCGATGCCCTTCGGGGAGCGAGGGGCATAGCGCGCTGAAATCAGAGGCGAGATTCGAGAAGCAAGAGACGAGATCTTTCGCGCGCGCTTTGATGGGGATTACCTGAATTGGGTCATGTGTTTGTCTACGGTTTGGTGGTAGTTAGTCGTGATTGAATCGTATTGTTGTACGTTGGTGGGAATGGGGGTTACGGAGTTGGACTGGTTGCTACTGATGTATTCTTGGCAGAGGGTGGTGAGATTGCAGGGGGAGAACTGGCTTTCGTGTGCCCACATGGCTTGGATGGCGGCGCCGGTGGCGGCGGCTTCGGTGCTGTTGGGGGTCCAGAGTGGGATGTTGAGGACGTCGGAGATTAATTGTCGCCAGACGCTGCTGTTGGCGCCGCCGCCGATGATGCAGGCGCGATCGAAGTTGACGCCGGCGTCTTTGAGGGTTCTTGCGCCGCGTTGTAAGTTAAAGGTGACGCCCTCGATGGTGGCTCTGAGTAGGTTAGCGGGGGAAAGGTTGTTGCTGGTGATCCCTAGCACGGCGCCCGTTGCATTGGGGACATTGGGTAGGCGTGCACCATCGAAGAAAGGCAGTGTGCTTAAGCCATTCGCACCGATTGGACTTGAGCTTAACATAGTATCGAACTCATGTAGGCTTGAGTTGGTTAAGCTCAAAATCTGGTTGTTGGCTGTGGTGACATTCATGGTGCTGGCTAAGGGAAGGTAGCCATTGGATGATGAGCAGAACGCATTAAGGTCAGGGTGGTGATAACTGTCAACTTGTTGATGGCAATGGGAAAATAGGGTGCCAGATGTGCCAAGGCTGATGGTCAGTTGCCCTTGGTCAACGTTACCGGTGCCAATCGCGGCCATCATGTTATCGCCGCCGCCGCTTGAGACAATCACTTGTTGCTTGAGGCCAAGTCGCTTTGCAGCCTGTGGCGTTAGTGTTCCGACAACCTCTTCTGAGGCGAGTACATCCGGGCGCTCAAACGTGTGAGCAATACCTAGCTCAGCTAGCAATGTTTCACTCAACGACTTCGAGCGAGTATCAAACCATCCCGTTCCGGAGGCATCACCCGGCTCAACGGCATAACGTCTGGTGAGTGACCAATTTAAAAACTCGTGAGGCAACATGATGCGGTGGATCCTGGCGAAGGTCTCAGGCTCGTACCGCTTGATCCACAATAGCTTGGCGATTGTAAAAGCGACCGGTATCTGAATACCAATATCATCGACGAAGTGACTGGCACGAGAGTCAGCAAACTCCTTCAGAGCTTGATGTGGGCGGGTATCACACCACAGCATGGCATCTCTGATCACCTGTTGTTGATGATCGATAACAACCAAACCATGTTGTTGACCGGATACGCCGATGCCTTTGACAGCATCTTTTAGTCGCTCTTGGCCTTTGAATGCTAAGTTGACCGATGTACACAGCGCGTCAAACCAGCTGTGGGGACTCTGCTCTCGCTGACCGATTTGAGCGGCTTGGGTTTTGTGTGGAGTAAACCCTTGTCCGATCACTCTTCCTTCATCCCAAACGATAGCCTTGGTGCCCTGTGTTCCGCAATCAATACCAATATACATGCCTTGCCCCTTCAATTGTTTACGATTTGTGATCTAAAGCAAACTTACAAGCAATAAAAAACGTAATGTGAAAGTTTCGATTGATGTTTTAATACCATTCTACGTAAAGTGATAAGTAAACGAAAGTTAATAATAAGTTTTTGAAATTAAATTTGGTTAACAAAGGTAATGTTATGCTCAGTATTACGGTTAAATCGAATAGGAAACTTGAAGTTGGGCAAAGTTCAGCACCCGCAGTTGATGCAGACTCGGTAATTGTGAAGGTGCACGTCTCGGGTCTTTGCGGCTCTGATCTGCCCAGAATTTTTCATCATGGCGCCCACTTTTATCCTATCGTGCTTGGGCATGAGTTCGCTGGTGAGGTAGTGGATGTTGGAGAACGAGTGACTAAGGTCAAGGTTGGCGACCGGGTTGCCTGCGCACCTTTAGTACCTTGCGGTAAGTGCCGCCACTGTCAAAATGGTTATTATAGCTTATGCCAGGACTACAGCTTTATTGGCTCGCGACAGCCGGGAGGCAATGCCGAATTGGTGAAGCTGCCTCAACAATGTTGTTTTGTGTTGGACCAAGAGGTTTCGCTCATTGAAGGGGCCTTCTTTGAGCCGTTGACCGTGAGTCTCCATCCGATCTTGATGGCCGGTGGTGTGGCGGGCAAAGAGGTGATCGTGGTTGGCGTTGGCACCATTGGCTTGCTTGCGATACAAGCCGCTAAAGCGCTAGGGGCATCATCGGTGACCGCGATAGATATTAGCCAGCAAAAGCTCGATAAGGCAGTTAGCCTCGGAGCTGATGCGGGCTTCAATGCCACCGATGAAAACCTTGCTCAAGCGATAAGCCAACACACTGACCAAGCCAAATCACAGTTGATCCTTGAGACAGCTGGCAGTCCAGCCTCAGTTCGGCAGTGCCTCAACATCGCCGCGCCGCGTGCCACTATTGCACTGATAGGCACCCTTCATCAAGACCTGACGCTTTCTCACCAAGAGTTTGGCCAGATCCTGCGCAAGGAAATCAACTTATTTGGCAGTTGGATGAACTATTCAGCTCCTTATCCCGGCGAAGAGTGGCAGATCGCTAAACAGCTGTTCGCCAACAACCAGATCGATACTGAATCACTACTTGATGGTGTTTACCCACCCCAGGCGTTCGTTGAGCGTGTCACCGCACTTGATGGCACCAGCCCCGAAGGCAAGATCCTGCTTAAATGGAGCTAGAAAAATGACTCTTATCCATACCAAATATTTACTTGAGCATGCGCAAAAGCACGGATACGCAGTGCCTGCGTTCAATATTCACAACCTAGAATCGGTCCACTGCGTGCTCGATACGGCAAAGGAGATGAGCTCTCCGGTTATTCTTGCTGGGACTCCCTCGACTTATCAATACGCGGGAACGCCAGAGCTGGTGGCACTGGTAGAGGCAGCCGCATTGGATAGAGGTATGCAGGTGGCACTGCATCTGGACCACCATACCTCGTTTGACGATATTGAGTATAAGGTCAAAGCCGGCATCCGTTCAGCGATGATAGACGGCTCACACTCGCCATTTGCGGACAATATTGCCTTAACCCGCCGCGTGGTTGAGTTTTGTCACCGCTTTGGTGCCAGCGTGGAAGCGGAGTTAGGACAGCTTGTGGGGCAGGAGGATGACTTGGTGGTTGAGTCGGTGGAAGAGCCTTATACCAATCCAAATCAAGCTGCTGAATTTGTTGAGCGCACTGGGGTAGACTCGCTCGCGATTGCGATAGGAACCGCGCATGGCTTGTATAAAAGCACGCCCAAATTGGACTTCGGACGCTTGGGTGATATCGCGCGCCGGGTCTCAGTGCCGTTAGTATTGCATGGCGCGTCAGGGGTGCCGGGTGAGGATGTGGTTCGCTGCGTTTCGCTGGGTATTTGTAAGGTTAACGTGGCAACTGAGCTTAAGATCGCTTACGCCGATACCTTAAAGCAAGTGTTTGCTGACGACCCAAGTGTCAATGATCCGCGGATTTACAATATTGAGGCTAAGAATGCGATGGCACAAGTGATCCGCAGCAAGATCGACCTGTGTGGAAGTGCTGGCCGAATATAAGGAGAAAAGCATGCTTAAGAACATTAATCTGATTATTGAACCGGAGCTCTTGTACACCCTAGCCAAGATGGGCCACGGCGATGAAATCGTGTTTTCGGATATTCATTTTCCGGCCTACTCGTGTGGTGACTATGTATTGCAGGCGAGAGGGTGTGAGGTGTCGGCCCTGGTTGAGGCGGTGATGCCGTTGATAGAACTGGACCAGTATGTGGTGGATAACGTCGTAATGATGCAAACCGTGGGAGATGATGTCCATCCCCCGGGTCTTATTGACGAGTACAGCGCAAAGTTGCCGCCGGGTAGCGAGATCTCATTCGTTGACCGATTTGCTTTCTATGAAAGAGCCAAGAGTGCAAAGTGTATAGTGGTAACCGGAACCACTCGAAAGTATGGCAACATCATTTTGAAGAAGGGTGTTACGCCATTAGCTTAAATTGTGATAGGCGTTGCTTGATGTGCTTTTAGGGCAAAAAAGACCAAAGTGACGTTTTTATTTAGCCGTTTCATTGAGCCTGGAGAAGAGAAAATGACCGTAGCATATTCCTATCAGCCAACTGTTGATATCAGCAAAGTACCCACCAAAACACTCTATACCGGACAAGTGATGCCAGCCGTAGGCTTAGGCACTTTTGGCTCTGATCGCTTTGGCCCAGAGCAGGTTTCGAGCGCCGTGTATGGTGGCATTAAGGCGGGCTATCGCTTTATTGATTGCGCCTCTATCTATGGCAATGAGGATCAGATTGGTCAGGTGATCACGCAAGCGATGGCGGATTTTGGCATCGAGCGTGAGGAGTTATTTATCAATTCCAAAGTGTGGAATGATCAGCACGATGATGTGATTAACGCCTGTAAAAAAACACTGCAAGATCTGCAGCTCGATTACCTCGACCTGTATTTGATCCATTGGCCATTCCCGAATTTTCACCCGATTGGCTGTGATGTTGACTCACGCAGCCCGGATGCAACACCTTATATTCACGAGAAGTTTATGGCGACTTGGCGCCAAATGGAGCAACTGGTCGACATGGGTCTGGTCAAGGCGATAGGCACGTCCAACATGACCATCGCCAAGATGGAGCTGCTATTGCGTGACGCCAAGATTAAACCGGCGGTCAACGAAATGGAGTGCCATCCGTTATTCCAGCAACAAGACCTTTATGACTACATGGTAAATAACAATATTGTCCCTGTTGGCTTTTGTCCTATTGGCTCTCCAACTCGCCCTGAGCGTGACATGACAGCCGATGACTTAGTGGATATCGAAAATCCGGTCATCGTTGCGGCTGCGGAGCGTCTGGGGGTACACCCGGCTATCGTGTGTATTAAATGGGCGGTACAGCGTGGTCATATTCCGATTCCTTTTTCAATCCACGAAGAGCAGTACACCTCTAACCTGAAGAGTGTGACTGAAAATCCTCTGACTGAAGAAGAAATGATCGCCATTGCCGCGATAGATGCCAATAATCGCCTGATCAAAGGCCAAGTGTTCTTATGGGAGGGCTCAAGCGGCTGGCAAGACCTGTGGGATTTGGATGGAGTGATCACCAAATAACCGCTGAGAAATAGAACAACACATTGCGGAAGCTTTCGAAACTGTGATAGATTTCGCAATGTTGTTGATATTTATCTTTCGAAGTTGGGATGAGAGGGAACTATGAATCCGCTTAAGCGTCGAGAAAAAATCCTAGAGTTGTTGCAAGCTGAGGGGCAAGTCGCGGTAAAAGACCTTTCTATCATGTTCGAAACCTCTGAAGTGACGCTTCGGGGAGATTTAAAGGCCCTTGAACAGCAGGGTAAGCTGAAGCGTTTCTTTGGTGGCGCTCAGTCCATTGAGTCACTGCCGCTCAGCGAGAGCGATGCTGAGGTACAAATTGATAACCGCTACAAGGTCAATCCAGACTCAAAAGAACGCATTGCGAGTGTCGCTGCAAGCCTGGTGCGTAAGGGTGACTCGATTATCATCGATAGCGGCAGCACCACACATTTGGTTGCAAAAGCTCTGGCTAAAGAGGGCGGGTATACAGTGATCACCAATAATTTGGTTGCAACCACCGAACTGGCTGAAGCGCAAGATACCACGCTAGTGATCGTAGGCGGGACGTACCGCGCGAAAACCAAGTCTTTGCATGGTTATCAAGCCGAGCAATGCCTTAAAGGCGTCCAAGCTGACGTACTGTTTGTGGGGGCTGATGGTATTGATGCGGATAAGGGCATCACGACGTTTAATGAGGGCTATGCGATTACCGGTATCATGGCAGCTTGTGTGCAGCGAGTGATCGCCGTGGTGGATTCGTCCAAGCTTGGGCGGATTGGCTTTAACAAGGTCCTTGATATCGGTCAGATTGATACCCTCGTCATTGATAAAGACATTCCCAAAGAAACCAAGCGACAATTTGAAGACAAGGGACTAGAGGTGATTGTCGTAGCGTAGTACGCGCAGCGAGTAAACTAGACTATCTCTTTCCGTCGTTCGTTTCTTTTGCTAGCCCACCTGCAGTTTTACGCTCTCTATCCCCTAGAGGGCGCTTTCGACTAGTTGATTTCATTATAACTATTACCATTCAGCATCATTTCTAATGAGCGTCTGTTAAGACGTAACACTCATCAGCCTGCGACTGGCGAGTGCAGATCATTATTGTTGTGAGATTGCGCATTTCCCCAATTTCCATCTCTATCGTAATTCGTTTTGTTACGTATATTTTCTTTTGTTTATCCATTCGTAATTATTCGAAGACTTTCGGTGGTTTTTGTTGTATGGTTTTTGTATTGGATCGCAAAGTCTTTACCTGATGTGGTGGGGACTCACACTGGAGGCAAAGGAATGAAACAGTTTGTTGAACAGCACAAGTGGGCGAATCAGAAGTTGGGGATCTACTCAGTATGCTCTGCCCATCCCTTAGTGATTGAAGCGGTAATGAGGTATGAACTAGACACCGATAAACAGGTGTTAATTGAAGCGACGTCCAATCAAGTCAACCAATTTGGTGGCTACACTGGGATGAAGCCAGCTGATTTTGTTCGTTATGTAAAAACGATAGCTGAGAATATCGGCTTTCCTTTGCAACGGTTGATATTTGGCGGCGATCATTTAGGTCCAAACTGTTGGCAAGATGAGCCAGCTGAGCAGGCGATGGCCAAATCCCTTGAGCTGATCCGCGCCTATGTAGAAGCAGGATTCACTAAAATCCATTTGGATGCCTCCATGTCTTGTGCTGATGATGTCAGCCCTTTGCCGCCGATGATCATTGCCAAACGTTCGGCGGCAATGTGTCAGGTAGCTGAGCAGTATGCCGAGGATGAGGTGAAAGCGCAGCTTACTTATGTGATAGGCACCGAGGTCCCCGTACCGGGCGGGGAGAGTTGCGAGATAAACACAGTGCACGTCAGTAAGCTTGAGGATATTCAGGTCACCATCGATACTCACACCACCGCTTTTGAGGCGATGGGTATCGGTGATGCGCTAGATAAAGTGATCGCGATTGTGGTGCAGCCTGGGGTTGAGTTTGACCACAGCCAAGTGATCCGGTTTGATAAGGCAAAGGCGCAGGAAATCTCAACATTTATTGAGCAGACTCCTTGGGTGTATGAGGCGCACTCGACCGACTACCAGACTCAGGCACATCTAAGAGAGCTGGTGGAAAGCCACTTTGCCATTCTCAAGGTGGGCCCAGCGCTAACCTTTGCTCATCGTGAAGCCCTGTTTGCCCTGGCTGAGATGGAAGAGGAAATCGTACCCGCTGAGGAGGCCAGTCAGTTCAAGAAGGTGGTCGATCAGGTGTTGTTGGATGAGCCGAAATACTGGAAGTCTTACTACGGCAATAAGCACTCATCAATCGTAAATAACCTGCATTACAGTTTTTCTGACCGGATTCGTTACTATTGGACGGAGCCGCGTATTCAACACGCGCTGGACGTAATGCTCGCCAACCTTAAAAAGCATCCGATTCCATTGTCGATGCTCAGCCAGTTTATGCCTAATCAGTACCAAAGGGTGAGTGAGGGGCTGATTGAGCCTAACCCTAAAGCCTTGGTGATAGATAAGATCCAAGAGGTGGTAGAGGCTTATTCTCGAGCTTGTTGTGGTTAAAGAATTGACTAATATGGACGATAATCGGGCAATGCGATGAATTGCGTTGTCCTTGTTATTGATACGGCTTGGTGGTGGCGGCTGTCTCTTTGTTATCAAAATTGATTTGAGATTAAATCAATTGTCCCACTGTGTTTGATTAGCGATTACTGCACTATTCTGGGGGTGTTTTCTCCCTAGTTAACTTTAAGGAAGCACAAAATGGCACAGACAATCACACTCGGCGTTACCGACTTATCTTTCCATCGCACTACCGCATCGCTAGTGGCCAATGTCTTAACCGATATGGGCTTTATGGTGAAAAGGGTGTTCTCCCCCCATCAGGAGAACTTTGCTAAGCTAAAGTCTGGTGAAATCGACATGCTATCGTCGGCCTGGTTACCGTCGAGTCACGGTGTTTATAAAGCGGATGTTGAGGAAGTGGTGCCGCTGATTGAGTTGGGCTTGCACTATGAGCCTTATGCGCTTTGGGGCGTGCCAGATTACGTGCCGCAAGAGAGTATCGCCAGCGTAGCCGACTTAACCAAGCCCGATGTAGTCGCCCGGATGAACAGCAAAATTCAGGGCATTAACCCGGGTGCAGGGATCACGCGTTTTTCTATCCAAATGATGAAAGACTATGGATTGAGCGACGCAGGTTATGAGTTTTTTACTGGTAGTGAGGACGACTGTTTTAGCGCGTTTGAGAGTGCAGCTACCAATCACGAGTGGGTGATCGTGCCGTTATGGAAGCCGCAGTTTCTTCACCATGCTTATAAGATCCGCGAATTAGAGGACCCGAAAGGGCTACTCGGTATCGTTGATCGTGCCGTTTTGTTGTTGAGAGACGACAAAAAATCCCTGTTTAACTCGCAGCAAATAGAGCGGCTGGATGCGCTGCGTTTTTCAAATGAGATTATTGCCGAGCTCGATTATCAAATATGTCGTGAGGGCGCGGATCAAGACCAAGTAACCAAGGCGTGGTTGGTTAAAAATGATTTACTTGGTGGGCAGTGATGTCCCGAAGGCTCGAATCGCGCGTGGTTTGAGCCTTGAGCCTTACGAGCTTAGAAAAAAGGTTGCCGTTGAACAGCGTCTCTTTATTGATATAGCGGATACATTTCACTCCACTGACCACAAAACCCAGACAATGAATCCTGTTTAAACCGATCAGAGGGTGAATTTTTCAACACTATGCAGATTTTTCCATGCTAGGTTTTTCAAGTCCTCACAGTGCTGTTTGGATGTCTGGCTTAGCTCCGTTATCTCCAAGGCTCCTTGATTGATACAGTGAATATTGTCGAGTAAAGTGCGACTGGCGATGCTTTGCTCTTCTGCAGCGCAGCTGACTTGGCTGCTCATATCATGGATCAAATTGATTTCGTTAAGCAGAGTGTCATAGGTCTTGCAGACTTCTTGTGCGCCGCTGGTGTTCTCTTTGACAGTCTTAACACATTCTTGTACTTGGTCCACGACCTGAAGGATCCCATGATTAAATTGCTCTATGGTGGATTCAATACTGTTGGTTGACCCTCTAGTTTGCTCGGCGAGCAAGCGTACTTCATTAGCCACGACTACGAAGCCTTTACCATGTACACCAGCGCGGGCAGCTTCAATTGCAGCGTTGAGTGCAAGTAAATTAGTTTGGTCTGATATACCACGGATAACCTGTAAAATTGAAGTGACGTTCTTGTTTTGCTCCAACAACACCTCGATTTTGCTATTACAGTCTATCAGCTTACGCTCTAATGCAGCGATTGAATTGATATTGTCTCTCGATAACTTTTGACATTCATGACCACTTTGGGTGGTGTTAAGCACAATATCTTGGGTCTTAGCGGCCATGTTGGCAACCTCATCGATGGTACTGGTCATTTGCTCCATTGAAGTGGTCATATCAATGACATTGTGTGCTTGCGCATCACTGATCCGCAGCATCGTTGTTGCCTGGTCAATGAGCGCTTGGGTTTTGTTGCTCACGTTATTGGCGCTACCGTGCATAGCGGAGACAGTTTGCTGTAGTGCTTTTTGCACCAGATTGGTTTGCTTACCCAATTGTCCAAACTCATCAGCGGACTCCTTGAGTTGTGCGCCAGTGAGGTTGTTTTGTGATATTAAAGCTAACGCTGATAGAAGGGAGTGTATGGAGCGTTTAATTTTGAGTGTTATATGAGTACTAAAAAACGCTGCAACAGCCAAGCTAATAGTGAATAAAACTAAGATGTGATTTGATGCGCGCGAGGCAGCTTGTAGGGATAACCGATTAGAATCGCGGATTGAATCAACCACAATTGCTTCAATATCTAGAATGACCGTTCTCAAATAGGCGTGGCTCTCAGAAAAGTAGCTTAGTTGTTGGTAAACAAAATCTTGGTATTCGAGTTTAGCGATATGTTGTAAAAGTACCCCACCTTCGTCCTCAACAGCGAAATAAACGGGTTGCAATAGGTGATCGAGTCTCTTACCTAGATCTTGTTCCCGCTCTTCGAGTTGCTGGACTTTGCGTTGCAAAAACCGAATATGTCGGTCTAAATTAGACTTTATTATCCATGCTTCATCAGTAGTATTTTGCAGCAGTATACGATGGATCAGTCGGTCCGCTGACTCAGTGTGAAATTGAAGAAACTCAATATCACGTGCTTTTAAGTGCCGTTCAGTTTCGTAACGTGAGAGCTCTGTATGGATTTGCTGTGATTGCTGTTCATATTCAAGAGCACTTGTGTGAGCTTTTATAGCAGCAGCAGCGCTGTGATCTTTTGCGGTGACAAGTGCAGAGGTTTTGGGGATAAATTCACCCAGCATGGCAGAAAACTGCATTTCGTGCTCATTGCTGAGAAGCCCAAGGATATGAGACAGCTCTTGTTTTTTGAGCATTAGGTTAAGTAAATCAACACTGGCCTGTATCTCTTGCTTAGTGACATTCGTTTGCGTGTCCGACGAGATAAGCGTATCTCGTAAAGAGTTGCTGGGTGTATACATTAGCGCCAAATTGGAACTAGTAAAAATAGTATTACTCAGGCTGTAAAAAAACCGCAATGGGTTGACGGTCGCGGCTTCAGAACCTTCTAGTTCCTCAATTAGGTAGTTTGAGTTGTTAAATGCAGTGACCGAGACTAATGTGATTAGCGTTAAAAATAATAAAAATGTAAAGATGATTTGCTTGATTATAGAGTTCATAGATTTATCAGAAGCCTTATGGGGTACTTATAAGCTGAACAACTGTCAAAGGCGAAAAACCACTTGAGCAAAATATGTGAGTAAAACCAATCCCGATATGGTGCGATTTAAAATTGGATGAATGATTATAATTGCGACGATAATGTCGTTAGGTGTTAATAATTACCTGGATAAAAAATAAACGCTTACCTCTAATTAAAAATGACGGTTTCTAATGATAAAAATAGGTTTAAAAAATTACAGCTAATACTACTTGCTAAAAACAAGGTGGAAAAAAGGCCTCAATGGACGAGGCCAAACTTCCACCCAAACCGGGGGTAGGTATTTCAGGACTTAAAAATGTTTAGTTGCGATGATTACCACCACATATCAATTTGTGCACCGACGATGATATCACTATCTTTCTCGGGGTTACCACCAGACACGCCTGTTGGGCCACTAATGTAGGTAGCTAGTAGACGAACCTCAGGTGCAGGGCCAAAGCCGGTATCGACTGTCCAAGTTGGTGCAATTGTTGCCTTGAAGGTGGCATCATCGGTTATCGAATTATCGGAGTAGCCAAATTCAGAGGCAATCGCGAAATTATCAACCGAAGGCATAGTGTAGACAGGGCGAACCATCGCATACCAGTAAGAGTATTCCTTTTCATCATCACGAGCGGCATTGGCACCATCGTAGTCGTTAAATTCATATCCTACTGCTGGGAAGAACAACCAGTCGCCAACAAACAGGCCACCATAAGCTTGGAGGCGAACAGTGAGATCATTGTCTTTGACCTTAGTCATTTCCCCTTGATTGTTGCCACTGAACTCGTAACTCCCTGGACTAAATGCATTGTAGTTAGTAAAGGTGCGACCAAGCATGCTACCAGAGCCTAAGCCCTTACCCGTCTGCCAAGCGAGAGTAGAGAAACCGTCGCCAAGGCCAAAGAAGCTTTTAGGACTGAAGGAAATGTTGGATTCAGCACCGGTTGTCGCGTAATCATCACCATTCACATTGTCTGCCATGTATTTTGATAACAGTTCAAAGCGCCAACGACCATAGTCAGCTCGCAGGTGGAACGCATGCAGCATCTCGTTGAGTGTCGCATCTTCATTGGTGGTTTCTGATTGATTACTTGCGATATATGCCAAGTCCCACTGACCGTTTGCCATTTCATAATTTTGTACACCTAGCCCCGTGCCAGAGTAATCCGTGTAGAAAAAATCGGTCATAAAAATATAATTATCTCGCCCATAGTAACGCTGGCCACCCCATAATGTGCCAGTTGAGGTAACACCATCGAACTCAACAAATGCCTCGATCAATCCCGTCGCTTTGCCATCAATATTAGCAAAGCTGTTACTGCCATTGCCGTTGGGATTATCTTGTCCCAGGCGAGCATTAATGCGAACACTTTTATTACTTTCTGACCAGTCCCAGCGATTCATGAAGGCGAGCTCCCAAAAGTCATCAGCTTCAAGACCCAATCGACCTAGCGTTTCCTTTTGCCCGGCGTATGGCACCTGAGTAAAGTCGTTACTGGCACTAGAAAAGGCCCCAGCTCTTGCATAACCGTGGAACTCAAAATCGGTTGTAGCTTCTTGTGCCAAAACCGCAGGGGATGAGATTACAGCAAGGCCCACTGTTGCTAAGGCTTTAGTAATTGCGGAAATTTTCATTATTAATACTCCATTTCACTTTTTATTTGATTATCGGGATCAGAAAACGAGTTAGTTTCAATAACTTCAATATAAAGCGCTTGGTTAACGGTTTTGAGTGATGTAAATCACGCGAGGTTTGATAATAAAGTGATAATTATCACTGATGTGAATTTACATAAAGCACTATATGAAATTAGGTAACTTTTATTACATCGATGCATTTGTTTAGCGTGTAATTATGACAATGTTTTGTATTATTTTCACACAAAGTGCGCAGTAAATAGGTAGATCATTTACAATATTTCATATGACGCTTTCGATTTTTCGTGCCTGTGAATGAGCTGTTATGGGCGTCACATTTATCCACTTGACGTAATTCGATAGACATTACAACAATGTATTTGTTCCCCCTTTTATTAATTATAAGGCGTGGTATGCATACTATTTTTAATAGTAAAATCACACATGGTTAAATGGAGCTAACAATATATGTTAAAAGGTCATAAAAGAGTTAATTATATTACAGCATCGATTTGTGCTGGACTTATTATGTCGTCAGCCGCTTTTGCTGATACGACCGTGCGCATGTTACATATCGAAACTGACTCTAATGTTCTAGGAGTTTGGAATGAGATTGCGCAGGACTTTCAGGCAGCAAACCCTGGCATCGAAGTCAAAATTGAATTTTTAGAAAACGAAGCGTTCAAGGCCAAGCTACCAACCTTGCTTCAATCCCGCCAGCGCCCGGATGTGTTTTACAGTTGGGGCGGTGGTAACTTTCAGGTCCGTGCTGAAGCAGGCCTGTTGGAAGATATGTCTGAGTATTCACAGGGAATGCAAGTGAATCTATCAGATGCTGGCATGAATGCCTTTAAGTATCAAGATCAGCAGCTCGGCGTCCCTTACATGGTGAGCCAAGTCGGTTTTTGGTACAACAAAGCTTTATTTGCCAAGGCGGGAGTCAACGCTGATGAAATTGAGAGTTGGGATGACTTTCTTGCAGCGGTAGAAAAGTTAAAACAAGCAGGTATTACGCCAATTGCAGTGGGTGGTGCGGACAAGTGGCCAATGCATTTCTACTGGAGTTATTTGGTGATGCGCGCAGGTGGCCAGCAGGGATTTGAGGCGGCAATGCGTGATGAGGGCGACGCATTTGAGAGTGAGGCTTTTGTCCGCGCGGGAGAAGAGTTGCAGCGCCTAGCTGCTCTTGACCCCTTCCAATCTGGCTTCATGGCTGCAGGTTATGGTGAGGCTGCGGGTTTGTTTGGTGATCACAAAGCGGCATTACACTTAATGGGTGATTGGGATTATAACTACCAAGCACAGCAGTCTGTTTCCGGTAAAGGGGTTGAGGATCAAGACCTCGGATGGCTGAACTTCCCTGCGCTTGATGATGCACAAGGCAATGCAACAGATACTCTAGGTGGTATTAATGGGTTTGCGTTTGCCAAGGGAGCCAAACCTGAGGCAGCGAAGTGGATGGAGTATTTCCTGAGTGAACAGAGCCAGACCAAGCTTGCTGAGATTGATCAGATTATTCCGGTCGCTAAGGGTGCAGACCAAGGGCTACAAAATCCATTCAAACAACAAATAGCTCAAAATATTACCAATGCGAGCTGGCACCAGGTGTTCTTTGACCAAGCTTTAGGTGCGGATGTTGGTGGGGTAGTTAATGACATCTCAGTGGGTATTGTTACTGGCGACCTTACGCCTAAGGAAGCCGCTGAGCAGGTGCAAGAAGCCTGGGAAATGCGTTAATCAATAAAGATTTATAACAATAAATTTCAAGTAAAGGTGGGGGGAATGATCTTACCTCCACCTCATTTAAGTAAATGGAGTTATTATGAGCGAGCAGATAGCAAGCTTGCCGCAGAAAAAGAAAGGTTGGTCTTTTTCTACTTGGCTCAGTAAGCATAACCATGGTAACAGATTATTATCACTATTGATTTTTCTCCCACCCGCCTTATTGCTTTTTAGTATTTTTGTGATCCTGCCTTTAGGTGAGGCAGCCTATTACAGTGTGTTCAAATGGAATGGTTACGGTGTTCCAAGTAATTTTGTGGGTTTCGATAATTACACTCGCCTGTTTAAGCATAGTGCGTTTGAAACAGCATCGATTAACACTCTGAAAATCATTGTTGTTTCTCTTGTTATTCAGCTTCCTTTAGCGCTGGTTGTCGCTTTGAATATCTATAAGAAAAGCTGGAGCAATAGCTTTTTTAGATTGATTTTCTTCCTACCGTATATCTTGGCAGAAGTGGTAGCTGGTCTGATTTGGCGTTTTGTATTTGATGGAGATTACGGTGTCATGGCGGGGATGGCTGAGGCACTAGGTATGGAGCCTTGGTACATCCTGGCCGATCGTGACTGGGCGTTTACCGCCATACTTGTCGTTATCGTCTGGAAGTACTTTGGTTTTCATATGATGATCTATATTGCAGCACTTCAAGGAGTGCCAAAGGATTTGACTGAAGCGGCTAAGCTTGACGGTGCAAGTCGTTTGCAAACGATTAGGCATGTAAAGATCCCTTTGATTATGTCAGGCATCAAGGTATCGGTATTTTTTAGTATTCTTGGTGCGCTACAGACATTTGATCTGATTATGCCACTCACGGGTGGCGGGCCTTCACACTCAAGTCATTCATTGGTGACTTACTTATATACCTTTGGCATTACGCGTATGAATGTTGGATTCGGTAGCGCGGTGGGCGTGGTGTTGTTCCTAGCCTGTGTGATTTTTGCTTTCACTTATCAAAACACGATCCAGAAAGAACGAGGTTAACTCAATGTCGATGACGAAAATTAATAAAGTAGAGTGGTTAAGGATTATATTCTTGATGCTTGTCGCAGGGTTTGTACTATTCCCTATGATCGCTACTCTATTTGGCGGGTTTAAAAGTCTTGGTGAGCTGAGAACAAACCCTTTTGGTATTCCTCACCAGTGGGAGTTTGAGCATTATCAAGCGATATTTGCTGATGGTTCTATCTGGAGGTTAATGAAAAATTCCTTGATTATCGCTGGGTTATCCGTATTGCTGACCTTATTGGTCGGGACCATGACCGCATTTACGTTTTCCCATATCAAATTTGCAGGTTATCGCTATGTCTACAGCTACTTTTTAATGGGGATGATGTTCCCAGCTGCTGCCGCCATCTTACCTTTGTTCCTCAAGATCCGTGACCTAGAGTTGCTAGACACCCTGCCGGGGATCGTGATCCCTCAAGTCGCCTTCGGGTTAGGGTTCAGTATCTTACTATTTAGGACCTTCTTTGAACAATTACCTAAGGAGTTATTCGACGCGGCGCGAGTGGATGGCTGCAGTTACATGCGATTTTACTGGCATGTGATCCTACCATTGTCAACACCAATACTGGCGACGGTGGGCGTGTTTGTTTTGGTTGGCAGCTGGAATAATTATCTATTGCCATTGTTGGTATTAAATAGTGATGAAATGTACCCATGGACACTGGGTATCATGCAGTATCGTGGTGAATATGGTATCGCTTGGAACAAAATCCTAGCTTATGTCTCAGTGACCATTACCCCAGCGATTGCATTCTTTTTATTAGCTCAAAAATATATTGTTGCCGGTTTAACTGGTGGTGCAGTTAAAGGCTAAGTGCACATTTAAGAATTAAGGAAGTTATCATGGCATCTGTTGAATTTAAACATATCGATAAAATTTATCCGGGCAATGTGCACATTGTGAAGGACTTTAATCTAAAAATTGATGATGGGGAATTTATTGTCTTTTTGGGCCCATCGGGCTGCGGAAAATCGACTACGCTGCGCATGCTTGCGGGTCTAGAAGATATATCTGGTGGTGAAATTGAAATTGGCGATAAAGTGGTTAATGAGTTAGAGCCAAAGGATCGTGATATAGCGATGGTGTTTCAAAGTTATGCGCTCTATCCGCACATGACAGTGTATGAAAATATTGCTTTTGCTTTAAAGCTAAGTGGCCTAGATAAAAGGCAAATTGAACAAAAAGTACGCCCGGTGGCGGATATGCTTCAGTTAACCCCGTTGTTGGAGAGAAAGCCGAAAGCCCTCTCCGGTGGCCAGCGTCAGCGTGTTGCGATGGGGCGTGCGATGGTTCGAACGCCTGAGGTGTTCTTATTTGATGAACCCTTGTCGAACCTAGACGCAAAATTACGCAACTCGATGCGCAGCGAGATTAAGGCAATGCACAAGAAGCTTAATAAAACCACAATCTATGTGACTCACGATCAAGTCGAAGCGATGACTCTGGCTGATAGAATCGTCATTCTGCGTGATGGAAAGGTCGAGCAAGTGGGCACGCCATATGATATTTACCATAACCCTGCGAATAAGTTTGTTGCAGGATTCATCGGTAGCCCAACCATGAACCTCTTAACGGTCGGCCTTGAGTTCAATAATCAGTGGCAGCTTGACCTGCATGGCCAGTACATTTCACTCTCAGGTAAAATTGATGACGAAACGGATTATTCTTCAAAGACGCAGCAAGTAGTGATGGGTATACGGCCAAGTGATATCCACTTATCTCCGGCAAATCTATCACAACCTATTGTGGTAATCGGACGAGTGACTCAGTCAGAGTTGTTGGGCTCCACGATACAGTTGACGTGCCAAGTCGGTGATCATCAGCTTGTTGTGGAGGCCGCCTCTACTGAAAAAATCACTGAAGGGATGGAGCAAAAACTATTCATCGATGGCTCTCAACTGCATGTTTTTGAGAATGAAAGCGGCCTATCAATCTATGCCTCCAACAGCGAGGTAATAGAGGAGCCACTGGAGAAACAAGCCAGCGAGCAGCCTGAAGTGATGATTTAACGGTCGAGTGACAGAGCCACAAGAAAAACTTGCGGCTCTGTCTTTATTGAGAAAATAGGACTGGTAGCTATTTACTGATTGTGAATACGATAGTCTTTAGGGGTAAGGCCAAGATTTTTTTTGAATACGGTATACATGTACTGCAGTGATGGGTAGCCACACAAGGTAGCAATCTCCACAATAGGCAATTCAGTGGATGAGAGTAAGCTGCATGCTCGGTTTAGCTTAGCGTTATGGATCTCTTGATGAATCGAATGGCCACGCTCTTCTTTAAACCTAGCTTCGAGGTTTGAGCGCGAAACGCCGACAAAACTTAACACTTGCTCTACCTTGATTCCTTTACATGCATTATGGCGAATATAGTGCATGGTTTGAATCACGTACGGGTCTTTGAGAGCATGAAAGTCGGTACTCTGACGTTGGTATACTTGGGTCGGTGGAACAATTACGCGAGGGAGCGAGTCTAAACTATCAGCTTGTGGATTATTGAGTTGCTGGTGTAACAGCTTTGCTGCTCGGTAACCCATAGATTTACACCCTTGCCCCACAGAGCTGAGAGACACACGAGTCAAATAGTGCGCAAGCTCCTCATTATCGATACCGATGACTGCGACCTTGTCGGGAACCATTAGGTTCAGGTGGTCGCAGACTTGTAGGAGGTGGCGAGCACGGGAGTCAGTCACCGCAATGATTCCAGTTGGTGTAGGTAGGCGCTGAATCCAATCCGCTAATCGATTCATATCATATTGCCAAGTTTGCGGAGAGGTTTCGTTACCACGATAGATAGCGCTGTAGTATCCTTCGTTTTTAGTAATCTGACTAAAGGCCTTCTCACGCTCTTGTGCCCAGCGCTTGCTGGGGTTTGTCGGTAGACCATAGAACGCAAAATTCTCCAGCCCTTTATCTCTGAGGTGATGGAAGGCTGTCTGGACTAGGCTGTGATTATCTGTAGCCACGTAAGGAACCTGTGGGTAATCTTGTTGATTTTGATACGAGCCACCTACGCCAATGATTGGAATCCCCAAACCTGACTCTGAAAGGAATCGTTCAATTTCAGGGCTATCGTAATCGGCTATGATCCCGTCTCCAACCCAGTCTTTGATATGATCCAAACGAGTAAGAAAGTCTTCCTCAAGGAATATGTCCCAGTCACATTGCGTCGCTTGTAAGTATTCGCCCACGCCTTCAATGATTTGGCGGTCATAGACCTTATTCGCATTAAACAGCAAAGTAATGCGATATCTTTTGTTCATGAGAATGAGATTAACTCCTGCTAAAAATCATAAAATGGATAGTAACAGGCGTAAAAAATGTGCGATGTGACGGCGACCTCACTCGCGAAATCAGAGAAAGCAACTAATAAAAAACATAATTGTTCACCAGTGGGCTTTTCTTCAGCATGGAGGTATTGAAACGAAATTCGCTGTAGAAGGATTACAAATATGTTTATTGGTATTGATTTAGGTACCTCTGGTGTCAAGGTCGTGTTACTGGATGAAAGTGGGTTGATTGTTGGCTCCGAAACGGTGCCGTTGACCGTGTCTCGACCTGCACCGCTATGGTCTGAACAAGACCCAGAGCAATGGTGGCAGGCTACAGACCAAGCGATCATCGCCCTGCGTGAAAACGTCGAGCTTTCAAATGTGCAAGCAATCGGGTTATCCGGTCAAATGCACGGTGCAACATTATTGGACTCCTTAGGTCGTGTACTTCGTCCGGCTATTCTATGGAACGATGGACGCAGCTTTGCTGAGTGTGAAGAGCTGGAAAACTTGGTGCCAAACAGCCGTGACATTACGGGTAACCTCATGATGCCTGGCTTTACCGCGCCCAAGCTAAAATGGTTACAACGTCATGAGCCAGAGTGCTTTGCTCAGATAGATAAGGTGTTATTACCCAAAGATTATTTGCGCTACTGCCTCACTGGTGATTTCGCTTCAGATATGTCGGATTCTGCAGGGACTCTATGGCTTGACGTTGTAAAGCGTGATTGGAGTGATGAATTGCTTAAAGCGACAGGCTTAACGCGTCAGCAGATGCCAGAGTTGTTTGAAGGCAGTGAGGTAACAGGCACCTTATCAAGACATCTATCACAGCGTTGGGGCATGCCCTGTGTGCCAGTGGTTGCTGGCGCGGGTGACAATGCCGCTGGTGCAATTGGCGTTGGGATCACTGAGCCGGGACAAGCCATGTTGTCGCTGGGCACATCAGGTGTTTATTTTGCTGTGAGCGATGGTTTTCTAGCGAACCCCGAATCAGCGCTACACAGTTTTTGCCATGCCTTACCTGGAACATGGCATTCCATGTCAGTGGTTCTAAGCGCAGCATCGTGCTTGGCATGGGTCGCCGAATTGACGGGGGCAGAGAGTGTTCCAGCCCTTATTGAAGAAGTGGCCGAAAAAAGCTCTGACGACTCAGAGGTCATCTTCCTTCCCTACTTGTCGGGTGAACGTACCCCACACAATGACCCGACTGCAAAGGGGGTGTTTTTTGGCATGACTCATAATACGAAACGCGCAGATTTAGGCCGAGCGGTATTAGAAGGCGTTGGCTTTGCCTTTGCAGATGGCTTGGATGCGCTACACGCGACAGAGTTGGTTCCCGAAGAAATTTCACTAATAGGCGGAGGGGCTCGCAGTGCCTACTGGCGTCAATTACTCGCTAATGTCTTTGGTAAATCATTGACTTATAGGGCTGGAGGTGATGTAGGCCCAGCATTGGGGGCTGCCCGTCTGGCTCATTTAGGCGTTGCAGAGAAGGGCGTATTGTCGGATATCTGTCCAGTACCCGGCGTGGTTCAGGTACATGAACCTGACATGAAAGCCCATGCCGAGTTATGTGTAAAACGCAAACAATACCAGGAGTTGTATAAGCGTCTAAAAGGGCTTTTCTAATTGTTATTAAGCCGCTCAGCAGTCTGTCTGGGTGGCTGACTTAAAAGGAGTGAGAATGCAAAAAAGGAATTTAGGCCAGGCACTAGTGAGCCCACTCGGGATGGGCTGTTGGGCAATTGGTGGGCCATTCTGGGAGGGTGACAAACCCTTGGGTTGGGGAGCGGTTGATGACAAACAGTCGCTCCGTGCTATCCATGCTGGTATCGACGCTGGAATTAACTTTATCGATACTGCCAATATATATGGTGCAGGTCACAGTGAGGTTGTGATTGGTAAGGCAATAGCGGGTCGACGTGATCAGGTCGTGTTATCCAGCAAAGTGGGGTTTGACTGTGATACCCAGACGAAACAAGTGCTAGGTGCTTTCTCGACGCCAGAAAAGATCCGCAATATGCTTGATGCATCGCTACAGCGCCTTGGTACGGACTATTTAGATATTTTGTTTCTTCACATTGGTGATCTTGCTGTGGATGAAGCTATGAAGGTCCGTGACGTGTTAGAAGCACTGATTAAAGAGGGTAAAATAAACAGCTTTGGTTGGAGTACCGATCTTATAGACCGAGCCGAGTGCTTTGTTCAGAATCCGGGGTGCGCGGCAATCCAGTTTGAACTTAATGTATTCAACCCAAATGCTGAAATGGTGTCGCTATGTGAGCACCACCAAGTCGCGGCGATTAATCGCGGTCCACTTGCCATGGGGTTATTAAGTGGAAAATACCGTCATGGTACTGTGGTTAGTGACAGTGATATACGTAAGGTTTCACCTGACTGGCTGAAGTATTTTAAAGATGGTCGCCCTTCACCAGAGTTAACCACTCGATTAGATGCTGTTCGTGAGATCCTTACCAGTGACAACCGCACATTGAGTCAAGGGGCGCTGGCTTGGCTGTGGGCTATCAGCCCTAACAATATTCCTATCCCTGGCTTTAGAACCGTTGAACAGATCACCTTAAATGCAATGGCGATGGAGAAGGGACCTTTGACCCCATCACAGGTTAGCGAGATCCATCAGCTAGCGAATTAAGGCGCCTCGTTTATTTTTTCAGAAAAAATAATCAGACAATATGTTGTGTGGTTGTTTTTAATAATGAACTTCAATGAATATAAATGGCTAATTTTAATCATGTCAAATCATAGTCCATTAAATAACTTAACTCTTGAGCTGGAGAGTAATGAAACTAACGCCAATCTAGATGCTGAAAGTCATTTAGCTTGGGGTGACTATCGACTGTTTACATTAAGAAATAGTAATGATATTCAAGTTGATATATCTGATTTAGGAGCAACGATTGTCAATTTTTATGTTCACGATCGAATGCACCGAAAAATTAATATAACCCTTGGTTATGACAGCCCGCAGGGCTATTTAGATGGCCAGGCATATATAGGAGGGATCGTCGGGCCGTGGGCAAATCGAATCGATAACGGCTGTTATACGCATGACAACAACGAGGTTCGATTAGAAAAAAATGAAGCGAACAACCACCTCCATGGGGGATCTGCGGGTTTACACAAAAAGTGTTGGGATTTGGTCCTACACGCTGAGCAAGGGTTGACGCTAAGAACTAGGGTCAAAAGAGGTCAGGCCGGCTATCCGGCAAACATAGATATCTATGTCACTTATCGATTGACAGACAACAATGAACTGAGCATTCAGTATTTCGCTAATGCGGATAGTGTCACTGCTATCAACTTGACTAACCATGCTTATTTTAATCTCAGCGGGAGAAATCATGATATATCTAATCATCTTTTAACCATAGACGCTGATAGCTATTGGGATGTAAACAAAAGCTCGATCCCAACCCAATGCTTACCTGTTGCACAGACGAGGATGGATTTTCGCCAGCCGATACGGATTGGGGAAGCCAAGTCGCAAGGCGCAACCAAAAGAGGCAAGAATAAAGATTTTGACCATTGCTGGAATTTAAATGGTCAAGGCCTGAGGTCGGTAGCCTGGCTGTATGAAAACAACACTGGGATAGGACTGGAGGTCAGTACTGACCAAAAAGGGCTGCAGTTTTATGCGGGTGCAGGTCTTGATGAGGCAGAGGGAAGAGATGGACATTATGGCCCGTACTCAGGCTTGTGCCTGGAGGCTCAGGCTATCCCAAATCAAGTCAACATGGACAATGCCGATGAGGTTATCTATGGCCCCGATAAACAGTATAGCCAAATCACCATTTATCGGGTTGAGGTCAAACAGTTATAAGTTGACCCTTTCTTGTCGAATTAGACCGGCTCTTTGAGCCGGTTTTTTTATGGATGGACTCTATGCTTACCGTCTTTATTAGGGACAGAGCCAATCGGACTGTTAGCGATATAGGAGTGGTTGCATTCTTTTACACATCCGTTACCTGGCGCGTAAACAAAGTCTCCTTGTACCGATGGAATGCTTCCTATTGGGCTGTTGCTAACATAGTGGTGTTGATTGTAACGAACGCTGTTCGCGCTGGTCTCGTAGAGTCCTTGTTGATTTGGTGTCGAGCCGATAGGACTGCCAGCGCTATTGGGCTGAGCTGCTGCGTTAACGCTTGCTAATCCCAGAGTTGCCGCAACACTTAGGGATAAAATTGGCCATGCTTTCATGTAGAAACCTCACTAGTTGGACTACTAAATAACATAATAGTCATTAGCGTTTGAATGGGATTAAGCAAGGTGTCTTATATATGAGAATTGGCTAATACATTGATAGCTATGAGTTAGGTGGGGTGTTTGTTCTAAGTGATAGGCGCAGTTGAAATGATAAATAAAGTAAAGCCCAGTAGCGCTGGGCTTTGATACTCGGGCGTTATTTGGTTTGCTGCTCTCGGTAATGGAAGTGACCGAAATCAGCCGCACATTTTTGACCGGACACATCGGCCGCAAATAGGGCCGCAAACGAGCCAGTAAAGCGGAAAATATCAGGCCCACCCTCATCTGAGAGGTAGGTACTGTTGAGCTTGGGTCCAATGTCGTGCCATTGTTGACCATCTTGAGAGTAACTGAATTGGTACCACTGTAAGTCCAACGTGAGGCGCATAAATACGCGCGTTGTGTCTCCAAGATTGACCTGCGGGCCGACTTCACCGTACGTGTCATTGATGTTGGAGGCGATTTTCAGCACCTTATCACCGTTGTTGTCGGCTGATAGCTTCAGAAAATAGTGGCCATTACGGGCATAGTAAGCGCACAACCCCGCCATTTGTAGTGGTGTCTTAGGATCGAATTCAACCACGGTTTCAACGCTTGCGTGGTGGGATTGAAAACGACGAGCAACTAGGCTCTGTTCGTAGCGTGAGTAGAGGTAATGACGTCCTTTAAGGCGCAGGTATCCCGGACGCTCTGTTAATGAAACCCAGGACTCGTCAAAGGGCTCACGCAGAGATTGATAGTGGAGATTAAAATGGCCAGTGTCAAAATTATCAAGGTGATCCTCCGCTGGCCATGGATGCGCAGGAATCTCTGGTGCTTGTACCTCAACCATCGGGGTCTTTCCGGTGATCACATAGGGCCAACCATCACGCCAATCTGCTTTTTGTAGTGCTGACTCACGACCGAGAATAGAGAAACCATTGCCATACTTTGGAGCGAACTGGTAGCCCTCTGGGTTCTTCACGTGTCGACCACACAAGTGGCTTAGATACCATTCACCCGTCTGTGTTTCGACGAGAAAACCATGACCGGCGCGTTGAAGCTCGGCACCTTCTTGGAATCTTGACGTAAGGATCGGGTTTTCAGGGTGAACTTCATAGGGGCCCCAAATGTTACGCGAGCGGCAGACCGTTACGGCATGATTGGTTTCCGTACCGCCTTCTGCAGTGATAAGGTAGTAATAACCGTCTTTTTTGAGTATTTGTGGGCCTTCAGTGCAGCCGAGCTCTGTACCGGTAAATATCGTTTTTGCCTCACCGATCAATTGACCTTTATCCGCATCGAACTCTTGAAGCACGATACCGTTAAAAAAGTTACTCTCTTGGCGACCATCCCAGACCATATTCAGCATATATTTTCTGCCATTATCATCGTGAAACAGTGATGGGTCGAAGCCGTAACTGCCCAATGGTATTGGGTCACTCCACGGTCCTTCTATATCCTCTGCCGTAACTACATAGCTCGGTGTGGCCATCCAGTTGCCACCTCGGCATGAGTGAACATTAGAAAAACACAGCCAGAACTTGCCATCAGCATAGGTGAGCGCTGGAGCGTAGACGCCTTCGGAATTATCCATTCCCTTCATATCGAGCTGGGATGTGCGGGTTAACGCCCGGCTCATTAAGCGCCAATTGATAAGGTCTTTCGAGTGATGGATTTGGATTCCGGGAAACCATTCGAAGGTGGAGGTAGCAATATAGTAATCATCCCCGACGCGAATGATGGAGGGGTCGGGGTTAAAACCTTTAAGTACTGGGTTTTTAATGGTTTGAGTCATAGGTCTATCTCTCGTTGATACGGCAAGAGTAATACAGAAAGGGAGCGATTGTCTTCAGGCAATGCAAGGCCGGAGGATTCTCCGGCCTTAAATAGAGACCGTAAGTCTTATTTGTATAAGAAGTTGGTCACTACGTTTTCTAGTCGTTCTTGCTGACCAGAAGCTGGTACTGGTTGGATGTCATTAGTCAGAGCATGGTCTGCCAAAGAAGCGAGAGAGAAGTCGCCGCTGATGATGTTTTTACCAAGGTCTGAGTTCCATCCAGCGTATCGCTTAGCAACATGTTGACCTAAAACGTCGTTTTCGATCATCTTAGCAGCACGCTCTAGTGATAGTGCCATGACGTCCATACCACCAATATGGCCATGGAAGAAATCCTCTAGGTCAACTGACGGACGACGGACACGAGCATCAAAGTTGAAGCCACCAGTGGTAAAGCCACCCGCTTTAAGGATTTCGTACATGACTAGCGTGTTTTCTTCTACGCTATTTGGGAACTGGTCAGTATCCCAGCCAAGTTGCGCATCGCCACGGTTGGCATCAATTGAGCCAAATAGACCTAGAGATGTTGCAGTTGCGACCTCATGATGGAAGCTATGACCTGCTAGTGTTGCGTGGTTCGCTTCGATGTTCACTTTGATCTCGTTCTCTAGACCAAATTGCTTGAGGAAGCCATACACGGTAGCCGTATCGTAATCGTACTGATGCTTAGTCGGCTCTTGAGGCTTAGGTTCAATCAGAATCGCACCCTTAAACCCAATTTTGTGTTTATGTTCAACAACCATTTGCATCATACGACCAAGCTGCTCACGCTCTTGGCGTAGATCAGTATTTAGCAGAGTCTCATAACCTTCACGGCCGCCCCAAAGCACATAGTTCTCCCCACCTAGACGATGAGTTGCGTTCATGGCGTTGAACACTTGCGTTGCTGCATAAGCGAAGACTTGTGGATTTGGGTTAGTCGCTGCGCCATTCATGTAACGAGCATTGGAGAAGGCGTTTGCCGTACCCCAAAGTAGTTTAAGTCCAGTCTCATCTTGCTTACGCTCAAGTACATCAACCATTTGAGCAAAGTTATTGACATACTCTTTTAGGTTACGACCCTCAGGCGCCACGTCCGTGTCATGGAAACAGTAGAATGGCACGTTCAATTTAGTGAAAAATTCAAATGCCGCATCCGCTTTGACTTTCGCCATTTCCATTTCGTCACCCGCTCGCAGCCAAGCGTGATCAAAAGTGCCCTCACCAAAAACATCTGAACCAGGCCAGCGGAAGTTATGCCAGTAACATGCGGCAAAACGAAGATGATCTCTCATTGTTTTACCAAGAATCACACGCTCAGGGTCGTAGTGATTAAATGCTAATGGGTTAGTTGATTCAGAGCCTTCAAATTCAACTTTCTTTACATTTTTAAAAAATTCAGTCATAGCCATTTTTCCAAAGATAATTTGTGATTGCTTTCGAGATATATAATTTAACTTTTTTGCATTAGTCACAATTACGAAATTTCACTCTTAAATTCATTGATTTCTTTAATGTGCTTCAGCTCTCGTTTTATGTATTTTAAAAATTCAAATAGTTCTTTAACTTGTTGATTTATAGTGATTTGTGTTGGTTTTACTTGTGATTAACATGGTTTGCGTCACATTAAGTAAATTCCATAATAGCGTTGCTATTTTGTGTAAGTTGATTAATATCTCTCCAGCATAAAATATAAAGGGGAACCGAAAATTAGCACCCTGGAGTAAACAATGACTACGATAAAACTATCGGTTAAGGAAAAGATTGCATATGGCCTTGGGGATACAGGCTGTAATTTTGTCTGGCAGACCGTAATGTTATTTCTTGCCTATTTCTACACTGATATCTATGGCCTTTCACCAGCGCACATGGGAACCATGTTCCTTCTAGTGCGATTTATAGATGCAGTTACTGACCCCATTATGGGCTCACTTGTTGACCGTACTCGAACCAAATATGGTCGCTACCGTCCCTATTTAGCCTGGATAGCTATCCCATTTGGGATTGCTTGTACACTCGCTTTCTACACACCAGACTTTGGGCCAACAGGTAAAGTGATTTATGCCTATGTGTCTTATATATTTCTGACGTTAATGTATACGGCGATCAATGTACCTTATTGTGCAATGGCCAACGCGTTGACCAATGATTCCGACGAACGCACCTCATTGCAGTCTTATCGTTTTGCACTGAGCACCGCTGGTGGCCTTGTCGTGGCGATGGTCGCGCTGCCATTGGTTGATGTGATTGGTGGTGGTGACAAGCAAGTCGGCTACTTGGGCGCTATGGCGGTGATGGGCTTGGGTGCTATTGCTTTGTTCTTTTACAGCTTTGCTAATACCAAAGAGCGTTGCTTGCCTGAGGTTGATGAAAAGAAACAGTCGGTGTGGGCTGACATGAAAATTCTTGGTCAAAACACCCAGTGGCGAGTCCTGTTTGTCCTCAATGTGTTACTCCTGACTGGCATCGTACTGAAGGGGGCATCAACCATGTACTATGTGAATACGGTGATGGGGCGTCCTGATATCGCAACGACCTTTATGGTAGTAGGTATGTTGGCGAACATCGTTGGTGCCATCGGCTCTGCTCCTGTTTTAGGTCGCTTTGACAAGGTCAGAACCTATCGAGCGTTGATTGTATTCTCTGGCCTGCTTTCTGCCCTATTGTTTTTGGTTGACCCGACGAATGTTTATATGGTGTTCACTCTCGTCATTTTGCTGGGCGTTATCCAAATGAGTACAACGCCATTGCTGTGGAGCATGATGAGTGATGTTGTCGATTACGAGAAAACGCGTAGCAACCGTTCACTTGGGGGGATGGTATTCTCAACCAATCTCTTTGCGATTAAATTAGGCATCGCTATCGGTGGTGCCATGGTTGGCTGGATACTTGCTGCGGTAGGGTATGTTGGCGGTGCTGAGACGCAGACGACCCAGGCCGTGACGTGGATAAACCTGCTATATACCGTCATCCCAGGTGTGATTTTTGCGTCACTCGCGATTGTCATGAGCTTCTATGAATTGGACAGTGCAAAATTGCGTCAGATCAAAGCGCTCCTCTCTTTGGATAACAAAGCGCAGGAGGACGTTACACCAAAAACACATAATGCGGAACTAGGGTAAGGAGACTCGTTATGTTGTATAAAGATGCCACAGCAACCGTTGCAGATCGTGTCGCCGACCTATTGAGTAGGATGACCTTAGAGGAGAAAGTCGCACAGCTCCATGCACAATGGCTTATTCTTGATGAGCAGGGGAATCACACCGAGCGCGAGTTAGAACTATCGGGAGGTCAGCCCGAACGGGCTGACATCAAGACCCGTTTAGAGCAGGGACTTGGTCAGATCACACGTCCTCTTGGCACTCACCCTGTTGAGGCAAAACAAGGGGTCGCCGCCCTGAATGCGTTACAGCGCTTTTTGGTTGAAGAAACTCGTCTTGGTATCCCAGCACTGTCTCATGAAGAGTGTTTGGTCGGTTTGATGGTGAAAGGGGCAACGCTGTTTCCTTCGGCGCTCAATTATGGCCACACTTGGGATCCAGAGCTGATTGAACAGGCAGGTGCAGCGATTGGCAGTGAACTACGCCAAGTCGGTGGCCATATTGGCCTTGCTCCTGTTTTGGATGTGTCACGCGACGTGCGCTGGGGCAGAACCGAAGAGACTTTGGGTGAAGACCCTTATCACGTGGGCTTGTTGTCGACCCATTATGTTAAAGGTTTGCAAGGCAAAAACCGCGATGTGTTGGCGACTTTAAAGCACTATGTAGGTCACTCATTTAGCGAGGGTGCACGCAATCATGCGCCGGTTAACGTTGGTTATAAGACCCTCAACGATACCTTTATGTTGCCGTTTGAAATGGCAGTGAAGCTAGGGAAGGCAGGCTCTGTAATGCCTGCGTACCATGATATCGACAATTCACCGTGCCATAGCTCACACCATTTACTCACTCAAGTACTTAGAGAAGAGTGGGGCTTTGATGGCCTGGTCGTCGCTGATTATGGGGGGGTTGATCTTCTCTGCGCCCATCATGGGGTTGCTTCAGACAAAGCTGAGGCTGCAGCGTTGTCATTTAATGCCGGATTAGACTGTGAGTTGCCCGATGATCAGTGTAGTCGTTACCTTAAAGGTGCACTTGTAAAAGGCTTGATTGAACATAACAAGATCGATCAAATTGTCGCGCGTGTGCTTGAAGTGAAATTTAGGCTCGGATTGTTTGAACAGCCTTATGTCAATGTGGACAATATAGAGTTTCAGCAGCAGCATACTAAAGGAATTGCCTATCAAGTTGCACTGCAGTCCATCGTGATGCTGGAGAACAAGGGTATACTCCCGCTCAAAAAAGAGAAAAAAGTCGCAGTGATA
Source organism: Vibrio glycogenivorans (assembly GCF_051660965.1). Classification (NCBI taxonomy): domain Bacteria; kingdom Pseudomonadati; phylum Pseudomonadota; class Gammaproteobacteria; order Vibrionales; family Vibrionaceae; genus Vibrio; species Vibrio glycogenivorans. The sequence continues at coordinate 428,036 of NZ_JBPVIS010000002.1, read as the reverse complement.
GGGCCAACAGCCGATGACCAACTGGCGTTGCTTGGTGGCTATAGCTTTCCGATTCATTTGATTTTGGGCGATATGGCAGATGACAGTAAGGTGGTAAAAACCCTACTGGAAGCATTCTGTGAGCGTTTTGATGATGTCATTTACAGTCGAGGCTGCGATATTTTGACTGAGCGTCATGCTAATACACCCGTTTTCCCAGGGGACGTTGATCTGGCAATGGCTCAGAAAGCGTCGTCTCCCGTTTCTGATGAGCAAACGATGATCCCTGCAGCCGTAGAGCAAGCTCGCAACGCGTCTGTAGCGATTGTGTGCGTCGGCGATCTAGCGGGCTTGTTCCAAACCGGTACTGTTGGTGAGGGCTCAGATGCTGATGAGCTCAGCCTGCCAGGGGTTCAACAACAGTTATTAGAAGCGATTGTTGCGACTCGAACGCCGACAATTGTGTTGGTTACCGGCGGACGTCCGTACAACTTGCAGGGGCTAGAACACAAAGCGGCGGCCGTTTTGTATGGCTGGGCTCCTGGCCAAGAGGGTGCTGATGCATTGGCGGATATCATCATCGGAAGGCAGAGTCCTTCAGGTAGGCTAACACTTTCTATCCCCAAAAATGCGGGTGCAGTGCCTTATTACTACAACCACAAACTAAAGAGTAGTGGTACACCAATCGCCTATCACTTTGGTTCTAAATACAACTTTGGTTATGGACTCACGTACACTGAGTTCGCGTATAGTGATTTGGACCTGAAGAGTAATCGCATTGATTGCAATGGTCTCGTGGAGCTTTCAGCCATAATAACCAACATTGGGCAGAGGGCGGGCTGCGAAACGGTGCAGTTGTATATTCACGACAAGCTTGCCACCCAGGTCAGGCCGGTCAAAGAGCTAAAAGGTTTTTGCCGTGTGGAACTCGAGCCAGAGCAGTCTAAGCAAGTCATATTCAAATTGCCCGTAGACATGCTCAATTTCACGAATGATAGTCAGCAAAGGATAGTAGAGCCGGGTGAATTTGAATTAATGCTCGGCAAATCAAGCAGTGATATTCAGTTGACGACACAATTCACAGTGACAGGACAGACGAGAGTATTACCGCGCGATTGGCAGATGGTGTGCCAAGCGAGCATTGTCGAATAATTATAATACCATTAAAACAGCAAAGTAGTTGGGCTAACACTGTGATGGCGTTAGCCCCTTTTTATTTGCTTAGAATCAGATTTTATCGTCTACGACGTGGCTGACTGTCGCCACTACGCGGCGACTTAGACTTGCCCTGTCCACTCTTGTTTTGATTAGAGTTGCTTTTTTGCCCTTTCGAACTGTTGCGAGCTCCTCCGCGACTGGAGTTAGAGCGCTCACCTTGCTTACCGCCTTGGCGGCCATCACCACCAAAGCCTGGTTGGTTCTTGGTGTGCTTGGTCGCAAAACGGTTCGCGCCATGGCGGCCTGAGCGGCGGCGCTGCGCTGGGGTTTGGGTATCAAGATCTTCCGCTGGTACCAAACAGCTTGGTTTATCACCAATCAGGTGCTTCTTACCCATATTGACCAAAGCCTCACGAATCAGTGGCCAGTTGTCTGGGTCGTGATAGCGCAGCAGCGCTTTGTGTAAGCGGCGCTGACGCTCACCTTTGGCGACTGGTACCTCTTCGCGTTTCTTGTATTTCACACGCTTGAGCGGGTTGGTCTCTGAGTAGTACATCGCGGTGGCGTTACACATAGGCGATGGGTAGAAGTTCTGTACCTGGTCACACTCAAAGTTGTTGTGCTTGAGCCACAGCGCAAGATTAAGCATATCCTCATCTTCAGTGCCTGGGTGAGCCGAGATAAAGTAGGGGATCAAATATTGCTTCTTGCCCGCTTCTTTACTGTACTTCTCGAACATCTCTTTGAAGCGATCGTAAGTGCCCATGCCCGGTTTCATCATCAGATCGAGCGGATTCTTTTCGGTATGCTCTGGAGCAATCTTTAGGTAGCCGCCAACGTGGTGGGTAACCAGTTCACGAACGTATTCAGGCGACTCAATCGCTAGGTCGTAACGTACGCCCGATGCAATCATCACCTTCTTGACGCCTGGCACTTTACGCGCTGCGCGGTAAAGGTCGATCGTGTGCTTATGGTCGGTGTTGAGTTTATTACAGATCCCCGGGAACACGCACGATGGACGGCGGCAATTGGCCTCGGCTTTCGGGTCGCTACAGCCTAAGCGATACATATTCGCCGTTGGACCACCCAGATCAGAAATAGTGCCGGTAAAGCCCGGTACCTTATCGCGGATCTCTTCTAGCTCGTTCAAGATAGACTCTTGCGAGCGGTTTTGAATGATGCGCCCTTCGTGCTCAGTGATTGAGCAGAATGAACAGCCACCAAAACAGCCACGCATAATGTTAACCGAGGTCTTGATCATATCGTAGGCCGGGATCTTAGCCTTGCCATACATAGGGTGAGGCACACGCGCAAACGGCAGGCCAAACACATAATCCATCTCTTCAGTAGAGAGTGGGATAGGCGGCTGGTTGATCCACAGCTCACGGTTGCCATGGCGCTGAATCAAGGCACGACCAGAATATGGGTTGGTCTCAAGGTGCATAATACGCGCGGCGTGGGCGTACAAGATACGATCGTTATTGAGCTTCTCAAATGGCGGCAGGCGCACGGCGGTGGTTTCGGCATCGTGACGTGACGGTCGGATTGTGATCGGTTTTGCTACCGCCTCTTTTTCAAGCTCAGGCTTGGTATCACATTGAGTCTCGACCTCGTAAGGGTTTGGCGGAATAAACGCCTCTTTACGTGGTTTTTCAATTCGTGATGAATCGATGATGCTAAAGCTCTCAGGCTCTTGCGCTAGGTTAACGGCCGTACCACGGATGTTGGTTAAGTCCGCAATATTCTCGCCATCGGCAAGGCGATGAGCAACTTCAATCAGCGCACGCTCTGCGTTACCAAACAGCAGGATATCGGCCTTGGCATCAAACAGCACCGAGCGACGCACTTTGTCTGACCAGTAATCGTAGTGAGCAAGACGGCGCAAGCTGGCTTCGATGCCACCCAGCACGATTGGCGTGTCTTTATAAGCCTCACGACAGCGCTGAGAGTATACCAGCGTCGCTCGATCAGGACGCTTGCCGCCTTCGTTGTTTGGTGTGTAGGCGTCGTCGTGACGCAATTTACGATCCGCAGTATAGCGGTTGATCATCGAGTCCATGTTACCGGCGGTGATGCCGAAGAACAGGTTCGGCTGACCCAGCTTCATAAAGTCGGTTTTATCGCCCCACTTAGGCTGAGCAATGATGCCGACACGAAAGCCTTGCGCCTCTAAAAGTCGGCCGATGATCGCCATACCAAAGCTGGGATGATCGACGTAAGCATCACCCGTTACGATTACAATGTCACAGCTGTCCCAGCCGAGTGCGTCCATCTCTTTTTTGCTGGTCGGCAAAAATGGCGCGGTGCCGAAGCATTCTGCCCAGTATTTTTTGTGGTCGTAAATTGGTGTGATGTTACTTAACATAGCTAACTCTCATTTTCAGGAGCGCGAATTATATACCTCTGCCACGCAAGATGCACCCTAGGATTAACCTTGGCCGTTTCGCTCTCTCATTCTTGATGCAAATTGCCCCGTATGGCGCTTTTCGCTAAACTCGAGTCACCTTTTCTACCGACAAGAATGAAGTCGATAAGACTATGATTGCAACTCTATTGATGACCTTTCCCCCAATGCTGTTTGGGGCACAACTGATCCTGACTCTAATTCTAGTCAAAGGAGACATCTGTCCGGGTCAACGAGGACGAATTCATCGAACGCTGCCCGTTTTGGCAATTTTATGGCTTGCCGTGTGCGCGTTGCGTGTCGAAGCCTTTATGGTGCTGTTTGCTATTTTTTACTTTTATACCCAAGTTCAAACCAACAAAACCCGCGATAAGGGGCCATTGTGGCTGTTGTATTTGGCGGCTGGTCTGGCAGGCACCTTCACCTTAATGCTGGCTCTGCAAGCACCATCAGCGGCAATATCGCTTGGCATGTTGAGCTGGTTAGTGATGTTGGGTGGGGCGCTCGCGCATCTCCTGTTAGTCGTTGCTCGCACGCGCTTGCAAGCCTTCCACCGCCTACTGCCATTTGCTGGTGTGCTGGCTGCGATGGTGTATGCGTTGAGCCTGTTATGGTTAAGCTTTAGCCTTGATATTGATGTCCACCCTCAATTGCTGCTGCCTATCGTCGCTCTTGTGGCGATGTTGATAGTGGGCATTCTTGCTTGGTGTTGGCATTTGATCCGCCAAGCTGCGCCGAATCCGTTTGTGATTGGCTTTGGCTTGGTTGTGCTGCTCGGCTCAAGCAGTAGCTTTTTGATGTTGAACAGTTTGGTGGGATTAAGCGCACACTAATTGCACGTCGCCAATATCCATCACGGTTTTTCAGCCCTTTTGCTTCTATGCTTAGTTAAGGTAGTGCAGGTGCTGGAATGCAGGAGTGGTGTATGGATTTGTCAAACGTAACTAATCTAGATAGCGCAATTTTACTCGGTATCGTCAATGAGAAACTGCGCTTGGAGTGTGATAGCTTCGAAGAATTTGCCTCGACCTACGAGGTGGACGTTGATAACTTGGTTGGTAAGCTTGATGGCTTGGGCTATCAATACGATCCGCTGACCAATCAATTTAAGTCTTTTGAGCGCTAGGCTTCTCAAGGTGAACGGCCCATGACTAGCCAATGACTGTCAGCCAGTCATCAGCTAGTGTATCACTTAATCTGGATATACCCAGGTAGTCTCAGAATGCAGATGTGATCCTCTGTTTGTTGAGGTTGCATGGGTCTATCCCTTTTACCGCTTTAAAAAGTTAATCACATTTTCCCCTATAGCTTTGTGTCGGGCTGACCGACTAGCTGGACGATATCTTCCATGACCTTCAATGCCGCGAGTGGACCGCCTACTGAGGTCCACAGCGATCCATCCACCCCGGCATAGCGCCCAGACTGAATAGCACTCAGTTGCTGGAAAGCGGGCGTTGCCTCGGCTTGCTTCATTGCATCGACCGCTTCGCCGGAGGTACTTAACGTACCGACAACCATCCAGTCACCATCAAGGAGCTCTAGAGCCTCAAGGCTGAGGGATAGCGAATGGGTGTGACCGGGGTCTTGCTGGTAGTCTGGACGCTTTAAGCCAACATCTGCAATGACTTGACTGGCGAAAGAATCGCGGAACATGTAAGCCGGACCCTTGGGATTCCAGCGCACTACACTGATAGTTTGTCCGAGTTTAGGCCCGATGGTCTGCTGGGCTTGCTGCACGGCAGCTTGATAATCCGCCATGAAATCCTCGGCTGCTTGTTGGCGGTTGAGGATGTCAGCGGTGCGGTGAAAGGTGTCTTTCCATGGTTCGCCAAGTTTAAAAGTTACGACAGTAGGCGCTATTTCACCAAGTAGTTCAATGACTTCTGGGCGGTTTGGGGTGCTCAGAATAAGGTCTGGCTCAAGTTCAAGGATCTTTTCTAGATTTGGGCGGTAGAGATCACCGACGATTTCAATAGGGCCATTGGTTGCAGATTCAAGGTAACGAGGCAAAGTCTGCTGGCCGCGCCCGTTAACTGTTGCGATAGGAGTCACGCCGAGAGCTAAGGCAATATCGAGATCGATCTCGCTCAGCGTGATGATACGCTCAGGCTGCTTTGGAATCATCACTGTATTACCATAGCCATCTTCGATGGAACGCAGTGCAGTTGCATTGGCGGTAGATATAAAGCTGATTATTGCTAACACCGAGAGGAAACGCTTAAACAACATAATGCTCCTTATTATATTGAATGTAGTGATTTAGGATGAATAAAAGACGACCTTACACGACACGCGTAATGATAACAATTATTATTTAGATCTATCCATATGCATAATGGATTGATAGTATGATAAGCCTATTCGATATACATGGAGTTGTAATTGATGTCCAAGCCTCACCTGTTCGGGCTCTGGGCTGGCTTGTCTGGGATGGCATGTCTGGTCTTGTTGTCATTGTCTGTTGGTGCCGGTGATTACGGTTTACCCCAAGTCATTGGCTATTATCTTCACACCTTTTCTCCCGAACCACATATGATCATGGTGATGGATACCTTGCGCCTGCCGCGAACCTTGTGCGCGATGATTGTAGGGGTTTGCTTATCACTAGCAGCGTCCCTGTTGCAAAGTGCGACTCGAAATCCACTCGCTGAGCCGGGCTTACTTGGGGTCAATGCCGGAGCTGTTCTCGGTTTGGTCATTGGTTTGACCTATTTTGATGTTGAATCGGCGTATGGCTACTTGGTTTGGTCGGGGATGGGTGCATTTGTTGGTAACCTGGTTGTTTTGATCGTTGGCCAGTTTATGGGGCGTTCAAGTCCACTTAAGCTTATTTTGGTAGGTGTCGCGTTGACGGCAACCTTCGGTGGTCTATCCAACTATGTTTTGTTGTCTAATCAAGTGGTGCTCGATCAGTTCCGATTTTGGAATCTAGGATCATTAGCGGCAGCGGATATGTCAGCGATGGGAATCATATTACCTTTCATGCTGATTGCTATTGTCGTCACGCTATTATTGGCTCGGCAATTGACGATGATGCAGTTAGGGGAAGAGCAAGCCCGAGCTCTGGGTATTAACACTCATTGGGTTCGTATCGGAGTGTTATTGGCTGCAACTGTGTTTACCGCCTGTGCTATATCTGTAGCTGGACCAATCGGGTTTGTCGGCTTCCTTGCCGCCTACTGTGCGCGAATGGTCGAACCCGTGCGCCTTTCGTCACAAGTTGTCTTTTCCTCTCTGTTTGGCACCATTTTTTTATTGGTCGCTGATATTCTCGCCCGCTATCTGATTCAACCTTTTGAGATGCCCAACGGAGTGATCCTTGCGGTTGTTGGTGCTCCGGTATTGATTACCGTTGTGCACCGGGGTGGGTTCCGTACTTTGCTAGCGGTGAGATAAAAGGAAGTTGTATGCAGCAAATAAGTAGTTTCATTACCAATAGGTTAAAGGTCACTAGGCAAGTTAACAACACCGTGCAAAGCCAATCTAGAGCGCCAGCCCCGACTGGTAAATGGTTGTGGCGACATCAGCACTTGTCCATTTTACTCGAAAAGCGTGCGGTGTGGGTGGCTATGTTGCTTCTGTTATCGCTTGCAACACTAGCACTGTTGGCAATTAGTGTTGGTTCGGCCAAGTTAACGCCTTGGGTGGCACTTAAAGCGCTATTCGGTGAATCAAGTCGGATGGTGGAAATTATGGTGTTTAAAATCCGCATGCCACGGGTATTTGCAGTGCTAGTTGCTGGTGCTGCGTTGGGCTTGTCAGGGTGTCTTATCCAAACCTTGGTTCGTAATCGTCTCGCAACCCCAGATATGATTGGTGTTAATGAGGGGGCGACCTTGGCAATTACCTTTTTTGTGCTTTTTGTTACGCTGGGCGCTTGGCCATGGTGGGCTGCACCGATCGGCGCTGTCGTCGCTGCGATTACGCTGTTTTTATTGTGTCGTAACCCAGGCGAGCAAGGCTATTTATTCGTGGTGATAGGTATTGGTGTATCGGAGTTAATGCGCGCAATCGGTGAGTTTTTGATGTCGACGGTGTCGATTGTTCATGTTAGCAGTGTTTACCTTTGGAGTATGGGAAATTTTGTTGGTCAGGGGTATAACACCACGCTGCCCGTCGCCTCTATTTTACTGATGTTTGTACCTTTTGTCGTGTATTTCTCTCGCCAGCTGGATCTATTGCGATTTGGTGGGGGTGTGGCGCAGGGCTTAGGCGTGAATATTAATCGAGTTCAACTTGCGGTACTTTCACTGGCGATTCTTGTTGCAGCGTTGGGGACCGCGATTGGTGGGCCTGTAGTGTTTATCGCCATGGCGGCACCAATAGGAGCGAGTTATTTGCTCAAGGGGAGGGTAGTGCCACTTTGGACGGCCGCTATGCTAGGGGCCATGTTGCTGCTAATGAGTGATACCTTGGTTCGGGTTCTCGCCAATCCTCATGAAGTCGCTACAGGGATCATGACCCGTATTCTAGGGGGAGTCCTATTGTTTATATTTTTGTTGCGTGACAAAGGGAAGATTGACTGATGACGATGTTGGATATAGAAGGTGTAGGGTTTAGCTATAACGGTAACCCGGTTTTGGAGAATCTCTCGTTAAGTTTGGGACACGGCAAGCTGGTGGGGATTGTCGGCCCAAACGGTGGTGGAAAATCAACCTTACTCAAGCTGATAGCTCGCCAGTTGGAGCCAAGCAGCGGCCAGCTTCGGCTAAAAGGAAAATCACTCGCAAGTTATTCGATGAAAGAGCTCGCCCGACAGTTAGCTTTTTTACCCCAGCAGCCTTTGAGTCCGGCTGGGATAACCGTTGAGCAATTGGTTCAGTATGGCCGGCATCCTCACCAAGGTTGGTTCACCCAATGGAGTGAGGATGATGCCAAGCAGGTCACAAGAGCGATTACTTGGATGAAAATTGAAGACTTGTTGCAACAGCCCGTTGACAGTTTATCCGGTGGTCAGCGTCAAAGAGCATGGTTGGCAATGATCCTTGCTCAGGATACCGATATTATATTGTTAGATGAGCCGACCAGCGCACTGGATATTGGCCATCAAACGGAAGTGATGGAGAGTATCAGCAAAATGACCTCTTTAGGGAAAACGGTAGTCTTGGTGATCCATGATTTAGCCGCGGCCGCAAGGTATTGTGATGAACTGATAGCGTTGGGGCAGCAGCGAGTCGTTGCAACAGGTGCGGTGGAGCAGGTGATCACGAAACCGCTTATTGACAAACTTTATGGCACCAATGTTGATATCGTTGCCGCCCCGTTCGATGGTGCACCGTTGATCGTGCCCCGACGCCACCAGCTTAACAGTGCTGCAAACGGCCTGTAGTCAAAATAGCAGAGCCATGACTTTTATAATCAATAAATGCACCTTAGAGTTACCTTATTTAGCTGCATACTGTGAGATTTGTCAGTTCAAAACAGAGTGGTATCAGGTTGCGGATTTCAAGCGCTATGGTGTGGAGTGTCCAGTCGAGATTGCAGATTCTGTGAGTAAGCGTCAGGCAGAGTATTTGGCGGGAAGGTATCTAGCAAAATCAGCACTGCAACGATTGGGGTGCAATGAAGTTCACGTCGGTAGGACAGAGCAGGGGGAGCCGCTTTGGCCAGAGGGTATAGCAGGTAGTATTACTCATAGTCGTGGGTATGCCGTTTGCGTGGTCGCGCTAGCTGCCGCCCCCGGTTTGAGTATCGGTTTGGATATTGAAGCTTTGATTGAGCCAGAGGTCTATCAACACTTCTTAGGTGTTGTGATAACGCAGGATGAAGAGCGGGAAATGTCAGCTTCATGCATTGAAAAAAACGTGCTTTATACTCTAGTTTTTTCCGCTAAAGAGTCGATTTTTAAGGCCCTTTTCCCACAAGTTAGAAGATACTTTGATTTTCTTGATGTGTCTTTGGTTTGTATTAATGGCGATAGTATTAGTTTCAGGCTCAATGTTGATCTGGGTGAAAATTGGTTCAAAGGTAAACGGATTACTGTTTATTGGCTAAGGGAGCAGCACCGAGTAATCACTTATACACATTCGTAGAAACTAAATGATAATGAGTATCATTATTGATTGGTGTGAAGGGCTAAGTTAGAATTGCTTTTTTTGTTTCTGGACAGGGAATGATGGAAAGTAAGACAAATCAGCAAGCAGCAGTATTGCGGCTTGCACTACTAATAAATATGCTTTCAGTGGGCACATTAATGATGGTGATGCCACTTGGGCCAGATTTAGCGCGCGAAATTGCGCTTAAAGGTGATCAAGTTGGGCTGATCAGTGGTGGGGCGACTTTGGGATCCGCCGTGTTTGGTTTCTTACTCGCTCCTTACCTTGATCGCTTCGAGCGAAAAAAGGCCATTATTTTCTTTCTGGTTGCACGTTCAGTGTTCATTTTGCTTTGTAGTCTATGCGAGACTCCGTTCGAACTGATCATGGTATTTATTGCGGCGGGATGCTTCTCTGGACCATTGAGTGGACTCGTGATGGCATCGGTTATCGATGTCACGAGTGTCAAAGAGCGAGGAAGGGCGATGGCCTTTGTCGCCAGCGGTTTCTCTCTTGCAGCTATCTTGGTTGTGCCGATTTCACTGCTGATCACTCAGTACACTAATTGGCAGGTATCATTTATTTTGTCTGGTGGACTGGGATTCATGTTAGCTATCGCTCTCCATCTATCCTTTCCTATCTCTTCTCAACCACAAAATAATCGTGGTCGAATACTTAAGCCGACAGAGCAAAATGCGCCGGGTCTAAGATCGATGCTGCTGTCACTGCTATTTGTTTTATCTATTGCGATGACCTCAATAGCGATGTTTGGCCATTTCTTGTTAGTGCCTAACATTTCGACTTATTTTCAGTTTAACTTGGCCTTTCCACGAGAGGAAATCTCTTATCTGTATTTTTTAGGGGGAATCGCCAGTATTTTGGCTATGCGTTGGTCAGGCAAACTGGTGGATCGAGGATACTTAAATACCACCCTGTTGACCCTCACCTTAGTCATTGTATTGGTAATATATACAGGCTTTGTATACCGGCCAGAACCAATACTACTTTATCCTATTTTTATCTTATTCATGGCATCAAGCTCAGCACGAACTGCAATGGTATCTGCGTTAGCATCAAGGTGTCCTCCACCTTCGTACCGGGCAGCTTTTATGTCCTACCTGTCCACGGCCTCTAATGTTTCAGCGGGGCTCGCAAGCGTGGTCTCTTCTCTTTTCCTGGTGACAAACACCGAGGGTCAACTTTTGGGCTTAACTGAATTGGCGGGGCTCACTATCGTTTGTAGCCTTACCATTCCAGTCATTTCAATTTGGTTGGCGACATCGCTACAGCATCATCGGGCTAGTATATAACCTTGGCGATTGTGAGGTAATGGCCAGTGGACATTTGCCATTGGTACCGTTTTGTCGGCAAGGCCCGAGTAGAAATTAATTTTATAACAAATGTGAGCATTTCTATTGACGTTATTAATGCAAATAATTATCATTCTCATTAATAAAATGTAAGGGAGTATGTAAATGTATTTGTTTCACAAGGATAGTGAGTTCAAATTTAACCGTCTGAACATCACGTTGATCGCAGTTGGTCTTGTAACATCGTTGTCTGCTGGTGCAAAGACAGTGCCGGATGAAGTCATGATCGTCACAGCGAGTCAAACCAAACACCCAGAGCTGACTGCCCCGGCTTCAGTCTCATCTATCACTCGTGAAGAGCTTGATAAGCTCGTTGTCAATGATGTAGCGGAGGCAGTACGTAAATTACCTGGTATTAATATCAACCCAGCAACGACTTATGGTCGGAATGAAATTAAAATTCGTGGTCTGGACTCGGATTACACGCTATTGCTTATTAATGGTCGCCGGATCAACTCGCGTGATGCATTGACAAGCGCGTATGGCAATGACTTCGACCTATCGAGTATTCCGATGAGCGCTGTTGAGCGAATTGAGGTGATTCGCGGGCCCATGTCGTCACTCTATGGTGCTGACGCATTGGGCGGGGTGGTCAATGTGATTCTGCGACAGCCTACTGACGAAGTACGAGGCGAGGTCGGTTATCAATATGATGGGCCGACAGAAGGCTCAGGTGGTGATATGCATAAGTGGAATGTTTACGCCAGTGGTAGCTTGATCCCGGATACTCTATTGGCCAATATTATTATTGAGCAGGGCAAGCGTGACGCCTGGCGCACAGATAAAACCATCAACCCAGATACCGATGCGCTTGAAGAGCGTGAAGAGCTCAATATCTTCTCGAATGTGAAATGGCGTGTTAATCAGCAGCAAGATGTTGATTTGGAGCTGCTATATAGTAAAGATGACCGCGATGCTGATTGGAACAACTGGGGCATGGCGGTGAACAATGTTCAAAAATTGCAACGCACCAACCTTGCTTTGACCCATAGTGGCTACTGGTCACAGTTTGATTCACGTCTGCGCTATAGCTTCGAACAGTCTGATTTGGAAGATGACTCAGAGCTCAATGGTGCGGTAGGGGATATCAAGCAAACCAACAATAGTATTGATGCTCAAGCTTCTGGTTACGTGGGTAATCACTTGCTGACTGGTGGTGCTGAATACCGTATCACCAAACTGAAAAATAATCTGACCTTGGCGACTGGCCCTGTTGATTACCACCAGTCTGCGGTTTATCTTCAGGATGAAGTTGTTTTTGGTGATTTAGCCATTACCTTGGGTGGGCGTTTCGATAATCATGAGGTGTATGGTGGTGAGTTTAGTCCAAGAGCTTATGCAGTCTACAGCTTGAACGACCAATGGGTGGTAAAAGGCGGTGCTGGTAAGGCGTTCAAGGCACCTAGCTTAAACCAGTATAGTGAAGAATATTCAGTATTGGCCTGTCGCGGTGCATGTCAGGTGGTCGGTAACTCAGATCTTAAAGCTGAAACAGCGGTGAGTTATGAGTTGGGAACCAACTATCAAGCTAATCGCTGGGGCGCAGGGTTTACCCTGTTCCAAAATGATATTGAGGACATGATTCAAGCAGAGGTCTGGGACAGAGTTAAGACTGAATTGACTTACTTCAATGTCGATAAAGCAAAGTTGAAAGGAGTTGAATTGCTTGGTTGGCTTGATATTACCGATAGCGTGAGCCTCTCTGCCAATTATATGTATACCGACGCTACAGATGAAACAACAGATAAAGCACTGACACTGACTCCTGAGCATACCGCTAATGTACAACTAGATTGGCAGGTGACAGATAATCTCTATGCGTATACTTCTTACCAGTACATCGGCGATCAGTTTGTTCGTACGGACGAAAAATCAGACGCTTATGGTATCTTGGACCTAGGTGCACGCTATACAGCGATGGAAAGCCTCAATGTGAAGTTGGGCGTAACTAACCTTACCGATGAAGAAAGAGACGATGTGGCGACGGGTTATGACTATATCCTAAAGAGTCGCAGTATTTATGCTGGCGTTTCTTACGAATTCTAAATAATACCTAATATCAATAATAATGAAGAGTAAAGAGCTAAATTATTAGCTCTTTACTCCTGTTGTAAGCAGAGTGATGTCACGTTAATTATAAGGGAATTAATTCATAGTCTAATTTATTTAGGAGTTATGACGTGCAATATCTTAATGCTGATATGAGAACCATAAACTTTAATAAAGTTCAAAATCGAGGTTTATATTTCTCGTCACAAAAGAGAACAATTATAGGGGACGGAATACGGAAGTCTATATCGATTCCAGCTCAAGGTAGTAAAGAATTACATAGTGAACTGCAGCAAGAAGTTCATCGTTGCTTTAAAGAAGAGATAGAGCGAGGGGTAGATAACCCAGTTGTCATTGGTTGTATTCCTTTCGATGTTACAGCACCATCATGCTTATATATTCCTGAGAATGTAACCTTTCTTTCGAAAAGAACAGGACTAATCAGTGAACCAAGCCTATTAGAGGACATCAGAAGTTTTGATGTGATTTCAAAGCATAGTCTACCGAACGAAATATCCTTTAAACATGCAGTCGATAAAGCTGTCAGCAAATTTAAGTGTAGTGATCTGGAAAAAACAGTATTATCAAGAGTGTTGGAAATAGAACTTAACTATGATGTTGATGTTGATAAAGTCTTAACAAGGTTGATAAAACAAAACCCTAAAGGCTTCCATTTTTCCATTCCTCAGTCTGATGGTTCGGTTTTAGTTGGTGCCAGTCCAGAGTTATTAGTAAGAAAGGAGGGTCGATCTATATATTCTCACCCTCTAGCCGGATCTGCGAAAAGGCAGAGAAATAAACTGCAAGACACAATAATGAGTCAAGCATTGCAGGGCTCTGCTAAAGACAATTATGAGCACCAGTTAGTTATTGATCAAATTGCCACACAGCTATCACCATACTGTCAGACTCTCAATATACCCAAACACCCCTCTTTATTTGATACACCCACCATGTGGCATCTCGCGACCTCCATTGAGGGGGAGCTTAGAGACAGCCGAACTAATGCGTTACAGCTTGCGTGTTTATTACACCCAACCCCAGCGGTATGTGGCTATCCATTTAATCTCTCCCATGAGGCAATCAAAGAACTGGAGCCTCATGATCGCGGTATGTTTACTGGTATGGTCGGGTGGTGTGATGCACAGGGCAATGGTGAATGGGCAGTGACGATTCGCTGCGGTAAGGTGCTCGATAATTCCGTGCGTTTGTTTGCCGGGGCGGGGATTGTTAACGCATCTTGCCCCAACGCAGAGTGGGCAGAGACAGAAGCCAAACTAGGCACCATGCTTGATGCTTTTGGTCTGAAAGAGCTGGAGGCTTCATGACCATTGAGTTTACACCATGGCCAGCAGAACTCGCTCAGCGCTACCGCCAAAAGGGGTATTGGACCAACCAGCCCCTTACTGATATCGTCCAGCGACACCTAGCCGGAGAACCGACCAAAATTGCCTTAATATGTGGCGATAGAAGGTACAGCTACCAGATGTTGGATAAGCTATCTACCCAATTGGCCCTCCAACTTGAGTTGATGGGGCTGGAAAAAGGTGACACAGCTTTGGTCCAATTACCCAATGTTGCCGAGTTCTATATCGTCTATTTTGCCTTGTTGAAACTAGGGGTCGTCCCGGTCAATGCTTTGTTCAGCCATAACCGACTTGAGCTTTGTGCCTATACAGAGCAGGTGTCCCCTCGCTTGGCCATCGTCTCTAGCCGACACAAATTGTTCGCCAGTGGCGATTTCGCTCGTATTTTAACCGAGCAGAATCCGCAGCTGGAGCATTGGGTTGTTGAAGGGGAGACGAGCTTTGGCACTTCTCTATCTTGCATGCTGGCAAACACTAAGACAGGCGATGAAGACGGCATTGCAGCGACTCAGACCAGCTTAGACCTAAACATTGATGCCTCTGCGGTTGCTTTTTTCCAATTATCAGGAGGAAGCACAGGCACGCCGAAGCTGATCCCGCGAACTCATAATGACTACTATTACAGTGTCCGTGCTAGCGCTGAGATTTGTCAACTCAACATGGATACCGTCTATTTATGTGCTTTGCCAGCGGCGCATAACTTTTCTTTGAGCTCACCCGGAGCACTTGGTGTGTTCTATGCCGGTGGTACTGTATTGCTCGCCAGCGACCCTAGTCCGACGACGTGTTTCCCTTTAATTCAGGATTATCATGTCACCATGACCGCCTTGGTGCCACCGGCGGTCACTTTGTGGCTACAAGCTATGTCTGAGAGCGTTGGAATGCTGGATAGCTTGCAATTGCTTCAAGTCGGAGGAGCAAGGCTTGGCGAGAGTCTCGCCAGACGGATTAGTCCTGAGTTAGGTTGTCAGCTGCAACAGGTGTTTGGAATGGCTGAAGGCTTAGTCAATTACACCCGCTTAGATGACGGTGACTGGCATCGATTTCACACACAAGGCCGGCCAATCAGTGACGATGATGAAATTCGCATCGTTGATGAAGATGGTCAGTGTGTCCCTGCAGGGGAGCCTGGCGCTTTGATTACACGAGGACCTTATACCATCAGGGGATATTTCAAGAGCCCAGAGCATAACCAGCAAGCTTTTGATGACGAGGGTTTTTACCGCTCAGGTGACATTGTCTCTATGACCCCAGATGGTTATCTGACGGTCGTCGGGCGGGATAAAGATCAGATTAATCGTGGCGGCGAGAAAGTGGCCGCCCAAGAGATAGAAAATCAGCTGTTGGCTTTACCCGAGATAACTCAAGCAGCGTTAGTGGCGATGCCTGATTCGGTGATGGGAGAGAAAAGCTGCGCATATATCGTCAGCACTATGCCCTTAAAGCCAATCACTATTCGCAAGCATTTAAGAGCATGCGGTATTGCCGAGTACAAATTACCCGATCAGATTGAGCAGGTCGCTGAGCTACCGATGACCCCAGTGGGCAAGATAGATAAAAAGGCGCTACGCCAGCGGATCGCCGAGCAAATCCACAGCCAGAATAAAACTGAGCTGAAAAAGAAAAAGGACTTTATATCATGACAATTGCATCAATACCCAGCTACACGATGCCTGAGCCTTCTAGCTTTCCTGCTAACAAAGTAGATTGGCAGTTTGACGCCACAAAAACGGTATTCCTGATCCATGATATGCAGGAGTACTTTATCAGTTTTTATGATAAACAATCGCCATTAATTCAAGTGTTATTGAGCAACCTTGTTACCGCCAAGCGCTACTGTGTCAATGCCGGGATCCCGGTAGTGTATACCGCCCAGCCACGAGAGCAAAATATCGCAGACCGTGCCCTGCTCAATGACATGTGGGGACCTGGCTTGAATAAGGCTCCGGAGTTACAGTCAATTATTGCTGAATTAGCCCCGCAAGAGGGGGATACCGTGCTAGATAAGTGGCGGTACTCGGCATTTCAACGCTCACCACTGGAGCATATGATGAGTGAAATGGGTCGCGATCAATTGCTGATTGGCGGAATTTATGGACATATTGGTTGCTTGATGACCGCTATCGATGCGTTTATGCGTGATATCAAACCATTTATGCTCGGCGATGCGATTGCCGATTTCTCATTGCCAGAGCATAAAATGGCTTTGCAGTATGTCGCGACTCGCGCAGGAGTTGTACTGAGCACTGAGCAACTCATTAGCCATCACGGCCAACCCGCGATTAGTCGTGATAACTTGCTGGCTAAGATCGCCAAACTGGTTGACGAACCTGTTGAGGAGTTTGATCCCGATGAGAATTTGATTGACTACGGTTTAGATTCTGTCCAAATAATGTCACTGCTAACCGAGTGGCGCACGGCAGGCATTATGCTGAACTTTGTCCAGATCGCAGAAGTACCCACGTTCAACCAATGGTGGTCGATGATTGAGGCGCAGCTGGAGGGGGAAGTATGAGCGCTTACCAGGTAACTTCATTAAAACGCCATAAGCTGAATACCGCGCAGCATGGTTTGTGGCTTGGTCATACGCTTAATGATAATAAGGCGCTGTTCAATACGGCGGAATGTATTGTTTTTGATGGTCAGGTTGATGAGCAAAAGTTGCTAGCGGCTTTGCGTCAGGCCGTTAGTGAGAGTGAGTGCGTGTCTTGCCACTACCGGAGCGATGACCAGCAGCCATATCGGGTTTCGGTGAGTGATCGGGTGCCCTGTTCGATCGTCTCGCTCACGACCACTGGTGACGAGCTCGCACAGGTTCGTCATTGGGCAAGTCAGGATTTGGACGTTCCATTTACGATTGAGAGTGAACTCCCTTGTCGTTTTACCCTGCTAAGAGGACAAACGACGGATTATCTCTACCTCTGTGCCCACCATATAGCGCTGGATGGATTTGGCACAACACTGCTGTTTCAGCGAATTGCTGACGTGTATTCGAGTTTGGTTGAAAAGCAAGTCGTTGCAGATTGTCCATTTGGAGAATTCCAGTCTGTCCTTGAAGAGGACCGTCAGCGCCATGATTCCGGTGCTTATCAGAAAGCGCAGGATTACTGGTTGGAAACCATGGCGGGCTGCACACAACCTGCTTCTTATGCGCCGGATAGTGCACCCATTGCAGCCAAGTTCCATCGTGAAACGGCTGAACTATCGAAGCCATTGTGGCAACAGTGTCAACAGCAGGCTGAGGCATTGAACCTGACTTGGGCTGATGTATTCCTTGCTGCACTGGCGACTCACCTATGGCAATTCAATCGCGATGAAAAAGTGGTGATTGGCATGATGGTGATGAACCGACTGGGGTCAAAGTCTTTGACCGTGCCATGTATGCAGATGAATATTGTGCCCTTAGTCGTTGATGTCTGTGAGCAGGACGATTTGATCTCTGTTACTCGCAAGGTAGCGGCCCACAAAAAGAAAATGCGTCGTTTCCAACATTTTCGTTACGAGGACCTACGCCGTGAGCTCAATCGAGTTGGTGGTGATGAGCACCTGTTCGGTACCTTAGTTAATATCATGCCGTTTGACCATCCATTACAATATGGCAACCTTACTGCGCAGCCCCTGAACCTCAGTGCCGGACCGGTTGAAGATTTGACGATAGAGTTACACTGCAAGCCTGGCGGGATCCCGACAATTGATTTTGATGCTAATCCAGCTATCTACGACCCGTCTAGATTGAAGGAGCTACAGGGAGAGCTGTTAGCCTTATTGACAGAATGGATTGCCGAGCCTGAGCGTAAAACCACTCAACTGCTGAGTCAATACCATGCAACACTGAGACAACAAGCGTTGATCATCGGTGATGACATTGTCGTTGGTAGGGGAGTTTTAGAGGCGATTCGGTCTCAGGCAGTCGTCAATCCAGATAAGGTTGCGGTTTTACAGGGAGAAAGCTCTCTGAGTTACCAAGCTTTACTGTGCGCAGCAGGCTCAACTGCAACCGCGCTAAAGCAGCAGGGTGTCAAATCCGGTGATAAGATCGGTGTTGCATTAAGTCGCTCGATACCCTGTATTACTACCATACTTGGGGTGATGCTGAGCGGTGCGGTATACGTACCGCTCGACCCCGAGCAACCTCTCGAACGCCAGCAAGCTATAGCCCGGTTAGCCGAGCTAAATTTGGTGATAACGGAGGCGCAATACCAACACAAACTCGCGGCGCTTGGCCTCCCTGTTCATCTTAGTGGCCGACTGACAGCAGAGCCTAGTGAGCTGCCGATGATTAAAGATAGCTCACTGGCTTATATTATGTTCACCTCAGGGTCAACCGGTCAGCCTAAAGGAGTCGAGCTTAGCTACCGTGCACTTAATCATTTTGTAGCAGCGGCTGCACTGCGCTATGACATTACTGAACAAGATCGGGTATTACAATTTGCCCCGTATAACTTTGATGCCAGCATTGAGGAGATTTTTGTCACCCTTAGCCAAGGAGCGAGCTTGGTGCTGCGTACTGATGCGATGCTGGAGTCTATGTCAACGTTCTCGGAAAGCGTGCAGCAGAGCAAGGTGACAGTCCTAGACTTGCCGACGGCTTTCTGGAACGAGTGGGTGGTTAGCCTTGATGCAGGCACTACTACCGTACCTGACACGGTCAAGAAGGTGATTATTGGTGGTGAAGCGGTCTATCCAGAGCCCTTAGCTCACTGGCAAAAGGCTGTTAAGCACCGCAATTTATGCAACCACAACGGCAATATCCGCCTGTTTAATACCTATGGCCCAACGGAAGCAACGGTAGTAGCGACCTGTGCAGAGCTGCAGGATTTCCGACAAGACGACACCTTATTGCCTATTGGCCTGCCTCTACCCGGTGTCGAAGCTTTGGTACTTGACGAGCGACAGTGTCCTTGTTCCTGCGGTGAACTGGTGATCTTAGGACAGACATTGGCAGAAGGCTACATTGGCCAATCTCACCCAGCATTTTCTATGCTGCAGGTGGGGGATAAATTACGTCGTATTTATCGTACCGGGGATCGGGTTGAGTTTAGTCAGGATATCAACCACCAGCGAGCACAACTTGTCTATCAAGGTAGGATCGATAATGAATTCAAGATCAGCGGTTACCGTATTCAGCCAGGAGAGGTAGAGTCCCATCTGTTGGCGATTCCAGGTGTGGTTGAAGCCTGTGTACAAGGGATCACCTATCCTAGTGGATTGCGGCGTCTGGTGGCTTTTGTTGCCGGTGATACACCATCGTCATCGCTACCTCTTCTGCAATCTCAGACATTAAAACAATCTCTACTTGAGAGCCTGCCCCATGCCATGGTGCCGTCAGACTACAGGTTACTGACTGTGTTGCCTAAAACAAGCAGCAACAAAGTTGATCGAAAGGCATTGCTGGCCCGCTACCACCAAGAGGCTGATAGCCAAGAGTTAGCGACGGAGACTGAAAACCGGGTAAGTGCAATTTGGCAACAGGTATTAGGGGTTACTGGCATAGCTTCAGAGGATAATTTCTTCGCCTTGGGCGGTCAGTCACTGCAAACCATCCAAATCGTCAACCGTCTCGCCGCTGAGTTTGGTGTCAGTGTCAAAGTATCCGATCTGTTTGACAGGCCGCGACTGAGCGAATTTTGTGCTTATCTCGATGAGATGCTGCAACAAGATGAGAATGAAATGGAGATGGTGTGGTGATGAAAGAAGCAAACACTCACTCCCCAGTGGCAATGGAATTCGCCGGAAAAAATGTTTGGGTAACCGGGGCGGCTCAGGGTATCGGCTATCAAGTCGCAATGAGCTTCCACCGTCAGGGGGCACGGGTTTTCGGCTTAGATATTGATTTTTCCGAGGGACATGGCGAAGGAAGAGAGTATCCATTTACCGTCCAACATGTGGATCTGGCCTGTGCCGATTCAGTGGCGAGGGCGAGTAGAGAGCTCTTAGCTCAAGAATCGCAGATCGATGTACTGGTCAATGTAGCCGGCGTATTACGTCTGGGGGACACCGAACAACTGACACTGGATGATTGGTATACTTGCCTCAATGTCAATGCCTCGGGGGCATTTTATCTATTGCGCCAGGTGATTCCGCAATTTAAGCAGCAGCGGCATGGTTCGGTAGTGACCGTTAGCTCTAATGCAGCTCACGTGCCAAGGTTACAGATGGCAGCATATTGTGCCTCTAAGGCCGCATTGACTAGCTTGTCTCATTGTGTCGCACTAGAGCTAGCTCCCTTCAATGTGCGCTGCAATGTGGTATCCCCGGGTTCCACTGATACTAGGATGCAGCGCGAGCTTTGGCGCAGTGATGATGCCGAACAGCAAACGATTGCGGGTTTTCAGCAACAGTTCAAACTCGGGATTCCACTTGGAAAAATAGCCCGTCCGGAGGAGATTGCACAAGTTGTGATGTTCCTCGCTTCGGAGCAGGCCAGCCATGTCACGATGCAAGATATTGTGGTAGACGGCGGTGCAGTGTTGACTGCGTGACGCCGTAACAAGGATAGTTTAATGAAAGATATCATTAGTTTATTAGCAACCCTCGAGCAGCAAGGGGTGAAGCTCGCTCTCAATGACAAGGGCCAGTTGGTATCGCAATGCAGTAAGCAGGCAATGACACCAGCAATTGGGCAGCAAATTCGTACCCATAAAGATGAAATAGTTCGGTGTCTAAGGGCTAAGCAAGCCTATGAAGCTCCAATTCCAGCATTGAATGTCAGTCAAGGGCCGCTGTCTTTCTCTCAGAGTGGGCTGTGGTTTATCGAGCAGTACGAGGACAACTCACACCTCTACAATATGCCTGTACATTTCCGCCTATCTGGTCACTTAGACGTTGCGGCATTGGAGTATGCGTTTTCGGTGTTAGTGAAAAAACATGCTAGCCTACGCACCCGATTTATTCGTAATTCGGCAGGGAAGGGTGAGCAGCACATTGTGAGCGAGCATGAGAGTGATGGTGGCTGGCTTGATATAAAACACCATGATCTCTCCCATTTAGTCCCGGAGCAGCGCGAGCAAGTTCTGCTGGGAATGCTTGAACGCGACATCTATCAACCCTTTGAATTAGAACAAGGTTGTTTGACTCGAGTTGAACTTGTGCGTCTCGATGATAAAGAGCATTTGCTGATGCTGACCCAGCATCACATCATTTCCGACGGCTGGTCGGTCAAGAATATGTTTGCTGACTTTAAACAGGCGTTTCTCGATTATCAGAATAACCAAACGCCTGAAATCGAACCTCCTCGCGTCAATTACATAGATTATGCTCATTGGTTAAATTCCCCAGCATTTAGGGATTATCACGAAGAGTATAAACCTTTTTGGATAGAGCGCCTCAAGGGTATCCCAGAGGTGCATGCGCTGCCTTTGGATAAGCCCCGTCCGGCTAGTCATAATAATGATGGCGCACTGGTTTTCTCACACATAGACTTGCAGACTTGGCAGGCATTTAAGCGTTTATGTCACGGACAAAGTACATCGAATTTCATCGGCCTACACGCAATTTTCTCGTTATTAATGGCTCGCTTGGGCGATGACCCTGATGTGATTATTGGTACCCCGCTGGCTTACCGTGAGCGTTCTGATATTGAGGATGTGGTCGGTTTTTTCGTCAATACGATAGTGCTGCGTACTCAGTTGGATACCTCGCTGACATTTGCACAATACCTGCGCTATTGCCGCGAACAAGATCTGACGGCATTTGATCATCAGCTATTTCGCTTTGAGGCCTTAAGTGAAGCAATTGGTGCAGATCGCACCACCGCGGTCAATCCAATCTTTCAGATTATGTTAGTGTATCAGGCCAGGGTGGACTTCAACGATTTGATCCCTGGCTGTGGTGCTGTCGAAGAGCCAACGCCGATTTTACCGGCTAAAACTGACCTGTCATTGAAAGTGACTGAGCTTGTGGATGGTGTGAGGTTGGAATGGCTATACAGTAAAGGTGTCTTTGAACATCAAACAGTTGCGCGTTTCGCTGATATTTTCTTAAATTTGTTCGACGCAATATTAGCGTCACCAGACAGTAATGTCATGACGTTGCCACTGTGCAAGCCAGAGCAGTTTGAATCCTTAGGTGAGTCTTTAGCACTTATCCCTGAGGAGTACCCAGATAAAGCCCTAATCCATCAACGCATCAGCAAATACGCGGATTGTTATCCAGAGCGAATCGCTGTTCGACTCGAACAAGAGGGCCAGCCAGTTGTTTTGACTTATGGTGAGTTAGAACGGTCAGCAAACCAATTGGCGCACTGGCTGCTAGCAAATAGGGATCATTGTTCCTTTGTCGGGATCGCAGCCTGCCGAAAACCGCTGTTTGTGATTGCAGCACTTGCTGCCTGGAAAGCGGGAAAAGCCTACGTCCCGCTCGATCCGGCTTACCCTAGTTCACGCTTGGCTACCATGTGTGATGATGCAAAGCTGGGATGTATCCTAGCCCCGGACGATGAGTTCGCCGCATTGCACCCCACGTTAGTCGGAGTTGTGAATTACAACGATCACCACTTTCAGTCTGAGGTCACGAGTGAGCCCGTCACCTGTCCGGTAAAGGGGCAATGTAGCGCGGCTAACCTAGCCTATGTTATCTATACTTCCGGTTCGACCGGGGTACCGAAAGGAGTTGAAATCGAGCATGGGGCATTTGCCAATGTGTTAGATGACCACCAAAGACGCCTATCACTCAATCCTGATAGTCGAATGCTCAATCCAATGTCGCTGGCCTTCGATGCGGGCAACATGACCGCGATACTGCCTCTATTTAGTGGCTCAACTCTTTGCTTTGCCGAGCCTGATGATCGATTACTCGAGCACGCAGAAGTTTTAGAGGCAAGCCATATGATCTGCTCAACAGCCCTGTTTTCTGCGCTGCCTCCCCGTCGATTGCGGTTTTTGAAAACCGTGGCTCTCGGTGGGGAAGCCTGCCCTGAAAACCTGGCGAGCAATTGGGATGGGAAATTACAATTATTTAATATGTATGGTCCAACCGAGTGTTCTGTGACGGCATTAGTCAAGGCGCTTGAGCCAGGACAACCCGTGAGTATCGGTAAACCTGTCGATAATATTGAGGCAATCATCCTTGACGCCTCTGGTCAGCTTTGTCCTGTTGGGGTACCAGGGGAGCTTTACCTTACTGGCGTTGGCCTTGCTCGTGGTTATCTCAATCAACCGAAAACCACAGCCAAAGCATTTATCGAGTGTGATCTCGTCGGTCAAAAGCGCCGATGTTACCGGACTGGTGATAGGGCACGCTGGCTCAACAATGGTGAAGTGGAGTATCTTGGACGTCTTGATCAGCAGGTCAAGCTCAGAGGCTACCGGATTGAGCTTAAAGAAATCGAAAACCAACTGGCGGCAATCGCTGAAGGCTTAACTCAAGTGAGAGTCATTGTTGCTGGACAAGGTGCCAGTCGTCAGCTTGTGGCTTATGCGACGAGTAAATCCGGTTTAAAGATCGATTGTGCAACTATTCTCAGTATGGCCAGCCAAGTGCTTCCGGAGTATATGCTGCCAACGACATTGATCCTGGTCGATGAGCTTCCCCTTACAGTTAATGGCAAGCTTGATATTGAGCAGCTACCTGTTTTTGAGCAGAGTAGTGTTGGTGCGCGACCACAAAACAAGATGGAAGCTAGGATGCTGGCAGTATGGTGCGATGTGCTTAACATCGACTTAGGCGTTGAGGATGATTTCTTCCGCTTGGGCGGTGATTCTATTCTCAGTATTCAGCTTAATACGCGCTTGCGGGATGCGGGTTTTAACTGCTCAGTCAAAGACGTATTCGAAGCGAAAACGGTTCGTCGCTTGTGCCGCCATCTTAGCGCGACCCAAGACCAGACTCGTCAGCTTCATGCCGAGCAGGGCGTGTTGAGTGGAGAGTTTGACAAGCACCCTATTCAGCATTGGTTCGAGCAACAACCATTCCGCTGTCCTGAGCATTGGAATCAGGCAGTGGTATTGAAAATCCCTGATCTCGATACTGCCGAGCTCGAAGCCATAATGTCTCAGCTACTGTCCTACCATGACGCACTAAGATTACGACTGAGTGAGGAAAATACCGCTCGTCAGCAGTATCTCGATACGATCGATCTGCCACCATTGTATCAGTTTGATGCCTCGGTGCTTGATGAGCAGGAACTCCAGCATACTTTAACTCAGTTGCATAGCGGGTTTAACTTACGCCATGGTCCGGTCATGGCCTGGGCCAAAATCAGTAATCTTGAGATAGAGGGTAAGTCACATACCGGTCTGTTTTTAGCGATCCATCACTGGGTAGTTGATGCGGTCTCATGGCGTATTTTAGCGCAGGACTTAGCACGATTGGCTAGTGGTCGACGATTGACAAACAAAGCCACGAGTTACCGTCAGTGGGGCGAGGCGCTCAAACGCTATGCCAAGGATAACCAAGCGCAGTTGACATATTGGCAATCGGTGAAAAATGAAGACGATAATCAATTGCTTACTCTGCCAGTAAATGGTGGTGAAAGCGGAGTGTTACAGTCTAGTTATGCCATGCTGCAGTTGACACCTGAGCTCACAACTCAGCTGGTTGAGACCGCTAATAAGGCCTTCGATACTGAGGTAAGGGAGCTGCTTGTGGTTGCTCTTGCTGCCACTCTTGATCAAATGGGCTGGGGAGCACGGCAGACGATCATGCTTGAAGGTCATGGTCGAGAAGCGATATACGACGATCTTGATGTCAGCGAAACCGTGGGCTGGTTTACGAGTATCTTCCCTTCAAAGGTTGATTGCCATGGCCCCTTGTCTGAAACGATAAGACAAACTAAAGCGCAACTGCGAGCGATGCCAGATAACGGTATCGGCTTTAACGCGCTTCGTTGTTATCACCCTCAAGGTGATCAGTTAGCACTCTCACCGGTGGTGTTGAATTACCTTGGCCGTCAAACTCAGGACCCGGGTATGTGGCGTCCTCTACCGGTTGTCCCGGGGCAGTTTTCATCACCACTGAATCCTGCAGCAGAGTTGATTAGCTTGCATGGTGGCATCAACGACAATATCTTGACCCTGCGTCAAATCGGTGTGCTAGATCAAGCACTCAGTAATAAGTTGATGAGTGCCCTCAAAGTTAAGCTTGAAGACGTTATTACCTACTGCGAGGCGTATCATCGACAGCAGGGTAACCAAGCGCAAACGGTAGCGAAACAAGTTTGTTTGGAGGACTGTAATGACTGAGTATAATACTGCTCTTCACCCGAAGACATTAGCTGCCTCGTTGCTAGCAGCGCTCAACAAAGCGGCTGATATGGAGCGTATAGCGCTGGATTTCCAGAAGCAGACTTACACCTATCGCGAGATACAAGCTCAGGTCGCAATAATTCAGCAGGCATTGGTTAAGCATGAGATAACCACCAGGGATCGGGTCGGATTATACCTTGATCGCTCACCAGCGATGATATCAGCGATGGTGGCTTGCTTGTTATCAGGGGTGGTTTTTGTGCCCCTCGATCCACTTTTCCCTAGCGCACGATTAGAGGCCATTGAACAAGAGGCACAATTAACCGCAGTGATAACAGATAGGGCATCAATTGATGGACCAAATTTCTCTTGCGGTTTGATCCCACTCTTGACGGTCTTATCACCTGCAGGTAAAAGTTCTGGTGGGAGCGCCCCCCATCTATTGCCTTGGAGTTCAAACCTACCGCAGCGAACGCCTGCCTACATGATGTTTACTTCGGGCTCAACTGGGGCGCCCAAAGGGGTAGTGATCAGCCATCAGGCACTGCAAACTTTTCTAAACGCGAGTATCGAAAGACTAGGTTTGGAAAAATATTGCTATTGGCTGCTGATTACCACGATGGCGTTTGATATCTCGATGCTAGAAATATTCGCCCCTCTATTGGTCGGGGGCAGAATGGTGTTGACCTCGAGTCAGGAACATAAAGACCCTCTTGCGATCGTAGAGTACCTGACTCGCTTGAGTGGGATTAACGTCTTGCAGGCTACTCCCTCGTTTTGGCGGATGATGGTTAATTGTGGCTGGCAGGGAAAAGAGGACTTAACGGTGCTGAGCGGTGGCGAGGCATTGGATAGCAAACTAGCCCAACAACTGGTTAGCCGAAGCCACGAGCTATGGAACTGCTACGGTCCAACTGAAGCGACGGTATGGTCCTTGATGAGTAAGGTAAACACTCTCGAACAAACTGAGCCTGCCATTCAAATTGGCTCTAGTCTAACGGGTTATGCGCACTGGGTGCTTGATGACAGCGGGAAGGAAGTAGCGATAGGACAAGAAGGTGAGCTGTGTATTACGGGCGCTGCGCTTAGCGAGGGCTACTGGAATAGGGACGACCTGACTGCTCGCCAGTTTGTAAAACACCCTGAAAGCGACACACGCTACTATCGTACTGGAGATCGTGTGCGCAAATTGGGAGGGGATCATTTTCATTACCTTGGTCGTTTCGATGATCAGGTTAAGCTGCGAGGGTATAGAATAGAGCTTGGAGAAATAGAATCTCAGCTGCGGACGATTCCACAAGTGAGAGATGCCGCTGTTCGGCTAAATGAAGATGGTGGTGGTGCCATGCTCGTTGCTTACCTTGAAGCCGATTCTTTGCCATCAAGGTTACAGCTGCGTAAGTTACTCGCTAACGCATTGCCAGCGTATATGATCCCTAGCCGCTTTTTCCGGTTAACACGCTTACCCAAAACAGCCAGTGGCAAGGTGGATCGCAAGCGTTTAGCCGAGGCTAGCAATAACACTGAACTGACGAAAAGCAAGGTTGGCACGGCCTGAGCAGCAAGTCGTTTGATTCAAGCTAATTTGGTGAGTGCTGAAATAAAAGAAAAATCCGATATTAGCAGCCTAATATCGGATTTTTATTTCTTTTCAGGAATGAGTCAGTAAACCCGAAATGGGTTTAACTGGTTGATATCAGGTTATAGTTTGATCATCTCTTCATCTGTATCTAGCGCTAAGAGCGCCAATGTTATGCACTCAGCACGCGCAGAACGCGGTCAGCATGCTCAGCAACTTCAATGCCCTCGTCAGTGAGATAGCCGCCATCGGGAAGCGTACAGAGTTTCTTGTCGTATAGGCGCGCTACGGCTTGCTGCATTTCTGGTGAGGCTTCTGAATGCACCTTAATGCCGGTCGCGGCACTGCTTAAATCAAATTGAAGAAGTAGGTTGAGCTCAGCCAGAAGTTCAGGTGTGTATTTCATAGTTCTATCCTTTCGCTGTTTACCTTCTCAAATTATGCTCGATTGGATCATCGAGCAACCAACGTTAGCTAAAAGTGTTAGGTTAGTAGTGATTGATGTGCTTCGCTGAACAAAAAATGACAATCGCTTGAAAAGCTCACTGAGCAGCGGTGTTTTTTTACTCAATTAAACCACGTGAAAGAGCTAGCTTAGGATCATCTAACCTATTCTGTTGTGGTCACTTTGGCTATCGTTTAATGAGTGCGGCGTGTCTTTGTGTGCTCAGCTTAGTCGTACATCTTCCGATAAATGAGTTCACCCAATGCCGATTTAATCGCATCAATGGCCTCTTCTTCGCCTATCGATTGCGCCAGGTGATTTTGCAGTTTAAGCACACCACCGCGTGAGTGCGGGCTAGTGCCATCTTTTAGAATATTCTGCAGCAGCATTTCAACCGCCTCGCGAAAGACATGGTTGCTCTTATCTTCATAAGCCGATACCCATGAGTCAATAAATGCCTGTTTGCTCTCAAAGTTCAGCGTCTTAACAACAATTGGAAAAACAATGCCTTGAAGAGCCGTAGCGAACATAATACTGCTTGGGTAGTAGGCTTGGATGCTGCTCTTTCGGACGTTGAACTCTTTCGCTAAGCGGTCATAGGTCACGGCTGACCAGCCCTCATTAAGGAAGATATCAACGATGCGTTGATCCATTCTCTGTTTCTTTTCCTGTTTTTCTTGTGCGGTGATACGGGCCATGATGATTTTCTGCAAATTTTTTTCGTGTTTAAAATCATACGTTAAATGTCGATTTATCGCAATTATTGGTACTGGTACAAAATAAACGCTTGCAATGCGTACTGGTACTAAATAATATGCGCACCAACAGCACGGCATGAGAGCAACCCTTAGGGTAGTTGAAGTGCCTAGTTTTTTACTTTTAATTAGTATTAGTACGTATAGGTTAAATTATGAAAAAAGTTCTACTTGCCACACTTATTGCTTCTGCTTCTTCCACAGCTTTCGCGGCAAATTGGTCACATAATCAGTCGATTGCAACTGTGAAATCAGAAGTTCCTCCGGTGTGTGGTGTCCGCACTAACTACTCGGATGTAAAGCTAGATGTTACGACACCACGCGGTGAGGCCGTGGTTGAGTTTGCAGTGATGAACAATATTAGCGATAGCACGAACGTTAGTTTTGCTGGCTCAGATACTGATTTAACCCTTATTGGTGGTAGCTCAGCTCAAGCCGCACGCAACATCAAAGTTAAAGCGTTTGCTGATGGTGAAAAATTCTTCGATAAGAATCTCCGTGAATTTCCCAAAAAGGAAGGAGACGTAACCCTTACTCCTGCACTGACGGAGAACAACAAAACAGTTGAGTGGACCAACAAGATCCGTGTTGAGATGAGTGCAATCGAGGGAGTTCTCTGGAAAGCAGGTTCAGACCAAGCTACTTATGTAATTGCGAATATCACCTGTCTGTAATCCACAAAGGAGCTGCTATGAAAAAGTTTTTAGTCCTAGCTGCTCTCGTAGCAGCTCCCTGTTTCGCTTATCAACATAATCACAGTAGTCCAGCCGATTTGTGGTCAAAAGATAGCTTGGAACGTTGGCAACCTGCTGAAGCCGTTGTGCCCATCACGATAAATCACATGGGAGAGGCAACCCGATATTATCTTGAGGTCAATAACCAGCCTGTGACCAATGTGTTTATGCTCGAGGATGAAACGGTTTCGGTTGACGTCCCAGTGATATTGGAAGACCGGCACGGGGGACAACTATTCAAGGTCTGTTCGGTGAGCATGCAAGGCTCAGCTGGGGCGCGTATTTGCTCGGAAGTCGAGCTTTTTAATCTGTACCCAAGTGAGGGGTAAAAATGAAACATCTATTACTTTTGGCTATCTTGCTTGGATCCGCGAATGCTTTGGCCTCGTCTGAGATCCGCTCTTCATCGGGGGCATCATGCGAACAATCAGATTTTCAGCCTTGGGAGCTCAGCTTTGGTGGTGGTCAAGACAATCGTGATTACTCACACGATGGCTACCCGAGTGACTATTCATCTTCTGATGTGGATAACAAAGGCACGTATATTGGCGCGCAAATCACTTACTCATTCGGCGGTGCTCAAGCGATAGACTGCGCACGTTTTCAATCGATTGTGGAGAGAGAGCAGGAAGCGCACACCAAACAGCTAGAAATGAAAGTCCAAGAGTTGGAAGCCAGGCTTGCCAAGCAGATGCAAGTGACACAAAACTCAACCAAGATAAAATTCAAATAGGGGAGGAGAGAGCATGATAACTTGGGTATTGATACTGACCTCCTACACTCTCAACTTTGAAATCAGTCAGATAGAGCACATCAGTGATTTTACCAGTCAGCAAAGCTGTGAGGTGGCAGGCAAGGACTGGCAGAAGGGCGTGTCGCAGAGAAATGGCTTAGAGCTGCGAACGCATTTCCTTTGCGTGAAGAAGTAGCGGCTAAAAAGTTTGCTAGTTAACAACGTTAAACGGCGCTGAGAGAGACACCGACCAAAGCCAAAACAATAAGCAATAACCGGTCGGTGTCTTTATCAATTTTTATGGCGAGGTGGTGGTTGTTATCTGACAGCCGCCACCTTATTGCGTCCGGCACGTTTGGCGCGATAAAGCGCCTTATCGGCGTCTTTGATCACCTCTTCAGGATTGTTGTGTTTGTCCTTTTTCACTGCGACCCCGATACTGACCGTGATCTTAACGGTCTTTTGTGGCTTGGTACCTTTTTTGCGGTTTTCCTTGCTGCTTTTCTTACGCTTTGCCTTATCACGGATAGCAAAGGGGCGATTGGCTATTTCTTGGCGGATTGCATCTAGATGCTCAATGGCATGGGCTCGGTCACCAGACTTAAACAGCACAGTAAACTCTTCACCGCCGTAACGAAACACCTGGGCACCCCCGCCAATTGTCGCGAGGCGTGAGGCAACCATTGCTAATACGTCATCACCCACATCGTGGCCGTAGGTGTCGTTGAAGCTCTTAAAGTGATCGATATCGACCATGGCGATGGTGTAGTGACGACCCACTCCCGACAGGCGCTCAAACAGCATCCGACGACCCAGTAAGCCAGTGAGTTCATCGCGATAGGCCAACTCATGAGAGGTGCGCATACCGCTGATAAGTACAATAAGCATCGATGCGCTAAAGAAAATCGAGGAAATTCCCTCTTGCTGAAGAAAAGTCAGAGGCAACACCGCCGCCATTAAACTAAATAGCAAACCCATCGAAAGGGTGTTTGGCCGATAAATAAACAGGGACAAGCTCACCAATAAGCAAAAGCCTGTGACTACTAGGCCATAAGTCGAGGTCATTATCGGCAAGCCCATTGGGCGGGTTGGGAAAAACTCAAACGCCCACTCGACGAGCAGTGCAGGTTGAGTCCGAGCTAATGCGTAAATGATGATCACCTGAATGGCAAAGGTCGCATAGAAAATCTGTGCTCGCCGCGTTGCCGCACCATTTTCAGGGATCTGGTTAATCAGTAGATTGATCGGTATAAACCCACACAAAAGGCTAAAGCAGATTATCGCATCGTGACGACTGAGCGGTTGTTGCAAAAAATGCTGGATTAACCAATACGAGTAACAACAAACCAGCACTGACATGATCAACTGTCGACGATTAAACATCCAAGCAAAGGTGAGCGCAATAGCACCTAGACCATAAGGTAACCAGGTGAGTAAATCCTGGGTGGTTACACTCGTCTTGGGGTAATTGTACAGCGCTGCAACAGCGCCAAGCAGTATGATAATAGGCAGAGCAATGCTGGTAATTTCGATTTTTGTTTTCATATTTTGGCGGGTGAGAGTACTGTGTCAATTTTTTGTGTGGCGGGTGCAAATATTAAGTTATTCATGAACTTATCATGAAGTCTTTGTGGTAATCATGGGCGTGATATTGGGTGGACTTCGCAGAACAAAAGTATTTGTGGTTTTTGATTTAAGATCTGGAAAAAAGTGGTTTTCGCTTTTGTGAAGTTAGGCGGGGTTTACTAAGGAAATTAACTCTACCGCCAATTTTTGGCGATAGAGTTGCAATGATTAGCTTCCCGTTGCCGCAAATTTATTGGGTGCTTGTGTTGAGGATAAGGTGTCGCTGAGTAGGTTAGCGTATAAGCCTTGAGCCGAGATAAGCTGCTCGTGACTACCACGCTCAATGATCTGTCCGTGCTCCAGCACCAGAATCGTGTCTGAATGCCTGATGGTACTAAGTCGATGAGCAATTGCTATTACGGTTTTATCTGTATACAGGCGCTGCATGGCTTTTTGGATCAGGCTTTCAGTGATCGAATCTACTGAGCTGGTGGCCTCATCAAGCATCATGACTTGACCACCTTGAGCGACTGCACGCGCAAAAGAGATCAGTTGTTTTTGACCCGCAGAAAGGTTGGCTCCGTTTTTATCCAAACGGAAATCATAGCTCTGTGGTAAATCCCGGATAAAGGTATCGGCGTAAACATAGCGAGCAGCCTTCTTGACCGCATCAGCGTTGATTTCAGACTTGCCCAATGCGATGTTGAAGTTGATGCTCTCTTCAAACAGGTGCACGTCCTGCATCATCAAAGAGAAGATATGTGCGCAGTCAGCGATAGCAATCTGGCGCAGCTCAATGCCGTTGAGAAGAATACTGCCCTCGTAATCCTGGTAGGTTTTCGAGATCAGGCGGATGATGGTTGACTTGCCAGAGCCCGTTGAGCCGACCAAGGCGATTTGATGCCCTTTATCTAGGACAAATGAGATGTTTTTTAACACATACGGCGAGTCGGGCTTATAGCGAAAGCTCACATCACGAAACTCGAGGGACTCGAAGTGAGTGAGCCGAGGTTTTACTTCTGCACTCGGAAGCAGCGTACGACCCTCCTCTTCAAGCGGTTCAACAAACAGCTCCTCGACATGGTCAAACGCGGCAAATGAGCTTTGGATAGAGGCGATCTGTGAGGAAAAGTCGCGAATCGGGACGAATACCTTCTCAAGTGTATTGATAAAGGCAATCAGCACGCCTAGGGTAAGGGTGCCTTGAAGGACCAGGCCTGAGCCAATCCAAATCATGAGTGCAATCGTGATTGACGTGACTCCAGAGATAAACGCAAACAAGATGGCATCGTACTTGTTGACCTTCTTTTGCGCCTTAAGAAACTCATCAGTGAAGCGTTTGTATTTGCCCTCAACCTCTTGTTCGGCGCGATAGAACTGCACGGTTTTCACACCGAGGATCGCTTCTTGAAGATAACCAATCCCTTGGGCGAGCGATTTACGTGTGACCTGATACATGCCTCTCAAGCGATTGCGAATGTGCACGGTTAGCCAAGCAACAGGCGGCATGACAACTAGCAGGATCAGGGTCAGTTGCCAGTCTATGATAAGCATCATGATGATGAGCGCTATGGTGTTTAGGCTATCTTTAACGAGCCCCACCACAGATTGGATAAAGGTCTCGCCAATGGTTTCCAAATCGCCGGTCAGTCGTGACAGGGTCACTCCAGTTGGCGTATTGTCGTAGTAGCTGCGTGGCAGCTTGAGGACCCGCTCAAACAGAGCTGAGCGCATGTCAGTAATGGTGTTTTGCCCAGTCATACGCAGGTTGTAGGAGTATGTGGTATCAACCAAGTAGTTAACCACCAGTACTAAAATAAGATAAAACGCGTAGAGCAAAAGACCACTCATATCACCTTGCGATAAATGGACATCGATGATTTGAATGATCAGCCAAGGAAACAGCAAGCTGGTTGCAATCGACAGTGGCAGCATACTGATGCCGATAAAGGCCGAGCGTTGATATTTTTTCGCGAAGCCCAAGAAGTGCTTCATGTACTGAAAGTCGATGGCTTTTAGCATGCTTGTTCCTCGGAGTCGTTTTGCTGAAGTTGCCACGTCTCAAGGTAGTAGGGACAGGTGCTCAGCAGCGTGTCATGGTCGCCTCGAGCAATCACCTTGCCTTGATTAAGTACAATGATCTCGTCCATGTATTCAAGGGCATTGACGCGATGGGAGACCACCAACATCGAGCGGTCTTTAAGGTGTTCAAATAGCCCTTCAAGGATGCGGCGTTCGGTCTCATAATCGACTGCGGAAAGCACGTTATCGAGAATAATTAAGTCGCAGGGTTTGAGTAGGGCCCTGGCAATGCTCACGCGCTGTTTTTGTCCGCCAGACAGCATAATGCCTTTCTCACCGACCACGGTTTGCAGCCCATTTTCAAAGCTTTTGATGTCTTTAGCCAGTTGGCTAAGCGCCATTACATCGTTCACCTGAGCCATTTCGATGTCATCACCTGCCGTGCCAAAGCGGATATTTTCCTCAACGGTGGCAGAAAACAGGTAGGGCTCTTGGGTAATGGTCTTGATATAGCGGCGTAAATCTTTGCGAGAGAACGTCGTGATGTCTTGATTATCAAGAAAGATATGCCCCTCAGGGACATTGAGGTAGTGGTTAAGACAGTTCACTAATGTTGTCTTACCCGCGCCAATGCCACCCAGAATACCGACTTTCTTTCCCGGTGGAATATCAAAGCTGATGTCATCTAAGATAAGTCGCTCACCGCCCGGGTAGCGAAAACTCAGATGTCTCACCGACACAGTCTTACCTGAAAGTGCATCGAGATCGTGCTGGGCGAGTTGGGTTTGATCAGATGTTGGCACTTCGCCATTGAGAATCGATTGCACGCTATCAATCCCCACCATACCGCGCTGATAAATACTTGCTATGCGCCCTAATTGCACTAATGGCATGGCTAGCAGAACGGAGTAGGTGAGAAATGCGGTGATCTCACCGAGCGTCAGCTGTTGTTTCATCAGCATGTAACCACCTAGGCCAAGGATCAGGATCTTCATAAAGTCATTGGCATAATCCAAGACCGGCATGTAGTAGACTTGGATGCGCGTGATTTGCCTGCGGCACTGGAGTAATAGCCGATTGAGCTTCTCAATCTCAGATTGGACCCAAGGTGACATCTGCTGACTTTTGATCAAATCTATGCCAGACAGGTAACTCATTAGCTGGGCAGATAGGGTTTGGAGGCGATCTTGATACTCCATATGCAGCTTTTTCATCCGCGTAAAACCAATTCGGAAAATCACAAAAGCAATCGAGATCGGTACCACCGAATAGAGGGTGAGTTGTGGAGAAATACGCCACATCCACAACGGCGTAAGTGACAAGGCGAGCAGCGCATTAAAAAACTGCAGAAATCCGGTGCCAAATAGTAAGCGAACACCAATTAAATCATTGTTTATGATAGAGATAAGCTTGCCAGAGGCGAACTTGCCATGAAAGCTACTCGGCAATCGGTTGAGCTTGTTTAGTAGGGTGTTTTTTAGGTTCGCTTCCGTGATCCGCCCGGGGTTCAGCGCATAGATTCGCGACAGGATCCGCACCAACACCATTGACACAGACATAAGCACAACAAGGCCAACGTAGGTCTTTAATTGCTGATGATCACCAATGTCGGCACTATCGATGAGGTCAATCGCTAATTGGATATAGCGTGGTATTTCGACTTGCAGCCAGTTGACCAAGAAAATAAACACGATCGCTAATAGATAGGATTTACGGTTCAAGTGCAGGTAGTGGATGATCAGTTGTTTTTTGGTCATAGATTCTATCTTGGTCAAAGTTGGTGAGAAAGACACCGTTGGAACAATATCAAGTGGTCATGAAAGCTTGATGCGAGACCCATAAGTTGTGAGCATCAATCCACTGATTGTGTATCTGACCGCTGAGCACGGCAGCGCAGTCGACCAAGCTCATCATTTTGTTTGATCTTGGCTTTAATTCTTTTGACCGTTGAGATGCTTACCCCCGTTTCATCAGCGACAGCTTGTAAGGTTTTCCCCTCAAAGAGCGCCTTGGCAACCTGCTGATGCTTTTCATCGTCTTTTTTACGCCCACGAAACTTTGACTTCCAGATCTCCGGGGTTTCTTTGAGGGCTCTGCGCCCCATCTCAGCGGCAACCAGGCGCCGGTGGTGGTGAGAATGCGCGTAACCCTCAATTAGAGTCAACAAAGCATCGGTCACGGGATCATGCAGTTTGAACTTGAGTGGACGTGACAAGGTTTGCACTGTGACACCGGCTGCCAATAGTGATTTAAGATGCAACAGGCAGGTATCAAATTCACAGCCAAGCTCATCTATCCACCAAACAAACAGATGGTCACCGGATTGTAGATGACTCAACATGGTACTGTACTGTGGCCTTTCATCCAGGGGGACGTTACCGCGAATGCCTCGTTCTATGAACAGCTCGACCGATGCAGAAGCTTGGCGAAAAGCATCGAGGCGTTGATCGATATCTTCAATTTTAGGTGATAGACGGATGTATCCAAGATGATTAGCCATAGTTGACGCCCACCAATGCAATGGTTCATTTGATGTTATGGGTCATAATAGTGGTTAATTATTGTTCGCGCAAGCTTGTGCGATATGATTTGCGTTTGGAGGTGGTAATAGCAGGGGACTTTGTAGCAAAGGGTGAAAAAGCCTTGTTAGCCGATATCAGTCTAAGTCAATTATTCATAATATGCTCAGTCTCAGCGAAACTACAGATAGCTCCAGTGATCGTGAGGCGGGATCACTGGAGATTGATAGATAACCTATTTAACTTGATATTTATTGTTAGTGCGAATGTAGATGGTTGCTTCGCTATCACCGCTGTTGGTCAAAGCGTGAGTGAACTCGCCAGTTGACTCAAAATAGCTCCCAGCAGCCAGATCTTGCGCGGCTGTTTGCTCGCTCGAGTTGTAGTTGACATCACCAGCAATCACTACGGCGCGAAACTCACTTGCCGTGGTTGCAATTGTGCCCTTAAACCCGGCCGGGAGCTTGATCATCGAGCCACTCATCTGGGCGGGCTCACCCCATACATAGGTTGATTGAACACCTTGTGCACGGATGTCGTGTAAGTCGTTGCTGTCGAGCCAAACGATATTGTTGGCATGCAGATTCAACGGTCGCTCACCATTATCAAACTGCTCAGCAGAGGGCTGGACGAGGTAAGGGCCGGCATTAATCTCGAGATAAATCAGGTTAGTCTCACCATTGGCTGCAGTGGTGTGATCTTCACCGGCGGGCTGGGTCCAAAAAGACCCGGTAGGCATCCACATTTTTTCTGCGCTCGGGTCGTCATTATGCATAAGCCCATCGATGACGATACCACGATAAGTAATGTTATGAATGTGTGGTGGAGACTCAAAGCCTTGATTGAAGCGGACTAACATACCCGTGGCGGTGTCAGTGGTGCGATCACCCCAAAGGTCTGCAGCACCCGGACTTAACGCACCGCGCAGTGGGTTAAGGTAACCCCACTCGATATTCTGCGCAGAAACGACTTTGGATTGGCTATCGTCGGCAAAAGAGGGAACAGCAAAGCCAATAGCTGCGAGTGCTAACGTCGATGCGGTGATGGTAGTTTTCATTCTCGCGTCTCTTTTTACTTGGTGTGCGGTTAAGTTTAGAAGTGGGAATTGGTTCGATAAATGAGAGATTGTCGAATTCAGTTTTGCGAAAACGCTGATAATCGATTGTTACTGATTAAGTTCAACCGACTGCAAACTAAGAATATTGGAGAGGCGCACAAATGGGCTGCAATCAATAGAAATGAGGAATGATTATAAGCAATATTAAATAGAGTTGGTGTTTAGGTCATTTGAGTGTAAAGCGGTAATCGAAAGTAGATCGATTTGGATTTGTGTTGGTACTGAGCGAGGCTGAGGCTTACGAAGTCATAAAGAACAACCTATAAACATACATGACCCCTGTGAAAACGACTTACACAGTGTCATATAGGTTTACGGTGTGACAAGTATTAGAGTGGTAATGTACTACTGGGTTTGATTATTTGGCTTTACGTTTTACTAAGCTCGCAAAACGGCTTGGTTTGCGGCGTTGACTCTTGCTTGGTTTATTGACATTAGCCTCAGTAATGTCTTGGCTTAGCTGCTCTTTAGCAATGAGACTGATAAAGTAAAGACCGACGTGTTCGTTAACTACCATAATTATCTTCCTTGCGTTAATTTTTGTGGTAATGACAAATGTCTATTAATTATTTTGCTTTGCGTTTGACAAGGCTTGCGAAACGACTTGGCTTACGGCGCTGACGCTTACTTGGTTTGTCGATGTTAGCTTCAGCAATATCTTGGCTAAGCTGTTCACGTGCATTGAATGCGATGTAATATAGACCTGAGTATTCGTTAATAATCATAGTTTCCTTCCTTATGTTAATGTTCAGAATGACGATAGGTTAGTGCTAGTTACTTGGCTTTGCGCTTAACTAAGCTGGCGAAACGGCTTAGTTTACGGCGCTGGCTTTTGCTTGGCTTGTCGAAGTTTGCTTCAGCAAGTTCTTGGTTTAGCTGCTCTTTAGCACTGAATGCGATGTAATATAGGCCTGCGTATTCGTTAATCATAATATTGTCCTTTTGGTAATTTACTTTCAGTTTTGTACTGGTTTACGCTATTACTTAGCTTTGCGTTTCACTAGGCTAGCAAAACGACTTGGTTTACGGCGCTGACTTTTGCCAGGTTTATTCGAGTTAGTCTCGGCAATCTCTTGGTTTAGCTGCTCTTTAGCAGTGAAAGCGACGAAATATAGACCTGCATATTCATTAATCATAATAATCTTCCTTTTTGTAATTAACTTTCAGTATGGTTATATCTTACTCTAAACTAGCTCATAAGCAAGACCTAGATCACAAAAAATTGTGATTTTTTGCTTTCAAAATCATCAGCTGTAATTTTATTACAGACATATGACAACTTCTTATTTACTAACGTAGTAAAGGGACTATCGCTGATAGACCACAGTATGCTGCCCCTAGGTCGCTTATTTAGGGGAGAAAGACACTTCATTGGGCTTGTTGTACGCGGCGATGTAAAACCACGTACTTGGGAATTTTTGCTTATCTTCGGTTTAATCAAAAAATTTAAATGACCTTAAAAAAGGCGACTTTTAATGAAACGATTGTGTTTCATTAAATATATGGCCGCCAAATGTCATTAACGTGTTTGTATATGACGCTAAAAGTCGCAAAATTGCCAAATTTGCTTAATAAAAGTGTCATCGACCTCACCTAATCTTGCCCTCGACCACTACTTACTCTCGATGAATAAAGGAGAGCGGATGAACATTAAAGATGTCGCGGAACTGGCGGGAGTGTCAGCAGCAACCGTGTCGAGATATCTCAATTGTTCAGATGCCGTTGCGGCTGATACCGGCAGAAAGATTGAGCGCGTCATTTCACTGACTGGATACAGCACAGCGCGTCAGTCAAAAAGGGTAGAACTCAATAAAAATCCGACTATTGGCGTGATCATCCCAAGTCTGTTGAATCCGGTTTTTTCGGAAATTGTTGCAGGAATACAACAACGAGCCAGACATTTTGGTTATTCGACTCTGGTTATTGATACCCAATATGCCTGCGATCAAGAGCAGCAGGCGGTAGCAGATTTAGTCAGACAACGCGTCGAGGGCGTGGTATTGACCATCGCAGATGCATCAGAAAATCGAGCACTCGAGGTACTGCGAGACTTTAGATTTCCCTATTGCTTGCTGCATAACCAATCCTTGGCAGGCGAGCCGTGCGTGTACGTGGATAACTATCAGGCTGGCATCGACGTTGCCAAACGAGTTGTGGAGCTTGGTCATCGTCACGTGGGCATGATCACGGGGCGGTTTCGAACCTCTGATCGGGCCAAACGGCGTTATCAGGGCTTTGTTGATGGCTTGAGTGAGCATGGCATCACTCTAGAGTGCTTACTGGAGGTAGAGCAGAACAAGCTTGATAGCTTTGGTGCTCATCAACGCCGCATCCTTGGCAGTGAGAATGCGCCGACCGTGTGGTTTTGTAGTAACGACTTGCTGGCATTGAAAGCCCTAAACGCATTGCAGGCCTTAGGTTTTTCTGTCCCGGATGATGTATCCATCATCGGGTTTGATGGTATGAGCTTGGGTCAATTAGTGACACCAAGCTTGGCGACTGTGGCTGTACCGCATTTGAAAATGGGTCAAGTGGCAGTGGATATCTTATTCAATTCCAAAGCGGGAGCAAGGTTAAGCACCAGTATTGCTTTGGAGCACGAAATACAAATGAATGGCTCACTCGGTGTAGCCCCAAACAAAATACGAACGAAGAGTTTATTATTGGAGAGTAAAAATGGCTGTTAAAGCACGTGCAAAATTCAAGAAAGCTGCCGCGGCACTGATAGGTCTCGCTTGCGCATCTTTTCAAGCTCAAGCATCGGATGCGATTTGCTACAACTGTCCTCCAGAATGGGCAAACTGGGGCGGTCAGCTGCAATTGATCAATAAAGAGCTGGGTATTCGCGTCCCGATGGACAACAAAAACTCGGGGCAATCCTTGTCGCAGCTAGTGGCCGAGAAGAATAACCCGGTAGCGGATGTGGTGTACTACGGCGTCTCGTTTGGTATTAACGCCGCCAACCAGGAGGTGGTTGAGGCCTACAAACCGACTAACTGGGAGTTAATTCCTGAGGGCATGAAAGATCCACAGGGCAACTGGTTTGCGATTCACTCAGGTACGATTGGTTTCTTCGTCAATGTCGATGCACTTGATGGTGCGGATGTTCCACAGAGCTGGGAAGATCTCCTCAAGCCAGAGTACCGCGGGATGATCGGTTACCTTGACCCAACCAGCGCCTTTGTCGGTTATGCCAGTGCGGTTGCGATTAACCAAGCGATGGGAGGCAATATTGATGACTTCTCACCTGCCATCGAGTACTTCAATAAACTGCGTAATAACCGCCCAATCGTGCCAAAGCAGACCAGCTATGCACGTGTAATTTCTGGCGAAATTCCAATCTTGCTTGATTACGATTTCAACGCCTACCGTGCTAAGTATGACGATTTTTCTAATGTTGAATTTGTCATTCCTCAAGAGGGTACGATTGCGGTGCCTTACGTGATGAGCAAGGTGAAAAACTCGCCGAACCCTGACAATGCCGACAAAATCTTAGATTTCGTTTTATCTGAAAAAGGCCAGCAAGTATGGGCGAATGCTTACCTTCGTCCAGTGATTGATGGCGTAATGGATGAGCAGGCGCAAGCCAAGTTCTTGCCAGAATCCGAGTATCAGCGAGCAGGCTCAGTGGATTTTGCCAAGATGTCTGAAAACCAAGCAGCTTTTGCTGAGCGCTATCTGCGTGAAGTGAACTAGTTCACATCAGTCGATATTAGGTGGTGGGACGAGTGCCCACCATAAATACTATGAAAAAAATCAATCTCTCATTTTGGCTCGTGCTGCCCGCACTGGTCATCAGTTGTGCGTTTTTTCTGCTTCCAGTCGTGCAACTGGTGCAGGTGTCGCTGGTGGATGGCGGTGCGGTAAGTTACTGGCATATCGTTACTCAGCCTATGTACCTCAAGAGCCTATTCTCGACCGTCATGTTATCGATGTTGGTGACCATTGTGAGTCTAGCAATTGCCACCGTTACCGGTCTGTTTTTGACTCGGTATGAGTTTAGCGGTAAGGCGCTGCTGGTTGCTATGCTGAGCTTCCCACTCGCTTTTCCTGGTGTGGTCATCGGCTTTTTCGTCATCATGCTAGCAGGACGCCAGGGACTGTTTGCCCAAGCGGGTTTGTTGTTAACAGGTGAGCGCTGGATGTTTGCCTATTCAATGGCGGGGCTGTTCTTGGGCTATCTGTATTTTTCGATTCCACGCGTGGTGCTGACGGTAATGGGCGCGGCCGAAAAGTTAGACCATAACCTGCTTGAGGCTGGACGCTCTCTAGGCGCAAATCGTTGGCAAATCTTTAAGGATGTCACATTACCCGCGCTCAAGCCTGGCTTGATTTCCTCTGGCTCAATCTGTTTTGCGACCTCGATGGGGGCATTTGGCACGGCGTTTACTCTGGCGACAAATATTAATGTATTACCCATGACCATCTATACCGAGTTTACTCTCAACGCCAACTTCGCTATGGCAGCAGCATTAAGTCTGATCTTAGGGTTTGTGACCTGGCTGTGTTTGGCGCTCGCTAAGCGTCAGGGTGACTCTACGATGGCAATGGGGGGATAACGATGAAAAAAGATCAGTATTTTTATATTCAACTGCTGTTTACCTTGTTGGTGTGCGCCTTCTTGATTGTGCCGGTGATCATGTCGGTTCTGGCCGGTTTAACCAACAACTACTTTGTCGGTATGAAGAGCGGTTTTACCTTTCGCTGGGTAGAACAGGTTTGGTCGCTGTATTCTGAAACCATTTGGTTGACGCTGCAGATTGCTCTAGCAACCACGCTGATCAACGTGATTGTCGGTGTGCCTTGCGCCTATGTGCTTGCACAGAGCAAGAGTCGCTGGGCACAGTTGTTTGATGAGATCCTAACTTTGCCAATCGCGATTCCTGGTATGGCAATCTCATTAGGCCTGATCCTGGCGTATGGCGGCTTTAGTGACTTTCGCGCCAGTTGGTTGTTTATCCTTGTCGGTCATGTGATCTTTACGCTGCCATTTATGGTCAAATCGGTATTAGCAGTACTACAGAGCATTAATTTTCGTGTCCTTGAAGAGGGTGCGGCCAGTTTAGGGGCCAGTTTTTGGCAACGCTTCTTTGATGTGATTGTGCCCAACTGCAAAGCGGGCATCGTTGCTGGGATGCTGATGACACTGACCCTTTCCATTGGTGAATTTAATCTGACTTGGATGCTGCATACCCCGCTGACCAAAACCTTACCAGTTGGA
Source organism: Vibrio glycogenivorans (assembly GCF_051660965.1). Classification (NCBI taxonomy): domain Bacteria; kingdom Pseudomonadati; phylum Pseudomonadota; class Gammaproteobacteria; order Vibrionales; family Vibrionaceae; genus Vibrio; species Vibrio glycogenivorans. Next base: position 385,800 of record NZ_JBPVIS010000002.1, on the reverse strand, counting down.
TTGGCAGATTCTTATGCCTCGATGCGCCTAGAAATAAGCTCAGCTTATACGCTGATTTTCCTTTGCCTCATTTTACCGCTGCTGGTGCTAGCGCAGTTACTTAACCGCAAGCCAGTGACAAATAGCTAAGATAGATAAAATGTTAGAACGACAGAATGGCGTAGAAATCACGCTCAACAATATTACCAAAACCTTTTCTGATGGCACATTGGCACTTAAGCCAACTGATTTAACCATTGAAGCTGGAGAAATCTTAGTCCTGCTTGGTCCCTCAGGATGCGGGAAAACCACTACCTTGCGCCTGATTGCCGGGCTTGAGTTTGCCGATGATAATGGCGGTGAGATTGCATTTGGTGGACGCACGGTGACTAGCCTACCGATCGAGCAGCGTAAAGTGGGAATGGTCTTTCAATCTTACGCCCTGTTTCCGAACATGAACGTAAGTGACAATATCACTTATGGCCTCAAGGTGCGCGGCGTTGATGCCTCGGTTCGAGAGCAAAAGTTGCAGCAGATGCTTGAGATGTTTGATCTTGAGAAATACGCTAAACGAGGGGTACATCAACTCTCTGGTGGTCAGCGTCAGCGCGTGGCACTTGCACGGGCAATCATTACTGAGCCAGATGTTTTGCTGCTAGATGAGCCGCTTTCAGCGTTGGATGCACTGCTCAAGCAGCGCCTGCGTGGGGATATTCGTTCCCTGTTAAAAAATCTGGGTATCACCGCTGTCTATGTGACACACGATCAAGAAGAAGCGATGGCGATGGGTGATCGCATTGCGGTGCTTGACCATGGTGAGATCGCTCAGATTGGTAGCGCGCGCGAGATCTATCTTCAGCCGAGCAGCCGCTTTGTTGCGGATTTTATTGGTCAAATGAACCGCTTTGAAGGCGAGATTGTCGGTGATTCACTGCAACTTGATACGGGTAAACTATTGTCATTGCCCGCTAACCTGATTGCTGACAATCGAGCGCTTAATGTAATGCTAAGACCTGAAGATATTCAGCTGACGGAAATTACCGATGATCCCAAGGCACTGACAGCCACTGTGGTCAGTAGTGTTTTCCTAGGCGATAGAACGCGTGTGATGCTGTCTGGCGTGCAAAAGGCGAGTGATGTGATGGTGGACTGTTTTGAGCGAATGGAGTATCGCCCGGGTCAGGTCGTGACCCTGACATTTGAACCCTCTAGACTGATCCCATTAAAGAAATAACATTATGCTCATTGCTCAGTTAACTGATTTACATATCAAGCAGGGCGGTAGACCTGCTTATCAAAAAGTGGACACTCTTGCTTGTCTGCGCAAAGCGATTCGCCACATTAATAATCTCAAACCGCAGCCAGATTATGTAGCGATCACTGGCGATCTCGGCGATTTTGGTAGCCCGGAAGAGTATCAAGTCATAAAGCAGGAGCTGCTTAAGTTCCATATGCCATTGTTGGTGGTGCCGGGTAACCACGATCATCGCGATAACTTGCGCGAGGGGCTTGTGGGTCTTGCGGAGTTTGATCATCCAGAATTTTGTAACTTTGTGGTTGATCATGAGGATCATGTCCTAGTTGGTCTAGACTCTTCTGTTATTGGGCAGCCTTATGGTCATTTATCAGTTCAGACCTTGGCTTGGCTGGATGACATACTGACCAAATACCACGCACGACCGGTCATGTTGTTTCTCCATCATCCTCCGATGCAGGTGGGACTGAATCATATGGATGTGCAAAACCTAACCAATGCCGATGAGCTATACGATGTGTTGTCACAGCACAGCAATATCAGCGGTATTTGTGCAGGACATCTTCACCGCCCAGTCAGTGCAGTTTGGAAGGGGATCCCAGTGTGGGTTGGGCCCTCTCACAGTCATTCAGTGACTCTGGACCTTGATCCAAGTGCCCCTTCGTCGTTCTCATTGGAGCCATGCGCTATCCAACTGCTGACACTTGAGGGTGAATCCGTCGTTTCTCACATTAGCTATATCAGCGATAGTGAAGGCCCTTTTCCCTTCTTCGACCAACAAGGAAATTTGATTGACTAGGCGACTTGCCTAGTTTGTCTTGGTACAGATGGCTGTCTCTGTAAAGGTGGCTGTCTTGTTACACAGCATTCATACACAGAGAATTAAGTTAGATTTATGGCACAACAAGATAAGATTTTGGATCTGATTATCGTTGGTGGTGGAATTAATGGGGCAGGGATTGCAGCCGACGCAGCTGGCCGAGGGCTAGATGTTGCGCTTTTTGAGGCGCAAGACTTTGCCAGCGCAACCTCCAGTACCAGCTCTAAGCTGATCCACGGTGGATTGAGATACCTTGAACATTACGAGTTTCGCTTGGTGTCAGAGGCGCTAGCTGAGCGAGAAGTGGTGCTGAATAAGGCGCGACATATCACCAAGCCAATGCGTTTTCGTTTGCCTCATCGGCCATTCTTGCGTCCCGCCTGGATGATCCGAGCCGGACTGTTTTTGTACGATATGCTGGCGGTTAGAAATACGCTTCCAGGAACACGAGCTGTAGATTTGACGGAAAGTGGCTTGTTTGTCCGTGGGATAAAAAAAGGCTTTGAATACTCTGATTGTTGGGTGGACGATGCACGACTGGTTTTGGCTAATGTCCTTGATGCGCAGCGACGTGGCGCGAGTGTATTCAACTACAGCGAAGTGACGTGCGTTGAGCAAGCTGATGGATTGTGGCAGGTGACGGTGCTAGATAAGCGCAGCGGCGAGACTTGCGATTACACCTCACGGGCGCTAGTCAATGCCGCCGGACCATGGGTAGAGTCTTTCATTCAAGGTACCATGCAGCGAAAATCACCACGTCGCATACGACTGGTCAAGGGGTCGCACATCATAGTGCCGAAGATCCACACGCAAGAGCAGGCGTATATTCTGCAAAATCAAGACCAACGGATTGTGTTTGTTATCCCTTACCTTGATCGCTACTCCATCATCGGTACTACCGACGTGGAGTACAGCGGAGACCCACGTGATTGCGCTATCAGTGAACAAGAAACGGATTACCTTATTGATGTTGTCAATCAGCATTTTGTTAACGGTATTAGCAAGCAAGATATCATCAGCAGCTACAGTGGTGTCAGACCGTTATGTGAAGATGAGTCGTCATCTCCTCAGGCGATTACTCGCGACTACACGCTTGAGCTTGAGCACCAACAGGGACAGCCTGCGCTGTTATCTGTCTTTGGTGGTAAGCTGACCACGTATAGAAAGTTAGCCGAAGCGGCACTAGACAAGCTCAGTCCTTGCTTTCCCTCAATGGGACCCAAGTGGACGCGACAAAGCGTATTGCCTGGTGGGGACATAAACTCTATCGATGAGCTAGAGCAAGAGTTGGCAGTGGATTTCCCATGGTTAGCCCCTGAGTTAAGAAGCCGATTTGCTGCGCAATACGGCAGCGAGACACATGTCTTGCTCAGTGGCGCCAATAGCCTTGTGGGTATGGGCAAGCAAATTGCGCCTGGGCTTTATGAACTCGAGCTAGGTTATTTGGTCGATAACGAATTTGCTTATCAAGCTGAGGATGTCCTAATGAGAAGAACGAAATTGGGTTTGACTTATACCCCGGAGCAGACACAAGCGGTAGCAGACGCTATTAAATAGGTTAGTCGCTGAGCAAGTTTGCTTGGTTTACGGCCACGGCATATTCCAAGGTTTAGTGGTGATTAATCGATGGTGACCAATACCAACTGCAAGCCATCCAATCTCGCCAACAAGAGCTAATCGACGATCTCCTCTCTGAGCCAGACGGTTTTGTAAGAGGAGATCGTTTTCGTAGCGACTCACTAGGATATGTGCCAACAAGTAGGGTCTGCTTGGCTATTTCTTTTTCTTTTTACCCTGAACTGCTTTAAAGCGCGGATTCGACTTACAGATTACGTATACTCGACCACGTCGCTTTACGACCTGACAGTCTGGGCTACGCTTTTTGGCACTTTTTAATGAACTAAGCACTTTCATTCTATTCCCCTTGTGTTTTCTTTGAGCCTAAATTACCGAAACGACGGTTGAAGTTGGCAACGCGTCCTTCTTTGTGCAGCACACGCTGTTTGCCTGTGTAGAATGGGTGTGATTTCGCTGATACCTCAATCGTGAAGTAAGGGTAGGTTTTGCCATCTTGCCACTCAATTGTGCGGTCGGTTTGTAATGTCGAACCAATAAGGAAGTATTCATCAATACTTGTATCGTGAAATACGACGGTTCGATACTGTGGGTGGATTCCTGATTTCATAATGCTGTCCTCTAAAATTGCGCACAAATGTTATGTTATAACAAATCTTATTGCAAGTGATAATTGTTATCATTTGCACCGAGCGACCTCAGGTTCTGGGTAGGCTCGCCTAGAGTTTGGCAACAAAGTCAGAGTGATTGTCCGTAAGTTACTCCTGCTCTTGAGACGAAAAACTAGGAGAGAAAAAGTCAGGAATATTCGTTTGTATTTTTGGTAAGTTTCTGTGATGTATGGTTATTTTTTTAGTTTATGCACTTTTAATTGTACTTTCCCATGGTATAACGCCATCCCAAATAGTGAGCAGGAGTGAGCGATGAATGAACTAAAAACCAAGGGCAGCGCCAGTCTATCCGATAGCGTAAAGCACAATGAGCGAGCATGGGATCACTATGTTGAGCAAGGGGTCAGTTGGACTCAAGCGGTGGATGCTGACGCGATTGCACGTGCGAAAGAGGGCAACTTCGAGGTTCATCTTGGTCTAAAACGCCCGATTGAACGTAAGTGGTTCCCGAGTGATATGAACGGTTTGAAGGTCCTTTGTTTAGCTGGAGGCGGCGGTCAGCAAGGCCCTTTGCTTGCGGCAATGGGAGCGGCTGTAACTGTGATGGACCTCTCTGCGGGCCAACTGGCGGCGGATATTAAAAGCGCAGAGCTCAACGGTTTATCTATCCAGACAGAGCAAGGGGACATGCGTGACTTGTCGCGATTTTCATCAGAGCTTTTTGACATTATCCTGTGCCCAGTGTCGATTACTTATATCCCCGAGTTGAAGACCCTGTATCAAGAGTGTTTTCGTGTGCTTAAACCAGAAGGCTGCTTTATGCTTGCCGCGCCTCATCCATCCATTTATCTGTTTGATGCCGATTTGTGGGATCAGGGGATCTTCCAGGTCACAAATCGCCTACCATTTAACTCAATGGATGAGCTTGATGAGGATGAACAACGCCAGTTTATTGCGGATAAAAAAGCGATTGAGTTTAGCCATACGATGGAGCAAATCATCGGCGGACAGTTAGACGCAGGTTTTGTGATCGATCGTTTCGTTGAGGATAAGCTTGATGAAGGGCTATCGCATTATATGAGTGACTATTTCGCTACAAGGGCAAGAAAGCTGGTAATAAGTTGAACTGAGCAGGGCGGTTTATTGAAATAGTAGTCTTAAAAGACAACTAGCCTAATACCCTGCTAGATTGATCGATTGGCGCTCATGTGACAAATAAAGCGACTTCTTCTGTAGCATTTCTAGCATCTTTAGCATTGAGAGCACACCCAAATCGCCAAATATGTTTGATGACTTGGGTGTATCAACTAAAAGATGTGATTGAAGGCGATAAAATCGACCATAAAGTACAGGCTTAACAAGCTCATAGCGTACTTGGCAAAAGTGAGGTGTTTAGCTATCTCTTGCTGTGGTAATGCAAATTGTCGGGTGAGTGTTGAGACGAGTAACAACACGGCAATCACGAGTAGCTGAGCAAGCTCTATCCCTAGGTTAAAATACACTAACTCCAAGGGCGATTGCCCACTATCCGCGAGCTCCGCAATGACGCCATACATCGCCAAGCCATGGAATAGGCCGACAACAGCAAAGAACGCTGGTGGTATTAAGTGAGATTTTGGTGAGATCACCAGTCGATAGAAACCTATGACGAGAGCCAAATAGATCACATACTCAGCGCTTTGGGAGCTGATGTAGTGGGAGAGTTGCTCGCCAGCCCACATCGCGGACAGGTGCGCGAGGGTAAACAGGGAAATCACTTTAAGCAGCGCCTGCCACCTTGGAAAGAGCATGACCATCAAGACAACCATGAGAACGTGCTCGACGCCCGCCAACATATGCTCAAATCCGGCCTTAATCGAGAAGCTTTGCTGGCTTGGGGCGTCGGATGAGAGAATGAAACGATTGTCTTGATGAATCTCGATGGCTGAAGAGTGCCCGGACAGATCGCGGAAACTCACGACCATACTGACCCACAGATCAGCGAGGAAGTAATCCACATTTATCTCTGCCCCTATTAGGCTTTGAGTACAGCTTAATGTATAGAAGTTCTCAAGGATAGACTCGTTAGTACAGTAGTCAGGAAAGACCAAGCGTGGTGTGTTACCCGCATCGGCCTTGGCACTCGGGGTCACTACCGCACGGTATTGATTGGGTGCAAACTCAGCAATCGAGACAAACATAGCATCGAGTGAGTGAGCAAACGCGTTAAATGAACATATCCACACCAGGCAGATAGAGATGAATCTACGAAGCATTTTGATTCCCTTGCTCTAAATCAACGATGATTTCAAAAGCTTGTCTTTTTTCCGCCATACGGGCGTCGTACGCACTACGTAATTCGTTCATCAATAGCTCTTGAGCGACGCTTTGCTGCACATGGCTAAATGGGATCGGTTGTGATGCTTGGTAGTGAGAGATACGGTAAAGGTGGTGTCCGTGCTTGGATGTAAAGCCGGATTGCCATTGATCAAGAGTTTCAGCCTGAGCCTGTTTGACAAGCATGTCAGCGATCTCTGTTCCAAACACAAGGCTAAGCCTCTGTAGGTCGGCATTGCGCATCACGTTAGGCATGTTTGCTAGCGTTGATATTTCTGCAGCAGTCTGTCCGTTATTGGCGGCGCTTAGTGCTGCTGCGATTTCCCTCTCAGAGCCCCCCTCTAGGTTGATTAGCTCAAGAGTGATCTTATCCCCTGAAACATAATCCGTCATATTCTCTACATAATGGGCGTAGACTTGATCTGGACTGATATCGATTTCGGCGAGCAACGTCATTTCAATATCATTTTGCGCTTTGCCAATCACGATCTGCTTAATATCTTCGTCGTTGTCAGCAAAGTTATTACGCATACCGTACTCATACAAGATTTGATCGGTGATCAGATTGTCAATCAGGGTTTGCTGCGCTGCACTATCCAGCCCGGTTTGGAAGTTTTCGAATGCGTCAGGGTGGACAATCTCAAGCGTGTGATGGAGATAATTGTTGACTGCAGTTTTATCAACCCTGATCTGTTTGTTACTTGATGACAAGTGGTAGTCAGTGTAGGTATAGGCCACTGAAAGAAATAAAAAAAGGATAAAAATACAGTTCTTTTTCAACATAAGGTTTTCTTACTGATCTCATGCAGTCAACTGGCTGCAAGGTGAGGCTCAAAGAGCCGGTGATGTATTTGGAACAAGCTCGAACAAGCAGAGGTCATAAGACCTCTGCTGATCGATAGGTTGGAATTACTGTGCAAGTACTGCAGAGCCTTTACGTACCAGGGCAAATTTGCCATCTTGGTTCGACAAGAACCAAATCATGCGCGATTCAGGAACAACGCCATTGATTTTGTGGCGCTCAGTGTCGGTCAGGTTGGCAATTTCTGTTGGCAGGTAACTTCCGGCTTGCAAGTAGATGTCAGCAAACGGACGCCCTTTATCCAGTGAGCCTTCAGGGTAGGCTTGTGAAATCCATTGGCCACTGCTGTCGTCGTAGCGAGCAGGTTCAACTTCGTTGATCTCTACACCTTCAGGCACAATGAAACCGAGCGCGTAAAGGTCACCTTTGATGTCTTCAATGAAGCCGTCCATAGACTCATCGTCGTAACGAATACGATTAGAATCGAAACGGTGTTCATCAGTGACGTTCACACCAGCAGAGTTAAGGTGCACACCATCTTGCTGTTGTGTACCACTCACCATCAGTACATCGGTCAGGGTCTCGCTGCTCTCAGAATCCGCTAGGAAAGAGAAAGTTAGCAGCGTATCTTGGTTCATCGTGCGCGCTGAAATACCACCATTACCCTCACTGTCATAAGTATTGAAGGTGTAGTTGATGTAATTCAGCAGCTTGGCTTGAGTACCGGCATAACCCTTGTCTGCGTCAGCATTCAAATGGATCAGCCCAGTCTCAGCAGCGCTATTGAACTCACTATCAAGGATATAAGAGTGAGCGCCTTTCACCTTACTGTAACGGTCAATCAGCTTGAATGGGATATCATAATCAAATGCATCCCACTCTTCGTTAGCTTCATGCTCGTCTTGGATTGCTTGAGTATAGGTGTGCGGTGCTACATAGCCTGTGTACTCAATTAGGTTACCGCGAATATCGAAGATTGAGGCGTTCAAACCTACCGTATCAATGCCCGCCATAGTGTGACGAGATACCATTCTTTCATGAACGGCCTCATCATCATTCGAGTGGTGTGCACCAGCATGGTAGCGGGTGGTGTACTCTTTAAATGACGCGTTACCGCTGATCATGTGGTCAAAATACTCAACTGGAACGAGTTTTTGTAACTCATCCGCGACAGTGCGCTCTCGGTCTACTAGGATTGCCGAGCGAGAGTATTGGTGGTCGTGACCAGAAACGTAAGTGATATTATTGTCCGAGAAGAACTTCATCATCTCTTTCAATTTATCCGCGCCACCGGTAACAGGCCATTGAGCAATACTGCTCCAGTAACCATTGCGTCGGCGTCCAAACATCGGCTCGTGGGTAGAAATGAAGATATGGTCAACCTCGTCATGGTACTTTTCTACTAGAGATTGAATCCATGGGTAAGCGGTTAACCACGGGTTTTTCAGGTTTAGGTCGTTGCTATTGTTGTGTTTATAAACGTCAATACTGATAGCGAGGACATTTTTGTATTTATGCGCGTAGGTCAGGCCTTCGTAGCCCTCTAGGTGTTCCCCCCCTTCGGTCATAAAGTGGAGGTTTTCCTTAAAGATATTAGCGCCGCCAGACGGATCAGCGATAGAGATACTATTTTTCTCATGGTTACCGCGCACTGGTAGTATCGTTACATCGGTTTCATCGAGGTACTTTTCCATGATTCTGAGCCAGTTATCATATTCGTACTGGGTATTGCTGTTGGTCAAATCACCAACTGCGAGGACGAGATCAACACCTTGCTGTTTGTAAAAATTCATCAATCCATCTTGAAGGATCCAGGAGTTGTTGTCACCGCTGCCTTGGGTGTCTGGTACGACGCCCACTTTGACACGTTCTTCATTGCCATTAAGTGTTGCGGCGTACTGTCCTGCGGCATTAATGTGGTTATGTGCTCGCTTAGCGTAGTGGTGTGCGAGCGGTGCAAACTCATCAACCATCTCTGGCGTAACCAGGTCATATTGATCAAACTGGGCGTTGTCCTCGAGTGAGGCAATCACCTTGTTCATACCGGTGAGCGTTGACTCAGTCGTCCCTGCAACTGCTTGGTTAAAATAGCTAATCGCATAGCCAAGCTCATTCACCGAAGACCAGTTTTCATCAAGTTCGGTCATCGTCAGTACTTGCTCAGGTAAGTTTTGCATAAGGTTCTGATAGTCTTGGTAACCAAGGCCGTTATCCATCACCCAGCGCGAAATTCCGGTTGTGAAGGGGTTGATGATCAGCTCTTGGTTAGCGCCAGCCTCAATCAAAGCTGATAAGGTGTGCCCATTAAAGCTTGTCGTAAAGCTGCTATCATTTTGTGAGCCAGAGCGTGTTAACTGCCCTCCGGTTACCTCGATCAGATAAACTTCGCCTTCCTCTAGACCAAGGCCACCTTTGCCAGAAAAGACAAATTGCCCATTTTGTGCCGTAATAGTCTGAACAGAATGCTCGTCTTCAGAGAAGAGTTTTCGTGCCGTAACTTCGCCATTGACGACGAACTCACCGAGCGCAAAACCTGTAAGAGGCAGCAAAGGTTGGCTATCCTCTTTGTCTGAGTTTGAGCTGTTACAAGCTGTCAGTACTGCCATCGCCAATAAAGGCAACATAATACGCATGTTATACTCCAAATATTGAAAGATATTATTATTAATATGTCACTGGTTGATATTAATGACGGTGTTATTCAATAGGTGGCTTATGACAGAGATGTTGCAGGTAGCTTTTGTAGGGAAAACTTAATCAACCCAAAACAAACCAGTAAGAAAAGATTAACTCTATACTTTGTTTAGTGATTTAAGCTTAATGATGGTGAAATAATAGCGGTATATATCGCTAATTGATTTGAGTTAGCTTGGCAAAGCGGCTTCGAAGTCTTGAGCGTAAATTGAGGGCAACAGACGACAGATCTGAAGTGCACAGTTGAAACAGCGTCAGTTCCCCTCGGAGTTGATAACGATAAAGGTGATGGCGTTACAGTTCGACGCCCGCCTCATCTTCGGTCACTACGTCAAGCTCGGTGCGAGCTTCAGTCAACCAAGGCTGCAGCGCTTTACTGGCTAGCACTTTATCTTGGTAGGCTTTTGCACCGGGTGAGAGCGCTATGCCGTAGGTTTCAAAGCGCAATGCAACAGGTGCATACATAGCATCAGCGATGGACCACGCGCCAAACAACCACCCATCTGGGTAAGCATCGGCTTGCTCTGACCATAGCGCATCAATGCGAGCGATATCTTTTTGTGCCTGTTCACTCAGTTCCACTTTTCTGTGCGCGCGGATATTCATTGGTAGCTCATCTCGTAGTGCAAAAAATCCCGAGTGCATTTCGGCAGCAACGGCGCGGGCTTTAGCTCGCTCAGCCGGATGACTAGGCCAGGCCTTACCCTGCAAATACTGCTCGTTCACGTACTCTAAAATCGCCAGCGAGTCCCATACAGTGACATCGTTGTCGACAAGCGTGGGTACTTTGGCACAGGGTGTCACGTCCTCAAGAGCCGAGTAGAACTCGGGCGTGAACAGTTTGAGTTTGGTGACCTGAACATCGAGTTGGTAGTGAGAAAAGATCAGCCAAGCCCTAAGTGACCAGCTAGAGTAATTTTGATTGCCAATAAACAGTTGCATGTGAATCTCCATCTCTTTGAATTTGATTGCTTACCTGCCAAACAAATTAGCCTATTGTGTTTATCGCGACTAACGGATAGTTTTGATGGCACACATCAGAAAAAGCGATGGATACAGTTCAATATGGATATCGATGCGTTGCGCAGTTTTTTAGCGTTTATTGAGACTGGCAGTTTTACCCGTGCTGCTAAACAGATTAATCGTACCCAATCGGCGTTTAGTGCCCAGATGCGCAAGCTTGAAGACGAGCTGGGGGTGAGTTTGTTTGAGAAACGCGGCCGCAACCTGACTCTAAGTGAGGCAGGATTGGCTCTGCATTCGCACGCCGAGCAGTTGGTGAGCTTGCACAACCAAGCACTTAAAAATGTGAAGCGCTATGAGAACAAACGCCCGCTGCGTATAGGCTGCCCTGAGGATTATAACGACACCATTTTGCCCAAATTTATCGAGCTTGTGCGACAAGCTGAGCCCACGTGTTCGATTCAAGTGTACAGCGAGCCTAGCGTAATTCTTAGAGCGAAGTTGGATGAAGGTCAGTTGGATGCTGCGATTGTTACTCGCGCGCCCGATAGTGAGGAGGGCTACTGGATTTCGCGTGATAAAGGGGTATGGATCAGCCATCCAGATTTTCAGCCCAATACAGACAAACCGTTGCCACTGGCGCTATTTCAAACTGATTGCAAGTACCACGCTGCGGCCATCGATGGCCTGACCAAACGTGGCGTGTCCTACCAACTGGTTGCCTGCTGTAACACCGCATCAGCACAGCGAGCTATTGTGCGCTCAAAGATGGCTATTGGTGCGATGGGGCGGGTGAGTGTCAGCGAGGATCTGATTATTCTCGATAATATGCCACCGCTGCCGGCGGTGGATATTGTGCTTATTACCAGTGTTGATCCTCATCCGGTGTTGGATAAAGACTGTCTAGGGCAACTGGCCGAGCTGATGCCTTGATGAGTGTGGGGTTGACGCTGGCCTAGCCTTTCGCCTTGCACAAATTCGCGATAAATTTGTTGTTGATGTTCGAGCAATTTTGTCCGCGCTATTTATAGTAATTTTGCCATCAATGACTTTGCTAATGATATCGACAGTAAACTGAGATTTTGAATCCATCTAGAACATCCTTAGCACCCTTTAAAGCTGGTTTTGATTACTTTAAAAGGTGCGCTAATCCGTTCCGTCACTTTCCCTTGGTAATTAGCTTAACGACAAAATCGCTTGGTAATTAGCATACGACAGATTCGCTTGGTGATCACAAAAGATGACGACGCCAACCGCAACTGCTTTGGACAGAAACAATTTAGAATAAAAAATCTAATTAGCCGGAAGTAAGTAACTTAATCTCACCCGCCAGTATCAATTCTTATCTGCTCAAACAAATCCTGACTTGAGCGGATTTTTTAGCCGTCTGATAATCAATTTGGCTTTAAAACACTAGGTATACCACTACACATACAAGGTATACCTAGTATTAAGGCCGTTTTATGATAAAGCTATTTGATTCTTGAGTTCTAGCAAGTGCTGCTTAACTGCTTCTGACGCGAAAGAGTTATTTACACTGTAGGTGTATATCTTTGAATAGTCTTCTTTCGTCAATTGGAAGGTTTCGACGACCTTTTTGACCTCATCAGTCATCGTAGTTTGGGATACGGTTCTATTGTCCGTGTTGATCGTAACCACAATCCCGTCTTTGTAAAACTCACTAATAGGGTGTTCAGAAAATGCCTCGATGCATTTCGTGTGAACATTACTCGTTGGACAGATCTCTAAAGCAATCGCTTTGTCTTTTACAATCGAGTATGCCTCGCTGTGATCTTTCATATGAACGCCGTGACCAATGCGTTCTGCATCAAGCATAGTAACGGCATCATAAACATTCTGACCGCACCACTGTTCGCCAGCATGAATGGTTAACCGATAGCCTTGATCCACGGCATACTGAGTAAACTCTGGGAAATCAGCACAGAAATTTGGGCGCTCGCCACCAGCAACATCAAATGCGACAACGCCATTGTTTAGCCAAGGAACACCAGCATCGATAACCGCTTTGATTTTATCTTGAGGCATATCTCTCAGCACAGACAGAATGTAGTTACCGTGAATGTTGTAGATTGCTTCTGCTCTCTTCATTCCGCTGACAACACTTTCAATAATGTCGGAAATACTTAATCCCAAGTGTTGGTGCAGCAATGGACCAAATCGCACTTCGAGATACTTTACGTTTTCATTGGCAGCATCTTCGAATAACTCAAATGAAATACGCTCTAATGAATCCTTCGTTTGCATAACCTTTATCGGTAAATCGAAGCAATCAATGTACTCATCAAGGTTCTGACAGTCTTCAGGTGCGGATAACGAGTTGATTACTGCCTCTTTATCTTCAGGCATTGCAAAGCCTTGCTTTACTGCAAGTTCAAATACGGTTTCTGGCCTAACGCTGCCATCTAAATGGCAATGGAGATCAATCTTGGGAAGGGCTAAATAGTTCATATATCTCGATCTAACTTGTGGATTCTCAGGCTAATCTATCCAAATCATTGTATGATTAGAATTGACGATATTTCCAAGAAGCTATGAACCTAAGGAATAATAGTGCTTAACGTTGATACCCTCCTAAAATGCGATATGAATTTACTGCTCTGCTTTCAAGTACTCATAGAAGAGCAAAACGTCAGCCGCGCGGCAGAGCGGTTATATCTATCGCAATCTGCTGTCAGCAAACAACTCACTCGGCTTCGTACATGGTTCAACGATCCTCTATTCGAACGTTCTGCCAAAGGTTTGTTACCCACCCCGAAAGCCCTACTCCTTGCACCGCAGATACAAAAAATCCTGCTACAAGTTGAAATGTTAAGCTTGGACAAGGACTTTGCGCCTTGCGAGAGTACGCGCTCGTTCCAACTAGAACTCGTCGAAACGGCATACAACTCGATTTATCCAAACATCGCGGTAGAAGCCTTAGCCCAAGCACCAAAGGTCGCTTTAAAAACAAAGACATGGAATGAGGCTACGTTTGAGCGTTTGTTAAAGCGAGAGATTGATTTTGGTATCGGCATGGTTGAGTTTGACGAAAGAGCGAAGCCTCAAGTGCATCACCTACCTAAAGACTTAGAATGCGTTGAGGTGATGCGAGACCATGCTGTCTGCCTTATGCGCCCCGATCATCCTGCGTTAACACTGGAATGGGAACTATCAACATTCCTACAGTTTCGTCATATACATGTGATTACTGGTGGCGTGGGAAGTTGGCTTCTGTTTGATCTTCTCAACAACAATGAAATACAGCTTGATGTCGCCTTAAACGTGCCAGATTTAGGCAGCGCAGTCACTGTGTGCCAAGAGAGTGATCTTATTATGTGCTACCCATACAGCGCAGTAAAGAAAATCATCGAAGAAGGTATTTTAGTCACCAAGCCTATACCAATACGCCTAGAACCTGGCGCGTTGTTTCTATTTTGGCACAAGTACTTTAATACCGATCCTAGCCATACGTGGCTAAAAGATTTGATCGTTGAACGTTGCAGCGTTATCAACGGTAAAAATGCAGATTAGAAAAGTGAGAAAGGTATCCATAAATATAACTCGATGGCTAAACGTGCGGTCTCGAAAAGGGGCAAAGGTGATTTAGGCAACCGAGAAGGATTTCTTCCTGGTTGCCAGCACGGAATGGGGCATTTCTGAGTTATGAAGTGCCCGCCGCGAAGGCTTTGGACAAAAGTGAGTCAGTGGTTTTGCTAAATTAGCATTTGACGGATAATCTGAGGTATTGCGAATCCTCTTATAAATTGGCCAAAAAAACTCATCCACTACACTTGTTGAACATGCTCTTGAATACGATATGCATACACAAACTCAATTAAGTTGAGAGCAAGGTGCGCGGTAAAAGGAGCAACGATGCTGCCCGTCTGGTAGTACAGGCCAGCAAAGATACCTCCCGCAACAACACCTGTAAGTACCATGTACCAAACACCTCCAGCCCAATGTAACAGGCCAAAGAACAAGCAACTCAACACTATAGCCCCTGTTATACCCAGGTGCGATTCGATCGTCGAAATAGCAATACCGCGGTAAAGTGTTTCCTCAACCAGAGGTGCTAATATGACATTCGCAACAAAGAACAACCCAATGCTTCCTGATACCACCGTCAACACCGAACCAGGCGGAACATAGTCCCCAAATGTGCGCTGTAAGACCTCAAGAAAAGGCGCTAACCAATAAATGTAGGCTAGTGCAAGCAACGCACCCACAAATACTCCGAGCACAGCATCGCTAAGGGTTTTGCTAAACCCTGATATACTCCACACCTCGTTGATTTTAGGCGCTAACAACGCCATTAAAATAAAGAGACACGAGAGTACTCCAAGTAAGATATGTGGCATATACGTTGGGACTTGAACTGGAATTTTTGATGCGGGAACGCCTTGCACACTTAGCCATACTGAAACCCCAACAAACCCTACAAAGAACAGCATAGGGCCAGCAGTAAGCAGCGCCCAAAGCTTGAACGGAATCTCAATAATCTGCTGAAAAATCATACTCTCCTCCCTGAAAGCCTAACAATTTACTAGCATGTGCGGTCACTTTCTTCGAAGAGCACGCGATGAACAATCTATCATTATGTAATTGATTATAAATAATTTTATTATGTGTGCTTTGACTGGCTTACGCAAACACGCCCATGCGTGTTGTTTTGGTACCCTTTGCACACCATTAAGACGACCATTTAGTGAAAAAGATCTGACCATATTTGATGATAATCAGATTAGAAAACCTGAAGCGATCTGGGGTATTGTCTCGCGAGCTGCATTAAGGCGAGACACGAAAAGGGGCAATCTCGGTTTAGCACACTGGTCAAACCGTTACCTCAGATTAGAAAAGTATGTATTGAAACCCTAATCTTTTGATGGTCTGTTCCCCCACCAATGTGGCATGAGCTCTTTAAGCTTTAGGAACGAACCATCCATGTCAGTGAGGAGCGTTAATTCAGCATTTTGGGGATGTAACTGCATCAGGAGTTCCTGGCAAGCGCCACATGGAAGAATTACGTCACTACCTTTAATACAAACAAGCTTTGTTATATGAAACTCGCCTTCCGTTACCATCGCACCGATTGCATTCCTTTCTGCACATATACCTAACGAGCAGGAAGTGTCGATGCACACGCCAACAAACAATCTACCAGATGATGTTTCAATCGCCGAAGAGACCTGGCCGCAACTCACTTTGCCACTAAACTGCTGCTTTCTTAATTTTGACTGTGCTAAATCAATGAGTCTTTGAAACATTCGCGTAATCCTCTAAACGACGTAACAAGAATAAAACGGCTGAGCGTATGAAAATCACCCGTACGTTCTGAGCGCCAAGATATTCGGATTAGCATAATTCAGTCAAGTAGCTTCACTTTGAAATGCGATGTTAAAGTATCGAAACAAAGAAAGGGGCACTTTTGAGTTTTGAAGTGCCCATTGATGATGGTATTAGGCTTTAAGCTGGGGCATAAACTCAATATGCTGACTTCACAGAGAGCTACCCTCGACGATCAAATTCGTTATGAATCAGCACCACACACTGAGATGCAAACAGCATTTGTGGTCCGAGGCTGATCTTCTGCGTGCCTAAACGCTTTAAGCTATTCCAGCTCTTTTTCGGCATTGGGATATGGTCGGTTAAGATAAAACAGGCGTTACCATCAAAGGGTTCGTCACGAATGTCGGTGCCCTTTTTATCCAGGAGGTAGAGGGTGTAGTCCTCAGCTAGGCGCTGGACTAATCTTTCAAAACTGATGGTTTCAACACTCAAGCCGCCGCTGACATTGCGCGATTCCTCTTTCTTCATACCGACTGAGTGCTCTAGTGCTTTTGTGATTAAAGCAATCAAAGCCGACTCATGAAAGCCACCAATATCGCGCAGCTCTGAGGATTCAAAACGAATAGTGCGAGAGAAATCTGTGGTGCTCTCAATCACGAGATAGACGGTCACATCATCACGATGAGATTGAGCGGTGAAAATCGCGTTCATCAACACATGAGCGAGGATTTCAGAATGCGCATCAGCACCAACTCCAGCAACAAACGTTTTTGGGTCAGTCGACGCGGCGCGAGCGCGGACAACAAAGGCTTTATTCATAAATAACCACCAATTAGAAAAGGTCGTCTTTATATAACGATTTGCTAGGCGATGTCTATCGAAGGATGGATATATCTACGTTTGTGTAGTCGCCTAACCCTTGCCTGACTGGCTAAGGGTAATGACGGCATGAATTAATGAAACTCGCGTGACGGACTATCGAGTTTGCCTAATCGGTCACTTAGGTCAATCAAACGCCCAGCAATAATGTGGGTCACTTCGCCCTCGCGCTCCAAGATACCTTTGACCATCAGCACTTTCGCCGTGAGATAGGCTTGCTTCTGTGCTTGCGCAGTGGCCTTCCACACCACGACGTTGATATTGCCGGTATCGTCCTCTAGGGTGAAAAACGTCACGCCTCCAGCGGTGCCTGGGGATTGCTTACCAGTGACAATACCGACCACACTGACTAAAGACTTGTGTTCGCGCTGGATAAGCTCCGTCATGCGGGTGAACCTTGGTAGTAGGCGCGCTTCATCCAGCAAAGTGATGGGGTGTTTGCCAAGCGAAAGCCCGGTCACGCTGTAATCTTCAATCACATCTTCCATCTCAGATGGGGAGGATGGCAATAGCTCATCGTACTCATCGAGGTTAGCAAACAAAGGCAGATCAGAGAGGTTATCCATCATCTGCCAGCGGGTAGCGTAGCGATGCTCGGCAAAGCTTTGCATAGCGTTGGCAGAGGCGAGGGCATTGAGATCCTTTTGGCTGAGGCCAATATGCTTGAGTTGACGGGTATGGTGATACCCCTCGTTTGGTCGCTGTGATACCACGAGCTCAGCTCCTTCCGCGCTGAGTCCTTTGATGATCCTTAGACCAAGACGAATCGCGCCGGTAGGGCCTATATTTTCAAGACGTTGGTCATCGAGGTGATGGTCATAAGTGGATTGATTGACGCAAGCGGGAAGTACCTCAATACCGTGACGCTTCGCATCTTGCAGCAACTGCGAGGCACTGTAAAACCCCATGGGTAGGCTATTAAGTAGCGAGGAGTAAAACGCGCTTGGGTAGTGGAATTTTAGCCATGCAGAGCAGTAGGCGAGCACGGCAAATGAGGCCGAGTGGCTTTCCGGGAAGCCGTATTCGCCAAAGCCGCAGATTTGCTGAAACAGTTGACGGGCAAAGGTTTCTTGATAGCCGCGTGCCTTCATGCCATCAATCAGCTTTTGCTCAAACTTGGCCAGATTGCCATTTTTCTTCCAGGCCGCCATCGCTCGGCGCAGTTGATCCGCCTCACCACCACTAAACCCGGCCGCGACCATAGCTAGTTTGATCACCTGCTCTTGAAAGATAGGCACGCCCATGGTTCGAGACAGCACTGATTTGACCTCCTCTGAAGGGTAGGTGACAGGTTCGAGCCCATTGCGTCTTTTAAGAAAAGGGTGAACCATGTCGCCCTGGATAGGGCCGGGGCGGACGATGGCGATCTGGATCACTAGATCGTAATAACAACGGGGTTTGAGTCTGGGTAACATACTCATCTGCGCGCGTGACTCAATCTGGAATACACCCACGGTATCGGCTTTTTGGATCATGGCGTACACGCCAGGGTCGTCATGTCGACGGGTAATATCGGCAATACTGAGTGTGGTACCATAGTGCTTTTCGACTAGCGTAAAGCATTTTCGGATGGCAGTTAGCATGCCTAACGCCAGCACGTCGACCTTGAGCAGCCCCAAGCTTTCCAGATCATCCTTATCCCACTGGATCACGGTGCGCTCGTGCATGGCGGCATTTTCGACCGCAACCAATTCGTACAGTGGACCTGACGAGATCACAAAGCCCCCCACGTGTTGAGAAAGGTGACGAGGAAAGCCCAATATCTCGTTAACCAAACGAATAAACTGCTCACCCTTGAGGCTTTTAGGGTCAAGGCCAAGCTGGATAATTTGCGCTTGCCAGCCTGATTTGCGATCGCGGCGATCCACGTTCTTGATAAAGTAGTCTAGCTGGGTTTCGTTGATCCCAAGTGCCTTACCAACATCTCGTACTGCGCTTTTAAACCGATAGGAGATCACTGTGGCCGCCAGCGCAGCACGTGCGCGGCCGTATTTCTGATAGATGTACTGGATCACTTCTTCTCGGCGCTGATGCTCAAAGTCGACATCAATATCGGGCGGCTCATTACGCTCTTTACTGATAAAACGTTCGAACAATACCGAGATCTGGCGTGGGTCGACCGAGGTGATTTCGAGGCAGTAGCACACCACCGAGTTGGCGGCTGAGCCGCGCCCTTGATAAAGGATGCCTTGCTGCTTGGCGAACATCACCAAGTCATGAATGGTGAGAAAGTAATAGGGGTAATCGAGCTCCTCAATAAGCTCGAGCTCTTTATCAATTGTGGCATTAATCGTTGCAGGTATGCCTTCAGGGAAGCGTAATTGCTTTCCGTACTCAACCAGTTGTCTTAGGTGAGTCATTGCCGTCAAACCATCCGGAACCAACTCACTAGGATATTCGTATTTGAGTCTGTCTAAGCGAAAGTCGCAGCGCTGAGCAATATGCTGAGCTTGCTGGAGCCACTCATTGCGGTAAAGGCGAGTGAGCTTATCGTAGCTGCGCAGGGCTTGCTCGCTATTGGGGGTTAAGCTGTGCCCAAGCTGATCCACCGCGCAGCCATGCTTGATGGCAGTAAGGGTGTGCTGCAGGGGCTGGCGACTGGTCTCGTGATAGAGCACGCCACCACAGGCGGTGATGGGCAGTTGCCACTCGGCGGCAAGCTGCTCACAGTGCTCGATATATTGGATCTCATCATGCTTAAGGTGGCGGATCACACCGAGCCAGAGACGCTGAGCGTGGCGCTGGTGGAGCCATTTGGCCCAGTGTTGATCGCTTGAGTGATGACGAGGCAGCCAGATGATCAGGCAGTGCTTGATACTCATCAGATCCCACTCCGAGAGTTGATACTCGCCTTTTTCGGCACGGCGCCGCGCATTGGTGATGATCCGACAGAGTTCCGCATAGGCCTGACGATTAGGGCACAGCAGCACGACTTGGCACTCTTGATTAAGCCAAAACATGCTGCCAACGATCTGTTTAATTGGCAACTGATACTGCTTGATGGCGCTGTGAGCGCGCACAACGCCCGCCACAGAGCACTCATCGGTGATAGCGATCGCCTCGTAGCCAAGCTTTGCCGCTTGGAGAACCAGCTCTTCGGGGTGTGAAGCACCGGTAAGAAACGAGAAATTGCTCTGACAGAACAGCTCAGAATAAGACATCGTACTAAAAACAAATAGGACCTAAAACCAATAACCAAATAACGCTTAACTAAAATAGCCGTGCAAAAACCACAGCTTCTGCTCGGTGCGATACACCCAGAGCCATTGGCCTTGTGCAGATTGAGCAATAAAATAGTCACGAGTCACCTCATCGCCGTCCCACCAGCCGCTGACAATCCGTTCTGGGCCATGGATCAGCTCAACTTTATCTTGCAAAGGCGTGGGTGGGGAAACCAAGCGAGTAGGCCTCAGGCGCGATATGATTGTGCTGTCATTGCTTGCCTTGGCTTGCAGCTTTTCTTGTTGGTTTGCTGGCACAAACTGAGTCGCTCTCTCTGGACGATGATCGGCTCTCGCCACTGGGCTTAGGACGCTTTCGGTGCCAAGCTTTGCCTGCAGAAGAGCAATCAGATCGTGTCGATTGGCTTGCCCCTTATCACCCTCAAAGATATCAATGTAGTGCTGATTAGCTTGTCCAGTACGCACGGCTTCTAGGGTTAACTGGTAGACAGGTGCGCTGAGTGATAGCGACTCAAGCGATAACTCACACAGCTTAAGCCACTTTTCAAAGCGCGAATCTCCACCTCCGGAGGTAAAGGTGATACTTTCTGGCTCATGGTCACGCTGATGCAAGGTCAGGCAAAGCTCGTAGGCGACCTGGTTGCGTAGAGTTAAAAAATCATCGAGCTGTTTTAGCAGGCGCGTAAGAGGGCGCAATAACCACTGAGTGTTTTCGATGTCATAGAGCAGCTCAAGGCTGTGGACGAAACGCTCAGGGGGCTGGAAGTAGTCCAGCGGATGCGATAGCTCGCCAAGTAGCCGACCAAGATAGTTGACAAGGTCGATGTTAAATCGCCGCGCCACTTCTTTAAGGGGTAATTTGAGCAGGCTGCTAAAATCGCGGATGCCAACGCGCTGGAGCTGTTCAACCTGCTTGCAGTCAAGCTCGCTCGCTGGCAAAGGTTGTGAAGATAGACGATTGAGAAGCGCTTCTCGGCAGTCGGTGATCAGGTTTGTCCCTTGTTTGGCGAGCAGCATGGCACAATACGGGGAAAAACCACTGGCAAATTGATAGCTAATAGCATGGTGCTCAAGTTGGTGCTGGACAGCCTGCCAAAAGCCGTGAAGGTCGCTATAAAGCGCCAGCATATGACTGGCTTTAAGTAGCAGTCCATTGGGCGGGTAGAGCACCATATCGGAGGTGACCAGATACAGCCACTGAGCAATAGTATCTAGCTGGTGTTGCTCTATTGTCTCATCATAAGGGTGAACATTCAGCGCCGAGCAAAGTGCCGAGGCGCTGCCGAGCCCCATACCCAGACTAATGCCATAGTCGGCCGCCTTATCATCCATTTGCACGATGTGGTGGTGACGCGTATCCACCACGATGGTAGCCAATTCATCGGTAATATCCGCTGACGGCTCTTCACTGGCGTTACTCTGGTGTAACTCGGTGAATAGGCTATCGAGCTGCAAGCGCGGAAAATGCAGATAAATCCAAGCTGACATAGCTTACCCCTGTTTGCGAAGCGGGAAAGGCAGCACATGCGCCGGGCGCACTTTGCTGGCCAGTTGCGGCCAGTGGGAGCGAAAATCAACCACAACGGGTTTTCTCGACCAACCGCCTTTCTGCTTGGTAATGGTAATAGATAGACCTTGCGGCGCTGGGCTTAACGTCATACTGAGATTGACCGGCAGTGAGAAACTGCGCTGCATATCTTGAGTGAATAAAAATTGAATGGCATTGCCTTGCTCTGCGGCGACTTGTAATCTGCGTGCCTGATGGACCTCCATCTGCTCAAGCCAAGTGATCACATGACTGCAGGCACCGCTTTTTAGGCACTGCTCACTGGCCCAGAGTAGCGAATTTGGGTCATCATGATTGATCACTAGCAGTTGTGAGGCCTCAATCCCCATCGCGCTAAAAGATTCTAGGCACAGTTGGTCAGGTAGCCCAACTAGCGCAATCAAGCGCTGCTGCGAGGCTGCCGCGAGGTGAGGTTGCAGTAATCTGAGCTCACCAATACCGAGCGGTGAGACGAGCTCAACCACGCCATTATTGGGATAGCCGCCAGCTAACTCGCGATCGAGTAATTCAAACCCAGAGCTGGTTCGGTCAATCTCGGCCGGTTGTTGACTGCCTTGCCACAGCCACTGTTTGTCTTTTAGGTTGGAGATGAGTTCATGCATAATAAGATACCTGTATATTTGTACAGTATATTCACTTAAGTTAAGACTGCAAGTGCCGCGTTGGCAAATCAGTGCGATGTGGCGAGAGAGTAAACAAAAAGGAAATTGGAAAAAGTTGTAATTAACGGTTGAAAATTAGTTTCAGCTTAGTTAGTGTGAACACCATAGTGTTAAGGAAAAGAACTCATAGTTATGCGTACATACGGAATGAAAATCCATCATCACCATCACCCATTTTAGTCTTTCGGGCGATGTACGCGTATCCGGGAGACAGGTAGCTCCCGGTGGTTTGAATCTCATACTAACAAGATACCAACCCTCGGGAGACCAACATCTCTCGAGGGTTTTTTGCTTTTTATCAGGTTTAAAAATTTTAAAGATATAGAAACAGGGAATAGTCATGACAGCACAGCGTTTAAGAATTGCGATTCAAAAGAAAGGCCGCCTAAGCAAAGAGAGCCAAGAGCTACTCAAAAAATGTGGCGTGAAATTTAACGTGATGGGTGAGCGTTTGGTGGTTCACTCACTGAACATGCCAATCGACCTGTTGTTAGTACGTGACGACGATATCCCAGGTCTGGTCATGGACGGCGTGGTTGACCTTGGCTTTATCGGTGAAAACGAGCTTGAAGAGGTGCGCCTAGACCGCAAAGCCCTAGGTGAGCCGTGCGAGTTCGTTACGCTGCGCCGCATGGACTTTGGTGGCTGTCGTCTATCTATCGCGATTGACAAAGACGCTGAATATAACGGCCCGCAAGATCTAGCGGGTAAACGTATCGCTACCACCTACCCACAACTGCTTAAGGCTTACATGGATGAGCAAGGGGTGCCTTTCTCGACGTGTATGCTGACTGGCTCTGTAGAAGTTGCGCCGCGCGCTGGTCTGTCTGATGCGATTGCTGATTTGGTATCGACGGGTGCGACCCTTGAGGCCAATGGTCTTAAAGAAGCAGAAGTCATCTTCCAATCGAAAGCAACGCTGATTCAACGCACGGGTGAATTTGACGCTGATCGTCAAGCACTGATCGAGAAATTACTGACTCGCATGCAGGGCGTGCAACAGGCCAAAGAGTCGAAGTACATTATGCTTCACGCGCCGGTTGATCGTCTTGATCAAGTCAAAGCCTTGCTGCCTGGCGCCGAAGATCCAACCGTGCTACCACTTTCAAGCGACAAGGATAAGGTTGCCGTACACCTGGTGAGCACCGAGAACCTGTTCTGGGAAACCATGGAGCAGCTCAAAGAGCTAGGTGCAAGCTCAATCCTAGTGCTACCAATTGAAAAGATGATGGGGTAAGACGATGAGAACAGTTGTATGGCCATCACTGAGTGAGCAGCAGCAAGATGCGATCCTTGAGCGCCCAGCGATCACCGAAGGGGCGAACATTACCGCCGCCGTGACTGAGGTGATTGCTAAGGTGCGAAGCGAAGGAGATGCGGCGCTGCTTGAGCTGACCGAGAAATTTGATCGCGTTAAGCCTGAGTCGATTCGCGTCAGCGATGAAGAAATAGAGCAGGCGTCGGCGCGTCTTTCAGACAAAATGAAGCAGGCGCTTGAGCAAGCGTACGCTAATATCGCCAAGTTCCACCAAGCACAAAAGCCACAGCCACTGCGAGTAGAAACTCAGCCAGGTGTGGTATGTGAGCAGGTGACGCGTCCGATTAACAAGGTCGGGTTGTATATTCCTGGTGGCAGCGCGCCACTACCATCAACGGTACTGATGTTGGGTGTGCCGGCGCAGATCGCTGGTTGTCGCAAAGTGGTATTGTGCTCACCACCGCCAATTGCTGATGAGATCTTGTATGTCGCTAAGCTGTGTAATATCGATGAGGTTTACAATGTTGGCGGCGGACAAGCGGTAGCGGCGATGGCCTATGGCACCGAAACCGTCAGCAAAGTGGATAAGATCTTTGGCCCAGGCAACGCTTATGTGACCGAGGCTAAACGTCAGGTGAGCAACGATTTTCGCGGCGCAGCCATCGATATGCCAGCGGGTCCTTCTGAGGTGTTGGTATTGGCCGATGAAAGTGCAGACCCTGATTTTATTGCGGCGGACCTCCTCTCTCAAGCTGAGCACGGCCCAGACTCTCAAGTGGTTCTCGTCACGCCATCGCCAATCATTGCTGACCAAGTCACCGATGCGGTGCAGCGCCAATTAGCTGAGCTGTCGCGCGCCGATATCGCGCAGAAAGCACTGGCATCAAGCCTGATCATTATCTCAGAGTCTCTAACTCAAGCAGTCTCTATCTCGAACTACTACGGCCCTGAGCACCTGATTGTCCAGACCAAAAATCCACGTGAGCTACTTCCGCTATTGGATAATGCCGGCTCGATCTTCCTTGGTGATTGGTCGCCAGAGTCAGCCGGTGATTATGCCTCAGGGACTAACCATGTGCTGCCAACCTATGGTTACACGCGTACATACTCAAGCCTAGGTTTAGCAGACTTTAGCAAGCGTATGACAGTGCAAGAGTTGTCTAAGCAAGGTCTATTGGAGCTTGCGCCAACGGTGGTGACCATGGCGGAGGCAGAAGGCTTGGACGCGCACAAACGCGCGGTAACGATTCGAGTTGAAAAGCTCAGTCAAGGAGAGGCGTAATGGAACAACTAGCCAGAAAGCAGGTACAGGCATTGACGCCTTATCTCTCTGCGCGCCGCATTGGTGGCTCGGGAGACGTGTGGCTTAATGCCAATGAGTCTCCGTTTGATAATCAGTACAGCACCGATTTTGCTCGCCTTAATCGTTACAGCGAGTGTCAGCCGAAAGAGCTTATCGAAGCCTATGCTTCTTATGCGGGCGTGAAGCCAGAGCAAACGCTCACTTCTCGCGGCGCCGATGAAGGAATTGAGCTGTTGATCCGCGCATTTTGCGAGCCGGGTGAGGACGCGATCCTTTACTGTCCTCCGACCTATGGCATGTATGCCATCAGCGCTGAAACCATCGGTGTTGAGCGTAAAACCGTGCCACTCACCGCAGACTGGCAGTTAGATCTCGATGGCATCGCGCAAAACCTAGATAACGTCAAGTTGGTGTTTGTCTGTAGTCCGAATAACCCAACTGGGAATCTAGTTGAGCGTGACGATATCATTACTCTGTTGGAGATGACCAAAGATCGTGCAATCGTGGTGATGGACGAGGCGTACATTGATTTTTGTCCTGAGGCGTCAACGGTCGATTTGCTCGCTAAGTATCCGAACCTAGCCATCCTGCGCACCCTGTCTAAGGCGTTCGCGCTTGCCGGTTTGCGCTGTGGTTTTACCCTCGCGAATGAGGCGCTGATTAATGTGCTGCTTAAGGTTATTGCGCCATATCCAGTGCCGATTCCAGTGACTGATATTGCGACCCAAGCCTTGTCTGAGCAAGGGCTCGATCGCGCCCGCAGTCAGGTCGCTGAACTGAATGCCAACCGCGACTATCTGCAGGCAGCACTGAGTGAACTAAGCGATTTGCAGGTGTTTGCCGGCTGGGGTAACTATCTACTGGTGAAATTTAATCAAGGCGATGCGCTATTTAAGGCTGCGTGGGATAACGGTATTATCTTACGTAATTCGCCAATTGAGGACTGTGTCCGCATCAGCATCGGTAGTCGCGAGGAGTGTGACAAGACACTCAGCTTTATCCGCAACTACTACAGCTAAATAACAGCTAAAGAATACAGCGGCTTGGCGAGTACAC
The DNA here is from genome assembly GCF_051660965.1 of Vibrio glycogenivorans. Taxonomy (NCBI): domain Bacteria; kingdom Pseudomonadati; phylum Pseudomonadota; class Gammaproteobacteria; order Vibrionales; family Vibrionaceae; genus Vibrio; species Vibrio glycogenivorans. The sequence continues at coordinate 359,592 of NZ_JBPVIS010000002.1, read as the reverse complement.
AGGCCAAGCCGAAAAATTGAAATAAGGAAGTTTGAGTGAGCAAGCAACAAAAAATTCTGTTTATCGATCGAGATGGCACCTTGATTGAAGAGCCACCGGTGGATTTTCAGGTCGACCGATTGGATAAGCTAAAGCTAGAGCCTTTGGTCATCCCGAGCCTACTTGCCCTGCAAGACGCAGGCTATCGTCTGGTGATGGTCACTAATCAAGACGGCTTGGGCACCGACAGCTATCCACAGCAAGACTTTGATGCGCCTCATAATATGATGATGGCGATCTTTGAGTCTCAGGGCATTAAGTTTGATGATGTGCTGATCTGCCCGCACTTCGAACACGAAAACTGCTCATGCCGCAAGCCAAAGCTTGGCTTGGTTAAAGAGTATCTGCAAGCCGGTAAGGTGGACTTTCAGCAATCGGCAGTGATTGGTGATCGCGAGACGGATCTGCAACTGGCTGAGAATATGGCTATCCGCGGCATCCAGTACAATCCACAAACCATGGGTTGGGCGCAAATTCTTAAAGATCTGACCGTGAAAGCACGCACCGCTGAGGTGGTTCGTACCACCAAAGAGACCGATATCAAGGTGTTTGTTAACCTCGACGAGCAGGGCGGCAATGAGATTGTCACCGGTTTGGGCTTTTTTGACCACATGCTGGATCAGATTGCGACCCACGGCGGCTTCCAGATGAAGTGTCAAGTCGAGGGCGATCTGCATATTGATGATCACCACACGGTAGAAGACACCGCATTGGCACTTGGTCAGGCGCTAAAAGATGCGCTCGGTGATAAGCGTGGTATTGGTCGCTTTGGCTTTAGCCTACCGATGGATGAGTGTCTGGCGCAATGTGGCCTGGATCTCTCTGGCCGCCCATACCTCAAGTTCGATGCCCAGTTTAGCCGCGAGATGGTGGGCGACCTGTCTACTGAGATGGTCGTGCACTTCTTCCGTTCACTGACGGATACGCTGGCGTGTACCTTGCACCTCTCATCAACGGGCAGCAATGATCACCACATCATCGAGAGCCTGTTTAAAGCCTTTGGCCGCACCTTGCGTCAGGCGGTGAAAGTTGAAGGCAATGAGCTGCCGAGCAGCAAGGGCGTATTGTAAGGGATTAGAACTATGACAGAACAAAAAGTCGTCATTATTGACACCGGCTGTGCCAACGTATCATCGGTGAAATTTGCCATTCAGCGCCTAGGCTACGAGGTGACTATCTCTAAAGAGCCCGAGGTGGTCCTAGCGGCAGATAAGCTATTCCTGCCAGGGGTTGGCACCGCGAGCGAGGCAATGAAAAACCTTGCTGAGCGTGACCTAATCGACTTGGTTAAGCGCGTTGAAAAACCGCTGCTGGGTATCTGCCTGGGCATGCAGTTGCTTGGCAAACTATCGCAAGAGAAAGGACAAAAAGCCGACGAGCTGGTGGAGTGTCTTGGCCTATGCGATGGCGAGGTGCGCCTACTTGAAACTGGCGATCTACCATTACCACACATGGGCTGGAATACGGTCACGGCCAAGCCTGAGCACCCGCTGTTTAAGGGCATTGAAGAGGGTGAGTATTTCTATTTCGTGCACAGCTTTGCCATGCCTGTCGGGGATTACACCATCGCTAGCTGCGACTACGGCAAGCCATTTACAGCCGCGGTGCAAAGTGGCAACTACTATGGAGTGCAGTTCCACCCAGAGCGTTCATCCAAAGCGGGTGCAACCTTGATCAAAAATTTCCTCGAACTATAAGGATATAGCAGACGTGATTATTCCCGCGCTCGACCTCATTGAAGGACAAGTAGTACGCCTTTATCAGGGTGATTATGGTCAGGTGACCGAATACAAAGTTGACCCATCAGAGCAATTTAATCTTTATCATCAAGCCGGTGCTAACTGGCTGCACCTAGTCGACCTAACTGGGGCAAAAGACACGACTGCACGCCAGCTTGACTTAATCGCTAAGCTACTGGCGAGCACCCCAGCCAATATCCAGATTGGCGGTGGTGTGCGCACCGAGCAAGACGTTGTCGACTTGCTCGAGGCCGGCGCGCAGCGCGTGGTGGTAGGCTCTACTGCGGTTAAACAGCCAGAGTTGGTCAAAGGCTGGATGGAGAAATATGGCGCAGAGAAAATTGTCTTAGCGCTGGACATCAACATCGATGAGAGTGGCACGCGCAAGGTAGCTATCTCTGGCTGGCAGGAAGACTCCGGCGTGACCATTGAAGCCTTGATTGATGACTACCTCACTGTTGGTCTGAAACACGTATTGTGTACCGATATTTCTCGAGACGGTACGCTCGCAGGTTCTAACGTTGAGCTCTATGTCGACTTATGCGAGCAATACCCACAAGTGCAGTTCCAGTCATCAGGTGGTATCGGCTCACTGGCGGACATTGAGGCTTTGAAAGGCAGTGGTGTAGCTGGCGTTATCGTTGGACGAGCGCTGCTTGATGGTAAGTTTACTGCAGAGCAAGCGTTTACAAGCTGGGCAAGCTAGTTGATAGCTTGTACTGGGTTAGTGCTGAGCTAAGTATAAAAGTGAGCCCTGCATTTATGCAGGGCTCAATCAGAACTAGCGCCGCGATCTATTGTTAAATTATGCTGATTTAGGTATGTTTGTGGTCATATACGCTTACAAGCCTCTATCTATTTGAGTGACTCAGTGAAAAAACTAATCTTCTACACAAAAAACCTCGCCTTGAATCTAGTTCCCTCTGCTTACTTCAACTATCGAAAACAACAGCTGGAGGCACAGTTTGCTGATGACTTGCAAGAGATACAAAACCGAGTTGACTATTACTGTAAGCCAAATTTATTGTGTGAGCTTCCTGATGATGCTGTTTCACAGTACAACTACAAAAGAGGTGGCAAGAAGAGTGCCTACTTTTATGATCTCAAAAAGTACCTATATTACTTTCCAAAGCGCTTGAAGTTCGCTTACTACTTTGGCGATCATGTTGCAGTTGAGCCGCATCCAACCCTTTACAAGGCAAGGCCAATTCAAGGTGATAACTCGACTTCAGTCTTGTTTAAACTTAACCAGCTAAGACATTTTCGATTTGTTAATGATACTACGCCATTCAGTGCAAAACGCGATATGGCAGTTTTTCGTGGCGCCGCGTACCAAAAACATCGAAAGCGCTTTATGGAAAAAATGTTTGACCATCCGCTTGTCGATGCAGGGCAAACCAATGCCTCGCAAGAAAACCCTCAATGGAAAAAACCATTCATGACAGTTGAAGAGCAGCTTCAGAACAAGTTTCTAATTTGTATAGAGGGTAATGATGTCGCCACCAACTTAAAATGGGCGCTCTCTTCAAACAGTTTGGTGATTTCGCCAAAGATGCGCTTTGAAACATGGTTTATGGAAGGCACTTTGAAAGCTGGTGAGCACTACATAGAAGTGAAGGACGATTGGTCAGACTTTGACGAAAAAGTCGACTATTACCTCAATCATCCTGATGAGGCTGAAAAGATGCTCCAAAGCGCACATCGACATGTTGCTCAATTCCTAGACCCGAAGAAAGAGGACCTTGTGTGTATAAAGACGCTGGAAAAATACTTCTCGGTAACTAATCCTTAACTAGCGCCCTCTATTGCCGAGGACTGATACTCTCACTCTGCTCGAACGTTAATGTTTTTGAGTGACGAGTGGGTGCTTGTCCTCGGTGAGCGCTCTTGTGTCAACCCAATTACCCTTCCAATTAATGCGCTCCGCTGCTTAGCCAGCAATGAAAACGGCTGACTTATCAGAACACTACCAATGTAAAGTTATTTAGTTCAGTTGATTGATTATTAATCTTGGGAACAGAGATATTTGTCCTAATTTGTTGTTAGTAAACATAAATTCAATTGCGTTAGTAATGAGGATAGGTATGGCAAAGTTAAGAGTGTTTCTCTGGGTCATGGCCGTGTGCTGTGCATTGGGTTCCTACCTGTACTTTGAGAATTTTGAATCCAGACACACCATTCCAGAGATTGAGCAGTTGTCCGCTCATGCCAGCCACCATCAGCATTAATTGTAACGATTTTTATAATGACGCCCATTTTTTAAAATATGGTGAATCAAGAGGTCGCTCAATGAGCATCAAGAACTTTATCGAAGCAGCATTGATTACGCTTACCGCTTTCTCAATAAGTGCATTTTTTGCCTTTAAGAGTCAGTACACGCTGTTTGGCGAGCTAGAGCATACCTTTGTTAACCAGTCAGAAAATTTGGTGGTGATAAAAAATAGTGCTCTACAGCTGCCCTATGTTGAGCATACCTATGCCCAAGAGTTACACGCACAGGTTGAGAGGGCGGCACAAGAGTTAGAGTTATCATTTGTGGCGACTCAACGTATTGAGCGTGATTTCCCAAGCCTATTTTGGCCTAGTGGTACCATCATCGATGAGGTATACGATTTTTACACTACGGCTAGTAGCTATCTAAACTTCCTTGCTTCATATAGTCAGACTTTTATTGATCAATCTAATGAGAATATACTCGCTGAACAACCGCAGCAGTTGGAAAATATCCAGTCGATCATCAACCCAGATGTACACCATAGTGGTGTTGTTATCCACGAACACCTGATGGCACTGATCTTTTCTGCTAACAAAAAGATGGTGAATGCCTTTGCGATTACGGGCTTGATGGTTGTGCTGATCGTGTTCCTTCACTTGTACACTCATATCAAGGCCTTGAGATTGGCACAAAAGGAACTAGAACAATCTCTAGTCAAGGCAGAGCAAGCTAGCCACGCCAAATCACTATTTCTGTCGGCTATGTCACATGAGCTAAAAACACCGATGAATGGGGTGCTTGGTATTGCCGAGGTACTTAAAGATGACGACACCCTGGGCCAAACTCAACGTGCAAGCGTAGAGATTTTAATCGAGTCAGGTAACCACCTACTGACTTTATTAGACGATATTTTGGATTACTCCAAAATGGAGCAAAATAAGTTGGAGCTAAAGCAGAGTGAGTTCTCAATCGATAGTTTAGTGGCACCAATAGAGTCGACCTTCCAACAAAAAAGTGATGAGCAGGGTATCAGTTTCAAATTATTTAACACTATCACGCCCGGTAGTGTATTTATTGGTGATATCGGTAGGGTTCGACAAATTATGGTTAACCTATTGGGCAATGCCTTTAAATTCACCCAGCAGGGCAGTATTTCACTATCCGTTGCGTATCACAGCGAGGTTAGTCAGCTGATGATTACGGTTACTGATACTGGTATAGGGATAGAAAAGGAAGTGCTTGATCAGATATTTCAGGCGTTTGAGCAGTCGGAAAAGGGCTTAACCCGCTCGCATGATGGGGCTGGACTTGGCCTGGCTATTATCAAAATGATCTGTGACGCAATGGGGGGAGACATTAAAGTGGAGAGTGAAATAGGGAGTGGGAGCAAGTTTGTTGTGATGGTTAAGTTACAACAGAAGCTTAATTCAATGAGTGTGAGTGATAAAACACCATTAGAACTGATAGAGTAATCAGGCCGCCAAGGCCGATATATCTCTTAACAAACTCAACAAAAGGAGACAATCCAAAGTCTCGTTTGTACCTAAATTAGCCCCAAGGCACAGATCCAAGTGAGTATATATAGCTGTGGCAAGGGCGCCTTGACTTGAGTTGCTAGTAAAGGCGCGATTGAGTATGAACTAAATGCTACAGCTATTCCACTTACTCGGTTGATGCGGAGTGGCTAACCATCTGATAAGACACAGAGTGCTTATTAATCCAATTAGTTACTGTGGTGAGCTACTGTCTGGAACCGGGTTGGTAATATCCCAAACCGTCTGTCCATCAAGCATAACCGCGCTGCCGCCGTTTCTTTCACCTGATGCGCCGCCGTTGGTACGCAGGCTGAGTAGGTGGTCTGGCATATAGCTGTAGTTATACTCAATATCCCAATCATCTCCCGCTTCGACGACTTGTTGGGAATCGATGTCATAGTAGGTTTTAAAGCCTGTTGATGGGTTGCCACCAATTGAGATTAAGCCTGTTTTGAACTCAGGGTCCCATTGCTGGGCATTCTCATCCCAAGTCTCAATCGTAAACTCGATATCATTGCCATCTTTGTCGGTGACGCTGACACGGCTGTAGTTCTGACCATCAGCATGACGGACGATAAAACCGTTATCTTGAACCAGCTCGCCGTCTTGGTACCAGTCTTCGGTGTTGATGCTTGGTTTGACCTTATCAAAGATGAAGTCATCACAGCTGTCAGTCGTCACAGCCTCGAAATCTGCAAGGGTGTTGTCGGCCGTGAGATCCCTAAATACTTGCTCTACCGCAGCACCTTCGTCATCGTACAGCTCTGGGTAGTCATGGGCAACGCAACCACTGATGCTGCCATCGCCCGAGATGCCGCCATTAAGCGTAAAACCAATGAATTTTTGATAAGCGAGCTCCCAACTATCGTCAGTTACCGTTGCGCCGCTATCAAGGTCTAGCTTGGCTGGAGCACTGCCGTCAACGGCATCAAGATCGACAACCTCGACACCGCCCCCATCGAGGATTTCATATCTCACCACAAGATTACCGCTTGCCAGGGTGCCATCCTGACCATAGTTGCTCAGGATCTGGACCTTATAGTGCTGATCTTGGTCATTTTTGAGTAGGTAAGTGGTGTAAGTTGGCCACATCTTGTGACTGCCCGCGACATTATACTCCAATGCGCCGTAGCTAGCAGGACCAGCCATCGCGCCATCGGCGGTATCCTGGCTATACATAAACACACGACTTTCTTGTTCAGGTTGCTCATTCGAGCTACTGTCGCTTCCACAGGCAGCCAACGCTAGAGATAAGGCGCTAAGCGCAAAGGCATGACTTTTTTGCATTTTAAATGTTTCCTTAATAATCGAAAGTTAGGCCTAAATAGATAAATCGGCCGGTTGTTGGGCGAAAATCTTGACCAGCTCCCACTGCTGTATCAATAATCGTGTCGGTGAGGTTATCGACACCGGCAAAGACTTTAAATTGGTCGGTGACCCACGTATTTATTTTGAAATCAAATACTGAGTGTGCCGGTGATTTTTGGGTGTTAGCACTATCGGCAAAGGACTCTGTTTCGTAGCGGCCATATAACGATAATTCAGTACTAATTAGCGCAATGTTGTAATTAATATTACCCTTGACTTGGTGCTGAGGTAATTTGGCTAATTGATTTCCGGTTTGCTTATCTTCCGCATGCAAAAAGCTATAACCTAGGCTGCTGCTCCAGCCTGATGTTTCGGCGATGTTGAGCTGCAGGTCGACACCTTGAGAAAAGGTTTCAGCTTGATTTTGATACATATAGATATCAATACCGTTTTCTCTGTGTGAGAAATCCTCGGCAATAAGGTTTTCAGTATCATTTCGATAAAAGTTAATATCACCGGATAGGACCTTATTGAGTTTTGCTTCGATGCCAAACTGCATGCTGATTGAGGATTCTGGCTCTAGGTCGGGGTTACCCAACACCATGTACCCCAAATGACTGTGGTCGAAGAGGTAATATCGCTCTTTAAGGTTTGGTACACGGTAACCGGTTCCAACCCCCGCTCTCACCTTAAGGTCGTATTGTGATAGACGCTCGGGGCTGTACATTAGGTTGAGTTTTGGCGAAAAGTGGTGGCCAAACTCGGTATCATAGAGCGCTCTAAAACCAGGAAGAAGCTCGAGGTTATCGGTAATAAAATAATCATCCTGAAGATAGAACTCGATATTTTCTTGAGTAGGCTTAGTTGGATCAATTTCGCTTTGACCATCCTTAGTTTGGGTCAAGCTTCCCTGATAACCGACCAAGCCTGTGGTAATAAGGTGGTTTTCACCGATCGGAAAATCAATCTGAAACTCACCTTTGTTAAATAGTATTTCACTGTCTCTTTGAGTGGGTCCACCTTCACTACCTTGGACCCTATCTTGTGTAGTGCCACTGTTATATTTTTCAGTAATAAAGTAGCTGGTGATATAGGCTTGCTCAGCTACAGGTCCTGAATAATTAATACTAAGGTTATAACGATCTACATTACTTTGACGTCGATAAAGGTCCACACCACCCGGGGCTGCAGTATTATCAACGCCATAGTCGACTTCGACATCCTCAGAATAATAAGATGGCGTTATTTTAAGGTGACCACCATGATTAAACTTATATCCAGCAGTCAGGGAGTAGTTACTTTTGCTGCCGCTATCGTTGTCATAGCCCATAACATTGGCATCTAAATCATTCCCGCCCAATTGACGATGATCAGCAGAGAGCAGCAAGTAAGCGTTATCTCCGGCAAAATGGGTGTTGATGGTGTAGTTCGCATCATTAGGGATGTGACTCTCTACATCACGAGAGCCATAGGTACCGACTCGAATAGTGCCTTTAAATCCAAACGGCGTATCCGGGGTAGTGGTAATAATATTGATTACTCCGCCCATAGACTCGCTGCCGTAGAGCGCTGAAACCGACCCACGGATAATTTCGATTTGCTCAATATTGGCCACACCAAGCTGAGTCAGATCAACCGTTGAGCCCGTTGAGGGAGAGACCGGCATGCCATCAACTAAAATAAGTACACGATTGCCATCAAAGCCCTGCATAGATACCTCTGTGCCGCTTTTACCGTGAATATTGCGAATGGTGAGTCCAGGGATATTCTGCAAGGCCTCACTCAGGTTGGTGGCGTGGGTTCTCTCTAACTCTTGCGCAGTGATGACTTCTGTTCTGATTGGCGTATCAAGGATTGACTTTGCAGTTTTAGTCCCGGTGATCACCATGATCTCTTGATGTTCTTGAGCTGATGAAACTTGACTGAATAAAGCAAGCATCACAAAGGTACAAATTTTAGTGGGGCGCACGAGGTTTACCTATTTCACTTCCGTTTTGATAATACGCATTGTAATGAGAGTGATTATCATTATCAATAAAATTATTGCGTATTATGACCAGTTATTTTTGCTTAGTATTTTTTGCTTAGAGAGTAATTATTTTTCCGGACGGACGGCTTGGGTATCGATGCATTGGAAAATACAACCAATAGACTCGGGCTTAGAGAGTAATTCAAGGCTCAAGCGAGCGACCTCAGAGCGGTGGATAATACCGTGCACCTCTCGACCTTGAGAGAGTTCACCAGTGCCTGTCGCTGGTCCATCAACAAGCCCCCCAGGGCGCAAAATTGTGTAATCTAGGTTGCTGGTTTGAAGCCAGCTCTCTGCAAGTGTCTTCTCCCTTACGGCTGCTCCAAAACCCTTTTTGGCAGCATCAGACAGAAACGACCATGAATCACCACAACCGAGCGAAGTGACGAGCAGGAAGCGTGCGGCACCATGTTGTTCAAGCGCATCGATTAGGTGACGATGGCCGATGTAATCGACAGGGACATCGGCACGAAAGCTTCCCATTGTCGATATGTGCCAGACATCAGTTGGTAGTTCGCGGACTATTGAATCTACGGCCTGCTTATCGACAGCATCGCAGGTCAATGCTTGTGTACAGGCCGCAATCATTGAGTCCGGCTTGATAGGGTTGCGTGATACGCCGTAGACAGTGAATCCTTGCAAATGAAAGTATTGGGTAATCGCAAGCCCTAAGCCACTGCCTGCGCCCCATACAACAACTTTATTCATTAATTGCTCCAAAATAGTATTAGCTAATGACAACCGGGTAGTGTTCACTCGGATGTCGAATGATGTTGACTGTCCATTGATAGACAGACTGGATTAATTGTGGTGTGAGCACTTGCTCTGGACTGCCGTCTGCGGCGATTGTGCCATTGTTAAGTACAATCAAGCGATCGCCATACTGAGCGGCTAGATTAAGGTCGTGGAGCACGGCAACCACAGCTGCGCCCTCACTGGCCATCTTTTTCGCCAGTTGTAAGGTTTTGTGCTGATGGCCAAGGTCAAGCGCAGAAGTCGGCTCATCCAATAGTAGCGCGCATTGACCGTTATTTTGGGAAATTTGGGTCAGCACTCGCGCCAGATGAACCCGCTGCTTTTCACCGCCGGATAACGAGGGAAATAGGCGCTCAGCAAGGTGGCTGACGTCCGTTTTCACCATGTTCTCTTGGGCAATTTTCTCAATGCCTTTTTGGCAGGAATGGAGATTGAGTCCCCCCAGTTCCACCACTTCCTTGGCGGTGAAAGCAAAAGTGAGATTACTGTGTTGAGGAAGAACCCCTAGGTGTTTGGCTAGGTGAGCAGGGCTCCATTGCTCAAGATCGCGGCCAAAATAGGTCACGTTACCCTTGGTTTTCCACTCACGACTAATGAGCTTAAGCAAGCTGCTCTTACCGGTGCCATTGGGCCCAAGCAAGATGGTAAATTCACCGGCCTTGATCGATGATGAGACCTGCTTGAGGATAGTTTTGCGACCAAGCGTGAGGTCGAGACCTGAAAATTCGATAGCGTTCACGCGAGCCTACCTTTTTGCTGGATTAGGAGCCAAATAAAAAATGGTGCACCAAGTAACGCCGTGACGATGCCGACGGGCATGTCCAAAGGCGCAACAATAGTGCGAGCTAACATATCGGCGACCAAGAGCAGCAGTGCACCCAAAATCGCTGCCAGCGGGAGCAGGCGACGATGGTTAGGCCCGCCAATCATCCGCCCTATATGGGGGACAATCAGACCGATAAACCCAATCATGCCTGCGAGAGAAACCGTGATCCCAACCCCTGCAGCTGTGAGCAAGATCAGCCGTTTTTTGAGTAATTGGACATCAATACCCATGTGATTGGCTTCTGCTTCACCGAGCAATAATGCGTTGAGCTTGTTGGCGTCACGATAAAACAGCACAAATAGAATAATCAAAGCGCTAAAGCCGAGTAGAATACCTTTCCAGTCGGCCCCGGCCAGTGAGCCCATGCTCCATAGTGATAGGTCACGCAGCGCTTGATCATCGGCGTAATAATTCATCAGGCCAAGACCCGCCCCAGCCAACGCGCTGATAGCAACGCCAGCGAGCAACATCATTGCAACGGATGTCCCTGTCGCGCTGGTGCCGAGCTTGTAGACCAACACTGTCGAGATAGCACCGCCTAAAAACGCAAAGAGAGGCACGGTACCCATGAGCAGCAGTACTGGGTATGACGCAGCCAGTGAACCAAACAACACGATAGCAACGGCTGCGCCCAATGAGGCTCCTGCCGAGACACCGATGATGCCAGGGTCGGCCAAAGGGTTACGAAACAAGCCTTGCATCACGGTACCGCACATCGCAAGCAATCCGCCAACGGCGAGGCACAACAATGTGCGTGGCAGGCGTACTTGCTGAATCACCATCAAAACATGTTGCGGCAAGTCATTATCGACAGGCAGCAGGGCGCGCATGCTATCGACAAAGCCGATATCCATAGGACCCATCGCAATAGAGGTAATGACCGCGACATAAAGCACAGCAATACCACTGATGATCAGCCCTGAAAGGGGTAAACGCTGACAAGAAAGACTCATTATTGCGCGCGACCTGACTCAAATTGTGCGTGCAGTGTTTCGGCCAGTGCCAAACTCTCTAGCCCAAAGCCTCCTATGATGGCACGGCTGGGAATAGGGATAATCTGACCGTTCATTCCAGCAGGTGTTGCTGCGAGGAGGGGCATTTTAGCCATGATGTCATCGATACTGCCCATGGCCTCTAAGGTGCGCTCTGCGATAAGGATATAGTCCGGCTGTAGGTCCAACACCGCCTCTATCGACATCGGTTTGTACGATTCAAACTGTGCCGAGGCAGGGTTGGTAGCACCGGCCAGTTCTATGACAGCGTCCACTGGCGTTTCGCTGCCCGCGACTGTGATCGGGCGACCCTCGCTTAGCATAACAAACACGACTTTTGGTGAATGGGTAAGCGGGTTTGCTTCAAGGGTATCCAAACGTACGTTGATCTGGCGTTTAAGCACGGCGGCTTTTTGCTCTTTACCCGTCAGGCGAGCGATATGTTCAACTCTTTGATTCAGATCTTCACGGTCAATGCCAGTTGAGATGGTCTCCACCTGAACGCCTGCATTGCTCAATGAAGCAATAGTGGTTTCAGGGCCCATCTCTGATGAGCCAATGATCATATCAGGAGCAAGTGATAGTAACCCTTCAGTCGATAGCTGACGGTGATAACCGACTTGTGGAATGTCGCTACCTCGGACAAAAGTGCGACTGGTGGAATCGACAGCCACCAGCGACTCTTCAGCCCCCAGTGCGTAGATCAGTTCGGTTACCGTAGAGCCTGCACTGATGATGCGTGGTGTATGTGACTGTGCAATAGCAGTTGAGTGAGTGGCAAGAGCACTAACCAGGGCGATGATCGGTGCTTTAACGAAAATGTTCGACATGATGACGTGTCCCTAACTTACTTTTTCGCCTTAATTGGCTAATTTATTGACAGGATTGGCGATAAACCTGCTCTGTGGGTGCAATTATCCAACGAAATGAAAATAAGATCAATTATCATTTACGTTTGCATTTGTTTTTTTCCCAAGTATTATATTTCGCAAAATGAAAGGGTTGGCATGATAGCTAACCACCACTTCACAAGAACTTGGTTGTATGATTGATCTAGAAAACCCAGAATTAGTTGGCCAGCACACGCCAGACCCACTTCGCTATGCCTTCACCCGCAAACGCAGCGCGCACTCAGGTGGGGCAACTCGTCCCGTGCCCATTCCTGATACTCAAACGGAGCTATCTAAAGCACTCGCAACACCCAGCGAGAAACGCACTTCAAGGTGTTTGTATATCCACATTCCTTTCTGTCGTGTTCGCTGTACCTACTGTAATTTTTTCCAAAACGCCTCGAGTAAACAGCTCATCGAAGCGTATTTTTCCGCGCTGACGGTGGAAATTAAGCGCAAGGCGGCGCAGGCCTGGACTCAATCAGCGCCGTTTCATGCCGTTTATGTGGGGGGAGGGACACCAACGGATTTGAGTGCAGAGCAGTTGAGGACTCTTGGTCAGCTGATTCATAGCCACTTTCCACTCACGCCAGATTGTGAAGTTACCCTAGAGGGGCGGATCAGCAAATTTGGCGATGACAAGTTTGAGTCGGCGCTTGAAGGCGGCTTTAACCGTTTTTCATTCGGTATTCAGAGCTTTAATACACAAGTGCGCCGCGCGGCAAAACGACTAGATGACGGTGATACTGCAATGGCAGCGATTCAGCGAATGGTTGCCTACAACAGTGCACCTATTGTGATTGATTTGCTCTTTGGTTTGCCACATCAAAGTCTCGAAATTTGGCAACAAGACCTAGAGGCGTACATTGAATCTGGCGCTGATGGCGTCGATCTCTATCAGTTGATTGGTATGCAAGGCCTGCCAATGGAGCGCATGGTTGCGCAGGGCAAATTACCTGAGCCTGCGGATACACCGACCAAAGCGAGCATGTTTGAAATGGGCGTCAAGTTTATGGCTGAGCATCATCAGCGTCGCCTGAGTTGCAATCACTGGGCGCGCGGGAATCGCGAGCGAAGCCTTTACAACAGTTTGGCCAAGACTACCGCGGAAGTGCTCCCTATTGGTGCTGGAGCTGGCGGTAATCTTGGTAGTCTGCAAATGATGCAGATCCGAGATATGGATAAGTATGTCGCGGCCATCGAAGCGGGTGACTATCCGGTTGCAATGATGATGCGTGCCGATGCCAACCGTGAGCTTAACAGCTGCATCCGAGCTGGATTTGACCGAGGTGTCTTGTCTCGGCAACAACTTAACGTGATTGCTGGTTGGGATGTTTCTACCGCGATAGAACCACTGTTAGGTAAGTGGCAAGCCAATGGTTTGATCAATGCCAACCAAGACTATGTGGTGTTGACCCTTGCCGGTGAGTTTTGGAACGTCACACTCTCACAGAACCTAATCAATGTTGTGACTAGCTTAAGCCAAGCGCGAGCGGCGGCGTAATAAAAGTGACCACTGCTGCTAGTCAATGTTGCTAGTCAAGGTTGCTAGTCAAGAAAGTTAACTAACCATCAAAAGAATAAACACAACAGCATCAAGGTAGATGCGATTAAAGGAGAAAGAAATGTTTGCACAGTACACATTTGAGGAAGCGAAAAACCAAGTCGCCGAGCTATGCACGGCCGAGCCAAGTTTGTCGGTTACGGATATTGCGACTCGCCTATCACTGACTGAGGCAGAGGCCAGTCTTGCGCTGCCACAAGAGATGGTCACGGCGGTAAAGGGTGAGCATGCAGAGTGGATCCTGACGCAACTGACAGAGTGGGGCAATCTAACTACAATTACCAATTCATTTGGTTCAATTTTTGAGTTTAAAGGTCCATTTCCAAAAGGTAAGTCTGCGCATGGTTATTACAATATCATGGGCAGGGCGGGGCTGCATGGTCACTTGAAACTGGATGTGATGACTGACATTGCGTTTGTTAGTAAGCTATTTCACGGCACTCAAACCCACCACATTGCGTTTTTCAACCAAGACGGCAATTGTGTGTTTCGCGTTTACCTTGGCCGCGACAAGGCACGTAACTTGATCCCAGAGCAGGTTGAAGCATTTAACAGCATGAAAAAGGAACTGTCGATATGAATCCAGAAGTGAAGCAGGAGCGACTTCAGTCGCGACTCGTACCGGAGATGCAAGAGTTTCGTGACCATTGCCAGACGCTGCAACTGGCCACTATCGACAGCAACAACCTGCCAACCGCCAGTTACGTGCCTTTTGCCTTCACCGAGTCAGGTTTTTTCATCCTGATCAGTGACATTGCCGCCCACGGCCAAAACCTCAAGCTGAATCCAAACCTGGCCATTATGCTGATAGAAGACGAGGCGCAAGCAAAGCACATTTTTGCCCGCCGCCGACTGTCATTTGAAGCGCAGGCTAAGCATATCGAGCGTGAAACGCCTTTATGGACCGAAGGTGTCACGGCGCTGCAACGTCGTTTTGGTGAGATCGTGGATAACCTGAGTCAATTGGGTGACTTTAATCTGTACCGTTTACAGCCAGAGAAAGGCCGTTATGTAAAAGGCTTCGGTCAGGCCTTTGATGTAACAGGTTTTGATATGGTGGACGTAGTCCACTTAACTGAGGGGCACGTACAAAGAGCAAAACAACAGGCATCTAATTAACGTCAACTTGCAAACAACCCGATTAAGCCCTGTAATGATTTACGGGGCTTAATCGTTTTAAATTACTGACTTGGAGCAGGGCGTGAACACTGAACGCTTAACACATCTTTCGCCTAACTGGCTATATCAACAAGCTTTAAAACACAAACCGAGATTGGTTATTGCCAATCTGCTCGCGATTGTCGCGACACTGATTGCGGTACCTATCCCCCTCCTATTGCCCCTAATGGTGGATGAGGTATTGCTCGCACAGCCAGGTACGGGTGTTGGGATCATGAACCAGCTGCTGCCGAGCCAATGGCAGACACCCACCGCATACATAGTGTTTTGCCTGCTATTGATTATGGCCATGCGTGTGGTGAGCCAGCTACTGAATATCATCCAGAACCGCCAATTTACTTTAGTTGCGAAAACGCTCACCTGTCAGATACGTCAAGTCCTAATCGATAAGCTAGGGCGAGTGAGTATGCGCCAATACGAACTGCAAGGCAGTGGTGGGATCAGCTCGCGCTTGGTGACGGATGTCGAGACAATCGATAAGTTCATTGGCGATACCTTGAGTCGATTGATCGTTGGGGTGCTCAGCATCATAGGCACGGCGGCGATATTACTGTGGATGGAGTGGCGATTGGGGCTGTTTATTCTCGCTATGAACCCAGTGATCGTTTTTGCGTCACAAAAGCTCGGTCAGCGGGTAAAGCGTCTTAAAAAATTTGAAAACCAATCGTTTGAGCGATTTCAGCAGCGCTTGGTCGAGACGCTCGAGGGCATTTATCAACTGCGCGCGGCAAATCGAGAGTTGGCTTTCTTGCAATCGCTCAAGAGTGATGCAGAAGATATTCGCCAAGATGCCGACCGCTATGCCTGGCAATCGGACGCCGCGAATCGTCTGTCATTCCTAATGTTTCTCATCGGTTTTGAGATTTTTCGCGCTGCAGCCATGATCATGGTGCTGTTTAGTGATCTAACGATCGGTCAGATCTTCGCTATCTTTGGCTACCTTTGGTACATGTTAGGCCCGGTTCAGGAACTGCTTGGCGTTCAATATGCTTGGTTTAGTGCCTCAGCGGCCATCAAGCGTCTTAATACCATCCTAGGTCTTGAAGAGGAGGCGCGACCAGCCTCAACAGTGAATCCGTTTAATCAAGGCGAGCCACTAGAGATTGAAGTACGTAACCTGAGCTTTCAGTATGATGATGAGAGATTGGTGCTCGATAACCTAAGCCTAAGTATCCCACGTGGCAAACGAGTGGCGTTGGTTGGGGCTTCAGGGGGCGGTAAGTCGACCCTAATCCAGCTATTGATGGGGATCTATCGCAAAGATCAGGGTGAGATTCTAGTCAATGGCCATGAGGTGGAGCAGGTCAGCTACGAGGCCCTGCGTGAACATATGGCAGTGGTGCTGCAACAGCCAGCTATCTTCAATGACACGCTAAGAGCTAACCTAACACTCGGGGACGAGCGCTATAGTGACGAGCAGCTCTGGCATGCCCTTGAAGTCGCCCAGCTTAAGGATGTCGTAGAGCAGCTTAACGCGGGTTTAGAGTCAGAGCTTGGCCGTAATGGTATCCGCCTCTCGGGTGGTCAGCGCCAGCGCTTGGCGATTGCCCGGATGGTACTGACTGACCCTCAGTTTGTGATCCTTGATGAGGCAACCTCAGCACTCGATACGGCAACCGAAGCGGCCCTGCATGAGGCGCTGCAGCGATTTCTTGCCAATCGTACCACCTTGATTGTTGCGCATCGTTTGTCTGCAGTGAAGCAGGCAGATCTGATTTATGTGCTCGAAGATGGGCAGGTCAAACAGTCTGGGCGACACAGCGATTTGGTTGCGCAGCCAGGTTTGTACCAAGCCTTGTATGGTGATTTGCAGGCTAGTTAGCTGTGTCATTTGTCGTTGCCAGCAATGCGACGGCTTATCACGAATGTCCTAAAAGCTTGCTAATACAGAGGTAGGTGATCTGGCAGCTACCTCAAACCTATAAAGGTTTAACTACTAAAGTCTTTACCGCTCATGAAGCTGATTCTTTGGGTGGGGCTTTGCAAAATGACAGCAAGTCGGAGGCGTCTATGGTGTTTATTTTAACTGTTGTTGTTTTTCTAAGTTGCATGCTACTTCTTGCAATCGGTGTGCTTTTATCGCGTAAGCCTATTAAAAGCGGATGCTGTGGGTCAGAGCAGCAATGCCAAGTATCAACCAAAAATCAGAGAAATGGTGACACTTAGTCACCCTTAACGCGGAGAAACAGTTCTAATTGAAAAAATATCGCCCAAGCGCAGTGAACTTGGGCGATATGACTTATGGACTTAATCTTAGTGAACTAAACAGTGCGACGAATTAGTCGTGCGTTACGTCTAGCTTGTAAATCGTTGCTTGAGTGTAGTCGTCCGCGTCACCTGTGCGGTTTTGCACGTAAACACCGGCTTTAAAGTAGTTCCAGCTGTCTTCTAGGCTGACACCATAGATATCCATGTCAACAGTGACAGAGCGAACATCTTGACCTTCTTGGTGAAGCTCAAACGTCATCATGCTGCCCTGAACATCGATAACGTAAGAGAATTTTTCACCCAGTGCGATACCGTCATCAAATTTCTTCGGTGTGTTCTTCTCGCCATCGCGCCAGAAGTTTGGTTTGGTTGAGCCAAGTACTGGGAAAGTAATATCGCCATCGCGTAGACCAGAGCGGCGATCAGGTTCGATGTTAAACCAGATTGAGCCAGTTTCGTGCTGAGGCATCTTGCGGTAGTAAACCTTGATTGGCTCATCGTTTGGCGCATGGATTTGGCCGATGATCACGCGGCCCTGCTGCCAATCAACACCTGTCGTTGTCACTTCATCAACTGACATCGTCACTTCCATACGGCCATTTACGCCGCCAGCTTTCTTGTGATCGCCTTCTGGCGCTGAGCCGAATACCCAGTTATTGCCATTAGTGCCACGCGTGCTGATTGACGTGTCGCCACAGCGTAGCATGCCGCGCAGCTCAGTACGCACATACTTAGTGTTCTCTGAGGTTTTGGTTCCGGAGATTGGAGAGCGGAAAACCACACCATCGCCCGCTTCGTTAACAAAGAAGTACTCAGGGTGCTGGGCACCTTCGGCGATCTCTTTTTCTTCGAATTCAGTTGGACGGTCACCGCCAGTGAGTGAAACTGGTAGTGTCACTTTCCAACAAGACAGGTCAAGAACGTCGGCAGGGGTTTTCTCGGCCATGGCTGGGGCAGAAGTTGCCGCTGTAATCGCGGCGATAAGTGCTAATTTTTTCATAACTCTCTTCCTAGAGATAATGCATTGTGAGGATGCGATTGTTGTCAATTCTTTTAGCCTCAGTGGAAATCAATCCCATACCGCACAAAATGAGGTAAAGCTGAGGAAAAAACACGCTAAAGTTGTACTTAACGAACGGGGAGGTCTAATTTGAATCGCCTCTATTTCCGTTAACTCGTTATGTGTACATATAATAATACAAATGTTTTCGGTGCAATTGGCATGTCAGCATTATGTGACCAAACAGGGGCAATTGAAGGTTAATTGATACATTTATCGCTACTTTGATCACGTTTGTACGCAAGTTTTACTCACGACATAAGCGCTAAAGTAATGAAAATATGGCGATTTGTAGAATTTTTGATAACGTTTACATAGAGCGCTAGTTGTTCACAATGCACTTACATTGCGTGTTACAGAGCTGATCGTATGGACTTGCTGATGGCAGGATAAAAATTCAGTTGTCACGACATTGAGTGTTTTAAAGTGTTTTGTATGATTTGTTCGGGGGTCGGGCAATTTTTGTCACGACTAAAAAAGTGTATGGCTCATCAGGTGATTAGCCGGCATAAATACCCTCCCAAAGGTGACAAAACCATTTGGGATGGTTAGGTTGCAAGATTAAATCAAACGAGAATAGACAATAGCGCTTTACTGGTCAGTGAAAATGTGTAAATTGAACGTAAGTGAGTTCTACCACAGAGCATTGACGCTCGATCAACCGGTAGAAAACAACACCTTGAAATGGAGTTTAGTTTGAATCAGAAGCGCAGTTGGGAGGTGTTGTCATAATGCTTGCCAAGAGAATCATTCCTTGCCTTGATGTCCGCGATGGACAAGTTGTTAAAGGCGTACAGTTCCGCAATCATGAAATAATTGGTGATATCGTGCCACTCGCTCAGCGCTATGCTGAAGAGGGTGCTGATGAGCTGGTTTTCTATGACATTACCGCCTCGAGTGATGGTCGTGTTGTTGACAAAAGCTGGGTCGCACGTGTTGCAGAGGTCATTGATATCCCGTTCTGTGTGGCTGGTGGTATTAAATCGGCAGATGACGCAGCGCGTATCCTCGAATTTGGTGCCGACAAGGTCTCAATTAACTCCCCCGCACTAGCGAATCCTGAGCTGATTACTGACTTGGCCGATAAGTTTGGCGTGCAGTGTATCGTGGTTGGGATTGACTCTTACTATGACAAAGAGACGGGGAAGTATCAGGTCTATCAATTTACCGGTGACGAGGCACGCACCAAGGCGACGCAGTGGGAGACTCGCGACTGGGTTCAAGAGGTGCAAAAGCGCGGTGCTGGTGAAATCGTACTAAATATGATGAACCAAGACGGTGTGCGCAATGGTTATGATATTGAGCAGCTGAATATGGTGCGAGAAGTCTGCCATGTGCCTTTGATTGCCTCGGGCGGTGCGGGTGCGATGGAGCACTTTGCGGAGGCCTATCTCAAAGCGAATGTTGATGGGGCGTTGGCTGCCTCGGTATTCCACAAACAGGTGATCAACATTGGCGAGTTAAAACAGTATTTAAATAAACAGGATATCGAGGTGCGACTATGAGTTTTGCAACCGCAGAAATTAGCGCACTAGCTGAGCGCATTGATTGGGAAAAGGTCGGGGGCTTGGTCCCTGCTATCGTTCAAGACTTTCAATCGAGCCAAGTCTTGATGATGGGCTACATGAACCGCGATGCGTTGGCAAAAACCGGTGATACCGGGCAGGTTACGTTTTTCTCTCGCACCAAAGAGCGCCTTTGGACCAAAGGAGAAACGTCGGGCAACGTACTTCAACTGAAAAACATCGCCCTTGATTGCGACAACGATACCTTGCTAGTTAAAGTCGACCCAATTGGCCCAACGTGCCACACCGGCACTACGACCTGCTGGGACGGGGACAAGCAAGAAGAGTCGCAAATGGTTTGGCTTCATCAACTTGAGCAACTACTGGCTGCCCGCAAGAGTGCCGACCCAGACTCATCTTACACCGCAAGCCTCTATGCCCGTGGCACCAAGCGTATATCGCAAAAAGTCGGCGAAGAGGGCGTTGAGGTTGCGCTTGCAGCGACGTCGGGTGATAAGGCGGAGTTAGTGTGTGAGTCTGCAGACTTGATGTACCACTTGTTAGTGCTACTTCAAGATCAGGGCTTGTCGATGGATGATGTGATCAACAAGCTTAAAGAGCGACATAAATAAGAGTCGAGAGGCGAGATCGCTTCGCTGCGAGAGACGAGGGGGGAGATCGTTTAACCTCCTCGACTCTCACTTCTTTTGCACGCACTTTGAATGCCGCAATTGACCCTTTCGACGCACTTCAAACCTAGTGCGTCCTTTTCTCGCTTCTCGTCTCTCGCTTCTCGCCTCTGCCCAAAGGGCATCAGTAGATGATAATAAGTATCGTCCCCGCCAGCGTCATCAGAATATTGGCGATGGCATAAGTACCGGCATAGCCTAGGGCCGGGATGGTGGATTTGGCGTGGTCGTTAACAATGTCCATGGCCGGTGCGCAGGTGCGGGCGCCGATGATGGCGCCGAATAACAAGGCGCTGTTCATTTTGAGTACGTAGGCGCCAACTAGATAGGCGAGTACGACAGGCACGACGCTGATCACGAAGGCTAGGGTGATCACCTGAAAGCCCACATCGGCTAGGTGATCAAACATCTTACCGCCTGCGCTTAGACCGATACCGACCATGAAAAACGCTAGGCCAAGGTCTTTGACCATATTCAGCCCACCTTGAGGGACATAACCAAAGGTCGGGTGGTTGGCACGCAAAAAGCCCAGTGTGATCCCTGAGAGCAACAAGCCTACCGCATTACCAAGTCCGAATGAGACTTGACCAAAGGTCATGGTGACCAGACCGAACATGATTCCCATGATAAAGAAACTGCAGAACGCTAATAGGTCCGCCATTTGTGAGTGGATTGAGATGAAACCGATGCGCTCTGCAAGGCCATGGACTCGGCTTTTCTCGCCACTGACCTGAATCACGTCACCTTTTGCTAGGACGATATCATGGTCCATTGGCATCTCAATTTGAGCACGGACGACGCGATTGAGGAAACAGCCGTATTCGGACAGGTTAAGATCAGACAAGCGTTTGCCTGCGATGGAGTCATTTTTAACCACGATCTCTTCTTCGACGATACGCAAATCGAGCAGGTTGCGGTCAAACACCTCTTTTCCATTACGAAAGCTTGGGTCCAGACGCGCGTGGCTGTCAGGAAAGCCAACCAGTGCTATCTCGTCCCCTTCTTGCAAAATCGCATCGCCATCAGGGTGTGCAAGGATACCATTGCGGCGAATACGCTCGATATAACAACCCGTTTGTCGATAAATGCCAAGCTCACGGAGGTTTTTACCATCGGTCCAATCAATAAGTTCTGGACCGACACGGTAGGCTCGGATGATTGGCAGGTAGACCTTTCGTTGTCCTGAGCTTCCGAGGCCGCGCTCTTTAGCAATCTGCTGTGCTGAGTCAGACAGATTTTGCTTTTGCAGCTTAGGTAACAGCTTCGCGAATACGATCATGCTGATCAGACCAACCAGATAGGCCATCGCATAACCCACTGATAGGTTCTCAACGACAGCTGCGAATTCCATATTACGAGGAATTTCAGCCAGGCCAGAGTTGAGCGCATCTTGAGCGCCAACCAACACTGGCGTCGAGGTAAGAGCGCCGGCCATCATGCCCGTCGCGAGGCCTAGATCGAGCTGAAGAAACTGGGTCGAAATATAAGTGATTGAAATTGCGCTGACCAATACCACCATACTGAGGATAAAATAGTGTTTGCCATCGCGAAAGAAGATACCAAAGAAGTTCGGGCCAGCCTCGATACCGACGCAGTAGATGAACAGCATAAAGCCAATGGCAATAGCTTCGGGGTTAAAGGTAAAACCTAAGTGTCCCATCACTAGGGAGGTGATCAACACACCGATTGAATTACCGAGTTGAAAATTACCAAGGCGAATTTTACCAATCGCCAAACCAATCGCGAGAACGACAAAAATTAATAGTATAGGGTTGTGCTCTAAGAGGCTAACAACATCAATGTTCACGGCTTTAAACCAGAATCAGGGGGGTGGATGTACCAAGCAAATCTCGGTGCAACTGCATCTCGGAATTACTCGGGTTAAGAATGGGCGAATTGTAGCGAATTATCTGTAAAAGATAAGCCTAAAAGATGAAAATCGAACAATTATTTTCGTAGCGTTGACTTGATAGGAACAAGGATCTCATTTGTGCGACGGAAAAAACAAAAAAACCGCTGAAATTTCAGCGGTTTCCTAAAAATCTTTGCTTATTCTTAAGCGAATAGACCTAGGTGCTCTTTTGCGTACGCTTCGAAGTCGTCACAGCCACCAATGTGCTCTTGATCGATAAAGATCTGAGGTACCGTCTCAACTGGCTTACCTACGGTTTTCTCAAGGTCAGCTTTTGAGATGCCTTCTGCGTGGATGTCAACGTAGCGGAAGTTGAAATCATCGCGCTTCTCTTTAAGAGTTTCTGCATACTCTTTTGCACGAACGCAGTAAGGGCAACCTGGGCGACCAAAAATAACGACAAACATAATTATTCTCCTTTGTTTTATGGGTGTAACTATGCCTGAAAGCCGTTGATAAATAAAGTGGTGCTTACCTGTTACTGCGATAGATAAAATCTATCAATTGAGATGACGGGGGGCAGTCCCCGTTTTTTTACCTCATTGGGTTATTGGTTCATCGAATCCGAGCGTTTGACGACGAGTATAGATGAAGACACTAGACTTAGAGTGCAATAGGTCGGTTGTCAGCGGGTAGGCTTGAAATGGCAGGTCGGTTCGAGAGGGGCAGCAAGCAAGTGCACAACGTGACTGTTTTCAAAGATCTCCTAATCGAATCAAAGCGATGGTGAAAGCATTGCACTAGGTCAAGCCATGCAAAGTCGAGTTGATAAATGATCGAACAAGATTCTAACGAGAGGTAGAGTGTCTATGTTCAATTTTATGACCAGTGGTCGTGTGGTGTTTGGAGCCGGTGCCTTAGTTAACTCGCTTTCTTTGATACGGCAGTACGGCTACAGTGTACTCTTGGTGACCGGGAAGGGAACCCAACGCTCGTCGGTAATCCTTGACTATCTCGATCAGCAAAAATTACGCTATCAACATATCGTTATCGGCAATGAGCCGAATATCACCATGGTGGAAGAGGCCGCGACAATGGGGCGGAAATTTCGCCCAGAGGTGGTGGTGGCCTTCGGTGGCGGCAGCGTCATCGATATGGGCAAGGCACTGGCTGCGGTGATCCCGAATCAGGGCAATGTCTATGACTATGTTGAGACACTCGGACGTGCAGTCCCCCTGAAAACAAGACCACTGCCTATTGTCGCTATCCCAACCACTGCGGGGACTGGCAGTGAGGTCACCCAAAATGCGGTGTTGCGCTCTGGACAAGACAAACTTAAGGTCAGCCTACGGGACCCTGACATGTTGCCTAGGCTTGCGATTATTGACCCGACATTAACCTATGGCACGAGTAGGGATGTGTCGGCACGCGGGGCTATGGATAGCTTTACCCATCTAATGGAAGCGTATGTGTGTAATCAACCAAACCCCTTTAGCGATATGTTGTGTGAAGAGGGATTTCGTCGCATCAGTCGTTCGTTGGTAGAGGCATGCCTATACGATAATCACAAAGCACGTCAGGACTTATCATTTGCCGCAATGCTGGGAGGTATGGCCCTAGCCAACGCCAAGCTTGGCGCGGTGCATGGGCTGGCGTCAGCATTAGGGGGCGAGCTCAATGCACCACATGGCGTGATCACAGCGCGCCTGGCGCCCTTTGTGATGCGCGAGAACATTCTTAACGCAGAGGCAAATAACCAAAAAGTGGTTCTAGAGCGTTACCAAAAGATGGCACAAATGCTAACGATGAAAAGCAACGCGAATGTTTTTGATGGCGTACAGTGGGTAGAGAGCGTGCTGGCGACATTAGGCGTACCGTCCCTAACGGAATTTGGTATGTGCCACACTCGCTTTGATGAAGTGGCTGATAACGCCCTAAAATCTGAGGACATCGGTGGTAATAATGGCCAAATCGATAAGCAAAGAATGATCACTATCTTAGAGTCAGCGTGTGCTTTTGAAGAGTGTCAGACAACGCAACTCGAACCAGTTAATGGTTACTACTTACGAGAATTAGTCGCAGATTCAATGGCAGCAATGAGCGAGGCACCACGTTAGTTCGTGCAGAAGCATAAAAAATGCCCTCGAATGGAGGGCATTTTTTCAGAAGTTTCTATCTACGCTTGATTAAGCTTCTCATAACGAGAGTCTTTCAGTGCGTCTTTGACGCGGCGAAGGTTTTCTCTAAACCCAGTGCCACGGCGCAAGGTGAAGCCCGTGGCGAGAACGTCAATGACGGTCATTTGCACCACGCGACTCGCCATTGGCATGTAAACATCGGTATCCTCGGGAACATCGAGACAAATTGATAGCGAGGCCGCCTTATCAAGCGGAGAGTCCTTGGCGGTAATTGCGATCACGGTTGAGCCGTTTTCACGCGCAAGATGGGCTATCTCAACCAGGCTTTTGGTACGACCGGTATGAGAGATCAAGACAAACACATCGTTATCCGAGCAGTTAATACACTGCATTCGCTGCATGACAATGTCTTCAAAGCAACTGATTGGGATATTAAAGCGAATAAACTTGTTTTGCGCATCGCGTGCAACCGATGATGACGCGCCCAAACCGAAGAATGAGATACGCTTGGCCTGGGTAAGTAAATCGACGGCGCGGTTAACTTGGATAGAATCGAGGCTATTTTTGGCAACATCGAGACAAGCCATAGTCGATTCAAAAATTTTATGAGTATATGCTTCTGGTCCGTCACTTTCCTCTACGTTACGGTTAACGTAAGGCGTGCCGTTGGCAAGGCTCTGTGCTAAGTGCAGTTTAAAGTCAGGGAAGCCCTTGGTATCCAAACGGCGACAAAAACGGTTGACGGTCGGCTCACTGACATCTGCCATTTTAGCCAGTGTTGCGATACTAGAGTGGATAGCTGTCTGCGGTGATGCCATTATGACTTCGGCAACTTTACGTTCAGACTTACTAAAGTTCTCGATGTTATTTTGAATTTTCTCTAATGTATTCATAATGTTCACGACGGGGAAGAGAGAACAACTCGCTGGTTAGGGTCAATACCCGATTCACTTAAACTGTATATAAACAAGGCAACCAGCACCACAAAATCAGTATAAACTGTTAAAAAATAAATCCTTTATCTAAATATTGATAATATGACCCGCCTCAAACTTAATTTAATAAAACTACGAGATCCAGCGCTCCCACGCACTGGAACGGGTGTTTTTTGTGAGTTTTGTCGGTTCAATTACAAGATTATAGAAATAAATTTTCAGTTTGGCGAATGTATCAACACTCGCCATTGGGCTCTTGGATTGGGGAGATCAAGCCTCAGATTGCAAAGCTAATGCACATGCCTCGTCTAGTTTTGCGAGTAACCTAGGTGCCTGCTCGGCAATCTCTCTTTGTTCTTTGAGAACGCTGGCTAAAACCGACTGTGTTGACAGTGGGTTTGCCAGCACCACTCGGAAGACGATAGTATTTCGACCTTGCCATTTAATCGGGTTTAACTGTGTGCGAGAAACGAACGATTTACCCGTTTCACGCTGGCGTTTTTGAATAAATTTGGTGAGGTCATTAAGCAGCTCATGGATGAGTTCACTTTGCTCCGGTTCGGCATACTCGAGCACTTGTTTAACATGAGCCGGTATGTAGCGGTAGGTCAACAGGCAGAGCTCGGGTTCAGACACCAGTTCAAAATCTTCCTGCTGCTTGATTAAATCCGCAAAGTAACGCGCTTTTTGGATGCCCTGATCAATGAGCATCTCATAACCTGGCCGGCTGATAATATGCATTGCAGCATAAACCAGCATTGCCATGCCTGAGCGCGACCCCTCTAAGGTGTGACTGCCAAGATCTTTAGAACCTTTGCGCAGAATGTATTGCGCATGGTGCTCAATTGACTTCATCGCCTCGGGAGAGCGGAACAACACCATGCCCGCGCCCATAGGGATATACAACTGCTTGTGCGCATCGATAGTGACTGAGTCGGCCAGCTCAATACCATTAAGTAGATGACGATGATTGTTGGACATTAAGGTAGCGCCGCCCCATGCCGCATCCACATGGAAATGACAGGCTTCTTGCTGACAGATAGTGGCAATATCTTGCAGAGGGTCGATACTGCCCGTCTCAGTGGTACCCGCGACACCGACCACCGCAAATGGCTTGATGCCCTGCTGCTTAAGTTCAGCGATCTTAGCTTTGAGTGCTGATGGAATGATACGATTATTGCTGTCGGTTTTGACCGCAACCAAGCCCTGTTGACCGATGCCAAGTACATCAGCCGCTTTCTTTAGAGAGTAATGCCCACGCTCTGAGACCAAAATTGCCAGCCCCTTGTAGCCATAGTGCATCATCGCTGCAAACAGGCCCTCTTTTTCTACACCTTGGAATTCGCCCTGAGCTTTGAGTGCGTTGTTGCGAGCAACCCAAAGCGCGGTAATGTTGGCAATGGTGCCACCTGAGCAAAATGCCCCTAACGAGTGGTTCGCGCTGTGCATCCACTGCTGATAAAAGTTATCATCAGCACGATAGATAAGTCGATGCAGCATCCCAAGCACTTGGCGCTCAAGAGGCGTAAATGCCTTTGAGGTTTCGATTTTGACTAAGTTCTGATTGAGCGCAATCATGATTTTGGATAGCGGCATCAAAAAGTACGGCAAAGCCGAGGTCATATGGCCAATAAAACTCGGTGATGAGGTATGCACTGAATGTGATACCAAGGTATCGAGTAGGTGCTGGGTATGGTCAGAAACAAACTGAGGTTGTTCTGGTATCGCCGGATTGCAGAAGTCTTTCTCAATTTCGCGCAGCGGTTTCTCTTCCGCGACGATATGCTCGCGCAGAAAATGATTGAGGTTTTGTGAAATTTTGGCTTCTATCTGGGTTAACGTGGAATCTGGCCCTTCAGGCACAGTGAAAATACGTAACAAGCTGTCGAAGCTGACGTCTGCTGTTTTTTGATCCATAACTCTTTCGCGTGTTTATCTGATACCTAATCCAAGCGAGCAGCACAATCTAAACCAATTTGACGGTAATGTCTTGTAATAATTTAGCTGAACGTGCTGCCATATCGGGACTGTCTACTATTTGTTACAGACTTGGAGTTGCAACTGATCAATGGATTGGTTGTATTTGTTGAGTAGAGGTTGGATCTGTACTGGGTGGCTGAGCAAGTCAGCGAACGCAGAGCGAAGCTCATAGTTTTGCTCATGGGGCTTGGCTTGGCGATCTTGGTAGGTTGTGAGTGCAGCTCTACCTAAGGCGTCATCGCGTTCACTTAAGGTTTTTACTTCGGTTTGCTCGAGGTTGAGCCAAGATTCAACCGGTTGCTCGGTGGCGACTTTTTGCGGCTCATTGACAAGGTAATAATGAACCGCAACACGATTTAGCTCAAAGTGGTTTTTTCGACCTTGGAGAAACCACGCACTGACCTCTTCAAGCTGAGGGTATTGCTCGACGGTGAGTTGCGTCAGGTCTTGATACCACTGCATAGAGGCGTCGATATATCCGTCATAAATCGCGGCGTAGCAATCACTCTTGTTCTCAGCCAGCGCATTGAGCGAGAGTAGGGCGGTCAAAGTCGCAACAGCATAGCGTTTCATTGTATTTCCTTATTATGCAACGAGAGACACAAAGAATAACATAAGAACGGGTACCAGCAAGCTTAGAATAAACCCACTGACAATGGCGACAGGCACGCAGCGGACACCACCGTTTGTCTGGATGACCGGCAAAGTAAAATCCATCGCGGTTGCTCCGGCATATCCGATAGCCGTACACGGCCAATTGCGGATCAAAAGCGGGATAAACACCAAGGCGATGAGCTCTCGTCCAAGCTCTATCAAAAACGAAGCGCCACCAAAAACGGGACCAAATGCGTCCCCCATCAGAATTCCAGCTAACGAATACCAGCCAAAGCCAGATGAGAGTGCCAATGCTTGAAAAATCGGAATATCGAGGACCAGCGCTGCGAGGAAACCGCCTAACCATGAACTCAGCACGATCAATAAAGCCAGCATCATCCCGTGCTTATTGATCAGGATCTGCTTAAGGGTTAAACCACTGTTTCTTAGCTGTATGCCTATGAAAAACAGCAATAAAATCAAGATATACTCGCTCGCTTTATCCACCCAGCCAAGGCTAATAGGCAACACGAGGCCCGCGATAAGCCCACCCCCAACAACGAAAATCAGCTTTACCGACTCCATCGCCATTTGTGACAAACGCAATCGATTTTGGCTGGTACCGGTTTCGATTGGCATCCACTTGTCTACCCAAGGCAGGGCGCAGAGGTTTGCTAGGCTAATAAACCCAAGAAACGTGACGGTATAGGTCAAGATCAATTGCAGGTTGGAACCCAGGTCATCAAGTGCTGCTAGACTGAGTCCCATCAGCGTGAGAATCACATAGATAAGGTAGGATGTCGCTTGGTTGACGGTCGCTAAACGTTGCTCGTTGCGCACGACAAACAAATACCCCAAACACAACGGGGCAAAGATAAAAATCATCCCTGAAAACATAGTTTGTAATTTCCGCTGGACTAAGTTGGTGCTACGAGTCAGTTACAGTCCGCTAGCTTGAAGTACATCGACTAATTTTTCACGGAAATCTGACTCACTTAAGTTAGACAGGTTATACAGCACCTCAGCACCGTTTGCATCAATTTCAACGAAGTGCGAATCAAGTGCTTCATCTTGACGACGATACAGTAGGATGTGGTTAGCAATACGAGCTAGATCGAGATAGCCAAAGCTTTCTTCGGTCTTATCACTGGCTCGGTTGGTGGCGACATTAATAAAGTCAGCATCAAAACCCCAATGCTCTAACACCAACTTACTGGCCGTGATGCACAGCGACTCGAAAACCGGCAACGCCAGTTCAGGGTCAAGATAGTTCCCTTCTTCAAGGTAGAAATGATACTCGTTAACCAAGCTGTATAAGCCGATGTCAGCGAGTAGGCCAACAAGCAAGGCTTTGTCTAGGCCGACGAGGCGGAAATTGGCGGGTTCAAGCGCCTTGAGTTCTCGCAGAGCAACCACCATCGTCGCACCGAGCTCACGCGAGGAAACCGCGCTCTTAGCCAGTATTTTCTCACACACAGGGTTGAATGAGATGGACATTTTAAGCTGTTGAATGGCTTGTGCAGTTACGATATCTCGAACGCGAATAATACCTAGGCGTGACACCGCCGTAACCAAATCAGTGCAAGTAATGTTGCGTCGGTTAAAAATCACCGAGTTTGCTACTTTGATGACGGTTGCTGCCAGACTAGGATCTTCTAGCAGGCAATCGGCAATATCAGAGACCGTGGTATTTTCTTCTGTTGCAAGTCGCTGAATATTGGTGACAGCGACAGGGATCGGCGGAAGAGATATTTTTCCAGCAGAGATGGATTGGGTCACTCGTTGTGAGAACTCACTTTCAAGGCCCTTTAGAATAGTGTCTCGCTCGGGGGAGAGCCAAAAAAATGACAGATGTTGCATTAGACGGTACCAAAACTTCGATGCCGAAATTTTACCGACTTATGTTCCCCAAAAGCAATACTTTATCTAGCACAGGATTGTAATCATGAGATTTGTCGGTGGAACATCACATCATTTACGACCGATATTACATTAATCGCACAAATTATTAGTCTTATGCTAACTGTAGCTGTGCAATTATCGGACAATGATCGCTTTGAATACTCGCGCTAATGCGATACAAAGCGCTGTTTTCGGTCTTTTAAAAGACCATGATGTGACACACATCGCTGCGTCAGCTAAAATATTTAAAAAACATAGTTGCATATTATTTTGCAATTTGTTGCATAATAAAAATCAGTTGGATTATTTTCGCTACTGCTATCTGGAGATCAAAGTTAATCGGGGTTTGGGTTAATAGGTCAAAGGGTATGACAGAACAACAATTTTTAGATTACACCGACAAACTAGGTCAATTTCACAAGCGTGCCATGTTTGGTGCGACCGGATTATTCGAGCAAGGCGCCATGTTCTGCCAGTTTAGAGGTGGGCGGTTTTATCTTCGCGGCGGTGGAGGTCTCACTGACAAGTTGCTAAAACAAGGATGTCAGCGGTATTGCCAGATAAAAAAGCAAACCAGTGCAATGGTCAATTACTATGATGTGACCCATTTGTATCAGGACGATAGGGGCCTGTTAGATGGCTTGATCAAAGAGTCGATCGACGTCGCCGTTTCGCAGCGGACGAGGAAAAGCACACTACGTACCAAGCGGTTGAGAGATTTGCCTAACATGCAGCTGACGCTAGAGCGGATGTTAAAGAAGTCGGGTGTTGAAGATGTTGAAACCTTGATTGAACTTGGGCCGTTAAAGGTCTTTGAGCGGGTTAAATTGACCTATGGAAATGACTTAGATAACAAGCTGCTTTGGAAGTTGATAGGGGCCATTGAGGGGGTTCATTGGAAGGTACTACAAGCATTTAATGAGCGAAAGAGCACTTGAGCGCGCCCAGATACTATCAACCATCAAAAGCACAAAGCAAAAAAACCCAAGGCTTTGCCTTGGGTTTTCAACTGGTTAGAACATAAATCGAGTGGTTAGCATCAGTTGCTCGTTGTAGGTGTCATTGATGCGGAACTCTGCACCCAGTGAGAAAAGCTCAGTTGAGTGGAAGCGAGCATGGAGTGAACCAATGACATCTTCTTCACTGTTAATCGACACGTAACCGATCTTTGCACCAACTTCCAGCTGTGGACCGAGCCACTGACGCACACCTAGGTTTACCTCGACACCTGTTTCGGTGGCATCAAAGTACTGAGCGCGAAACAGCATTTCACCAGTCACATCTGCCCAGTTGGTCGCTGGGGCATGGAAACCAAGACCCGCAGCCGCATCATAGTCGCCTTCCATCTCAGTGTCGATACGTGCAACGAAGTGTGCATTTGGGTGAATGGCCTTACTAAACTGAGCGCCGACTGTGACAGGGCTAATACCAACGCGAGTTTCAAGATAATCGTAACCAAAGTTGCTCATGACAGCGCGTTCGCGATCACGATCTGAGTTAGCCATTGCCTGAGTTGAAAGCACAGCAATAGCGACTGCGACTACAGTTTTACGCATACGTAAATAACACCTTATTTGACTAATTATTTTCCAGGCCGTGGACTGCTCCATGTGTTGTGTATCAACAACATTGGCCTGTTAATGAGCGGTATTGGGGACAATACCGACTTTTATCCCTTAATACCGACCATCATAATCCATCAGCTTTCTCAAGTCACCCGGTCCGTGGGCGTTTTACTCACCAAACTGTGTTCTTTGTTCACTTAATGCATTGAGAATTCGTTCGGTATCCAGGATTGAGGTCCAGTGCATCAGATCAGGGTCGTGCTCAATCACATAATCAGTGAGCAGGTTAGTGACGTTGTCACGTAAAGTGGCGCCATCCCAAGGTTTGGCGATGTAATAATCTAGGTGGGCTTGATTAACTGCAAGGATGGTATCCTCGAGGTCAGCTTGCCCGGTCAACAACACCTTCTTTGCCCCTTGGGTTTGGGCTTGGTTGTCGAGCTCGACAAGGAAAGAGATCCCCGTTTGCGCAGGCATAATATGATCGCATAGGATCAGGGCCAAGGCGACGTCATCCTGATTGGAAAAGGAGTCTAATACTTCCTTGGCTTCAGCAACCGATTCCGCCGCCTCGATGATAAAGTTCGCCTC
Source organism: Vibrio glycogenivorans (assembly GCF_051660965.1). Taxonomy (NCBI): domain Bacteria; kingdom Pseudomonadati; phylum Pseudomonadota; class Gammaproteobacteria; order Vibrionales; family Vibrionaceae; genus Vibrio; species Vibrio glycogenivorans. The sequence continues at coordinate 327,501 of NZ_JBPVIS010000002.1, read as the reverse complement.
GAATGACTCAAGATCTTGCAGGACACTGTCTAAAACATGTCTTTCGTCATCGACGCACAATATGAGGTACTTGTTCATAAGTTCTCCTTAATTTGTTGTTGGAGTATCGGTAACCAAACGGTGAAGCAGGTGCCTTCATTTGGCGTCGATTGCAGCTCAATTTTCCCTTGATGAAGCGCGACCACCTGCTGACAGACAGAGAGACCTATTCCAAGGCCAAAGTGCCCCTCGCTCTTGGTGGTAAAGTTCAGGGTAAACACCTTATCAATCAGCTCTGGTGGAATACCATGACCATTGTCTTGCACGCTGACAGTAATCCAACGATGCTCGTCATCCGTTTTAATCCCGGTTGTCACCGTTAAATGACCGTGTTGCTCGGGAAAGGCATCGATAGCGTTAGCGATCAAGTTTGTCCAAACTTGTTGCAGCGCATTAGGTTGACAATAAAGTGGCGGAGTAGGGTTGTAGACCTTATCCACTTTGTGGAACTTTAGCCTGTTTTCGAACATAACCAAGGTATCGTCGATACCCTCAATCACATCCGCAAACTGAAAATGCTCCTCTCCAGGTTTGGCATAGCCTTTTAGGCTACGCACCATCTCTCCGATACGCTTGGCGCAATGCTCCATACTGCGCAAGGTACTGCCCGTTTGGTGAAACGACTCGTAGTGTTTGACCAGGTCGATAGCCCCATTGGGATCAGCCTTGATTTTAGCCAGTAAAGTCTGATTATTTTCCATTCCAAGGTTGACCAGCTTTTTAGCGATCAACCGATCACCGGTGTGTTTTTCGAGGGCACGCGCTCTTTTGCGCAGCTCGGCGGTGGAGAGGGGATTGGAGCTTAATGCGTGCTCAAACAGCTGACGGCTGAGCTGGGTATCGATCGGCTGATGGTCCATTTCCACCAATTTCTGAACATTATTCGTCACCAGTTCAGTACCACGCATGATGGCGGCGATAGGGTTATTGATTTCATGCGCAACACCAGCGACGAGTTGACCGAGGACCGCCAGCTTCTCACGCTCGATCAATTGTTGATGCGCGACTTCGAGTGATTCGATGGTTTTTTGTAACTCCAGCTTGGTGAAGATACTGCGCTGAAGGCGGCGGTTAAAGTGTCTAAGTAGCAGGTTGGTGAACAGCGGTAACAAATCGGTATTGGAATTCATCACCAAGGTAAAGATGTCACGATCAAGCTTGATCACTTCGGTTTGGCACAGGGTTAAGCCGGTTGAAAACGACAGCTCGCCAGTGACAAATGACATACCACCAACAATGTTGCCTTTACCGTGCCGCACAACCTCACGCTGAATACCAAAATCGTCTTTTTTGTACAGCGCCACCTCGCCCTTAGTGATAAACCACAAGAAGTGATTCTCTTCTCCCTCCTTAGTTAAGAGGTGATCGGCAGAGTAAGTTCGGCATGCATTGGACTCATCGCCTTTGGCGAAGAATTCACCCAGTGCTTGGATTACTTTATCAGTGAGCTCTTGATCAGAAACAAGATGATAGTCAATGAAGCCGCGTTGATAGTGCTTAACCTTAGCGTCGATATGGCTTCTTAGAATGCGTTTTTGGTCGAGTACTGAGGTGTAATTAAGCAGGTGCTCCTTTTCCTGTTCAATAACAAAAGTGGTGAGCTCCTTGATGATAACAGGGCGCAGCTCATGGGAATCTAACGGCGTAGTTTGACAGTGATCTAGCCGGCCAAGGTTGACGGCGTTGATAATCGCACCGATCTCCGCTTCACTGGCGACCAGGATTCGTCTGGCGGGTGTATGTAGGGTGCTGTGCTCGAGTTCAATCAGCAACTGTGAGCCTTCGAGCACGTCGTAGTGCTGCGCTATAACCATAGCGAGTGGCTGCTGGTTGGAGGTTGAATTGATAATATCACGAGCACAGTCGAGTGAGTTGACATGACGGATATCAAACAAGGGGTCAAGTTCTTCGAACAGTGACTTGAGTTGTGTTTGAGCGTGTTGATCTTCAAAAACACTTAAAATTGCGAATCGCTTCACCGAAACTCCATTTTGCGAACTAATCGCCGGCGGTTGACACACCGAGCAGTAATACGATTACTTTAACAGCGAAAACACACAGAGTATGAGAGCTTGGTATGAGAAATTTGCTCTTCCACTAAATAAAAGCAATACTCTGATTTATCTCAAGGTTTTTGATGTAGTTTAAACGAGTAATTTATGACACAACTGAAAAAAATGGCCGCCGCAGGTGGTGTGGTTGCCTTGGTACTGTGCTGGCCTTTGGCGGTAGGGCAGATTGGCGAGAGAGTGATTGAAGATGGTATTGCTGATGCGAACAGTGACCTAATCAGTGCTGAGATCATCCATTATGACCGTGGTTACCTATCCGCTGATGTACAAACTCGATACACAATCATCGATCCGGATCTTAGAGCTGAGCTAGAGCAAGCGGGCATGCCAACAGAAGTGCGCGTAAACAGCGAGTTATCTCATGGTTTAGCCAGCATTTCCGCGCGTTCAACCATCGCTGACTTGCCCATTCCAGCTGAGCTGAATACAGTAACTCAGCTTAATGGCAACACCGACTATCAACTTGATGTCTCGAGTTGGCACTTCCAGCCACAAGATAATCCAGAGCTAGTGCTGACCATTTCACCATCATCTGCCACAGGCACTATGACGGTGTTGGGTGAGATTGATTTCTTGCTCGACGTCCCATCGATTTCGCTAGACTTCAGCTCAACGGGCGAAGGGGTGCGTGTTGATGGGCTCAAGGCACAGGGTGAAGGCAAAAAAGCCAAATACATCTGGCTGGGAGAGCAAAGCGTCGAAGTCGAGCAAATTCGCCTAGTCGAAGTTGGCCAGACCACCGGACTTGAGAGTGCGAAATACACGTTCTCGGCATTTGAAGATATGGAAACGGGGCGTTTAAGTAGCACCCATAAGGTCGAAATTGGCCAAGTAACGACCCAAGATGGTGTCGTCAGAGATCTGGATATCGATTTCACGATTGGTGATCTTGACCAGCCGTCTTTCGCGGCCATCATGGATATTTACCAAGAGGCAACGGTATTAACCGAGCAGGATGTGATAAGCAGTTTGCCTCACATTGAGTCCTTGGTTGAACGTGGTTTTCATCTGCAGATGAACAATATGGCGCTCAAGCTTGGCGATGGCGATTTTCAGTCGCACTGGAAACTTGAGGTACCGGAGGGAACGCAGGGACTGTTGTCAGATCCTATGTCAGTGGCCAGCGCAGTGACCGGACAACTGGAAACGGTATTTACCCATGAGCTTGTCGATGAATACCCATTTATCCAAGAAGCTATCGATGAAGCGATTATCATGGAAATCGTTGAGATGACGGAGACAGGTTTCATTATTAAAGCCTCGCTTGAGCAAGGTAGCCTTGTGTTTGCAAGTGGGCAGAAAATCCCGTTATTTGCACTGATTATGCCATTGATGATGCGCTAATTTCAGCAAAAGACGAACTAGCCCTTTGGCGTACACAAGTCATCGAGTTGACTTGGATACGCTGAAGGGCTTTTTTATTTGCCGAAAAAATGGTATTAAACCAACAACTAATACATATTTATGCAGGAGCAACCGAAATCATGGAGTCTGTAAACGACCAAGTTTTTAATTTTAGTGCGGGTCCAGCAGCCTTGCCTAAGGCCGTAATGCTCAAAGCTCAACAAGAGCTAGTTGACTGGAATCAGATGGGTACATCTGTGATGGAGATCAGTCACCGCAGTAAAGAGTTTATTCAGGTTGCGGCGGAAGCAGAGCAAGACTTACGTGACTTGCTCAATATTCCAGAGAACTACAAGGTGTTGTTTTGCCAAGGTGGCGCGCGTGCGCAATTTGCAGCAGTCCCTTTAAACCTTCTTGGTGATAAAAATAAAGCGACTTACATCGATGGTGGCTATTGGGCGATCAGCGCGGTAGCAGAAGCCAAGAAATACTGTGACGTCGATGTGTTTGATGCCAAAACCGATATTGATGGCAAAGTGGCCGTTGTGCCTGCATCAGAGTGGACAATAGACCCAGACGCGGCTTACGTACACTTCTGTCCAAACGAAACCATTGATGGTATTGAAATCAATGATTTGCCAGTAACGGATAAGCCGATAGTGGCCGATATGTCTTCGACGATCTTATCGCGTAAGATTGATGTATCAAAATACGGCGTGATTTATGCCGGGGCACAGAAAAATATTGGCCCAGCGGGGATCGCAATTGCGATTGTTCGTGATGATCTACTAGAGCTTGCCCAAGACGCCTTACCAAGTATTCTTAGCTACAAAGTACTCGCTGAGAAAGAGTCGATGTTCAACACTCCACCGACATTCGCTTGGTACCTATCGGGTTTGGTGTTTAAGTGGCTTAAAGAGCAGGGCGGCGTCGAAGCGATAGAGAAAATCAATCGTGAGAAAGCCGCGATCTTATATAACTATATCGATCAGTCGCCGTTTTACCGCAATAACATCCATGAGAATAACCGTTCATTGATGAACGTGCCCTTCCAGTTGGCAAAACCTGAGCTGGATGCCAAGTTCCTTGAGCTTGCCGCAGAGCAGGGGCTTGCCGCACTAAAAGGCCACCGCGCCGTCGGTGGTATGCGTGCGTCCATCTACAACGCGATGCCGCTTGAGGGCGTTAAAGCACTGGTCGAGTTTATGCGTGAATTTGAGGCGCAGTACGCCTAACTCAGCCAAGAGTGAGAAAAACAAAGAGCCAGCATCTGCTGGCTCTTTTTGTATTAATTATCGTCAGGGAGCTTCACATTAAGCTCTAACACCGAGATATCGTCATCTTTGTGCTCGAAGGTCACATCGACCATGCTCGGGTCCACGGCGACATACTTACCAATCACTTTCAGAATGTCTTCTTTTAATTGTGGTAAGTAGTCTGGCGCAGGGTCGTCATGGCTGCGACGCTCAGCAACAATGATCTGCAGGCGCTCTTTCGCTAGGCTTGCAGTGTTTTTCTTTGCCGGTTTGAAAAATTCAAGGAGTGACATAGACGGTTAGCCTCCAAACAGTCGTTGGAAAATACCTTTCTTCTGTTCAGTTAGGAAACGGAAAGTCACCTCTTCACCAAGCAGACGTTCTACGGTATCAGCGTAGGCCATACCCGCATCAGATTCTTCATCGAAGATCACGGGAACACCCTTATTTGAGGCATTGAGAACCGCCTGGCTTTCTGGGATCACACCCATTAGTGGAATATGGAGGATCTCTTCCACATCTTCGACGCTCAACATCTCACCTTGCTCAACGCGCGCAGGGCTGTAGCGAGTCAACAACAGGTGTTGTTTGACTGGCGGTAAGTTCTCTTCGGCGCGGCGTGATTTTGAGTCCAAAATACCAAGAATTCGGTCTGAGTCACGTACCGAAGACACCTCTGGGTTCGTAGTCACAATCGCTTCATCAGCAAAGTAGAGTGCCATCAGTGCGCCTTGTTCAATACCAGCGGGCGAGTCGCAAATCACAAATTCAAAACCGGCTTCGTCCAGCTCTTGCAATACTCGCTCAACCCCCTCACGGGTTAGGGCATCTTTATCACGTGTCTGTGAGGCGGGAAGAATAAACAGATTGTCGTTGCGCTTGTCTTTGATCAGCGCTTGGTTAAGGGTGGCTTCACCGTTAATTACGTTGACGAAGTCGTACACTACACGACGTTCACAACCCATGATGAGATCGAGGTTACGTAAGCCAATATCAAAGTCGATAACTGCCGTTTTTTTGCCTTTGAGTGCCAAGCCAGAGGCGATCGCTGCGCTTGAGGTCGTCTTACCAACGCCGCCTTTTCCTGAGGTCACTACAATTACGCGTGCCATATTGTATCCTTTTTAGTTTTTATACTTTGAGTGATTCAATGTGCAGAAGTTGGTTCTCAAGACTGACCATCACCTTCTGTTTCCAATAATCACTACTAATTTGATCGCTGAGCCAGTAGTTACCTGCGATAGACACTAGCTCTGCTTGTAGATCGTTACAAATTATTCTTGCCCCTAATTGACCGCTCGCTCCGGCAATAGCGCGACCACGCAAAGTGCCGAGAACATGAATTGAGCCGTCGGCGATCACTTCTGCTCCCGCACTAACATGACTCATCAGTAGCAGATCACCATCTTTAGCATAGACCTGTTGTCCTGAGCGTACAGGTGTGCGGATCACTTTTAGCGGAGCGAGTGGAGCTGAGGTTTTCGAGCTGCTGCTCGCCGTCATGACTGCGAGACCCGCCTCAATAGCCAGTGTTTGCTGTCGTTTAGTCTTGCAGCCAGTCACACCGACTGGAAACATACCAGTCTCCAGTACCCCGGATTTTAAGCTCTTGTAGTCGATATCGCCCGACACGCAAGAGACATTAATCACCACCGGGGCATGGGCAAAAAAAGCCGGTGCCTGCTCGGTTTTCTCCCTAAGAAAGGTCAGGTTGCCTTCCACATCGATATCGGCAAGATGAAGCACTGACAGCGTGAAACTGCTGCCTTTTAAATCGGGAGTTTGAGACATTCTATTTCAGCCTAGATATATGCGAATAAATGACGTCGCTTTTACAAAGCACGTTGCCTTTATATAGGCCTATCATGTTATATTTCCCCTAATCTATCAGCAAGTGTTGTTGGTATGAATTTGTCTATTTATGTGGGTTAATAAGGGGTTTGCGGCGCTTTGTGGCGCGAAACCCGGTAGGATGGCTATGCTTTGTACGATCTATAAAAGCGCAAAGAAAGAAGGCACGTATCTGTACGTGGCGAAAAAAGATGACTTCTCCCAAGTTCCGGAGCAGTTAATGCAAATGTTTGGCAAGCCAATCTTGGTGATGACACTCAATATTACCAGCCGTGAGCTTGCTCAGGTAGATGTAGAAAAGGTCAAAAATGATCTGATTGAGCAAGGGTTCTTCTTGCAATTACCCCCGCAAAAAGAAAACGTTCTCGAAGAGTTTAAAGCGCTCAATAAAGACGCGAAGTAAACTAAATTCAGGGTAAATTGTTCGCAAAACCGATAACAAGGAGTGTAGTGTGAAACGTTGGGTTATTGGAGCATTATCAGCTGCGCTATCTGTGAGCGCGCTGGCAAGCGAAAAAAATTTTGAGATGTATGTTGAGCAACTTAAACGAGAAGCCGTAGAGCAAGGGGTGGATGCTGAGTTGGTCGAGCGTGCATTTGCTAATGTAGAGCATCGGCCGCGCGCCGTGGTAGCGGATCGAAATCAGCCTGAGCGTCGACTAACCTTGGATGAGTACATTCCGCGCGCCGTGCCGCAGTGGAAAGTTGATCAAGCCAAAGATCTGTATCAGAAGCATTATGCAGAGCTCAAGCGTATTGGCGATGCTTATGGCGTTCAGCCGCGTTTTATCGTGGCCCTGTGGGGGGTTGAGAGTAACTTTGGCCGCTTTACCGGAAATTACAAGGTCGTTGATGCACTGACCACGATGGCGTTTGATGGTCGCCGCGAAGCCTTCTTCAAAAGCGAGCTCATGGCGGCGCTGAAGATCCTCGAGCAGGGCCACATTGAGCTTGAGGATATGAAGGGCTCTTGGGCCGGCGCTATGGGGCAGAGTCAGTTTATGCCAAGCTCATTCATCGCCTATGCCGCAGATGGCAGTGGTGATGGTAAAAAGGATATCTGGAATAACGTTGAGGACGTGTTTGCGTCTACGGCCAATTATTTGAGCCGCTCAGGGTGGGACGATGAGTACACTTGGGGTCGGCAGGTACTTGTGCCTGAAACTCTAGATAAAGAGTTACAGGGGCGCTCTGCTGAAAAAGCCAAGTACTTACAAGAGTGGGGTGAGCTCGGGATCACCCGCTTTGATGGGTCACCTTTGCCAAAGCTTGACCAGGATATTGAAGCTTGGTTGATTATGCCTGATGATCATCAGGGGCGAACTTACTTGGTGTATAATAACTACAATGTGCTAATGAAATGGAATCGATCATATTATTTCGCGTTAGCCGTGAGTCATCTTGCTGACCGGATTGTGTTCTAACCGATTTAAGGGGCGGGGAGCGGGGTACACTCCGTTCCGAGGTACGAGTGTGTAAAGACTATTGCATCTTGTAGGAAGCCACCCACGCTAAATCTCGTTTCTCTGCGAAGGATGGCATTGATCAGAGTTTTTTGAAGCGGCCGCACGTTGCGGTCGTTTTTATTTGTGTGAAATGTGATCAGCTTAACGTTCATCGCTCTGTTAGAGTAAAAACTCATGACAGATAAATCACCAGGCGTCATGCTCTAGCGCCATTGTCGATGTATTAATCAATATTAGGTCTAGGGATGACCAACAAGATACTCTTTTCATGTCAGCGCGAAGCACTCGTTTACAACCTCGATGTTGAAGCCACGTTAAACGGTGATAACTTAAGCTTTACCCATATCGGCTTACACAACTCGCCCGTTGATGAGCGTTACGCACTCTGCCACTTTGAGTTAGTTGCTGCACATGACTCAAGGTTTGTCGGCGAGGGCTTTCAGATGCTATCGCAGTCTACAGGCACTCTTGGCGATGCGATTGAGCTGGGACGATGCCCCGATAACAATGCGGATTACCGCATTTATCCAATCGATGCCCCTAAGCGACATTACAACACCTTAGTCATTGAACTTGAACAAAGCTACGTCTTATTTGGCTTTACCTCTTGTCGACGTTTTGCCGGATATTTTGAGATAGAGCATGGGCCACATGGCAGTCTGGTGACCGCCTATATTGACGGCGAAAATACCCATCCTCAAGATTGGCCTGATAATCAGCTTGAGAGCCTAACGCTACTCGAGGCATCCGACCTTGAGCAACTCTATCAAAGCTACAGCGAGCTTATCGCGCGTTCGCATCCTCCGAGAGCAAAAGTCGCCCAGCCAAGTCCGGTCGGTTGGTGTTCATGGTATGCGTACTATGCGGACGTCAGTGAGCGCCATATCGATGAAAATTTGGCGTTAATGACAGGGCAGCTTGATGCGCTTGAGTGGGTGCTGCTTGATGACGGCTATCAAGCCTTTATGGGCGATTGGTTAGACCCATCTGACAAGTTTGAGTCGGGTGTGCCCGCCTTAGTTGAGCGAATTAAGCACCAAGGCAAGCGCGCGGGTATTTGGTTAGCTCCCTTTATTGCTCAGCCACAGTCGCGTGTTTTTCGCCACCACCCAGATTGGTTTGTTCAAGATGAGCATGGCCAACCACTTAAAGCAGAAACGGTGACTTATGGTGGCTGGCGCTGCACACCTTGGTATGTGCTTGATACCTCAAAACCTGAGGTGCTCGAGCATTTAACTTATGTGGTCAGCGTGATGCGTCAAGAGTGGGGGGTTGAGCTGTTCAAACTCGATGCCAATTATTGGGGGACATTGAAAGGCACCCGGCTTGGGCGCGGCGTGACGGGCGTTGAGGCCTACCGCATGGGGATGCAAGCTATTGCGCAGGGGGTTGGTGATGGGTGGATTCTTGGCTGTAATGCGCCGATGTGGCCCTCTTTGGGGTTGGTTGACGCGATGCGAGTCTCTGATGATGTTGAGCGAGAGCCCTATCGTTTTGGACAAATCGCCAAACAGGCCTTTTTCCGTAGTTGGCAGCATCAACGTCTGTGGCATCTCGATCCCGATTGCGTGACCTTGACGTCACTGCCTAACCAGGGCACCGAGCGCCGCTACTACGACTTTCATCGCACTGCAATTCTCGCCAGTAGCGGCTGGCTACTCAGTGGTGATCCTTTGCAGGAGATGACGCTGTTTGTCCACAATAGCTGGCGCAAGCTCCTGCTGCGTGCGGCCAAGACCCAACAAGCTGCGCGCTTTGACTCTCTGGCGATGAATCATGCGAGATTAAGTCTAACCAATAACAATGAGCTGCATTGTTTGTTCAATTTCAATTCTCAGCCGACCACTTTTACACTGACCTCAAGCAGGCCAGTCCTTTGGTTTGATTATTGGACTGGTGCGCGCCTAAGCCATGAGAAAACGCAGATGTTTGAGATTGAGCTTATTAACCACCTCAGTGCTCGGGCAATTATAACGGGTGATGTGGGTGATAAACTGCCACCTAGAAAGATGGATACCGAGGTAAAAATCAGGTAGAGTAGCGCTCTTTACTGGTGCCAGATTTTGGCACGTGAGAAATTTGAACAATCTTGGCAAGCCAATGCGATAACGTGATTGGCTTGTAACAAAGTGATGATATAGGAAGCAAGATGATTCTAGTTGTTGGTCATAAAAACCCAGATAGTGATAGCATTTGTGGCGCATTGGTTGCTGCTGAACTTCTAAAAGCACGTGGTCTTGAAGCGAAAGCGGTTCGTCAAGGTGACATCAACCGTGAAACGCAACACATTCTAGAAACTGCTGGTGTCGATCAACCAGAGATGTGCACTTCAGTCGCGGGCGAAAAAATCTGGCTTGTAGACTACACCGATGTTGCTCAGGCACCAGACGACATTGCTCAAGCAGAAATTCTCGGCATTGTTGATCACCACCGTCTAGGTGACGTGATGACGGTTAACCCGCTTGAGGCGTGGATCTGGCCTGTTGGTTGTACTTGTACCATCCTATTTAACCTATTCAAGATGGAACAAGCGGAGATCACACGTCCACTAGCGATCATGATGATGTCGGCTATCCTATCTGACACGGTTGGCTTTGCTTCACCAACGTGCACGCAAAAAGACAAAGACGCAGTTCAAGAGCTAGCAGCCATTGCTGGCGTTGAAGACCTAGATGCGTTTATCAAAGACCTTCTGATTGCTAAGACTAACATCGAAGGCCTATCAGCGGCTGAGCTGGTTGAGAAAGACCTAAAAGCATACCCATTCAACGAGCGCGACGTTGTGGTTGGTCAGGTCGAGCTAGCCACCCTTGAGCAGGTTGATGGCATGATTGAAGCATTGGAAGCGGACCTTGAGCGTCGCTGCGCTGAAGAAGGCCTTGCGTTTGCCGCTGTGATGCTAACAGACATCACCACAGCACAAACTCGTCTACTGTACAAAGGCGAGTGGGCAGAGAAGCTAGTTAAGCACGAAAAAGACGGCATGCTAATGATGGAAAACACATTAAGCCGTAAGAAACAGGGCTGGCCTTGGCTCCAAGCTGAACTTGCTTAATGTGCTTCTAGTTTAGTTGATTTCTTTAAAGCCCAGCGTACGCTGGGCTTTATTTTAGGGGGGCGAGGAGCGGGTTACACTGCGTTCCGAGTAGCGAGGAGTTGGCAACGCGCGATAGATACCTCGCACCTCGTAGGGCGAAGCCCGTCCCCGCACCTCGCCCCTACGCTTTTCAGGTGCGAGGAGCGGGTTTCACTTTGTTCCGAGTTGCGAGGAATTGGTCACGTGAGATAGATTTCTCGCAACAGCACTTTTGGGTTTGGGGAAAGGATTTCACTTCGTTTCGGATTGCGAAAAGTTAGCCAGGTGCGATAAATCCCTCGTGCCTCGTAGGGCAAAGCCCGTCCCCGAGCCCCGCCCCTTTGTTTATAGCGTGACAAATATCTCTGAGAGCGGCAGCCGTGCCTTCGGCAGGCCGTGGTTGTAGTCTTCGCCTTGTTTGTGGTAGCCCATTGCTAGGGCGACTTCGCAGACATAACCGTCTAGTTCCTGTTTGAACTCCTCGGCTATCATGTCTGAATCGACTCCTTCCATCGGTGTGGACTCTATCTCTAAACGAGCGAGAACATGCAGAGTGTTACCGAGAGCGAGATACATCTGTGCGCGTGTCCAATTGCCGTTGTAGCCGTTGTCATCGGTGTTGAGCTCAGCGAACGTGTAACCGCCGTTGAGCATGTTATCGTACATCTCAGGGGGTAGGTGTCCTGAGGCTACCTCAACATCCACACAGCGAGCGTATTGCTCTTTGGTGAACTTAGGGTTATACGCAAACAGAATCACATGTGAGGCTTCTAAGGCGTGGTGCTGGTTGAACTGGTACTTGATCGCAAAAGTGCGGTGAAAGCGTTGCTTGGCTTCATCGCTTTCTAGCAGGATAAACTTCCATGGCTGAGAGTTAATCGAGGAAGCAGACAGGCGCATCGCCTGTTTGAGGATATCGATTCGCTCTTGGGGAATACGTTTTCCAGAGTCGTACTGCTTCACGGTGTAACGACTTTCGAGATCTCTTACGATTGTATGCATACGCTGACCCTTATTTGTTTGAATGCTCATAAAACCGGGCGCCGTTATCGACGCGTTTGGTACACAAAAAGAGCTTAGTTCAAATCAGTGTCAGCGGAAAATTGATGCTCGATTCAAGACGCTTGGGCTATTTTTGCTCCAGAGAAAAGTCCACCGCCGCCTGAGCATGAATTTGTGTCGTGTCGTAGAGGGGGACCTCGGTATCGTGCTGCTTAACCAGCATTGCAATCTCAGTACAACCGAGAATCACTGCTTCAGCACCTAGGTCAGCCAAGTTCTCAATGATGCGCAGATAAACTTGTCTGGATGCGTCACTGACAATTCCTTTGCACAGCTCTTGGTAGATAATGTCGTGGATCAGGGTCTGGTCGTCTCGATTGGGCACCATGACCTTGATGGTGGACTGTTGTTCCACTCGGGATTTGTAGAAGTCTTGTTCCATGGTAAAACGGGTGCCGAGCAGGGCGACCTTACGAATGCCATCGCGCTGTAATTGCAAGGTGGTGGTATCGGCAATGTGTAGCAGTGGGATCTCTAACTGCGCTTCGATCTGTGGCGCAACTTTGTGCATGGTGTTGGTCGCAATCACCAGGCACTCGGCGCCCGCTGCCTGCAAAGAGAGTGCTGCATCACCGAGCAGCATTGCACATTGTTGCCAATCACCTTGGTGCTGCAGCTGTTCAATTTGCTGGAAATCCACACTGTAGAGAACCAGTTTTGCCGAGTGTAAGCCGCCAAGTTGACGCTTAACTCCCTGATTGATTGCGCTGTAATAATGGCTGGTTGATTCCCAACTCATTCCACCCAGTAAACCAATGGTCTTCATGCTCTCTGTTCCTTGTTGAGTTTAGTCGTAGCGGTTTAGGCTTTAAAAGCATCAGATTACTAGATAATACAGTCCAATATAACCCGGACAGAGCAAAGCCTTGATCCGTCTGGGAAGGTTGTTTTGGCAATGGAAGGGACAAGCAGGCTGCGCGAGCTAGGTGTGTTGAGTCAGAGGCACTGCGCAGCCTAGATAGAAGTGGAGACTAACGTGATAAGGTTTCGTCTAAAAACTGGTTAAACGCATTCCATGACTTATTATCGGCAACTTCTCGATAGCGATCGCTACCAAAGACAGTGAACGCGTGCGGCGCACCGCTGTAGGTGATCATTTCATGATCAACCCCGGCGGTTTCTAAGCGCTCAGCCAGATCAGCGAACTGAGTCATGGGTATCGCACTGTCTGCGGTGCCATGCAAAACTAGGATTGGCGCAGAAACCTGCTCATAGTTTTGTCCATCCGGGGTACCTAACCCACCGTGGAAAGTAGCAAAGCCATTGGCCTTCATACCCGCTCGCGCCGACTCCAAAACCGCTGCACCACCAAAGCAATAGCCCATCACTACCACGTTGTCTTTGTCACCGCCTAGGCTCACGGCATAGTCTAGGCTCCCTTGCATTAAGGCGCGCAGTTTATCTCGGTCCTTATACAACTCCCCAGTATGCTGTCTTTTATCCTCTACTGCGGTTGGGCGTACCCCTTTACCAAATAAATCAGCCGCGAAAACGCTGTAACCCATGTCGTTGAGCATTTTAGCGCGCTGTTTCTCGTAATCGGTTAGTCCATCCCAATCGTGGACTAACAGGACAAGGGGAGCGTCACCGTCAACCGGTGCCCAGTACCCTTCGTACTCCATTTGATCAACCGTGTAGGTCGTGTTGTCACCTGCCCACGTGAACGACGAGCAAAGCGCGATCGCAACAATAGCCTTCTGATGCATTATTGGTTCCTTTTATTGATAGTTTACAGGGGTATAAATCACACTGTAGTACGTAATGAGAGCAAGTTCCGCTCATTGTGATGAAATCTTGAGCTATGAGAGCAACTTGGGTATGGTCAATAGCAAACTATCAAGGGACAGGATCAGGACGATGACTGACATTAAGACATTAGACAGCCGAGTCGTTTACCAAAATAAATGGATGACGGTTCGCGAGGATACGATATTGCGCTCCAGCGGCAGCGAAGGAATTTATGGCGTGGTGGATAAGCCCGATTGCGCAGTGATCATCGCTGTCGATGAAGGGCAGATCCATTTAGTCGAGCAGTATCGCTATACGGTGTCTAAGCGCTGCTGGGAGCTGCCGCAGGGTGCTTGGGAGAGTAATCCAAGTGCAGATCACCTAGAGCTAGCGAAGGGTGAGTTGCGTGAAGAGACCGGCTTGCTCGCCTCACAGATGCATTACTTGGGCAGTCAATTCATCGCCTATGGATTTTTGAATCAAACTTGTCATATCTATCTCGCGACTCAGTTGAGTTTTGTTGGTGCCCAGCTTGATAATGAGGAGGAAGACTTGGTGAGTTGTGCGTTTCCGCTCAAAACCTTTGAGCAAATGCTGATCGACGGCACGATCCAAGACAATGTGACGTGCGCCGCTTATGGGTTGGCAAAACTCAAAGCGCCTCAATTACTCGCAGGTGCTTAATGAATCGCACTAAATTTTGCCGCTACCTAAGGTAACAGCGTAAGGTGAGATATCAGTAACGTGAGCCGCGTAAAAAGCGGCTCACGGACATATTTAGTTGACACCAAAGTTGAACAATGGGAAGCAGCGCACGAAGCCATTGCTGGCACAATTAATCAACCCCACCTGAACACCTCTGATTTTTTCTGTGTTGTTGAAAATGCCCACTTGAACGGTAGAGGCCTCAGAGAGACTGACTAAGCCAAGATCCACCATCGAGTCACCGGTTGAGTAGTTGACAAAGCTAGCATTGACGCCTTTCACATCATTGGTCACGTTGACACCACCTAGGTTAAGGCCAATGGTTTCGCCTGTGTTCCAGTTAAACAGACCAAATGACGCCCCCTTCATGCTTTGATTGACCTTGTTAGCACCAAAAACCAGGTTGAGGTTGACGCCAACCGTTGAATTGGTCTCTGACATGCCCAAGAGCGCTAGGTCGAGACCTTTCAACTCATCCACATGCCCATGGAGAACCGCAAGACGAACACCGGTGACGGAATTGTCTTTAGGAGCATTGAAGTTGTCTAAGGTGGAAAACATCACAGGGGCAGCGGCTATCGCACTCGTCGATGCCAACAGGGTGGTTGCGATAAGACTGGTGAGTGTTTTTTTCATGAGCCTCTCCATTTACTTGATGCATTACAGCAAAGTAGTGCGGCGCAAGCGCCGCATTTTAGTAGAATTTGAACTGCCGCCTTTCTAGTCACGTTGATCGAATGTGACTGACGAATGTCGCATCATCTATTTACATTGGCTGGCATCGACCATTTGGTCAACAATTAATTGACCGCGACTATTGCGAATTTTAAGTCGATAACTCAAGCCCACATCGAGGTTTCGACGCACATTTTCATTGAAACAGTATTGCGCCATACTGTTGTTGAGCAATTGTTGGGTTGTCACTGTACCCGGCGCATCATCGTTGAAGATCATCATGATTTCGATGGTACTGCCGCGCGAGGATGCACGCATGATGGACAGTGGGCCCTGCTCAATTGGCAGCTCAGCCGCGAGAAGGCTAGCACGGTTAGACGCGAGCAGTTCTAGTTGTTGCTGCTTGTCGTTGTTAGAGGCACAGCCAGCAAGGGCAGTAATAAGGGCGATGAGAAGAGTCTTTCGCATGATTAGAATACTTTTTTATATGGTTTAACAGTGACATGCTGGTAAACACCAGCATGAAGATAAGGGTCATCATCCGCCCAAGCTTTTGCGGCGATCAATGAATCAAAGTCAGCGATAACGGTGGAGCCAGTGAAGCCAGCTTGACCTGGGTTATCACTGTCAATCGCAGGCATAGGGCCCGCGGTAAGGAGTCGACCCTCGTCACGAAGCGATTGCAGACGAGCTAGGTGCTCTGGGCGAGCGGCCAAACGCTTATCGAGAGAGTCGGGAGTATCTAGAGCAAAAATTACGTACCACATTCAGAGTTCCTTTCACTGTATTACGTGTTATGAGTTTATACTATTGTGCTTTAACTGGGTCTGCCTTTATCGGACGTGGGCGACCATTAGAATCGATAGCAACATAATTAAAGGTTGCTTTACATACCATGTAACGATCTTTCACACCGTCTTCTTTGACGGGTTTGACCCAAACCTCAAGGTGAATCGACATCGAGGTGCGTCCTACCCGAGTACATTCACCATAACAGCACACCACATCACCAACTTTAACCGGTTTTTTAAATTCAATACTTGATACCGATACCGTCGCGATGCGGCCGCTCGAAATTTCTTTGGCTAAAATGCCACCAGCAAGGTCAAGTTGAGACATGATCCAGCCACCGAAGATATCACCATTGGCGTTAGTATCTGCAGGCATGGCCAGCGTTCTCAACAGTAAATCGCCCGCGGGGTTGGGGGTAGAGTGGGACATAGTTTACTATTCCTGTTCTTTGTTATTTTCTTTAGGTAGGTGCTTGTACAGGTACAAGCCAGTTGCAATAGTGAAGCCAAAGGTCGCGATCAGAAGACCAAAGACCTTAAAGTTAACCCAAACATCCAGGGGCATTTGGTAGGCGACGTAGAGGTTTAATCCAGCACAAAAGCTGAAGAAACCGACCCAGGCCCAGTTGATACTGGCCCATACATGCTCCGGCAGGGTGAGCTCCTTACCCAGCATTGCTTTGATAGCGGATTTTCCCATCAGATGGCTGACAGCCAGTCCCGATGCCATAACAGCGTAGACGATGGTCACCTTCCATTTAATGAAATTATCGTCTTGAAGCAAGATGGTCATGCCGCCAAAAATCGCCACCATCACAAAGGTGATCAACTGCATCTTTTCAACTTTTTTGTAGATGGCATAGGTTAAGCCAACCTGAATCGCCGTTGCAATGATAAGTGCACCGGTCGCCGTGTAGATGTCAGACATCTTGTACAGGACAAAGAAGATGATCAGAGGGATAAAATCAATCAGTTGTTTCATAATTAATACTACAAGTCACCGTCGAGTAACTAGTGTACCCAACAAAGCGGGCAGAAACCTAGCGGAAATAACAATTAAATACGATAAACACGGGCGCAAGTTACGGGGACACTTCGTTCCGGGGGGCGAGGAGTATTGTCAATGATTCAACTTCTTGTAGCCAATGAGACTAGTGGTTGCGTGAACTGTCTTGGCGGACATGGGTAGCGAGGATACGTTTGCCCTCTTGTTTGACATCGGGTCGCTTGCGCCAGCTCCAAAGGCGATCTCGTGCCTGCTTGGCGGCGGTTTCGATGTCAATCACGGGATCGAGGTAGCGGCTGTCGGGTGCCAATGAATACATCTGCGCTTCCATTGCCGTCATGGTCCAGGGGGCGAACAGCAATGGTGGTGGGAGTTCGGCTAATTCGGGTACCCAGCGTTTGATGAACACGCCCTCTGCGTCGTGCTCTTTGGCTTGCTTGATCGGGTTGTAGATTCTAAGCGTGTTTATGCCGGTTACGCCCGCCTGCATTTGAAACTGAGGGTAGTGGATACCTGGCTCAAAATCTAAGAACAGCGAGGCAAGATGAGCAACACCTAAGCGCCAGTCTAGGTTCATATGATGGGTCAGCACACTGACGAGCATGGCGCGCATACGAAAATTGATGTAGCCGGTGTCGATTAGGCAGCGCATACAGGCATCGACTAGTGGCAGACCGGTGTGTCCGGTTTTCCAAGCATTAAGCAGCACAGTGTTAGACTCCTTTTGCTCAGCCAATAGGGCGTCGTAAGCTCGATTGACACAGCGGTATTCCATCTCGATTTCAGACTCAAATTTCTGGATAAAATGGCAATGCCAGTGTAAACGAGATGAGAGTGCTATCAGGCTGCGGCGAAATCCGGGCTGCTGCCAGTGTGCCAGCAAGGTTTGATAAACCTGGCGCAAGGAAAGGTTGCCCCAAGCAAGATAGGGCGACAGTCGAGAGCAGGCATTTCTGGACAGACTGGGACTAGAAATGGAGCAATAGTACTTGGCTCCCCGACGGGCAAAAAAGTCATCAAGAGTTTGCCGAGCTAATGTTGGCCCCCCTGTTTGTATGCCCGGGTGCTTGTGCTGCCATGATTCAGGAATTGGCATCGACAACTCGCTGGGCAATTTTGGGGGCGTGACAAGATGGATTTGTTCGAGGTTTGGCGAGTCAAGAGGCGCGCGCATTACGGCTTGCCAATGTTTATCCCAGTTGTTTCGGGTTCTCGCTCCGCGAATAACAGCACCAGTTGGCAGTTGATGCCAACTGATATTCTGCGCTGCTAGCCATTGGGCAATGGATTTATCTCGCTCAAACGTACAATTAAGGCCAATTTCCTGATGAGAAAAGACGCTCTCAATCCGGTAGGTTGAACAGAGAAACTCGAAACAAACGAGCGCGTCGCCGCGCATGACCAGCACCTTGGTATGATGCGCTTCAAGCTGGCGATTGATATCTTCAAGGGACTGCCAGACGAAGCGCCAATGTCGCTCAGAATAGTGAGGGTTGTCGAGCAACATCGGCTCGAAGATATACACCAGCAAGCAAGGTACACCGCTCTGCTGTGCGAATTTGAGTGGGGCGTGATCCTCCAGGCGCAAGTCGCGCTTGAACCACACAAGGTTAACGGTCTGCATGATTGCGTTGCCTGCTTTTTACTGGCGAATGTAGTTTTTGTATGGTGAAGCGAGGATTTAGTTTGGTTTTACTTGGACACAGAACCAAAAAAGCCCGGCCAAGGCCGGGCTTAAACAATAGAGGGTAGATTATGCTTGTTGCTGCTCTAGCTCAGCTTGCTCTAGGTCCGCCTCGTCAACAAGAGAGTCGACGATAAGCGCACACGCTGCATCACCTGTGATGTTGAGTGCTGTACGGATCATATCGAAGATACGGTCGAGAGCGAACAGAAGCGGTAGACCTTCGATTGGGATGCCCGCAGCCAGCAGTACCGCCACTACAAGGAATGATGGGCCTGGAACACCAGCTTGACCAACCGCGCCAAGAGTTGAAGTCAGGATGATAGCGATGTAAGCACCCATAGACAGGTCGATATTGAACAGTTGGGCGAAGAAAATCGCTACCAAACCGTAGTAGATCGCATTACCAGACATATTGATGGTTGCGCCCAGCGGTAGAACGAAAGACGCCGTTGAGTTCTTCACACCTAGCTCGTTTTCAACCGTGTTCATGGTTACTGGCAGAGTTGCCATTGATGAAGAGGTCGACAGTGCAACCGCTTGTGGCTTCTTCATCACAGAAAGGAACTTCTTAGCCGAGGTTTTGGTAAACAGTTGAATCATTAGCGGGTAAGCAACAAAACCGAACACCAAGATTGCTGCAACGTAAACCACAAACAGTTTAAATACCACCATTAGGGCAGAGAAGCCGAATGAGCCTACTGCTTCAGCCATCAAGCCGAACACACCGATTGGTGCGATGATCATCACCTTATTGATCATCCAAACCATAGAATCAACGATAGTGTTAACGCCATTCACCATAGGCTCGCGACGCTCTTTTGGCTGCTTAGATAGAGCAATACCGAAAAATAGGCAGAATACCAAGATTTGCAGGATGTTTGCTTCGTTAAGCGATTGGAACACGTTCTCTGGGATCATACCTGTGATTGTTGCCCAGAAGGTAGGTAGTTCACCTTTTGATGCGTACTCAGTAGAGAACATTCCCTCAACACCGGTGACATCAATACCGATGCCTGGTTGGAATATCGCACCCATAACCAGCGCTAGTGCGACGGCCAGTGCGGAAGTGATACCGAAGTAGCCAAGGGTAACTAAGCCCACTTTACCGGCATTTGAGCTGTTGCCCAAACCGGCCGCGCCTGAAATCAGCGCCACAGCAACCAAAGGGATCACCAGCATTTTGATTAGGTTGATGAAGATGGCACCCAATGGGGCAAACATAACTGCGCTGTCACCCATCAACGCACCGACTACTGTACCAACGATCATGGCGAGCACGACTTGCACGCCTAGATTCCCAAGTAGTCCGTCTTTACTTAACATTTTAGCAACTCCTGTCTGTCATATTGTATGTTTATAGTCATTGCGCCTATGAACGACCGTAGGTGCAGATGATTATGTTGCTGTTTTACAGGTAAGTAGTGGGGAGATCAAGTGCTTATTGGTTAAATTAGCCCAAATCTAGGCACAAAAAAGGTGTGCGTCAGCGCATAAAGCAAACGTTTGCGTCATTGCGCTAACTTGGTGCAGTGACGCACTAACATAGTGCGTCAAATTGTTGGTGAGGGTTTATATGAATGTTGTTAGTTTGTGGGTTGGATCGAACTTTCCAAATCTAGCAGTGCCCGTTTGCGTTCAACTCCTCCGGCATAACCGGACAGCCGACCATCGTTGGCCACCACCCGATGGCAGGGGATGATCACAGAGATGGGGTTCTTGCCATTGGCGGCGCCAACCGCTCGCACCGCCTTTGGCTTGCCGATATGCTCGGCAAGCTGTTTGTAGCTCCATGTCTCGCCAAAGGGGATATCTTGCAGAGCTCGCCAAACGCTCTGTTGGAAGTCGGTCCCCTGGGTCTTTAGCGGCAAGTCAAACTGGGTACGTCGGCCTGAAAAGAACTCCGTGATCTGCTGTTTTGCTGCGAGTAGGACAGGGTGGTTGTCATTACGCTCACCGAGTGATTCAGGCTTGGTGGTATGGATCTCAAACCAGACTCCAAGTAACTGGGTCTGATTCGCTTGTGCAGTGATTTTGCCAAGCGGGCTAGTAAATACAGTAAAGTAATTCATGAGTAATGACTCCAGCAATGAAAGGTGGCATAACTTCCCCACGGAGAAGTCGTTTTGGGATCGAGATTAGGAAAATGACCGAGTGCTTTTTTGACTACCAGATCGCTAGATAAAAAGCAGTTGGGATCCGACAGGCCACGTAGCATGGCGTAATTGACTGTCCAAGGCCCAATCCCTTTTAACTCAAGCCATTGCTCCGGGTGATTGTTTGGGTTTTCAATCATAAACTCTGCCAACCTGCGTAAGGTATCTTTGCGTGCTTGCGGCATGCGAAGAAAACTCAGGTCAGCCTGAGCGACTTGAGTTGGTGTTGGAAAGTAAAGATTATCAGAGTGGCAAAGTGTCTGGACTAGTAGGTTGAGCTGACCAATCGCGGCTTTAATCGATACTTGCTGACCGAGTATCGCTCGTACACCCGCTTCCCATGTATCCCAGACACCTGGAATGCGCAGACCTGGTTTAAGGATTAGATGTGGCTCGAGAACCGATAGATGGCGCTCAATCACCTCGGTATCCGTATCGAGATCCAGCATGCGACGCACCTTAACTAATAGAGTACGCAACTGAGTAAGTTCAGCAAGATCAAATCTCAGCTCGACGACATGCAGGCCTTTTTCTAACGGGCTAAAGTCGACCTCAAACCAGCAAAGTTTGTTCTGATAGATTAATGAGCGACGATAACTGCTCGTTGATACCGTCTCCACGCCTTGGATAGACCTTGTTTGATAGAAGGCCAGCAGTGTTCGCCAGTCGTAGGGTGTTCTAATGGCTAACATAACTTGATTGGTGCTCTTCACAGATGATTGTTGCCGACGCAGGTCTGTCGGGGTCATCTGGAGCACTTTTTGAAACGCATCATTAAAGCGGCGAATGCTATTGAACCCCGAGGCTAACCCAATATCTGTGATGCTTAGTGAGCTATTATGCAGCAAATTTTTGGCAAACATCAGCTGTTGGTATTGGGCGTATTGTTTTGGTGACAGCCCCATATAGCGAGTGAATAAAGTGCGCAGGTAGCGGTCACTGATACCAAGTTTGTCTGCCAGTGCCGCGAGGCTATTGTGTTGTAAATAGCCTTGGTCGATCAATTGGACTGCTCTTTGCAACGTGGTCTCGGTACCCAACCAACGCCAAGAGGTTGGTGCACTATCTGGATGGCAGCGCTTGCAAGGTCGATAGCCGGCCTTGAGCGCCATTGCGGCGTGTTCGAAATACTCTACGTTATGCTCTTTAGGCAAATTAGCCGGGCAGATCGGCCGGCAAAAAATACCCGTGGTCTTTACCGCAACAAAAAAAAGCCCATCAAAACGCCTGTCTCGGGACAGGCGCGCTTGTTGGTACAGCTTTTGGTTAGGGACGAGCTTGGCTACATGCGACACATTAAGTTCCTTGCTTGGAGCGACTAACACAAGTGTATCGCTTTCCCTTCGTGTTACTAGCCATTTTCGGAACTGTTATTGTTGCCTGCGGCGACCTAAGCTGCCTTAGGCCGCCGGAACGGATTTAACGGGTCATGGTGATCAAACGATCTAGAATGCGCTCTCCATCAGCGCGAAGCCCGTTGTGTTCGTACTCATTGGTTATCCAGGCGTGAGTATTCGGAATTTTACGCAGGGTCTCACGGCTAAGGTCAAATTCAACAAACATATCCTCTGCGTAGACTGCGCAACTGACTGGAACCGAGTTCTGCTCAAGAACGGATGGATCGTAAAGACTTGGCCAATCTGACTTAGCGGCGATGATATCTGCCGCCTCTTTGAGTTGCTTAAGATTGTGATATTGCTTGAACATCCATGGGAAAATCATCTCTCCGGTAAAGAGGAAAGGCTTACCCGGTTGATAGTTAAAGTCTTGCCTCTGATCACGTACTCGCTGCGCGCTCCAGTTTGAAGCGAATCCCTGACAATAACAGGCCTCATGCAATAGGGCATAAATCGGGTTTGTTTGACAGCTCTGTTGCTCGAGTACCTGATTGAGGAAGTGGTAACTAAGACGTTGGACTCCATCTACCTCAACAAACGCCTCTTCAAGTAGATGGTAGGTGGGTAAAAAGCTGTCGCTCACGCCAAAACAGATACCAATCTGTTGAAACTGCTCAACGGTAAGACGCTGCCCATTGGGTAGTCGCTCGTCTTGAATCAGCAAATGATCAGCGATGGCTTGGCAGCGGGCTTGTGCATCGGGAAACTGTCGAAAAAACGCCTTGTTTTTGTCAAGGGTGCGTTCAAATGTTGCTTGATAGACTTGGTCACAATGGCCTTCTAAAGGAGGAATACCTCCGGTGATATAGCTGCGCAATAGGCTGCCTGGGAACATTGACAGATAGGTGAGGCTGCAAAAGCCACCAAAGCTCTGGCCAAGTGTTGCCCAGCGCGTCACGCCAAGTTGCTGGCGAATCGCTTCTGCGTCGCGCACGATGTTGTCTGCGCGAAAATGAGAAAGATAGTGGACTTGTTGTTGTGCAGAGAGATGGGCCAGAGTTTGATGCGTAATTGGAGTGCTGTTTCCGGTACCTCGCTGATCTAGGAGCAAGACACGATATTCCTTCAGAGCGCGTTTAAGCCAACCTTGATTGCCCATTGGGCGTGGCGCAGCAAAACCGGGTCCGCCTTGAAAAAACACCAGCCAAGGTTTATTCGTACTGTGCTCATCGATGAGGCGCACCTCACGAGCAAATACCTTGATCAGGTCACCATCTGGCTGTGCATAGTCTAGAGGTAGCTGAAATTGGTGTGGTTGATAGTAAACGCCATTATCGACGTAAGGTTGAGCGTTCATAGTGGCTGCCTTTTTGTGTGTTTTTATAAGCTTGCATAGGTAATGCGCTGTTTTTACTTTACCGAGTTAAGGCACAGAAGAGAACCTTACAGCAAATATATCCATTTGTTATCGTTTCGAGTTGTTATATCATATTACTTTATATTTCAGCCAGTTGGCGCGTATGTAATTTTCGTTTTGATAAGGTTGTCCAGTGTCGTCAAAATCCTATGTAAAAAAGAACCTCTCTATCGCTTGGCCTTTGGCATTGAATGGGCTGTTAATGCAATCCATGTTGATGATCGATACCCTGTTGGTCTCTCCACTGGGTGAAGTGTCACTAGCGGCAATGGGGATCGCGACGACGATTCTAGCCTTTATCCTTGCGATCCAAATGGCGCTGGCCAATGGAAGTCAGCTGGTACTGAGCCGTGCTGTAGGGTCAGGAGTCAAGAGCTCATTAACAAAGGCGTTCGTGTCCGCTTTGCTCATCAATTGCTCCGTGGCAAGTTTGTTCTGGGTATTGCTGACACTCTTTGATCAACCCTTGATTACAGCCTTGAGTGATGACCCGCTACTTGTCGAGAATATAGCCACTTACCTCAGTATCTCCAAGTATCTGGTTCTTTTCACTGCGGTGACGCAAGTGATGATAGCCCTGTTTAATAGCATGGGTAAAAGCAAGATCTCTTTTCGTGGCTATCTTGTCGAGCTGCCCGTCAACACCCTAGTGAGTTATGTGTGTATTTATGGCTTGTCTTTTAACGGTAGTGAATGGCTATCGGGAATGGGAGTACAAGGCGCAGCGGTGGGCAGTGTGTTCGCTATTGGGGTGCGGCTGCTCCTGTTTGCGTTTTTGTTGCGTCTTGGAGGTGATATAGATTTAGCGACAGTTCGCCAAGAAAAAGCCATGACGCGCAATACTGTGCAGCATTTTAAGGAAATATTTCCGGTAGCGGCTAATGTTACCATTTTGATGATCGGTGCCACGGTCTATCAGTTGCTGTACTCACAATTGGACATCCATGCCTACGTGGCGATCAGTTTGATGGCACCTTGGATTCGCTCAGGAACCCAGTTTATTGGTGCTTGGTCGCAGTCTTCTGCCATCACAGTCAGCCAGGCAATTGGCTCAGGGAAACTTAATGACTTGGCGACTAACGTCAGAACTAGCATCACGATAGCGATTGGTATTTCGGTGACTATAGCCATAGCGTTTTTTGGCTTAAGCCTTGTTATTGGCAACATCTATCCAGATTTGGATCAATCGACCTACCAAGCACTAGCATTGATTGCGCCTCTGTATATCTTGCTGCCTATTGTGCGTGGCTACAACACTGTGCATGGAAATGTGCTGCGTGCGTTGGGCAAAACTACGGCAGTATTTAAGATTAACTTTGTCGGTCAGTGGGTGATCTCAATTCCTTTGTGTGTCGCAATCGTGGTCTATCTCGACAACGGTTTTTTCTGGGCGTTTGCTGTGCAGCCTTTTGAGGAATTTATTCGCGCATTTCCGCTACGAAACCTGTCAAAACGAACTCTGGCCAGCTTTGATCAGGAGCAGGCTAAGCATCTGATGTACGATTAATGCCAATATAAGCGTTGTACATATTGACGACTTTGTTGACCGTTTAGATATAACGCGACTCTATAAGCAATTGCATGCTTATTTGTGTGAGTAATATCAAACCCTTATTGCCTTTTTAGGTATTAACTTGAAAGGAGATGGATGGCTATCAAGCAAGGGGATTGGATGAAACTGGTCAATAAAGTCGTTATTTCGGTATCGGTGATTTGTATATTGTGTATCAGTATGACGGCCGGGCTGGTGGCATGGCAGTCAATCAGTACCTCACAAGAAGCGATAAAGTCACGCGCCGTCGATCAACTGAGTGCGATTAACGAGAGCAAAAAATTTGAGCTTGAGCGCCACTTTCAGCAAATTGAGCACCAAATCGAGCTATATTCTAACTCGCCGACAATTGTATCCGCCGTCCAGTCATTATCTCAAGCCTTTGCTCTTGTTCAGCCTGGTGATAGTCAAGCAGAATTGGACACGTTGAATCAATTTTATCGTGAGGTTTTTAACCTTGAAGTCACTTTAGATGCCCCGGAAAACGATGACAGTCGAATAGAAATTTCGCCCAGCACACTTGGGCTTCAATATCGTTATATCGCCAATAACCCCTATATCATTGGTGACAAAGATCAGCTCGTCTCCTCGAGCGTCAATGATGACTATGATAGAGCCCACCGCGAAATTCACTCCTTTATGCATGCCATTCAACAGGATTTCGGCTATTACGATGTCTTTTTGATCGATGCTGAGGCCAATATTGTTTACTCGGTATTTAAAGAGGTCGATTTTGCCACCAACCTGGTAAGTGACATGTACAGCGATACAGGTCTGGCCCGTGCCTTTAGCGCAGTGAGTGATCCAAGTATGAGGTTTACCCACTTTGAAGACTTTAGCTCTTATCCTCCCTCATTTAACGACCCAGCAGCGTTTGTCTCACACCCCATATATCAAGGTGAAGTGTTCGTTGGTGCGCTGGTATTTCAAATACCACGCTACACAATCAATCGCATCATGACCTATGACTTTTCTTGGCCATCGGTCGGGTTGGGTCAAACAGGAGATAGCTACCTGGTTGCTAATGACCAAACCTTACGCAGTGACAGGCGTGCATACCTTGAAGATCCTTTTGGCTTTCTGCTAAAAAGTTCGGCAGTAGAAGATAGTGACTTAAGCGGCATGATCAACTCTTCAGGCTCGACCATAGGGCTGTTACAAGAGCTTACCCCTCACGTGACCGCGTTTGTTTCACAGGGCGAAAGACTGTCGATATCGACCGATGTTGAAGGCGAGCAGGTATTGGTACTCGCTAATCAGCTCCAAGTCATTAACAACATCTGGTATGTATTCTCGGAGATCTCCTTAGCAGAGGCGCATGCGGACCTCATTGTGGTTGAAGAACGCATCCTACAAAGTTCAATTGCACTAGTTTTGGTGGTTTCGGCGTTTGCGATAGTGGTCTCTAAGCTCGCCTCACGCCCAATAAGTAACCCTCTGCTTGAGAGTGATGGTGGTCCGAATACTTGGGTGCAATCGCTGAGTAAGCTCGAAACGCAAAATGAGATTTTAGCCAAAGTCGCCACCAGCTCTATTGACGGCATCACTATCTGTGATGCTCATGGCAGAGTAATTTGGGTCAATAGGGCCAGCCAGGATATCAACGGTTTCCAGCTCGATGATCTGATGGGTAAACACTACATCGAACATTTGTTTAGCGTTGATGATAATCAAGAGATCAAGGCAAAGTTTAAGTCTGCGATTGACCAACAGCAACCTTGCCAGATCGAGTTGGTCAATTACCGCAAGTCGGGTGAGCGCTACTGGGCGGATATCAACCTTATGCCCTTGTTTGATACTGCCAAACAGGTATCACACTTGATAGCGATAGAGCGAGATATCTCTGACCGCAAACAGAAAGAGCAGGCCCTAAAGGCGTCAACCAAGTCCGCCAACCGAGCCAATCAAGCGAAAAGCCAGTTTTTAGCCACTATGACACATGAGCTAAGAACACCATTGAACGGCATTTTGGGGATGGCGAACGCGCTCAGAGGGTCAGAGCATGACCAACAAGAGTGGAATGAAGCACTGGATGTGATAGAGGGCTCAAGCGCGCATTTACTGACTATCGTGAATGATATTCTCGATTTCTCTACCCTTGAGAGTGACAACATGGAATTCAACCTCCAGCCCTTCGCCCTCGATGAGTTATTCAGTCCTATCGAGCATTACTATCGCACCGCTTGTCGCGCTGAGAAGATAGACTTTCTCTGTTCAGTTATACCTGAAAAAGAGTGGGTAAAAGGCGATGTGGTGCGTATTCGCCAGGTATTGCACCATCTGATGAGTAATGCCGTTAAGTTTACTCATCAGGGCAGGATAGAGCTTAAAGGTGCTTATCAAGATGGGCAGTTACTGGTGACCATCACCGACACCGGGATTGGCATGAGCGAGGCGCAACTAGAAACGATTTTCGAGCCGTTCAACCAAGCCGACAACAGCACAACCCGCCAATACGGAGGCACTGGGCTGGGGCTAACCATATGTCATCAGCTTGTGACGAATATGGGCGGAGAGATCACAGCTTCAAGCAAGTTAGGCGTCGGTAGTGAGTTTAACCTTCGCCTCCCGCTGAGAAGCGAGAGTCGAGAATCGAGAGGCGAGAGCCAAGATTCTTCAACCCATGTATGACGCCTCTTTGTTCCACAGACGAGAAGCGAGAACCCCTCGCTTCTCGCAGCAAAGCGCTCCCGCCTCTCGCCTCTTCCCCCAGGGGAATTAAGCAGTAGCAGCTTTCATCGAGCTAACAAACGTGCTCAGCTCGCTGAGCATGGTGTCTGGCTGCTCAACATTAGCCTCAATGATTTTCACCACGGCAGAGCCAGAGATTGCGCCTGCTGCACCGGCTTCAAGGGCTTGCTTCACCTGCGCTGGCTCAGAAATACCAAAGCCAAGCAGTGCTGGTGGCGCATCAAATTGGTTGAGGCGACCTAGCATATCACCAACTGGCATGTTCGCCTTGGTCTCTGCGCCGGTGACGCCTGCACGTGAGAGTAGGTAGGTGTAACCGCCGCCTAGCTCAGAAACTTGCTTGAGTGTTTCGTCTGTAGCCGTTGGTGGCGCAATAAAGATTGGGTGCACACCATGCTTACGCGCTGCTTGAATAAACTCGTCCGCCTCGTTGGTTGGCACATCAGCCACCAACACAGAATCGATACCCGCCTCAGCGCAGCGCTGGTAGAAGTTGTCAATCCCGCGCGAGTACACTAGGTTAGCGTACATCAACAAGCCGATTGGTAGCTCAGGGTATTTTGCGCGGATCTTGCCAATCTGCTCAAAACAGATAGCAGGGGTAGCACCCGACTCCAGTGCGCGAATGTTCGCACCTTGAATCGTTGGGCCATCAGCCAATGGGTCTGAGAATGGGATACCCAGCTCCAGGGCATCTGCGCCAGACTCTACCAGCGTCTCCATGATCTGGTAAGACAGCTCAGGGTTTGGGTCACAGACCGTTACAAACGGTACAAAAGCGCCTTGGTTTTTGTCGTTGAGGCGCGCGAACATCGCATTATAACGATCCATTAGATCACTCCTTTTTCTTCTAGGATGGCGTGTACGGTGAAGATGTCTTTGTCACCACGTCCAGATAGGTTGACTACCAGCAGCTGCTCTTTCTCTGGGTTCTCACGCGCCATTTTCAGCGCTTGAGCCAGTGCGTGTGACGATTCTAGAGCAGGGATGATGCCTTCGCTGCGCGCCAATTCTTGGAAGGCATCCAGTGCTTCATCATCGGTAACGTTGTCGTATTCCGCGCGGCCAATCGCATTGAGGTGGGCGTGTTGTGGGCCGACTGATGGGAAGTCGAGACCAGCCGACACCGAGTACGACTCTTCGATTTGGCCGTGTTCATCTTGCATCAGTGGCGCTTTCATACCGAAGAAGATGCCGGTCGTGCCATGCTTAAGCGGTGCACCGTGTTGATCAGTGTCAATACCTTTACCCGCTGGCTCAACACCAATTAGGCGCACGCTCTGCTCCTCGATAAAGTCGGCAAACATACCAATCGCGTTTGAGCCACCGCCAACACACGCAATCACAGCGTCTGGAAGACGACCTTCGCGAGCGAGGATCTGGTTCTTAGTCTCTTCACCAATCATGTGCTGGAATTCACGCACGATAGTTGGGAATGGGTGAGGACCAGCTGCAGTACCAAGTAGGTAGTGGGCCTCTTCATAGCTTGCTGACCAGTCGCGCAGCGCTTCGTTACACGCATCTTTCAGTGTTGCAGAGCCTGAATGGACCGGGATCACTTCAGCGCCCATTAGTTTCATGCGGAAAACGTTTGGACTTTGACGCTCAACATCTTTCGCACCCATGTAGACGCGGCACTTAAGGCCCAAGAGTGCACACGCCAGTGCGGTTGCCACGCCGTGCTGACCAGCGCCGGTTTCTGCGATGATCTCGTTTTTACCCATACGCTTGGCCAGTAGCGCTTGACCAAGCACTTGGTTGGTCTTGTGCGCGCCGCCGTGCAGCAGGTCTTCACGCTTAAGGTAAAGCTTGGTTTTAGTACCCTTGGTCAGGTTACGAGTCAGAGTCAGCGCGGTAGGGCGGCCAGCATACTCTTGCAGCAGCGCCATAAATTCGCTCTGAAATTCCGGGTCTTGCTGTGCGTCAATAAAGGCTTGCTCCAACTGCTCTAGGGCAGGGACCAAGATCTGCGGTACATACTGACCGCCGTATTCACCAAAGTAGGCATCGAGTTTTGCCATGGTTCTCATTCCTTAAAATAATTCATTAATGGTAAGCTGCATCAGTAATCACGGATTGCCGCGAAGGCTTGCTGCAACTTAACCAGATCTTTTTTACCGGGAGCCGATTCCACTCCAGAGTTGAGGTCCAACCCAAGGCAGCCAAGCTGCGCCGCTTGTTTAGCATTGTCGGGACCTAGGCCACCGGCGAGCATCACTTGGCACGGCTCTGCGATCAGTGACCAATCAAAGGTCTGACCGGTACCGCCGCTTTGATTGCCCACTTGGGCATCGAACAGGTGACGATCGACAAACTTATCAATAAGTGTAGGCGCACAGTCAGACACGCCATAGGCTTTCCAGATCTCGACATTGTCATCGAGCTGTACACGCAGATGCTTGATGTAGTCCTGGTCTTCATCGCCGTGCAGTTGTACCGCACTAAGGCCCAGACTGCTGGCCGTTTCAGCAACAAAGCCTGAGTCGTGATTTTGGAATACACCCACGTAACGCAGTGGGGCACCACTCATGGTCAGGCGTGCGCTTTCAAGGTCGACCGCGCGCTTGGATTGACTGACAAAAATCAGGCCGCCAAAAATCGCACCAGATTGGTAGGCTTTAGCCGCATCATCAGGGTGGGTCAGACCACACACCTTGTTCTCGCCCAATGTCACCTTGCGCACCGCAAGCTCTAAGTTTTCTTCTGCCATCAGCGAGCTACCAATCAAGAAGCCATCAGCATGCTCGGCCAAATCGCGCACTTGCTGGTGGGTATAAATACCCGATTCCGAGATCACGGTAGCCTCTGGTGCCAGTTTGCGGATCAGCGGCGCAAGCTCTTTGGTGCGATCGAGGTCAGTCGACAGGTCACGCAGGTTGCGGTTATTGATACCAATTACCTTAGCGTTGAGCCTCACCGCGCGGTGCAGTTCTTCTTCGTTACTGACCTCGGTTAGCACACCCATATTCAGGCTATGTGCGATATCAGCAAGCTGTTGGTACTCTTCATCGCCAAGGACCGACAGCATCAACAGGATCGCATCCGCACTGTAGTGGCGCGCAAGATAGACTTGATAGCTATCGACCATAAAGTCTTTACACAAAATCGGCTGTTTGGCCTGCTTGCGCACTCGAGGCAGAAACTCAAAATCGCCTTGGAAGTATTTCTCATCGGTCAAAACCGAGATCGCGTTGGCGTGGTTGTTGTACACCGATGCAATGTAATCAAGGTCAAAATCATCACGGATCAAGCCCTTAGATGGCGAGGCTTTCTTACACTCCATGATAAACGCTGATTGCTCACCGCTTAGCGCAGTATAGAAGCTACGATCTGAGGGGGTAAGTTCGGACTTAAAGCCCTCAAGCGGCTGAGTTTGTTTGCGCTCTGCTACCCATTGATACTTGTCACGCACAATTTTGGCGAGCACTTCGGCCATCTCGGCTTCGGCGACTGATACATGATCAGACAGTTGGTTGGTTGAATTTGTCATTGGCTTAGTCATTTCCAAATTGCTGCTTGGCTAGGCGCTGAACCAGATCAAACGCTTTGCCAGAGTTCATTGCCTCAATCGCCTGCTGGGTGTTGGCTTTCAAGTCTTCATGGCCAAATAGGCGCATCAATAGCGCAACGTTCGCTGCGACCGCACCAACTTGAGCTGGCGTCCCTTTACCGGTCAGGATATTGGTGATAATCGCACGGTTCTCCTCAGGCTCGCCACCTTTGATTGCCTCAAGTGGGTAGCTCTCTAGGCCGAAGTCCGCAGGGGTCAGTACATACTCAGTGATGACGCCGTCTTTAATTTCGGCCACTTTAGTTTCACCATGAATCGCCACCTCATCAAGACCAGAGCCATGAACGACGGCAGCACGCTTCATGTTCATCTCGAGCATGGTCTCAGCGATAGGGCCCACTAATGATTCACTGTAGACACCCATCAACTCGATATTTGGTCGAGCTGGGTTGATTAGTGGACCTAGGATATTGAAGATGGTGCGCGTTTTCATCGTAGTGCGCACTGGCATCGCGTGCTTGATACCGCCGTGATACTGAGGCGCAAACAAGAAGGCAACGCCCAGGGCGTCAACCGCCTCGCGAGTGGTCTCTGGGCTCATCGCCAAGTCGATACCAAACGAATCAAGGAGATCAGAAGAGCCTGACTTGCTCGATACGCTGCGGTTACCATGCTTCGCCACTTTCAGGCCACAGGCTGCAGCAACAAACGCCGCGGTAGTGGAGATGTTGATGGTGTTATGTCCATCACCGCCCGTGCCAACGATATCGGCAAAATCGTAATCAGGCGTCGGAAACGCTTTCGCGTTCGCCAGCAGCGCTTTGGCTGCGCCCGCGATCTCTTCCGGTGTTTCGCCTTTAATCTTGAGTGCGGTCAGTGCTGATGCCAACAGGATATCACTCACTTCGCCCCGAATGATGGCATCAAATAGCGTTTGACTCTCTTCCTGCGTAAGTGATTGCTGGTCATACAGTTTGTTATAAATCGTTTCCATGGTCTTGCTTCCTATCCTTGCGCAGTTATTTCGCCAGCGCCCAGTCGATGGCATTTGCCAACAACGTTGCGCCTTGAGTTGTCATAATGGACTCAGGGTGGAACTGAAAGCCACACACCTTGTCCTGCTCTTGTACCACTGACATCACCAGTCCGTCTACCTCTGCGGTAATGGTAAGACTAGATGGTACCGATGTCGCTACCAAAGAATGATAGCGGGCAATGGCAAGCGGTGAAGGCAGATTAGCGTAGGTGGCGTGCGCGTCGTGCGCCATCATCGACACCTTACCGTGAATAATCTCGCCAGCACCAGCTACCGTACCGCCGTAGGCCTCAACGATGGCTTGATGACCAAGGCAGATACCGATCATAGGGACCTTACCTTTAAAGCGTTGAATAATCTCAGGCATCGAGCCCGCGTCAGCCGGTGCACCAGGTCCAGGTGATAACAGAATCACCGGGTTATCTAGCTCACTGACCGCTTGTTCAATCGCATCAGCGGCAATGCTGTTGCGGTAGATTGTGACCTGATGACCCAGAGAGCGGAACTGATCGACTAGGTTGTAGGTAAATGAGTCAAAGTTATCGATAAAGACAATATTCGCCATGATGATCACTCCTGATGGGCAACTTGGATAGCAGAGATGACTGCTTGTGCTTTACCGCGTGTTTCGTCGGCTTCAGCTTGTGGGTCGGAGTCAAATACAACGCCGGCGCCGGCTTGTACTTGGGCGATGCCATTTTCAACATAGGCTGAACGGATCACGATACAGGTGTCGAGCGTTCCCTCACCGGTCAGGTAGCCTACCGCACCGCCATAGCTGCCACGTCGTGTGCCTTCAACATCACGGATCAGCTGCATGGCGCGAATTTTTGGCGCGCCAGTCAGGGTGCCCATGTTCATACAAGCTTGATAAGCGTGCAGGGCATCTAAGTCACCGCGCAGTTGGCCGACAACGCGAGAAACTAAGTGCATCACGTGGCTGTAACGGTCAACTTTAAGCAGATCTGCCACGTGACGAGTACCAGCCTGAGAAATGCGCGCCACATCGTTACGTGCCAGGTCTACCAGCATCATATGCTCAGCGTTCTCTTTGATATCAGTGCGCAGCTCGAGCTCGATACGGCTATCGAGATCAAAATCAATCTGACCGCTAGGGTGCTTACCACGACGGCGCGTACCAGCAATTGGGTAGATCTCGATTTGATTGGTGTCTGTATCGTATTTCAGTGCGCTTTCTGGCGATGCACCAAATAGGGTAAATAGTTCATCTTGCATGTAGAACATGTAAGGGCTTGGGTTACTTTGTTTCAGTTGCTTGTAGGCAGCCAGCGGCGATGGGCACGGCAGCGTGAAGCGACGAGATGGTACAACCTGGAAGATATCGCCCTTAACCACGTACTCTTTTAGATCGCGTACGGTTTGGCAGAAGTCTTCGTCTGAGACGCTAACCTGCGTTGTCATATCCGCAACCTTCACCGCCGCCGGCAACGGTTTTGGCTCAGCGCAAAGTTTTGCGATTTCTTCGATACGCGCAGTTAGGGTCTCTTTTTGCTCACGATTGGCAAACAGGGTAGCTTGCAACTGACAAGACTCGGTTTGATGGTCAACGACCAGCAAGGTCTCAGCGACATAGAACACGTAGTCAGGACACTGGTTGGTCGCTTTAGCATCGCCAAGCGGCTCAAAGTTGGCCACAAGATCGTAGGCAAACAGACCGCCGATAAAGATCGCGTGTTTATCTTGTTCACTGATATCAAAGCTATGCTGTATCAGGCGCAGTGCATCAAAAGAAGACGCCTCACGCAGGCGAGAGTCTTCATCAAGCGTATCGCATGGCGTGGCAAAATGCAGGGTAAGCACCTCACCACAAAACTCGCTGGTGATGTTGTGGCGAATGTTTTGCTCAAGGTGAGTCAGCAGGTGGCGACCATTGGCCGTCAGCGCGGTCATTTGCACCTTGTGGCCGTAGCAGACAATGCGCACGGCAGAGTCAACGATTAGTAGGCTCTTTAGGTCTTGCTTTGATTCAATCTCCGCAGATTCGAGCAATAAGCTATCAGTCTTGTTCTCACACAGGGTGTGGAACAGGCGGGTAGGGTCCTGGAAGTAGGGTACGGTTGCATTAAGTACCTCTAGTTCACCCAAGTGATTTATTTCAATGGTCTTGTTCACAAGACATCCCTCTAATGGTTGTATCTCTTCCTGCCGTACATACTCGCACAAAGCGCAAACTGACCCAATCCTGTATTTTGTCGATTTGCTGATTGTTTAAGCAGTTAAATGTGAGATAGACGGCAAAACAAAAAGCCCGCTACGGTGAGCGGGCTTGACGATGAATTTGTGTTTACTTTATCGCACGTCTAGGCCCACTCGTTAAGAGTCCAAGAACGCCACCAAGAACATACAACAGAGACACAATTACCTTGGGTAATTGCGCTATTGCTGCTTTGCTTTTGGTTAAATTCTTGTAACATGAGTAGCCTTTGGTTCAGTGACTATGTAATTGCGTACTAGTTAACTAGTGCAAGGGCAAAAAGTCAATTACTTTTTTATATAATTATGCGAATAGATCTACACAGTCACACAACCGCCTCTGATGGTCGTCTTACCCCCCAAGCCTTGATTGATCGGGCGATGAGCTTTGATTTAGATGTTTTGGCGATCACGGATCACGATACGTTAGAGGGGCTTGCTCCGGCCCATCAATATATTCAAGATAACCAGTTGCCGATCCAATTGATAAACGGCATTGAGATCTCAACCGTTTGGCAGAACAAAGACATTCATATCGTTGGGCTTAACGTTGATCCGGACTCTAGTGCTTTGCAAGCGCTGATTGAGCAGCAAAAGCGTCACCGCGAGTCGCGCGCAGAGCTGATTGCGCATAGGCTCGCAAAAGCCACTCGAGAAGGCGTATTGGAAGAGGTCAAGCAGATTGCCGGTGATGCACCTGTCACCAGGGCGCACTTTGCGAAATGGCTGGTTGAAGAGGGGTTTGCCAAAAACCCTCAGCAGGTATTTAAAAAATTCCTTACCCGCAATAACCCGGGCTATGTCCCGCCGGCATGGTGCTCAATGAGTGATGCTGTCGATGCGATCCACCAAGCGGGGGGACAAGCGGTGCTAGCCCATCCAGGGCGCTATCAACTAACAGCGAAGTGGGTCAAGCGACTGCTGGCGGCATTTGTGGAAGCAGGCGGGGATGCGATGGAGGTCGCTCAGCCACAACAAGCGCAACAAGAAAGGCGCAACTTGGCTGATTATGCTATACAATACAAACTATTAGCCTCACAAGGCAGTGATTTTCATTACCCCTCTCCATGGATGGAGTTGGGGAGAAACCTATGGCTTCCCGCTGGTGTCGAGCCGGTGTGGAAGGATTGGCAAAATTTGGCGTTGGGAAACGATAACAACGAAGAGGAACAAGAATGAGCCAGTTTTTTTATGTCCATCCAGAGAACCCGCAAGCGCGCTTGATCAGTCAAGCGGTTGCCATCGTGCGTAATGGTGGTGTGATTGTCTACCCGACGGACTCTGGGTATGCGCTCGGTTGCCAACTCGAAAATAAGCAAGCACTGGACCGGATCTGTCAGATCCGTCGCATCGATGACAAGCACAACTTTACTCTGTTGTGCCGCGATCTGTCTGAGATTTCCCTCTATGCGCGTGTCGATAACACCGCGTTTCGCTTGCTAAAGAACAACACACCCGGTCCTTACACCTTTATCTTCAAGGGCACCAAGGAAGTTCCGCGTCGCTTGATGAACTCCAAGCGTAAAACCATCGGCATCCGTGTCCCTGACAATCGTATTGCCCTGGACTTACTTGAAGCGATGGGTGAGCCATTAATGTCAACGTCATTGATGTTGCCAGGCAGTGATATCGCAGAATCCGATCCGGAAGAGATCCGCGATAAGCTCGAGCATGCCGTAGATGTGATCCTAAACGGCGGCTACCTTGGCGAACAGCCAACCACGGTTGTCGACTTTAGCGATGAAGACCCGGTTGTGATGCGAGTTGGTTCGGGCGATCCAGCACCGTTTGAATAGCAGGTGCGAGGTGCGGGGACGGGCAAAGCCCTTCGAGGTGCGAGGAGTTTAGCACATGACGTACTCCTCGCGACCCAGAACGAAGTGATACTCGCTCCTCGTAACTAAAATTTGAATAAAGAAGCGAGAGTCGAGGCGCGCACGAATCACTCTCGCCTCTCGCAGCAAAGCGATCTCGCTTCTCGCCTCTTCCCAATAGGGAAAAAAATAGCCAACCGCAATGGTTGGCTAAACGAATGCAAAAGGATAATTCCAATACTTGTCATACGTGCGCTAGGAGAGTTGTAGCCCTAACACACAACTACAGTAACTCATAGGTGCTCTGTTGCATACATGGTTATATGCAATCTTATTTTCTGTGACCCATAATTTTCTTAACTTGCATAGATAAAGGTGACCGACTAACCGAACGCGCGCGCTTATAACCTCGCCTCTCGCAGCGCAGCGATCCCGCCTCTTCCCCGAGGGAAAAAAAAAGCCAACACACTCCCTGTGGTTGGCAATATATGGAAAAGTAGGATGTCTAAGGATCGTTACTTGGTGTTGCTAGACCGGAGGAAGTTTGTCACCAAGTGCTCTGCGTCCTTTCAATTAAAGCATAGAACAATATAAACCCAATTGCGCATGTCGATATTGGTAACTTTATGTTTTGCATATGAAATGCTGCAGTATTAGCTTGTGAATTCTTTAGAGCAAAGGTCGATGTGTGGCTAGATGGTTCATTGCTAGGTTAGGCGAGATTATTAACCGTATTGAGCGGATTCTGTGCTTTACTATTTAGTGGTGACATTTTTAGTACAAAACAGAGTGGACAGTGTATAATACCCACCCAAACAGTGACTTGTATTTCTAAGTTATTGTTTTTAAACGTATTCATTATGACGTCTGTGAAGACGACAACATTAGGTAGATAAATGAACGAAAAGTTACAGAAGGTTTTAGCTCGAGCAGGTCACGGTTCACGTCGTGAACTTGAAGCACTGATCAAGGCGGGTCGCGTGAGTGTGAATGGTATCGTGGCTAAGCTGGGTGAGCGTCTCGAGGATGAAAACGCTGTTATCCGTATCGACGGACATACCGTTTCAGGCAAGGCTCAAGAAGAGGTCATTTGTCGCGTTCTTGCTTACTACAAGCCAGAAGGTGAACTGTGTACTCGTCACGACCCTGAGGGTCGTCGCACCGTATTTGACCGTCTACCTAAGATTCGTGGCTCACGTTGGATTTCGGTTGGTCGTCTGGATGCCAACACCTCAGGCCTATTGCTATTTACTACCGATGGTGAACTTGCCAACCGCCTAATGCACCCAAGCCGTCAGGTTGAGCGTGAATACCTTGTGCGCGTGTTCGGTGATGTGAATGAGCAGAAGATCAAGAGCCTAGTTCGCGGCGTAGAGCTTGAAGATGGCCTAGCACGCTTCGAAGACGTGGTTTATGCGGGTGGTGAAGGCATGAACCACACCTTCTATGTTGTGATCAACGAAGGTCGTAACCGTGAGGTTCGTCGTTTGTGGGAATCGCAAGACTGTACCGTGTCTCGCCTGAAGCGTGTTCGCTACGGTGATATCTTCCTCGATAAGAAACTGCCTCGTGGCGGTTGGATGGAACTGTCACTGAAAGACGTGAACTACCTACGTGATATGGTAGAGCTGCGCGCTGAAAAAGAGACCATGCTGGATCTGAACAAAGACAACACCTCGCGCAAGCGTGAGCGTGCTAAGAGTCAGAAGATCCGCCGTGCGGTTAAGCGCCATGAGGAGCGCGTGAGCAGCCCAGGTCGTGGCCGTGGTAAACCGACGCGTAAGCCAGGTCGCTCTAGCACTGGTAACGCTCAGGGTACTCGCCAAGATCAAGGTCGCCCGAGTCGTAATAATCGTCGCGGTTAATCACTGATTTATCACTCAAATATTAAAAAGCTCGCTCTCATAGCGAGCTTTTTGTTTTTCGGAGCACAGGGATTATTTCAAGATTATTCAACTTTTAAGCGGTAGATAGTGCCACTGTCGGCAGAAAAATAAACTTCACCTCCTGGACTTTGTGCGATGTCTCGGATGCGCTCTCCAAGGTCTTCAAGCAGACGCTGTGACTCGACTAAACCAGTGTCAGTAATAGAGACTACGTTGATGTGCGCGAGCTTGAGGGCGCCTGCGAGTAACTTCCCGTCTAGATCAGGATAAGCTTCGCCGCGGTACAAAATCATATTACTTGGCGCAATAGAGGGAACATAGACCAACAGAGGATCTTCCATGCCAGGTAATGACTCTGCCTCACCGACATCGAGCGGACCCCAATACTCTTTGCCATGCGAGGCCTTTGGCCAACCATAGTTGTTGCCGCGCTCAATCAGGTTAATCTCATCCCCACCGCGAGGACCATGCTCGATAGACCACAGTTGTTGCTCTTTATGATCATAGAATAGGCCCTGTGGATTACGGTGGCCATAGCTCCAAATCTCATCCAACCCGGGCTTGGCAACAAATGGGTTACCGTCTGGGATTGTGCCGTCGAGATTAAGGCGGACTATGGTTCCTGCGTGGGTTTGCAGGTCTTGACCGTTTTCCCGCTCTCCTCGGTCTCCGATGGTGATATAGAGATATTGCTTGGCAACCTCAATTCGACTGCCAAAATGACGTGAGGTATTAGAGTAAGCATTGGCGACAAAGATATCGTTGAACTCTTCTAATTGATTGCCACGCAATTCGGCTTGCGCGACAGCGAGTGTGACGCCATCTGGGGTTGACTTACTGTAGGAAAAGTAAAGGGTGTGTGAGCCATCGGGATTGGAAAGGTGCGCGATATCGAGCAGCCCGCCCTGACCCGATTGATAGACATCGTTAATAGAATAGAGGGGCTGGCGTTGGTTGGTCTCGATATTGAGTAGCGAGATGGTGCCATTTTTCTCGTTGATCACCATTTCAGTTGGAGACACAAATTCGATAGCCCAAGGAATAGAAAGCCCTTCAATGACTTTTTCTGCGTGATAGTCTTGTGCAGAGCTGGTGGCTGCCAAGGTGCTGAGTAATAGAGTTAGAGCAAACCGTCGCATATCGACTCCATAACTATTTTACTGATTCATATAAAGTTATAGCACGCGAGGCGGAATATTGATGGGAAAAAGGCACCACTTGGAGAAAGGATGCCTGAATTAAAAAGAGGTTAAGTAAAATTAGGCCTTTTCATCGTCCATTTGTGCATTATCAACCACGTGGTTATCGCCCAGTTTTCTCGGTAGCACCAAGTTGAGTGTAATAGCGACGATACCGCACAGACTGACACCCTGAAGGCTGAAGTCACCGATACCAAACGCCATGCCACCGATACCAAAGACGAGCGTCACAGCGACAATAACTAGGTTGCGCGAGTCATGCAGATCAACGCGGTTTTTGATTAGTGTGTTCAGGCCCACTGTGGCGATAGAGCCAAACAGTAGGATCATGATACCGCCCATTACTGGGACCGGAATGGTCTGTAGCAGCGCGCCCAGCTTGCCAACCAGCGCGAGAATAATGGCAGTCACAGCGGCCCAAGTCATAACAACAGGGTTGAAGGCTTTGGTGAGCATCACCGCGCCAGTCACTTCACTGTAGGTAGTATTTGACCAATAAGTCGTATACATTTGTGTAACAAGGAAGGTGATAGATGAAGCATAAAAAGCCGTGTATTTTGGGTTACTTGCGTGTGTCCAGTGACAAGCAAGCGAGGGACGGGAAGGGCATCAAGAGACAGACCGACGTCGTCACCATGGCGGGCGAACGCCTAGAGAATGATCTATCTCTGCCATGGGTAGGCACCGTGGCGGATGAGGGCTTGAGCGCCTTCCATGGGGTCAACACGTCCGAGGGTATCATGTCCGATATCATCGGCGGGGCCATGATCCCGAGCGGGTCAGTGTTGGTGCTTGAGAACTTTGACCGCCTATCCAGACAAGATCCCCTCGAAGTACTTTCGATCCTTAAGCGAATACTGGATCAAGGTATCCGCGTTTACATTGCCCACCGCGAAGAACTGATCGACAGTGTAAGCATAGCCGACACATCACAGATCCTAACCTCGATCCTTTCCATATCCCTATCACACGAGGAGAGCTTGAAGAAGTCAAAGCGGATGACCGCCGTATATGACAAGCAACTCAAAGACGCCAAGACCAAAAGCGGCGCGGTTAAAATCGGGCGCGCTCCGGCTTGGCTCCAGCGTGACAAGGATCAATCGTGGGTGCTCATTCCAGAACGGGCTAAAATCGTGCGTGAAATCGTCGACATGAGCTTGGCGGGCATGGGGGCGGGAATGATAGCCAAAGAGCTAAACGAACGCGGAGAGGCACCGTTCAGGACCGTTCAGGGGCAGAAGCGCAACCACAACGACACATCAGGGGTGTGGCACTCGTCGACCATCAGTAGGATGATAAAGAACAGGGCGTTGATAGGCGAGGCGACATTCAACCGTGCGGGCGATGATCCGGTAGTGGTGGACGGGTATTACCCCAAGGTTATCAACATGGCTAACTTTCTCAAGCTTCAGGAAATCATAGCCAGTCGTGGCACTGGAGGGGGCAAGGGGCGCAACTCATTGGTTCAAGCCATGCTTACGGGCCAGCGCTTGTGTGTATGCGGATATTGTGGGTCGGGTATCATCGCCAAGTCGGACGGACGCAGCAGGCGACCCAACGCCAAGGTGACCCGCTCGCTTGTTTGCTCGGGCTACGTGAAAAAGTACTCACTGCAATGCGCGGGTGGCTCCATGAACGCCGAGAAGTTGGAACACGCTTTGCTGATGTTTTGTGCGTCAAAGGTTAACTTTTCTGACGCGTTCGGGGATGAGGCCGAAGAGTTGGAGAAGGCAAAGATCGCACTAGCCGACGAGCAAGCGATACTCGCCAAGCTGACCAGCCAGCAATCAAAACTGATAGAGCTTTTCACCTTGACCGATGGCGACGATCCGCTATTGAAAGAGAAGTTTACCCAAGGGCGTGAGGCTATCAAACAGGCGACCGAGAAAGTCGGGGAACTGGAAGACGTGATCAACTCCATGGTAGGGGATGAAACCACCATACAGGATCAATACATGGAGTTGGTGAGCATGGTAGACGGTGACGGAATACCCGACGATCTGCGCCTGAAGCTTAAGATCCTCATTCATCGGTTTATCGAGCGCATCACGATCTACACCTATGGGACCGGATACAAGACCGACCCCGAGGCGCACGCGGACAAGTTACGGGCGATGGGAGTCGACGAGGACGTGATAGCCCATGCGCTAGAGGTTGGCACCACCAAGGACCGGACGCAAGGGGTTGCGGTGGTGGAGTTCAAAACGGGCGCGGTAAGTGTCATCCGACCTATGGCGGAAGAGTGGCAACATTTTCATATAGAACAGGGACTTACAAATTAACCGTAAATTTATTCGTATTTTTACTTGCTTTCTCTCCGCCACCCATGTATAGTTATCTACATCGAAGGGGCGGAGCGGTTCCATCCCAGCAACCCAAGAGGGCTACGCCATGATCACGCAAGCAACTATCGACCTGATGCAAGATACTATCGACGACATCAACGCTAAGATTTACAGCGCCAAGCACGCGCTGAATGAGCAGAACATTGACGGCGTTTACGTGGTGCGCCTAGCATCAGACCTAAGCTACACGGGCGGCTATTTGAACGTAATGGCGCTCATTGGTGGAGGTCATACGTTTAACTTTGTGTCAGACCCACAAGACACGCCTCGCTACACGTTCGACACAGCAGCCGAGGTAATGGACAACGTGGGCAAGATGGATGACCGCCAGATCGAAAAGTTGCCTTTGAAACGTGCCTTGATTCAGTTCATCCGCACGCTAACCGACACGGTCGATCAGCTTCAGGGCGCGCTTGACCGCAACACCAACGCCTAATACTTTCGAAGTAAATTAGGTAGTTTTACGAATAAAGTACTTGCTATAAAATTCAGTCAAGCGTAATATGTACATCAACGGGGCGCGGTGCCCCACCAACGAGCGAGGGTTACATGAAGAAGACATTACTAGCACTAGCACTATTCGCCACGGCTCCGGCTATGGCAGGGCTCGACCTACCAGAGACGGGCATTAACATCGACCATGGTCTCGTCAACGAGCTAAACAAGAGCTTCAGCGCTATGGCTGGCGTTCGAGTTGACGACGTGACGATGCTAGACTCGGTTGTCGCGCTTCACTTCGATTCCAAGCTATCGATCAACTATGCGTACTCGGTTGACTATGCGTCCGATGATCTTGATATGGTCGCGTTTAAAGACCTGATGAGTGAGCAACTAGAGTCGATGGTTACTGGAGTGTGTGACCCGTCAGCCAAGCTGGCCAAGGCGATCATTATCTTCGATAACGTTGAGGATGTTCGATTGAACTTTGCCTACACCCTGACCGACTACAAACGTGTAGAGCTTGATTACACATGTATGGAGGTGTGGGGCGAATGAGTCAAGAACACGTACCATATCGCGCTCTAATGCGCCGAGAGCAACAAAGAACGCCTAACGGTAGGGTAGCACTAGCGGCACTGTCAGAAGGGCTCAGAGAGCTTGACAGCGCGCCTAGGGGCGACAATGTCAGCCCAGTAGTGGTAGCGCCTTACTTTACGCCCAAGGCGAAGGCGGGAATAAATAGTCGCCAAGCCTGCTTGGCCCTATTGGAGAACGCCACGGATCGAGACCTTGACCGACTTGAAAAGGTTATAGCCATGCGCCGTGCGGAGTTGGCACAAGATCGAGTGTTTGGTGAGTGGCGCGAAAAACTGGCGGCTGCGTGGCGTGCTGACTTTAAGCACATGACTTTCGGCGAGTTTTTGGCGGCGGTGGTCTTGGCTGCGAAATAATCCGGCAATGATACGAAAAAAGTTATAAAAAGTGCTTGACCACGAAAACAAGTCAGGTTACATTAAGACCCATAGAGAGACGGGGCGCGCTAAAAGAACAAAGCCCCTTCCTTTTAAAACTAGGTAGGTAACTTTACGGTAAATCCTACCATGAGAGAGATGACCATGAAAAAGCAGATTTTAGCAGCGGCATTGATTGCGGCGAGCTTTGGAGCCAACGCAGTCGGCATCACGCCGAGTGTTATCGGCGGAAAGGATCAGCCCCTTGAGTCTATCGCCATGAACGGGACCAAAATTGCCCGCATCGGCGTTAAGAACACTGACCAAGACCGCCCGACCAAATACGAAATATATGTTGACGGTGAGTTCTACGGTTACACGCCAGCTATCGACTACGGGATGATCAGCTACATGAATGTGCCCGTTAAAGTTCGCGAGATGTACAAACGAGAGGAACACAAAGTGTGCGCATTGGCTGCGATAGAGAAACTGGAGAACAACGGCGGGGCGCGCTTCGCAGTGTGTACCAAGGTTCGCATCATAGGGGTGAGACCAAATGAAGACTAGAGCCATTGCCTTAACAATCTTGCTCGCCATATCCAACCACGCGGCGGCGGACAGCATCAGGACATCGGGCGGGGTTAGCTGTTCTAACAACGTGAATGATCAACCCTTTGAGCTGAAGACCTACACAGAGACGGCCAGAGGTAACGACTACGGGTATCAGGTCGATGAAGTGGTGGCGGGGATCGAGCTTAGTTACAAGTTCGGCAACGGTATCAAGTCACTAGATTGCAATACCCTGTATCAGCTGGAGCTAACCAAGCTCCGCACAGAAATCGAAATGCTTAGAGACCAACAAGCAGTACTCAAAGCAGTTCAACAAACATCCGGCGCTGATGGCGGCGAATGGTAATAACTTTTTAACTTAATGACAAAGAGAGTAACACGATGAAAAAATCAATCATTGCGGTAGTAGTAGCGGCAGCGGCATCATTTGGCGCACAAGCAGCAGTAACGACCAACTACTCGCACAGCGTAGACGGTTTTTGCAATGCGAGTAACGGCAGTCAAGACGGTGTATTGTATAACTCGCTAGAAAATGGATTTGAGCAGAATGATAGCGGCACATCACAGCCAGCATCTGTAAACATAGATACCAATACTGGCCTATTAACATTCACAATGTCATCTTTTCAAGTTGACGGAAATCTTATCAACAACGTGAGCTATTTTGGTGGCGGTATTGGCGAATATTCAAATATGTCGGGCGTGACAGTAGACAGCAACTTTTCTCCCAGTATGTCGGAAAACGTTTATTCGTTTACTGATGTGGATAGCGGCGAGAATGTCTATTATGTCGGCGTCGGATTCTACTCAGACCAATTCAGAGAACACGTCGGGGGCGACATCGCGGGCGACAGCTCGGTTACTATCACATGGGAAGTGACCTGCGACTAACACCCCCACAGGGTCGCCAAACGGGCGGCCCACCATCTAACACGGAAAGGCTAAGCATGAAAAAGAGTATTGCTTTACTAGTCGCCGCGTCAGCACTAACAGCAGCAACCGCGCAAGCTAG
This sequence comes from Vibrio glycogenivorans, assembly GCF_051660965.1. Lineage (NCBI taxonomy): Bacteria > Pseudomonadati > Pseudomonadota > Gammaproteobacteria > Vibrionales > Vibrionaceae > Vibrio > Vibrio glycogenivorans. The sequence goes on along the minus strand of NZ_JBPVIS010000002.1, from coordinate 282,615 downwards.
TGACATGGTACACCAATACGTGCCGGAGGAAGAAACCTGCGAAGTGTCAAAGGTTGCTGACGGCGTATTGCAAGAGGAATCGCGTTGGTCATGGATGAACGCGGGTAAAGTGGAAGTGGTGAGCAACTTTGCTAACACTGCACGTTTCACCGAGATGTCAACGCAGTGGGATGGCACTCTAAGCGCATCACAGCACGGTCACTACCGCGTACACGTGACAGCGGCTAAAGAGTACGTCTACCCCGATGACATCGACGTTCTAACGAGCGGATGGTCAAAGGATCTTAAGATCGTTGACGGCGACGTTGACGGCTATATCTTCCTTGGGTTCGATGGCGTGGCGGGTAAGTCCGGCGCGGTCGCATCACCAACCGATGTTGGTGCTATGACAACCACGTGGAGCGTGGAATGTCTTAAGTAACAAACAGCCCCAAATCAGGGCTTTCAAAAATGGTTCGTGTGTATCTCTCTACACGCTTAGCGCTTACCGTCCAGTTTTGGTGAGCGCCATTTTTGAAGGCTCTGACAGCCCGCCAACCTATTCAGGGAGGCGGGCGTTTGTATACCCCAAAAGAAGTATATTAGGTAGATTTACGAATAAAGTTATTGACGCGGTCGGGCGAGGTGTTGTATTATTATCTCACTGGCCGAGGTTACCTACGAAAATAGCTAGGTAACTTTACGGAAAAGATGCGGGCTAAGCCACCCGCGCCCAATGTCGGGCGAAGGCAAAACCAATAGAGGAGAAATAACATGATCAACATTACACCAACCCTAGAGGGTATTTTTGCGCAAGTGGTTCGCGCAGCACATGATGTGTTCGACGAAACGGGAGACGAAAACGATGTAAAAGCCGTTTACGTTGTGGACGGACGCAAATACACGTTCACCGATTTCGAATTTGACACTAGCCCGAAGATCTGTTTCGTGGACAGCACGGGCGCAAAATACACGGTCCGTCTTGCGGTTGCGAGAGATAGATATACCACCGTCACAGGTAACGTGAAAAGTACCACATCCACGATCACCACGACCGTAGCATACATGAATGTGGAAGGCGGGGACGAAAGCGGCTTTGAGCAGATGACCGATGACTTTATTTCATTGGCATCATGGAACAGTCAAACTGGTTTCCCATTGAAGGTAAAAGCGTTTAACGGTCATTTCACCACTGACGAGAACGCACTAGAAACTCTTTCGAAGGCGACAGGCAAACATGAAATGGATGTACTGGTAGAAACCCTAGAAATATTTGTATAACCAACAACCGCCACGGACGGCGGTCATTATTTACTAGGTAGCTTTACGAAAAAAGTGCGGGGCGGCCCGCAAACCATCAACCAATAGAGGAGACATAGAACCATGCAAATCAAACTAAGTTGCGGAACGCAGATCAGCGAAAGCGAGTTGACTCACCAAGAGATCAATTTCACCAAGTTCACCGAGGAGAAAGGGTTGCTTACCGTTTCGTTTCCAGTCGACGCCGTAGAGATGAATGCATCGGACGTTAACGGCTTGGAAGTGTTCAGCATCATAGCAATCGTACACAACCAAGACGGAACAACCACCCGCGCCGTCTTGGGGCTAGCTAACGAAGATGATGCGTTCGAGGCGTTTAAGTTTCTGGACATGGTGAAAAGCACGCCATACGTGGAAGACTACAACCCAGTAACGGTCGAGCTTTTCCAAGCGTGGAAAACGTACCAACTGCTAGAAAACGCACGATAACAACAAACGGCGGGGAAACCCGCCAACCATCAACCAATAGAGAGGAGACGCAACCATGAAAGACACATTCAAAGAACTTGATCACCGCGCGGTATTTTCGGCAGTTACGGAGTGGACGCAAGGCAACTACGACCAAGGTCAACTACTGCCATCATTCAAGGCTTTCCTTGATAGCCTACCGAGAAACTACGTAGCCTACGTGACTAACCCCGAGGCGCTACGACTACTTTCGGACGATATGGGCGAGCCCAACACAGAAAAAGTAATCAGCGGCGCGGCTGATGTATTGCTCGGGCTGACTGGCGAAACTTACCGCGTTTGGTATGGCGAAGCTAAACGCATCAACCGCAAGAAAGTTGATAAGATTATCGCCGCCCTAGGTTTCTTATCAGAGGCAGGGATCGAGTATAGCGCCGATCCAGAGTTCGACCCGTTCGCGGACGTGACCACGGCAAGCCCTGAAGAGGTGGCGGCGTTTGAGGAATACTTGAGCGAGCAGGAAAGCCCCGAGATCATCGAAGAGCCAACCACCACAATGCAAGCAATGTTCATCGACGGTAAGATGGTTGCAGGCGTAGAAGAATATCAGCCGATAATAGACGCGACCCGCAAGGTCGAATACGCCCAAGAGGCATACGCCGAGGCGGTAGAAGTGGCAGCAGAGCTTAAACGTCAGCTTGAGCTTGCTACCATGGCGGCGCGCCTAGCAGAGAAGGACGTGGAGATCGCCGAGCTTGAGCTAGAAAACGCAGAAATGCGCCAGATTGTCCGAGAGACCAAAGAGCGCGCGGCACAGTAACCAAACCCCGCCATGGATGGCACCAACCCCGTTTGATTTCGATCATTCGGGGTTTTTGTGCTTGACCAAAAATAATGTTTACCGTAAACTTACCCCATAACAACGAAACAAGAGGAGGTAACACGAACATGAACCATAACGAACACACCCAACTGGAGCTTGAGCGACAGCAGAAAACGCAGGGATATGACGCGTTTTTACTGGATGCGGGCAACAAGCAAAGCAAGCTAGAGCAGCAGGAACAGCTAGAACGCGAAATGTTCGAGCTTGGCGAGGAAGGTTTCTGGAAACAGCAGAAAAACAACTCTGACGCGTCCACACGGGACGTCAGCAGCATCGCGGTAAAGACCATGGTCGAGTCGTTCGGTGAGGTGCTAAAGGCCGCCATAGGCGAGGAGAGGGCGCGATACACCAAAGGGCGTAAGCCTATGTTACTGCGCATCACCGCCAAGCCGGATCTGCTAGCGTTCTTGACTATCCGAACGCTGTTTAACCGACTCATAAACAAAGGATCGTGTGTACTGGCGGGAACGTCGGCGGAGTTGGCGGGGCTACTGACACTTAACGACCCAGCCATTAAGCAGCTAGGCGACACGGAGGCGACACGACTTGCGGCGGTGCTTATAGAGTTGCTTTGTATGAGCGGTGACCAGTTCGAGCTAGAGCTAGCCTACGAGAACAAGAGCAGTAAAAACAAGTCATGGATCGTCACCATCGGCGAAGAGTGGCAAGACTTGATCCGAGAGGCGACGGAAGAGATGGCGAAGTTGATCGCTGTGTCGTTCCCCATGGTGGTGGAGCCCAAGCCATACGGCGAAGATGATCGCGGCGGTTACTTGTCGGATGACCTAGAAATGACGCTCATCAAAAAGCGCGGGTCGGTGGCTAGCGAGGCGTCGAGAAAGTCTATCAACCTGATACAAAAGACACCATGGCAGATAAACACCGACGTTCTTTCTGTAATGCGCATGAGCAGCCCGTTAGAGCCCCTACCAGAGCCGTTTGATGTTCCGATGCCCCATGATGGCGTTGACGAGCTAACAGACGACCAGAGGCAGGACAGGGCGAAATGGCACGGCAAGCGTGATCACCGCGACCGAATGGAAAAGGCGATCATCTCGAAGAACATCAACACGAGCGGGGCGATGGACCAAGCAAAGGCGTTTTCTCGGTTCGAGTCGATCTACTTCCCGCACAACATGGATGCGCGGTCACGTGCTTACCCCGTAGGGGCTCGCATAACGCCACAGGGCGAGGATAGACAGAAAGCGTTGATACAACTCAAGCCGATGAAGGTTAGAACGGCTGAGGGCGTGCGGTGGATGCGTATCAACCTAGCTAACTTGGTCGGCCACGACAAGCTGAAGCTAAACGAGCGCGAGGCGTGGGTGATAGCCAACGAGAGCTTGATCCGCGATGTGGTGAAAAACCCTTACAAGTGTCAGCTATGGCATGGATGGGATAAGCCTTATCAGGGGCTGGCGGCGGCGTATGACTACGTGCGTTGGTTGGATAGCAACGGCGAGGCACCAATAAGCACATACGTTCAACTCGATGGTTAACATACATAGGCTTGTTTCGAGTATAAAAAAAATAACCCATTGAAAACGGTGGACACCCAAACGTTACGGGCGTGGGCAATACCGTGCCAAGCTTTTAACTACTGAATAAGTCAGCAGTTAACTGAAGGTGTAGAGACTATCGAAAGGCACCCAAAAGGTGAACCGAGTAGAGTACAGCCCAAGCGGGTCGGGGTGGTGGGTAATAACCACGTAATGCCCTGTTAAATGGAAGTGGTGGGGGCGCTACGGCGTCAAGATATAGTCCGCTCTCACGGGAAACCGTGAGCTGTAAGAGTCGTCTCCCAACGCATGGGAGGTAAGAAAAATGTTTGTAGTTTACAAGATAGTCACCAATGACGGTTTTGAATACGTTGGGCAGTCGAAAGACCTAGCCGGACGACTGAAGAAACACGAAAAGGACGACTTTAAAAAGCCTCATTTGGATACGGGTTACTCAGTGGAAATACTGGCGGAGTTCGGGACCAGAGAAGAGGCTTTGAAATACGAGGCGACGATAGTCACTCATGAGTACGTCAAGCGACCAGACACGCTAAATAGGTGGTTTGGTGGCCAAGGTGGTTGGGAGCACATCAAGCCCGAGCACTACGCGAAAGCGGCGGAAAAGAAAAAAGCTAGGCCGATGACGGCGGCGGAGGCGGCGCACATGGAAAACTTGCGCGTTAACGCTATCGGAAAGAAACGCCCTGATCATTCCGAGTTCATGAAGAGCGCCGGAGGGGTAAACAGGCTTTTGACCGAAGAGGCGAAAGCCAAAAGTGCGGCGTCACAAAGAACGCCAGAGGCGCGAGCTAGGAAAAGAGCGGCGGCGACTGGCAACACAAACAACAGGGGTAAGAAAGCTTTCAATGACGGAATAAGAAACTACCTTCTTTACCCAGAAGACCCTAAGACGCAAAACATGAAGTTAGGGCGTATTAGGAAAACCACGAGATGACTCTTTACAGGGGATAGGGTAGCGACCTATCCCAAACATTTGGTTATGCAACGGCGTACAGCATCTAACGGCACTGACGCGCGATCACAGGGTAGCGCCTCACGTCGGGCTGATACGAACCGAGGAACGCGGCGACGTATATCAATACGTGCTTGACCATTCTATCCAACTGCTAGAAAGCATGGACGACGCGATAGCAACCGAGTGGATCAAGTCGGGGCTGATGGAACGCAAGCTTGCCAAAACTCCGGTGATGACCTTGGCGTATGGCGCGACCTTATACGGTATCAAGGAAGGTATCAGAGACTTTATCTTTGATAAGAAAGGCGATGACCGTTTTGCCGATGGTTTCGGATCTGCCAACTGGATGGGCGAACAGCTTTGGGATGTGATGGGCAACCACCTACAGGGCGCGACATCGTTTATGAAATGGGTTCAAGCGGTGTCTGATGCTTTTAGCTCGGTTAACCGCCCGTTTCACTGGACCACACCCAACGGGTTTAAGTGTGTTCAGCGAGAACCCAAGTTCAAAACCAAGCGGGTACAGGCAACGCTACGCCGTGGCGACACTGTGAGGCTTAACTTTAACGAGCCAACGAACGACATTAACGGGCGCAAGTCTCGCCAGTCAGCAAGCCCTAACCTGATACACAGCTTTGATGGGTCTCACTTATCGCTGACGGTTAACAGGGCGGCGGATGAATACGGCGTGCGTAGCTTTGCCATGTGTCACGATAGCTTTGGCGGCCATGCTGACGACGCACCATACATCCTACAGTCAGCGAAGGAAGTATGGGCGGACATGTACAGCGTGAACCACCCACAACGGCTTTACGATGAGTGGTGCGAGCAAATGGAAGAGGCGGGCGAGCACTTCGGGTTAGTGCCGCAGTATTCAGAGTTCTTTACGCTTGGGGATCTAGATAGCCGAGAGGTGGTTGGGTCAGACTTCTTTTTCGCCTGATCCATTAAGTCGCCCCTAAGTGGTAAATGGATAGCATTTTCAGCCCACGGAGGGGCGTTAACAAGAGGAGTAAAAAACTGTGAACAGTAAGCAAAGGCGCTCACTCAAACGGCGACTAGCCAATGATGGTTATAGCCACGACGAGATCGAGCAGATATTGAAACTAACCGCGCTGAACAAGTGCGATGCCATACCGACAGGTGTCGATGTCGAGGCCCGCAAAGGGCTTTCCACCGCGAGGGGACAAAAGAATGCGAGAAAACGATACGCCAGTACGCGATAACTGGATGAAGAGCACGCACACGCGAGAATACGTGATCACGGGCTTGCTGCATTCGGCATATATCGACTTTACAACGCGGGGGAACCTATTCAACGAACCGGACAAAGAGACAGGGGAAATAGAACCAATGAAGTTATTACACATCAATGAGAAGGCTATCGATGCTCGGGCATTCGACGCAGAATGCACCGTATACGACAACCCAACCAATACCAAGACGCCGCACCGTTTTCACATTGAGTTTAAGCCAAAGGCGACCATTGCGGGGATAGAGGCAGGCACCGCTATCGAATTGCTTGATCTGGACGTTCTGGCCAACCTGAACGCGGATACATGCAACGCTCGACAGTTCGCACACAAGACTGCGCAACTTGACGACATAGACCAAGTTAAAAAGCGCATGATGATCCTTGCCCACTTCACCGAGGCTATCAACGGGGAAGGGGTGACGACGAAGCGCAGAGACCGACCAACCGACAAAGAAGCTAAACAAGTCAATGGCAAAATGTTTAGCTCGGTGCTGAAGCTCATCAAAAAAGGCGGGAAGACTCCGATCCCTGATACTTGTGGTTACTGGATACAGACCGGAGCCGGAAAGTTTGACGGTACGCTCGCGGTGTTCTTTGGTGATGCGATGATCGCCTTTGATGTGAAGCAGCACGAGACCCCGATCAATGCCGAGTTTAAAACCGGAATAGTCGGCAAAGGTAAGGGTAAGAAAATACCCGTCAAGAAAGGACGTAAAGAGCTGGCACAGTCTCGCGCCGTTCACTATGGATAACACGGATCGTTTTCATAATATTTAACTTAAGAGATTATGAAAACGGTTTTCATGTATCGCATTCGCTCCGTGCTCACGCCCCTTCGACTCGCTCCGCTCGTCTTCGGGTCGTTCCCAAAAAACACACATGAATAACTGGAAAATGAAACTATCGCCGAAGGCGTCGAGCGGAGCGAGGCGAGCGGAGCGAGTTTGACAACGTGTCGGGAGGCGGAGCCGACACGGATCAATTTTTGAAACAACCAAGAGGAGATAACAACATTGAATATCAACATTGATAAAGGTCTACTGTCAGACCTAGAACAGCAATACATTAACAGTGATTTGTATGACAAAAGAATCACCGTAGCGACCCTAGTAAACATAGTAATAGAATCGGTAACATCGCATAGACCAATACCGGATCTTATCAGGGAATATATCACTGCCCTAGATGAAGTGTATCAAGGCGGGTTTACCGTTCAGTTTAACGAATCTATACATACATTAGAGGGCCTAGAGCGAACCGCATTCACGACACAGAACAACTACAGGGTTTCCACTGGCAGGGAACCCATGGAAGACATAGGCGACTTTAGGAGCCGCAGCGAATACGCCAAAGTTTTGATCCGAGTGTGCCTATTCAACGCCAAGTTGGTTAACGATAACAACACCGTGACGATCAACTCATACGCTGATAAAAGCAAATTCCAACACGAGATCGTGAGGGCGTATGTTGAGCAATACCATTCATCTATCATAAACAACGGCGCAGGCGCACCATTACACAAACTACAGAGTTCGTTTCAAGGTTTTTCTGAAACCCTAGATCATCACTTAAGTGTTAGCGTGGCAATTCATGACGCCAACCGAAAAGAACAAAACATGTTCGCTAGACAAGAAAGAAAGGCGAAACGTGACGCACAAAAAGAGCAAGAACAAATAGAGTTTAAATCTCTTCACGGGAGTAGGAAAAAAGCCACCCGAAAGACCATCGCCAAGATGTTGCCCGACAGCGTTAAGATAGCGGCAAGGGAAATGATCGAAAACAACACTATGATCGGTCAGTTTGAATATGTGTGGGCGTATGAGGTCAAAAACCTAGTTATGACTGACGGCGCGCATTCCAATGACTGTAAGGTGACGTTGTTTGTCGACCCAGATGATCAAGAAATGATCAGGTTAAAGAAAAACGGAACGGTTGCTAATGATCAAATAATCTTTACCGAAAAAATGACCGCATTGGAGTATAACCGTTTTTGCATCAATTTCTGGAACGAGTTTACCCGAGTAGGTAACTTAAACGCCACCAACGAGTTTGAAAGGGTGATGAGCATAGGGGAAGGCTTAAGCGAATTTAAGAATACCCCGATATTTGTATAGTACCAACTAGACATACATACGGAAAATAAGCCCGTAAACGTGCCTACATTCAACGAAAGCACCATCACATGATAAATGGTACCAGTTAAACGCTAACGCCCCGCACAGAGCCATACAGCGCCAAATAGAGCGTTTTAGCTTTCTGGCGGGTTACTCATCGTTCTAGGCTAAAAGGCGTTTCGTCGTATAGCTTATATTTCAATAACTTACATCTCATCTTATTAAGTCGCCCCTAGATGGTATACCTAAGATTTTTCTAGTTATACCGTTGGGCGGCGTTTTGCCGTGATTCTAAGAGGAGATAAATCAGTGAACAAATACGAACAACTGGCGGCAGAACTAAAACCCCGCCTAGAAAATAAAGGTATCGGTATCGAATACGCCGAGACTATCGCAGACCGCAACCGCATTGACTTTAGTGTGTGGGGCGGCTTCATGTCGAACGGTGCAGAAGCGACAGCACGTCACATTGGCGGCCTATGTATTTTGTACGGCCTAGATGTGGGCGTGGGTATCCATGATAGCCCTGAAGTGGTGACGTTCATCGAGATAGACGAACGTAACACACCCGAGCAGGTAGAGCGCGTCTTAAAGTCGGTTCTTGATATCGTGCTTGGCGATGAGAACGCCCAAAGCGACCTTGACCGTTTCATGTTAGGTCTTAACAACTAAAAGAGGAGTAACAACCAATGAGCGAAGTATACAGCAACCTAGTAAATGCACTCGGCGATGAGTGCGACGCCCTATGGTCTGATTTCATCAAAGAAACAGAACAAACCTACGGGCCAGCCGTAGCGCGAGCATGTGCGCCACTACAAACCAAAGTGCGCGGGCTGTACATCCAACTACAAGAGTCGGGCAACCTGTCAACGCATCAGTTTAACGTTGGCGGGGCGATGGCGTCTATCTACGTCACGCGCAAAAAGATCGGTGGTCGCTACGTGAGCAAGATTGCCCTTAACGACACGTATCTGTAAGGGTGAGCACATGTATCACACTGACGGAAATGAAAACAGCGCCATGGCTTTGGCGCTAGCATCAGCAAAGCCAGAAACCATCAAGGTTAAGAGCAGCAAGCCTAAGAAACCGAAGAAGGTAACGCCAAAGCCAGCACCGAAGAAGGTAGAACCCAAGCCCGAGCCCGAGATTATCAAACCATTCTACGGCTCGACCAAACTATTTAAGTTTTTCGGTCCAGTGGCCAAGGACATGGCAGTGGCGGCGCGCAAAGAGATGCTAGCAGACGTGGCAGAAGCGCGCAGCGGTGGCGATGAGCTAGACCGAAAGTCCTTCAACAAGATCCGCAACCGCCATACAAATGGGCTAGCAAAGGCGTTGATCGACATGTCCATGAAGGGCGAGTTCGAACTAGTAACGGTCAAGTACGTTGACGGCGTGCCGTTTCTTGTATCTAGCGCATTTCGTGGGGCTAATGTCGAGCTGTGCCGCAGTGATTGGGATGGCAATTGGACGCTTTCGCATCACATGATCAACCTAAATGAGCGAAGCTTGTTTGCGAAACCAAACAAAGATTAACTAATTTGGTTTAGAGCCAAACGCCGAGACCCCTCATTGTCTCGGTGACAAGGCACCCCGCCTTGTGTCCTTCGGGTATAGACAGCCCGTTTCCTATCCGGTTGGGTGATCCGGTGGACAACATCGCCTGTTTATTTGAATTGCGTCGACTGTTTTGAAAACTGTCAGTCGACACAATGCCCATGTCTTCGGCGACGATACGATGTGACGCGCATCAGGGCAACTATTCGCGTCCAAGCCTAGAGGGGCCTCTCATCCCTTCCTATAGCCGTCTAGACCCACGGTAGGCGTACGGGTCTATTTATTCAACATCATATCGTAGAACCCGCCAAGGCTACGCTATGACCTCACGATCAAGATGAGCACAAGCTCACTTTCCGGCAGCCCGACCAGATCGAAAACGGGCACTCTTTGACGGCACTCGCCAAATCCTCGCCCGCTAACGCGGCGGCGGTGCCGTCCTTTTATTCAACGTCATTCACGGAGACAACACATGATCAACTTAACAGAACTGCTTTCGCGAAAACAGGCGAGAGATTTTCGCATGATGGGCGCTAAGGCAAACCGTAAAGGCAAAGACCCAAAAGGTCTGCTAGAGCACCATTTCGTGCTACTGGCCATGAACGGCGAGATCGAAAACGTCACATCTAAGCAAATGGGTGGGCCACGTCTAGTGCACTTGACAACCCCAATGGGGGTGTTTGCCGCATCTTATGACATTGACGCCGATCGATATGAGTTTATTGATGACGTTCAATTCATAGCAACCCCAACAACCAACTAATAAGGAGCCAACATAATGGCTAAGAAACAAACACTAAAAGAGCTTAAGGCTCTAGCGGCGAAAGCCGAACAACTTCAAGCTGAAAACGAACAACTCAAACTCAAACTAGTGTCCAAAGAACGTGACAAAAAACTCACGGCTACTAAAGAATCTAAGTTATACGAAGAGTTGGGCAGATTCGCCGCCGCATATCAAGAAACCCAAGAGAGCGGTTCGGCAAAACGTGAACTTTACAATTCAATCATTCTCCATTTGGGGCACACGCTCAACACCGAAAGTTTCTCGCGCGCGGTAGAAATACTATTAGCGCAATCGCGAGGCACATATGAGCACGATCCCGAGTTAGTCGCACATATGGCTCAAGAGATTGTAAAAGGCAAATAAGCATTATGAGCGGACCGACACCAAAACGAACTACGCAGATTGTTCGCGAAGAAAGAAAGGTCACGAGGGTGAAAGAAGGTAGCGCCAAGACCATCGTAGAACTACGCGCCCGCATCGCTGAGCTTGAAGCACAAGTTGCGGAACTTAAAAAATAACCAACATAAGGAGGCCATACCATTGAGGCCAAAAGTGCTAACCCGTAGTGCTCAAGTGAAAATGTTCACCCGCACGTGGTTACCTCTCAAAGAAGAGATGGCCGTATTGTCTGAGGGTAAACGAAGTCCCGAGCAATACACCATCATGCAACATGCTGACCCAGCAATGTTGAAGCATCCAAAGGTTGTGGCGATGGGGCGATACGCTAGTCTAGGCGTGCCATTCTCTGAGTCAGTTCTATACCTGCACGGCTTCTGCCACATACTCACCCAAGTCATTGCCAACAAGCTTAACGCCTCCAAGATGGTCGCACTTAACGACCACAAAGGCAACACGGTACATAGCGGTGTGATGGTCGAGGGCAAGATATTGGACGTCACTGGACTCAATGACCCCAACGAACTCTGTCAATACTACATGGGGATGGAAAGGGCGAACTCGGTGAGAGCAGTCAGCTTCGACTCTATTGAGCTATCACAATACACCATGGCCGTTGATAACAACCTCCACGGTATTCTGAAACGCACTGAAGAAGTAGCGGACATCATCATTTCAACTCTCTGAGCTTAATCAAGGGCATTTTACAAGTGCCTTTAGTTAAGCCCACATCATAACCCTAAGTGTGCCACGCGGGGCGGTGTGGGGACCGGCTGACCCTAACAGCCAATGTTTTTGCAAAGACATTTATTCAAACTATCGGAGGCATTATGCCAAAACAAAAACCTAAAAGCGTAGCAGGTGATGGCGGCTTTCAAGCTGTGCCGGGTATGCCCGTGATCAAAAGCGGCATTGACGAAAACCCGTTACCTAAGCACTACGCGAAAGCGGGCGGTAGTGGTATCGAAGCCGTAGCAGGCCAGAAAGAGACCCCACTAGCCGAGCGCCGCGATGAGCACGCCAAGCGCAAAGTAGAAGCTGCTAAGCGAGCAAAGGCTAAAGCTAAAGCTGACGCTGCGGCTAAGGTCAAGCGCGAGAAGGCCAAAGCCAAAGCAGAGAAAGCGAAGGCCAAAGCCGACGCAGCAGCAAAGGCCAAGGCAGAGAAAGCACGCATTGACGCAGTAGAACGCATCACGGCAAGTGATTGTGTCGCTGAAATGATAGAACTGCTTTCATTCACTGGAAAGCTAACACCAGCACATTGTGCGCGTTACCGCCTGCTCTATCACGCTGGCAGTAACTACAACGGCGCACCGATCCGTTATTGCGATGTATTCCCCGAAACACAGTCAAAGACATCACGTATCGGTAGCCAAAAGAATTGGGGTTTCTTGATGAGCAACATTCAATTCCCTAGCGTTCAAACAAACCTAAACCCAACCGTATTAGTCAAGGTCGATCCGGTCGAGCTTGGCATGGTCGTTATTGACGACCCAAAAACTAACGAAGAAGGAGATCAACAATGATCGAATATAACACTAATGAGATGGTACTTGGCTATCTCGAACAGCAAGGCGTTAAGAACGCAGCAGCTATCGTCGAAGACGTAAAGGCTGAACTAGGTCGACTAATCGGCCAAGCTACCGAAAACCAACTACGTAAAGGCGCGGGCGAAGAAACTAAAAGCGCGGTCGGTATCGACACTAAAGGTCTGATCATCGTAGGTGAGCAGAAAGATGGTCTTTGGCAGTATAAGAACAGCTTTGACTCTATCGAAGTAAGCGAGCTTGGCAACAACATCGACATGATGGTCAAGGGCAGTGACAAAGCATCACTGACCACCAAGGCGGCGTTTGACTCGCTCAAAGTCAAAGCGGGCTTGGGCAGCACTAACGGCTTTGGTCTATCTCTTGACGAGTTCCTAACTGGCGCTATCAGCTACGCGGTGAACCTTAACGAAGGTATCGCGGACATCCCAACATTTGACAATGCAATCATTGAGCGCCGTCAACTACACCGCCTAACCCCAGCACAGATCGCGAAGTGGGAAGAGAACATTGATGGTGACGAGTTCGACGAAACCGATACGCCGGAATACGCCGAGAAAGTGGCGGACACTGGCACGGCTTATGCGAAAGTTGACGTTACTCGCGAAGTGATCACCGACACCGCAACGGCGGCTGGTGGCGCGGCGCTACTAGATGACCTACTAGAGTCAATCATGCAAGAGATCGCGTCATGGTATGTCAACATGCTGATGTATGGTGACGGCTCAGATAACGTGTGGCGTGGAATCGGCGAATCCCGAGCAGGTGGCCGAGTATACCCGACCGAAGCGGTCAAGAACGACCATGAGCGTGATGTAGAGTCATTGCGCGCAGTGTCTGCGTCACAATACACAGATAGTGAAGCTATGCGCACGCACATCCGCGAAGTAAACCGCCTAGTCAAGCTATCAAGCGGCAAAAAGTTCTACTGTAGCCCTGCTACCATGGACGCGATCCGCCACCTATCAAACAGCGGCAGCATGACAGACGCGGCACCACTTGTGATCCGCACAGTCGCCAAAGGCGAAGAGATGGTGCAGTTGCTTGATGACTGTGAAGTTGTGCTGATGGAAGACATGGTTCAACTAGAGCTTGACGGCAAGCTTAGCGACAGCCAAGGCGAAGAGATCACAAGCGGTACACACCCGCTATTCTTCATCGGCGACCTAGCGAAAGCTATCAACTTTAGCGACGGCAAAGACTGGCTAACAGCCGACCCATTCCGTAAAGATGGTGCGGTGCAGATCCGTTACCACAAGCACAAGAAAATGCTACTAGCTGATAACACTGCTATCCGTATGGGTATGTACGAAGTAGCTTAATAACGCACGTGGGGTGGCTATCCGCCCCACCTTTTTAAGAGGATAACAGAACAATGAGTAACAACTTATTTACACGATTTTTAAAGCGCGTCAGTGGTCAGAAGACTAGTGACGAGCGACTATTCGACGACCTGTTGAATGATGATAACTCAGTTTTCACGGTCACCGGATACTCGAAAACAGAAGAGTATAAGCCGGACGTAACACGCCTAGGCGCAAAGCCTATTCACATCAAGACCGAATACACAGAGATTCAATACAAAGGTCATGTGGTCGCAACATCTCGCCGTGTCGATGGTGGCGAGCGAGTGATCGAGTTTATCAACTTCGACCGCAATAAATACCGCTTGGCTGTTTCTGGCGAGGCGCGCAGAAAGAAAGACGCGGCACGCGAGCAACAACAAGAGCGCGACAAGCTACGCAAAGCTCGCGCCCGTAAGAGTGAACTATATCGCATGTTGAACGACAATCCTACGATGTTTAAGCGCGATAAGCAGCTAGTAGCCGAAGCCGTTCGATGCGGTATCGACCTCGGTAATGATGTGACTGTAGATCATAGCATCATCGAAAACCAACGCCTTGAGTCCCAAATGGGGTTCTAAGTAATTCATTGTTGTTCGCCATTAGTGGCGGGCCATGGATAGGTCAACGGTTCCACCTCAAGCGAACCATAACCATTAACCTGTTAGGTGATGGCATTGGCAACTAGCGAAACCTTGGCGGGTGGTGCTCATGCTTGCTAAAACACCAACGCCGTGAGGCGTAGGGCTACCGCCGTGAGGCGTGGGCGAAAATCACTATGTGATTAACCTTTAGTTAATTAAGTTTCATGAGTCTAAGTACCCACCCGAAAGGGTGGGGCTTATTTAAAGTACATCCGTATGGTGTATTTCAAATAAGCGACACACGCGCGGCGGCCTATTGGTCGTCGTTTTTATATCCATTTTGTGAGGAGGAACATACACCATGCACTTATCAAAAGAAACACAGACAATCGACGAGCTTAAACTAGTGCAAGCCATCATCGACGCAGGATGCAAACTTGCCAATGACTACGAATATCGAGGCCGCAACACACAAGTAAATCTGGTGTGCTCTAAGGGGCATCACGCGCGGGCACTACCGAAGATACTTATCCGTCATAGAGTGTGCCCAGTTTGCCACATGAGGAAAAGAACCAAACGCAAGGGGCGCGCATGATAGTTTACACCGTGCGAGTACTAGATCAGGAAATAGGGTGCCCATGGTGCGGCTGTCCGTTTTGCTCGGGCGATTGCTAATAAACTTTTCCGTAAAAATATTTGATAATGGTCGGTGGTGGGTGTATATTCGCCACCTACCAGAAATCGAGAGGACATTATGAGACGACTACAAAAGCGTAGGCGCGGGCAGTGGTTCAACGACCGCAAGGCTGAGCAGCGCAAAAAACGACTTTAGGGCACATGCCCAACATTCAACAGACTGATAGCGCCCGCCATCGCAAGAACCCACTAAGAGGTTTGCAGGGCGGGCGCTTTTTTTGGTCTTGGGAAACACCATTCACGCGCCGACGGGCGCAAAGTAAAAACTTACATGTAAGGAGGCCATAAATATGGCTACTAATAACGGGGTCCTCATATCGCTTGCCGCAGAAGATACAGAGCTACGTCAAGCAGTATCCAAAGTGGCACAGGATATGGGCCGCTCATTCGACGAGATCGAAAAGTCCTATAAATCCGCCGCACAGAACATTGACTCATACAACGACCAGATCGTTAAGTCTCAAGGCGCGGTGGCGACCGCACAAGCGGCGTTGACGTCTGCCATTGAGAGCGGCAACAAAGAGCAAGAGAAGATCGCCCGCGCCTCTCTGAAGCTCGCACAGCAACAATTGCGGGAAAAGAAGGCGAACGCTAACGCAGAAAAAGCCATCGTTACAGACATCGAACGAATCTACGACCGAGCGGCTAAAAGTATCGGTCGAGCAGGTAACGCGGCACTGGGTAAAAATGGTCTGTTTTCTGGCTCAAGCGGTCAGAAGATCCAGAACGTTTCCTATCAACTACAGGATGTAGCGGTACAGGCGGAGCTAGGCACCGACGCGATGAGAATCCTGTCACAGCAAGGTCCACAGCTACTTGGCGCACTTGGCCCAGTAGGGGCGCTCGCAGGTGTGTTTGTCGGTATTGGTGCGGCGGTTGCTCCACTGATCGTCAATATCGAATCCACTAAGACGGCATCTGACTCACTCAAAGAGTCGATTGACATCCTAAGCGGGTCGTTTGACGTGTCGCGCGGTTCTATCAAAGGGCTTAACGCCGACATGCTAGAGCTACTAGAGACTGATGCCAAATACGCACAGCTCAAGCTTGCACAGTCACAAGTCGAAGTGGATAAGGCATTGGCGGCAAGTCGCGAAGCTATCAAAGAATACAGCAGCGTATTTACCGAGACGATAGCGGCTATCAACTACGCCACCAACGACGGACAGGTGAGCGCGGAAAGATACGCGGCAGAGACCGAAAAGCAGATGACCAAGCTAGGCAAGACTCTTGGCGTCAGCAAAGATCAGGCTAAGGAACTGTTCGACTCGTACAAGCAATTCAACCTCGATGGTGATATTGACGCGCTAGCAGAAGACATCGTAACGATGGGAACCAAAGCGGGATCATCAGCGCCCAAGTTGCTAGAACTATCGACCCAGATTCGCGAGGCGCAACGCACGTCGGAAAGCGCGGCCAAGTACAAGAAAGAGCTTGAACGCATCATCGCGGGCGTTGGTGAAACAGCAGACACCACAACCTATCAAGTGCTCGGCTACACCGAGAAGGTGGAAGACAACACACTAGCCATGATCGAAGCTAACCGCCAGCAAGACATATTCAACTATCTTACTGGCGTTGGTGCGGAGCACTCGCAAGAGATGCAAGACAAGATCTTAGGCGAGATCAACGCACGCCATGACCTAACAGAGTCTAACTATCTGTTAGCGGGTCAGCGCGAGAAAGAACTGTCCGCAGTTAACGAGCTTGGCAATGGTTACGATAGCATGGTCAAAAACCTGCAAGCGCAGATCGATGCCGTGGGCATGTCAGGCGAGGCGTTGGCGGTCCATAACGCTGTGTCTCGACTAGGCACCGACGCGACCGACGAGCAGCGAGCAGCAGTTGAAAAACTCGCTAGTGAGCTTTACGGCCTATCTGAAGCGGCGAAGCTTAATAGCGATGCTGACAACTCACTGCAACAACTGATATCACAAAACCAAGCCCTAGCCATTTCTCAGATCGAGAATGACCGCGAACGTTTGGCGGCAACCCAAGCGGCAGAGCTTGAATCATACCGAGTTAAGTACCAAGACGCCGACAACTATCAGCAGCAGCTAACCGAGCTTGAGAAAAAGCACGAGCTACAGCGAGCCGAGCTACGCAAGAGCGAAGACGATGCGGAACAAGCTTTGCTGAGTCAGCATCTTGACGCACTGGCGGCAACCTACGAACAGTACGGCATGAGCCAAGCAGAGAAGGATCAAGCACGATTTGACCAAGAGCTGGCCCACCTCAACGAGCTTTACACGCGCGAGCTAATCACACACGAGGAGTTCTTGAAGGCTAAAGAGAACTTGGACAAGGCTTATTCGAGTGGTCGCGTGGAGCTTGAGAAACAGGTGCTGGGTGACATCGCTGGAATGGGCATTGAAGCTAACGAAGAGTCGGGCGATGGTGTCAAGGCGTTGTTTGCTGTTCAACAAGGTGCGGCGATTGCCCTTGCTACGTTGAACGCGGCGACGGCATACCAAGACGGTTACGCAAGCTCTACGGGCACCAACACGATGAAGATCGCGGCGGGTATTGCGGCACAGGTTAAAGCAGTTTCTGAAGTAGCCAAAGTTGCGGCAGTAACGTTTAACTCCGGTGCTTTCCACGGTGGTGTTGATGAGGTTCCGGCAGAGTATGACAACAAGTCTTTCTATTTGAAGGCCGGAGAGCGAGTGGTGGCACCCGAGGCTAACAAAAAGCTAACCTCTTTCCTAGACAACCCCGAGCGATTTATGTCGGGGAGTGCGTTCGGTGATAGCGATCAGCGCATGCAACCCCGCATGGATAGCGAAGTCAAAGACAGCGTTAAGAATGACGCGCCAGTCAAGGGCGGCGACACCATCATTAGCGCCCCTGTTAACCTTCCGAGCGGTGCCATCGTTAACGAAGACGTGTTCGCTGCTCAGTTGATGAAGCAACGCAAGGTGATAGCAGGCGCTGTTAAGAAGGCGGAAAAAGAACGCCCTTCTACACGGAGACGCTAAGGGGACCCAATGAAACTAGTCATGTCGGCGAGTGGTATCAAATCTACCATGGACTCGCTAAACAAACTGGCGGACAAAAAGGGTTCCAACTGGAAACGGGCGGCATTCTTGAACGCGGGTTATAAGGCTTTCCAGCCAACCATGGCCCGCGCGAAAATGGGGATGCCAGTCAGCAGTAAGGATCGAGCTTATGGTGGTGTGTCACACCGCCGTGGGTTCGGTCGCTCCATGCTGAGATCAACGGGTGGTAAGTTCTCCGCCCGCGGATATCGCGTCAATGGTGCCCGCGCCAACTACGCCATTTATTCAACGCTCGATCCTGCGTTCAACGTCGGATTGTCACTCAGTCGAAGAAAAGGAAACTTGCCTTTCCGTTACCCGTTCATGCTTGAGGTTGGTCGGAAGAACTGGCGACCTATCACAGCACGCAACTTTATGTCTGACGCATCGAAGTACACCGCCGACAAACAGGTGAGTATTTTCGACCGTGAGATACAGAACAGCGTGACCAAGGCAAGCGGCAAGCTATTCAAGTCACCGTCCAAGCCAGTAAAGGGCAAGTGGCGATAAAACAAGTCAGGGGCAGCAATGCCCCTTTTCTATTAGAGGAGGTAAACCCAACATGAAAACTGAAACCATTGACCTATACGTAAACGAGTCAGACCGTCGCACGCTCAAGCGAGCAAAGCGAAACCACACACCGCTAGCCAAGCAAAGCGACGAGAAACAGCAGCGCGTGTGGGATAAGGAAGACATGATCAGCGACCGAGTCGACCAGATGAAGTCGAAGATCTACAACTTCATTTTCTGGCGTGCGTTCTCGCATGATGAATGCGCAGGCATGAACACGCTACCAGTCGACAGCATCGTGATGTACCTGAAGCAGCTAAACAAGTCACTACAGGATAATGACATTGGTTATGGCCCGCTCGACTACAACGAGCTTTTAGCCGTGACCAACTCCGGTGAGCTTAACGACTTGGAAGGGCGAGTTGACGACCTGCTAGACATCGCAGACGAGATGGGCGAAGACGTGGCGTATAAAGTCGAGTCAGTGCTAAATGACATCTTAGGTCATGGCCTTGCGTCACTATCCCCCGATCGTGCTATCGAGGCGGCGGTGATTATCTATGACCATATCGCAGAGCATGTGGGGCACGCCCGCCCAATGTCGGGTGACTTCCGGTGGCTAGAACTGAACATCAAGTCAAACGGCGACCGCGCTATTGATATCATGGAGGAAGACAGCACCCCATTGACCAGTAACCAACGAGTACAGAAAAAGCGCCTCACTGAGTACCTAGTCAAGATAGGGTACAACAAGGACATGGCGGCCACGCTACTACAGCGAGTTATCAACGTCCATGGGCGAGAGGCTTACACGTTCGGGCAGAAGAAGATAGCACAGCTAGCCGATGAATTGGCTAGGTTTTAAGCACCGATACGGAAAATCCCGTTTCGAGGCAATTCAACAACTTAGATAAGGTTCGCTCTAGGCGATCCATACACAAACACACGGGCGCTGAATAGCGCCTTTTCTATAAGAGAAAGAACATGAACGTTTATTTAAGCGAAATACAAAAACAACTTTTCACCAAAGCAGTAGACGCGGTGCGGGATGCGGTAAAGACAGCCGAAATCGAAAACTGCGACTTTGGTGTTTACTATGACGAGCTAGAGGCTAGCTTGATTCTAGAAATGAATGATCGTCTAGTTTCTTTAGACGAGACGACCGATCCGAGCAGACAAAAACAACTAACGTTTGAAGTGATCGGACTGATGGCGGTATATGACACATATCAACAGCTAGAAGGCTAGCCCAAGGGCTATAACATGGCCAGAGACGCCCCAGAACGCACTATAACGGCGATACAGACATCTACTAAGGTGTTTGTATCGCCTTTTTTTTCTGACGCCGTTACGTGGCTTACAGAGAGGATTTTTTGGGGCCGATCGTTACGTAAAAAGTGCTATACCCCCATTTATTTTAAGTCATTGATTACCAAAGAGAATAAAATGGGGTGAAAGCTGGTGGATTTTGGCGATAGTTACGTGACGTCTCCGTTACCAATCGATCTTTGCATAAAATTCTGTTCGGCGGGGTTCATCAGCTAATCGCCTCATTTCCCAGATACCCCCCCATACCCCACCAACGAATACTTAAGCGCCACCAATGCATATATGATATATTTCATTCACTATCATTGAATACATACTCACCACCATGGCATTCTCATCATTGATTCATTCATTGTCTTACTAATGATATGAATAGATATGCTAATACAATGCATAGTATGTGCTCTATGTATGTGGGGTAGCCCACCATGCTATAGCCTAGGGGATAGGCTAGGGCTGTAGGGTATAGGCTACCCACCATAGAACTAGTCAGTTGGGGTATGGGTATTTCTGTGTCAAATGTGAAACTAGTCAGTGGGGTGTGTGCTTTCTTATAGATGAGAATGTATGTGCATCACCTATGCTACATTGTATAGGGTGTATGTGTATTGTCTCAGTGTTGAGTATAGGGAATCTCATAGAAGAGAATCGATGAAATGATGTGTTAGCGATGTGGGATGAGATGTCATCTTTGTTTTGTCTCGCCAATGAGATGGGGCTATGTCCTATGGATAAGACAATGGGTGATGATGGGTTAGCCCACCATGGTGTATTGATAATGAGATAGGGCAATCTCATAGGTGATACCATATGCCATAGGGTGGTAGGGTGTATCAAGGATGAGAAACAAGTCATGGCGCGCACCGCCTAGGCCCACCACCACAACCCGTCAACTATACGGAAAACCATAGCAAACAGCGTGCCAACTTTACGTGAATACTTATGCGGCGAAAGTGCGTATTGGTGAATAAAACGATCAGCAATACAATGGCATGGGTGAAGACTAAAACCGCTTAGAATGGCTTACAGGGCGTTTTAGCGATACTCGCAAAAGTGAGATCGCCTTAGAATGGCTTACAGGGCGTTTTTCGGTGATTGGCCATGCATAAAAGTGAATAGGAAAATAATAGTAAAATTTATCGAAAAAGTGCTTGCTATATAGGGGCGGATCGCCTATTATAAAGACCTAGGCAAGAAACACACATTAAACGACACTAACCCGAACACTTAAGGCGACAACATGAACCACGTAGCAGAATCACACGACATCGTAATCGAAGAGCTAGGAATGAAGATCGCAGAAATCACGGGCGACATTGCGTGGCTAGCTGACGAACCAAACAGCGAAAAAGAAATCGCAAGCCTTAAAAGACTACGTGATTTATACATCGCAGAGCGCCGCGAACAAATCGAACTACGCGCTCATTTCTCAAACTAATATCAACGGGGCGAAAGCCCCAACCAACAGACAGGGGTTAATCGATGCTAAACTATGACGTACTTGAAACAGCAATCACAAAAGCGGCAAAAGATGCATTTGTGACAATGCCGACAGGGGGTTGGATTCTGGCGATGGTTGAGGAAAACATCGAATGTCCATCAATCGAACACGCGACTGAAAATGCCATCGTTACACTAGCGGCGCTTTTTCCTGAACTGCTAGAAGATTAGCCCAAAACGATAACCACTCTAGTGAAATAAATAGTAAAAAATACGGAAAAAGCGCTTGCTATCTTCGGCCAGTTTGATACAATGTGTTCATCGGTTAGGGGATGAGCCCCAAGCCACCAAAACTTAAAAGTGAGACACGACATGAACCTTAACAAAACCCAAATCGAAGTAATGCGCAAGATCTGGACTGCCAACAATGATACGGTGTATCTATCAGGTAAACGCGAATGCGAACAGGGTCGCAAACTGATCCTTCACCTATGCAGCCCTGCGATGGGTTGGGAGATTGAGCGCACATATTCCAATAACCGAGACTGGGAAAACACCTACCAGATCCACAAGGTGGGCAACACCATCAAACCACTACCAACATTGAAGAGAAAATAAATAATAAAAAATACGGAAAAAGTGCTTGCTATCCCCGATGAATAATGTACAATGTATTCATCGGTTAGGGGATGAGCCCCGAACCACCAAAGACCAAAAGTGAGACACGACATGATTAACACATACGAAATTCGCATCATCAAAGCTGACCTAACTCGCATCACTGAGACATACAGAATCGGCGGTAACAAAGAGAAGAAGCAGAGCCAGCTTAACGCAATCATTGACACTCACGGCCTACTAGGTAACACAGTGATGAACATCGAAGTTGTGAACCAAGAAGACTAAACCACCACGGTGGGGCAACGCGAAATAAATAATAAAAAATACGGAAAAAGTGCTTGCTATCTTCGACCAGATCGCTATAATGATTACATCAGCTAAGGGATGAACCCAAAGCAACTAACCAAGAGAACCGAAGCCATGAAAATACTAGTTAAAATCAACAAAGTCGAAGACAACACAGTTTATTACGCAGAGATCAGCCGCAAGACTGGCGAAGTGATGATCGAAGACTACATGGGCGTTGAGCAGTTCGGCAAGGCTCTAGAAATGGAAAATTTCGGTTTCGAATTGGTTAAGATGACTAAGCAACAAGCTATTAGATGCGCAAGTATGTTCGGCGCGGTAATCACCAACTGGTACTACACTCGCGGCGTGATGGGTTTCGAAGCTTCTGTAAGCTGTCAAGAGTATGACAACGGTTACGGCCACATGCACAGCACTGTAGGGATTCGCGCTTGGTCACAAGCTGGTCTATGTGCTGAAGCTATCACGGGCCACCTATTCTTCAACGGCAACAACTAAAAAAAGTGAAAATAATAGGTATTTTTACGAAAAAAATGCTTGACGGTTTCGGCCATCTTGCTATAATGGACGCATCAAGAGGGGAAACGGAGCAAGCGGGACCAGCTGGACAGAAACGAAGCCGGAACACCACCGAAGCGGATACAGGATACACCATACCGAAGCTAGCAAACCAACCCTTGAGATGAACCACAATAAGGCGGCCAACTCGAAAGAGAATAAAACGGGCAATGAGTGGGGATGGCAACAAAGGCAACACAACAGAGCAAGTAGGCGCAGGAAGCAGCCATACAGGGGCGAATGAAGGAACTAGCCCCGCGCTCAACCAACATCAACCACTAGATAGAGAGACATCAGCATGACAACATTCACACCAACCGGAAAGCACGCGCGCGACTTTGGTCCTGACCATGTGAGCAGCGACAGCGCACCAACCCCGCGCCACATTTGGGACGGTATCGAGTCTCGCAGCGCGGAGAACATCATCACGGGTCTAGGCTTTGACTTTAGCAAGCCCGAAAAGGTCTACCTATCCAAGCGCAACGGCTTAACGCTCATTTGGACAGCGGAGGATAGCGACGGTGACGACCTAGTGAGAGTACGCTATCAGCCAGAAATTAAGATCATGAGCGTGGTCGACTGGCGCGACTATGAAGAGCCGGATCGCTGTATACGCTGTAGCAGAGTGCTTGACACTGATGAAGGTATCATGACGGGTATCTGTCCGACATGTTGGACATTTGAGGATGAGGAGTAAACACCATGAGAGCACATGAAGACGCGGCGGTGCTGTGCCGCCAAGCTAACAAAGCATTTAGAGCGCATGTATCAAAAGTGAAACGCACGGGCGGTGATGCACTGAAGGCATTCACGCAAGCCTCAAGCGATCTAAGGTTTTGGGATACATGGGACGGCGAGCACCGAGCGCGCATGATGATCACCGAGGGCTATCACTGGCCGATATGGATTGATACGGATTGGGCGGAACAATGGGCAGTAGATCAACTGGTTGAATGCGTGGGAGTGTTCACCATTGAGATCGAAGGCTACCAATTCACATTTGAGCCGCAACCATGGGGCGGGGCGGGCTATCAGCTGAAGGTCAAAATGACCGTGCGAAAATAATAATAAAAATTACGGTAAAAGTGCTTGCTATCCGCGGATAGATCCTTATAATAGGTTTTGTGGTTAGGGCAAAGGGTCCTAACCGAAACCAAGAGAGACACAGCCATGTTGAACACTAAAGCACAAGCACTTATCCAAGCAATCGAAATCCTTAAAGCAGCGGGCGCGGGTGAAGGTGCTATGTCAGCTCTACGTGGTGAACTTGCTGAAGAGCTAGCGGCGGTTGAGCTGAACGGCGAGAAGGCAGCAGCGCGCACAACCGGATACGATGTGCTATCGCCAGAGTTTGGCCGTGTTGAGGTGAAGAGCAAGACACTAACGGGCAAGGGCGAGACTATCAGCATGGGCAACAAGACAGGCCGTTATGATCACCTATTGGTGGTAGTGTTCGACAAGGCGGGCGCTGTGGTATCAATGAAGCTATACGCACACGACGACATCGAACCGACCAAGAACGCTTACAACAACATCCACGTAGACAAGCACGGCGATGTGAAATACAAGGGTGAGCTAGTGAAAAGCACTCTGGTGAAATAAATAATAAAAAATACGGAAAAAATACTTGCTATCCCCGTCGATGGTGATAATATACACACATCGGCAGGGGAGACGCCCCAAGCCACTAACCAACACAGAGAGGTACACAACATGAACTTACTTAAGACACTATCTATCACCAAAGCGGCTTGGAACCTTGCGACTATCGGCGCAGAGATTTGGGGCGGCAAGAAAGCGGACTACTTCGCTGAGTCGATGAGAATCGCGTGGGCAGTAGCTAAAGAGACGCACGCGGAGTTCGTCAGCTACGGCCTAGAAGATAACGCAGAGCTGATGGATCAATCATTCAGCACTAACATGGGAATGGTCGAGCTTGAAGCGTGGGACGAGCATTCAGCCCACATGGACAGAGAAGCGGAGAAGCGCAAGCAGCAAGAGCGCGAAAGCTTCTACGACTGGACACGTCAACACCGCGAAGACGCGGAGCGCGCGAAACAGCAAGCTTATGACGAAATGGCGAGACTAGACGCAGCAAACGACGACCTATTTTCTAGCCTCGGCCTAGAGCCAACGGCGACCAAGCGCGAGGTTAAGCGAGCTTACAGAAAGCTAGCCAACATCCACCACCCAGACAAGGGCGGCGACGCGGAGAAGTTCAAGGCACTAAAGCAAATACACGACATGTGTCTGAAACTGGCGGCCTAGGTCGCCCACTAACAGAGAGACATGACCATGAACAAGCAACTAGACCTGAACGACTTCCAAGCGCTACACAGTGAAAACCTAGCGCTAGTGGACGGGGCGATCCAACGCCTTGAGGATATGGGAACCGAGTTCGCCAAGAACAAGATCAGCGGAGCTATCCATAAGCGCCACATGATGGTTAAGCTATGGGAAGATGTGCAGGCGGACTTTTGCCAAGCTACTGGCCAAGCTTATATCGATGGTGCTGGGCAGCGCCTAAAGGACGTGGCCGGATTTGTTAAGACCGCCGAAGAGCAGCAGCAGACCAAAGAGGCGCGCGACCGCTACCACGCAGAGCGCAGCGCCAAGCTACTCAAGAACAGTACCCACAAGGTAGACATCACCGACACGGGTTACGCGCTGGTGGTGTATCGCCAGAGCGGGAACGTTGAGCGCATCGAATACTTTCACGCCGAGGCTGGCGCGTATGGCATGGCTAAGCGTTCAATGATGAGCAGCGCATCACGCACTGGGCGCGGTCTGAAGCTGGCGCACGACAACAAGAATTACATTCAATACCGCCTACCACACAGCCACAGGGGCGTGAAGGAAGGGCGCAAGGTTGGCTACTACCAGATCCACCCACTGAAGGGTCGCAGCCGTGAGGAGTTCGAGGGGTCGCTAGTATCGACCGCCGCCATGATGAATTGGGTTGCGTTGGCCGTGGGCGTCATTGGTACTTTGGCGGTGCTGGCCGTTTACGCTTAAAAATAATAGTAATTTTTTCCGTAAAACCCCTTGCTATTAGCGAGGGGTTTTTGTATACTTCTTTGTGTCGGGAGGGGAGAGGCCCCAACCACTAGATAGAGAGAAATGATTATGTTGTTCGACGGTTTTGAGTTTGTAAAAGTTGCTGACTTCTTCACGGCAGCACCATGTGAGTATAAGCGACGCAAGCAGGACGGCGAGTGGACAGCAGCACTTGAGCTAGTGACCGACGTTGTACGCCAAGCAGAGCGCAACTGCTACATCATCGTTGTTGACGGCCAACCACGCTACGCGGGCGAATACATGTACAACATGCAGGACCGCATGATCAAGACCGTGAACGGTGTCGACTACTTCGACCACCATAAGTTTAACCAAGTGCAAGACGCACTGGCGGCAGGGTCAAAAGTTGAGCTGTTCATTGTAGCCGACCCGTACACCATGATGGGCGGTCGCCCACGTAACGCCGCCAAGATGATCGAGCAAGAGCTAATCGACCATAACAGCGACGAACTAACGTGGAACGTTCGCGGCGGTGCTTGGAAGAAATACGCGGGTTGGGTTGCTAAGAACTGCCACCGTGTAACCGACCTATTGAAGGCGGCTTAATAAAATAATTTTTACGGAAAAAGTATTGACTATCTGAACGGACTCCCGTAATATACTGGTTATCGAAGGGCGGGGCGGTTCCCGTCTTCTATAGAGAGGTGTTTATGTCTTATTCGGATCTTGTACTACGTGTTGCTAACTTCCTTGGTGCTGATGCTACTCCGCGCCTAGATACTAGCGAAGTGTTGATTGACGGCTCTACGATCAGTATTGACGTGGAAGACGGAGAGCTAGCCGTGGTTTGTTGGGAAGAGGACGAGGACGAGCGAGCGGGCGCTATCTATGACGCCTTGAAAGGTGCGGGCTTTCCTATGGTTGAGTATGCCGATCCCGATTCCCCCGAAGTGGTCGAGATGGCGCTAGCCGTGGCCGAGGTATTGGGTGGTGAGCTTGTCGAAGGCGGTAAAGTGGTTATGGCTGAGGACGGCGAGCGCGTCGTCCATTAATTGAGAGGTTTTCACATGCAAGTTTCTAAGGTTCAATTTCCAGTTTTTCAGGCGGTAGAGTTTCACGACGGCAATTCGACACGTATCGAGATTTTCGCCAAGGCGAGCGAGACCGACCCAGAGACCTACGAGGTATACATAGGCACCGAGATCGACGGCAGTCTAACGGCGGTTAAGTTTACCGAGTTCGTTCTACGCGTACCGGAAGGGCGAACGACAGCGGAACAGATCCGCATACTCACTAAGCTAGCGACCACCGAAGCGGGCGACGAGTTCACCCAAGCGAGCGACGCACTACGCGCCGAGATTTACGGCAAAAAATAATAGTTATTTTTATGGAAAAATTACTTGCAATAGGGAAATGACTCCACTATACTGTGTTCATCGGTTAGGGGATGAGCCCTTAACCACTTACTTAGAGAGACATACCATGAAAAAGCTACTTACTCTTACTGCTATCGCTTCAACACTTGTTCTTACTGGCTGTGCTGACCCAAGCGAAGATCAGATTGCACAATATCACCAAGTGAACGAAACCGCAGCGGCTTGTGTGGAAGAATGGCGAGCTGATAGCGCTCTAGTCGAAGAAGAGGCGGTTGACGCTTACATACTGCGCAACCTTGGCACCGCGTCACTCCATTCGGACGTTCAGCGCAGCTCTACCAAACTGATCTTTAAGCTTGATCCTACGCTACACAAGCTGTTCATCGCAAGCGCGGAGGTCAAGCGTATCGAACGATGTGAAAACAAGGCGCGCAACATTCACAATGTACGCCTTGAGCATTACAACCAAGTAGAAACTTTTCTGGGAAAATAAACTTTTCCGTAAACCAATGGGAGATAGCACCATGATGTTTTCAAGCATTCGCCGCACACAAGGCACATTGTCACGCGAGCAGCTAACCGTGATTGAGTTCGCGGTGACCAGTCAAGACGACCTGAACCAAACATGTGAGCGCCTACAGGCGGAAGGGTTCGAACTTGGGTTTGTCGGCGTGAACAGTGACCGTTTCATGATGGAAGATAACAGCAAGGACCGCTCTATAATTTTTAACTTACCAAACCAACGCGCACGCCTTTACCAGTGGCGCTCAACCAACTAAGAGAGGTATTAACACCATGAAAAAACTACTTACTGCAATTATCGGCGTCGTTGCTATTGGGGCAGCGGTATCACAGACACCACAGGCTGATAACCTACGAAACGGCCTACCGTGGTCAACACAGCAAATGACCTGCAAGGTGTATGACGAGGACACAGGTTTTTACGGCTGTATAAGCAAGCCACTGTCCATCTATGGTTTCAAAATATCATTGGAAGATGAACACATTACCGTGGGAATTAGCGACGATTACCTGAAGGGGAAAGAAACCATCTCAGTAGATGAAAAGTTGTGCGATGTGAAGGGCGTCGGCATCAGCTACAAGTGCGTTAATTTCATTGAAGATCGAATGAAGGCAAACGGATACGTCACCATCGACGGCGTGAGCTACAAGTCACCATTGCCACATCTGAAACAGCTATTTGCCGAGAAAGAAATTCTCTAACCCTTTCGGATAATATTAGGCAAATTTACGAATAAAGTTATTGCAATGTGGAACGGACTCCACTACAATGTGCTCATCGGTTAGGGGATGAGCCCTTAACCACTTACTTAGAGAGAGATATCACAATGGCAGTTTTCGTTATTCTACAGAAAGACAATTTTTACGGTGCGGTTGATCAGTACGACTACACCAAAGGCGAGCGCTCGGTAGAGCACGGCAACCACGACGATGTGGGCATCAAGATCGCGCAAGGCTTTGTTGAGGTTACCCGAGAGGGTGGAATGTTTGTCGGCGACGCAGAGACCGCACTGAAGAACTTTTTCAAACGTGAGGGAATCACCAACGCACTGAACATGTGGGATTACGTAGACCCACGCCAAGGCGAAATCGAAGCGGAACGCAAAGCAAAGGCCGACGCGGAGCAAGCACGCAAAGACCAGATCAAAAACATGATGACCCTTAACACTGGGTTGCCTATGGGGATCGAAGTCGAGAAGATCGGCGGTGTTGTCACTGTGTCAACGGTCGAAGGTGTTAACATATTCCGTGATGCGCTGGCAAGTGTTCGCGATTTGGTGGGCGGTAAAAGCCAAACACTCATGAAAGGTCTAGAGAAGAGCAAGCAAGAGGCGCTTGACGAGCTGAAGGTCCGAGCGTACGACCTTGGGTGTGATGCGCTTATCGGTGTGGTATTCGATGTAGAAACCATGAGCGGCACCAATGCGGCAACTAACATGACTGCTATCACCGTAACGGCTACAGCAGTAAAAATAAAGTAACTTTTACGAATAAAGTTATTGCAATGTGGAACGGACTCCACTACAATGTGCTCATCGGTTAGGGGATGAGCCCTTAACCACCAACTAGAGAGATGAAGCAATGACTAGCGCATACGACGAATACATCCAAATGATGGCAAACGAAGGCAACAAGCAACGCCACGAGTTTGACGACCTTGTCGCTTACTGCAAACAGTTCAGCTTTACTCACTCTGCGCAGGTATCGCAACAAATCAAGCGCGAGAAACTAGGCGCGAGATTCCCTACATTGTCCGGTCACATTACCATGACAGACGGTCGAGACGATTGGGACTTTGACGGAGGAATCTCCCCAGTCTGGTATCGTCGCTTGTGCGAGGCGCTAAACCTAAACAACAACGGTTCACGATCATGGGTCAAGAAGTTTGACCCATACCAGAACCAACTTTTTTAACCATAACGCGGTACTTTTACCGTAAACTAACTTGAGAGGTACATATCACTATGGAAGTAAAAGTTCACAGTCTAGAAGAAAAACGCACCGAATCATTGGCGGAGTTAGCGAAACGTTTATTTGATACGGCGGAGGGTAAACCCTCGTCAGTGGCGGTCGCAATGAAAGCTATCAAAGTGTCGATGTTCGGAGCAACACGATCAATCGAAGAGAAAAACGGCGACACGCTAGTGTTTGCGTTTGACGGGTCAAAGATCCAGTTCATCGAGTGTAAGCACGACATTGTAGCCAAAGTGTTGTAACAGACCACCACCGCGCCACGGATGGCACCATTCATTCAACCAACTTGAGAGAGGTACATACCATGAAAAACTTTATCATTTTCACCAAAGCACAAACAGTAATCGCAGTAGAAGACACGGGCGAAAACCTAGAGCAGATCGCCAACCTGATGGACAACCGTTACAAACGTAAAAGCGTGGTGACCGCATCAAGCGAGGACGAGGCCAAGCAAATGTTTATCGGTTCGAACAAGCCTAAGCGCGGCATCATCTCGCAGATCAACAAAGGCGTTTACATTGCGTTCCACGCGATCATGGCGTTTTGGTGGTTCAAGTATACAACCATGGCGGGCGCGATGATCAACGACAACGCTGGCCAAGCATACGAAAGCGCAGCAAACGCAGGTGTGGTCATTGGTGGCGCTATCGGCACTAGCATGATTTTCGTTATCTGGGGTCTGTTCGGTATGTTCGGGGCATTCGTCCTTTACTTCACGAAAGCTAAGCCTTGGATCAAGTAACACATTAACGGCAAGGATGGCACCATTCATTCAACCAACTAACAGAGAGGTACTTACACCATGAACGCAAATACAAACGCAGTCGCGGCAAACGCGGAACTTATCAAAGAGGCTCTAGAGCGCATCATCATGAGCGATGACATGACGCCGGAGCTTTCAACAACCATTCTTGAGCCAATGAACACGGCAAACCTTCGCGTGGCTGAAGGTATCAACGAGATGAACAGCATTCGCGAAGTGTACGCACTCGCAATGGAGAAAGGCGTAGATTGGGCCATCGGTAACGCAGTGGCGGAGAAGGGCACAGAGATGATGTATCAGATTCTAGTGGACACCGAGACGTCACTCGACTCAATCGTGAAGCTGCTATGCATCAGTGGCGACCTAGAGCAAATGGACGTTGCGGGGCTCGACTTCCACACAGCACTGATCGTGTTCGAAGCATCCAAAGACATGCTGACTGACGAAGAGTCGAACGCATTCATGGCGCGCGTGGACCTAGCCAACGCAGATAACCCAGTATACGCCGAGACCAAAAAACGCTACTTGCTGGACTCGGCAGGGTTTGATGTAGAGACGGCACGAAACAACCTGCGCCACAACTACGCAGCTACCACAGCACAAGCGCTGATCGGCTACTAATTCGACACGGGCATGGACGCCCACCAACTTGAGAGAGGTAATACACATGTCAAAAGAGAAACAATCATACGCCTACGCATTTCTAGCGGTGATCATTTTGATGGCCCTATGTATCAAGCCAGCCGAGGCGGCAACAACTCCCGCGGATTCATATATCACTCTCGGCTTTGGCTCCGAGAACACCTTTAACGTTGAGGTTGGCACTAAGCGCGAAGACAGCTTTGGTGTGTTCCTAGGCTTTGGCTTTTCGTTCGACGACCCACGCAAGGGCGAGAACGGGGAAAGCTATTGGACCAAGTGGGAAGACGTCTATAAAACGGGCGAGGGTGAGCGCAGCGTGATGAATATGTACGTTGGTACAAGCTACACCATCGGCGGCAAGCTAGTGGATCATTCGTTTGGTATCGGTGGCGAGGTTGCCATGATGCAGGAATACACCAACTGGAAGGACGCCGACGGCTTGCTAGGCGATGGTGGCAAGTTCTACCTTGACCACGGTACGAGTGCCGATTGGGGCGGGGTGGCTAACTACAACGCGCATTTCAACAACGGTCTGACCTTGGGTGTGATGTACCGCACCGTTAACCAAGAGGTTGTGGGATCTATCGGGTGGAACTTCTAGGGGGTAGCTATGAAAGAGCAATTTGTATCGCTAATAGAATATTTCGGGGTGCGTGTCGGTGGTCGTGTTGAGATCGTTGATACCATCGAAGGCGGGAACGGCCTCAAGCTTCACAAGTGTTCAGTAGTACCAATGAACAATGAAGCGGAGCCAGACCAGCGCATACACTACATATTCCAGCATGAGATAACAGCGGAGCCGTACAACGTCGAGAGTGTTATCAAAGAAGGTGTGTATTTCTTGGCGGGAACCGCTTCAATATCGGCGGGCCGTGTGTTGGCGGGAGTCATCGCCCACTGCCAAAAGAACGGCGTACCCGAGCACATGAATAACAATCCAGAGCTTGCGCCCGCGTCCCTCATCGGCGAGTTGTTAAAGGTGATAGGTGACAAGGGGATTGATGTAAATGACGGTCTCGACATCGTAGACGGGAAGCACACCCGCGAGGTATTGCGAAAGTTTGTGTCTGTGTGGTTCAAGCTTAACCGTGAGATGGTCACCCACATCATGAAACACGAAGACCTCGTGGGTGTTGTTGGGTCTTCTCTATCAGAGGACATGTACCGCGCGGCGACCAACCAAGAGGGGCTATCGTGATCATCAGCAAAGAAGAGGCCAAGGCCAAAGGCTTGCTGACCTATAACACAGGCAAGCCGTGTATACGCGGGCACCGTTCGGATCGATATGTGAAGGGCGATACGTGCTTAGAGTGCCGCCGAACCAGAACGGCGGATAAGGTGGAACATCGCCTATCAGCGCGGGAGCGCAACACCCAAGCACGTGAGAAAGCAAGAGCTGAAGGCTTGAGCCGATACAACAACGGGATGCCGTGTGTCCACGGTCACGTCGGCGAGCGCATGGTTTCATCTGGCCAGTGTGTAGCGTGCCTGAAGCGTTATCGATACCGTAACCGCGACAAGCTAGAGGCGCAGAGAAACAAGCGCGTCAGAGCTTATCGAAATAAAGCGTAAATTTATTCGAAAAAGTACTTGCAATAGGGAAAGGAATCCTTATAATTCATTTTGTCGGCAGGGGAGAGGCCCCAAGCCATTAACCAATAGAGAGAAAACACCATGAGCAAAGCACACGTAATTCTGACTAAAGCAGGTCGCGACAACTACGTATCGAAAAAAGAAGACCTTCAGCGCATCAAACACTTTGTTAGCCAAGGTTATGAGATTGTAGGCGAAGTACTGGCGGAGAACGGCGCACAAGCGCTAGAACGTTTTGCCAGTGGCGGAGCAGCACCGACACACGTAGACCTAAGCCAAGTACAGCCACAGCCAGCCAAACAGGCTAACGGCTTACCGCGCGGACACATGACCGCACCACAAGGTCACATCTACGGTTACATTCTACTAGTGCTAGGCATCTTCGCCGCATTCGTTGGTATCAATGAACTAGACAGCTACAGACCCGACGGCGGTTTTGTCAACGTATGCTTTGGGTTCGCGACACTGGCTGAAGTGGTAGCGCTTATCATGATCATTGTTGGTCACATCCGCGCGACTATCGTCAAATCGCACAACCTGCTAATGAGCAAATAGGGAGCAAACACCATGGGACGAGTATCAGCAGAACAGGCGGAACTAAACCGCCAACACATCCGCGAGAACGCATTCGAAATCGTGGCTGTAAGGGGTCTACACGAGGCGAAATTCAAAACTATAGGGGATAGCATAGATAAACCGCTTTCGACCGTACAGGGCGCGATAGGGAGCAGTAAACGGGCAATGGGCCAGTTACTAAGCGGCACCGATGAGCAGGAAGGATACGCACTACCGTATGTAATGGATCGTTTGAGCTTTGACAGCGGTGAGGCGTTTATCGGTTCATTCGTTGAGATGGCGAAGACTGACGCAGTTGGTCGGGGCTGTTTATTGATGTTCGCCAATAACATTTACGGTATCGCCGACCGCCATTACTCTAACGACATCCGCGTGGCTATGCTTACCCGCTTGGCACAGGTGAAGGGCGTAGGCAAGACCAAGGCTGTAGAGACCCTAGAAACGGCCTACGGCAAAGCAATGGTCGCCATGCTAGCCAACCCACTAAGCGGTGAGGTGCGCGAGTCTCAGGAAGAGGACTGGATGAACGCCTCTTGATATCCGGCTAGCTTATGGTAAACTTATCCTATTGATATTATTTGAGAGGTTTATCATTATGGCTAGAGTATCAGCAGCCGAGATGCAGCGACGCAAAGAGGAACTGTTTCAGGACGTTTTTGAACTGGTTTTAGAACATGGTTTGCACAATGTGACATACCAGATGATACGCGAGAAGACCGGAAAGACGATCAGCACGATCCAAAACTCGATACCTACTATCGACTCAATCGGTCGCCTTTGTCTCACTGGTCGCGCGTTCCCTTACTTGCTGGAACGGTTGAACTTCGGCACTCGCGAATCGTTCATTGACAGCTTTGTGAAGGCGGCAGAAACGGATCGAGGTACGCGCAACATTTTGGCTTTGTTCTTTGGCAATGCGTACGGCGACGAGGCTACAAGTAAGTTTTCAAAGGCGGCGCTGAACAGGCTTTTGGATAAGTTAAGTAGCGCCGACGGGATAGGGCAAGCACATGCTTACCCAACGTTAGAAACGGCATTTGGTCGCGCTGCTTTGGCTATGATGGCATCGCCGCTAGAAGTCGAACGAGAAGACGAATTTATTTAAACAATAACGTCACCGACCCGTGTAGGTCTGCGTCATGCGTCGGTGGTAGTCAAGCGGGTTGACTTTTTCCTCGCTGACCTCCTATGGAAAAACAACGCAGGTAAAACGACCAACCAAACCTTTTAGGTGGATAATGTCACAGTGAAGTGGCGCACTGGCTCAGGGTTTGGGTGGTCGATGGTCGCGAGTTACGCTGCGCCGATGATCCTCACCCGTTGTGTGTTCGAACGGGTTTCTAGTCGGGTAGTATTTGGCACCACGGAATAGCCTCGATCTTATGGTCGGGGCTTCTTTCGTTAAAATTACCGTAAAATTACTTGCAAAGTTGTGTGAGTAATTTTATATTACACGTATTGAACGGCGGGATGTTCCCGCGCAGAACTTGGGGGATTTATGACAACTATCAAAGAAATGGCAGCAGCCGCCAAAGCGCGCGGGGATAAGACTTTTAGCACTGGCAAGCCGTGTAAGAATTGCGGAACTGATGAGAGATACGCAACAGATCATAAATGCTTGGTGTGTAAGTCTAAAAGCAACAAAAAACATCGAGAAGAAAACGCGGTTTCTGTGACAGAATATCAGCGGGAATATAGAGAGAAAAATAAGGGACATATCAAGGATCTTAAGAAAGAACACTACGACAAAAACAAGGAAGTTATCGCGGAATATCAGCGGGAATATAGAGAGAAAAATAGGGAAAAATTGGCCGGTTATCAAAGGGAATATGCCGTCAAAAACAAGGAAGTTATCGCAGAGAAAGCGCGCAGAAACTACCATAAAAGGCGGGGAGCGAACAAGGAATCTATCGCCACAAGAAAGCGCGAATACTACCAGAAAAACAAGGAAAAATTTGCTAAATACGGTAGGGAATATAGAGAGAAAAATAGGGAAAAATTGGCGCGAAACCGTAACAAGAATGCAGCATATAGCAGAAAACGCAGAGAAATAGAGCGAACCAAACAAGCACAAACGCTACACGAAATAGCACTAGAGCTAAACGCGGTCGAGTTTCTGGCGGCAAAGGGATATGATGAGCACACAGAGGCTTACTACCAATTCGCCTTGTATCACGCTCTTACACAACTAGGCTTGTTTGTTGATGCAGAGTATCAGATCGGGCATGGCGGGGGTTACATAAGATTTGACCTGCTAGTCGATGAGCTTGATCTCATCATTGAGGTGAAGGTGGGCAAGGACTGGACACAAGAGCACATTGACGAACAGTTAGCACGATATGAAGAGGTTAGCGGGTGCTTGGTCGTAGGCGTCCATCCCCAAGGCGACTTTGGTCTGTTCAACACTGACGAGCTATTGAGCTTTGTATCTGACCTGATGCAAAACAAAGCCGCCTAACTCTTTCGAGGTAAATAGGTATTTTTACGAAATAAATACTTGCAATGAAAAACGAATGCGGTTACTATTTATCACGTGGTCAGGGAGAGTAGACCCATAACCAATAACTTTTACGGTATAAGGTGGCAACATGAAAACAGTGAAACTAACTAAGCAAGCGAATGGAACATTCAAAGGCTCGGACGGAAACACATACAAGGCGCTAAACGCGGACCTAGCAAGCATGGAAAGCCACTACCTGACGGACGCCGGACTCAAGGCACTGACCAAACAGATCGGCTAACAACACACGGCGGGGCAGCCCGCCAATCACTAACTAACAATTGAGGTTTCCCAATGGAAAATCAGCGTAAAATTTTAAAAGAAATCGTGGCACGTGTGACTAAAGCACTGCCACATCTAGTAGCGGTAGATAACTTTGCGTCTACTGTACTTGGTAACAGCATCAATCAACTAGAGACGGGCGCAGTAGGCGCGGTGATGGCACAAACTCTAAAGAGTGACGGCGTCGATGTAGCAAAAGTCGTGATGCCAGTTCAAGACAACGGTTTGTTTGTGGTTGTCGATTTTATGAACGGTGACACGGGTTCGGTTAATTTTTCCGATTTGCCGTCAGAGAGCGGAGTGATTCGAGCGGTATCTAGTCACATTATCGAAGAGCTAAGCAAGTAAGCCACCAACGGGCATGGACGCCCACCAACTAAACATTAACCAACTTGAGGTACATACCATGAAAGCACTACCTATCATCGCGGCGGCGACAGTATCATTTATCGGCGGCGTGTTCGCGGCCCCATACATCCAAGAGGCTGTGCAGCCAGAACCTACACCATACGTGCTTGACGTTAAGGCCGACTGTGGAGACTTCCAACTTTCGTTTGACGACCGAGAGATGATCGCAACTGGGGAAGAGATCAAAGGCGCGCATGTTGCCACAGTATTGCACTGGTACACCGCTGACCGCGCTCTATGGGTCGAGATTGACGACGAAGGCGTGAAGCGACTAATGAAGGTCACACACCGCTACATCGGCGAACAGAAAGAGACCCGATTGAAGCACACGCGCGAGTGTACCGTGAACGGCTTGCCTAACCTAGATGGCGCATTGTAATGAAGGCAACATTCTGGACAGAGTTTAGCGGCGACAATGGCCGCGCCCTGATGCTCTTAGAAGAGATGGGCGTCAACGACACCGACGTTGTACGGAACGGCAACGCGTTCACGTTTCAGCTACCAGAGGCTTACACACTGGATCAGTTCGGTGAGGACATGGCGCACTTGATATGGTCAGACGACCGATTCGCCGACCTTCACCGATGCACTGACACGCTCAAAGAGGGCGAACAACCAAAAGAGAGGTTTTACGAATAATGGCTATTGTACTAACTGACGACATCCTAAGAGAAACACCCGAGGCGGTAGCGGGCGAAGTGGTTCGCGCTGACCTTGGTCACCTTCCTACCATCATGGGAACTATCCGCGCTTGGCTGGGCGATGAGACCTACAAAATCGACGCTAAACAGCTCCAGATAGACGCAGTAGACTCACTGCGAGAGAGCGCCCGCATTCGTGGATATAACGCCATCACAGGCGTTACAATGGACGTGCGCCGCAACTTCTTTGGCGGTGGCGTGTTCGTCAGCGCTCGCGCACAAGCTTGGATCGTTTAAGATAAATTTATTCGAAAAAATACTTGCTATCCTTTAAAGGGTGTCGTAATATCTACCTCAACGAAACGGGGCGCGGTGCCCCGCCAATGAATTGAGGTTACACACCATGAAAGCACTAGCACTAAACACATTACGCCACTCTATCGCACTAAGCCTGATCGTATCATACAGCGTTTTGGCGATGGGTATCTAGGCAACTTTACGGTATAAGGTATTAAGATATGAAAGAGCGTACATTAGTAAAATCGGCAACAATCGCGGCTATCGCCTTCTTTGCGGTGGCGGCAGTAACACCACAGGCGCACGCAGCAAGACAGGACGACCGCCAAGCGGTTGCGGTAGTTAAAACCGACATTGCGCCATACTGTCACGTTGATATGGACATTAACCACCTAGGTGAGTATGTCGTTACGGCACACGCCAACGTAGAAGGGGCGGAAATAGTGATCCGTAACGGGCGTCAAGTGACCAAGCTTGACGCATTCGAAACACATAACATTGGCCCCGCGTCGAACATCGTCGACGTTGATTGCCGTTACTAACTTAGAGAGGAGAACACACCATGAAAAAGACATTACTAGCACTAGCACTATTCGCCACAGCAACAAGCGCAAGCGCGGCTTGGACACTTGGAAATAACACCGATGACATGACCGACAAGGTCACGAGCTATCACATTTCTACTCGAAATATCGCGGGAAATGATCACGGATACCTGTCACTAACATGCCAGACAAACGGCGACTTTCTACGCGTCCAGCAATCCAAGTTTATGGGTGTTCAAGGCGCTAACGATATGTTGGTTCGCGTCGATGACAATGTGATGTTTCGTGCGGATGTAATCTGGACAGATAGCGGTATCAATAAGACTCACGCGGCGGCGTACTTGGGGGACCAAGCGGTTCCGCAGTTCAAAGACGGTATGTCTGTTCGGGTCAAGCTAAAGGGCGAATACAAAGACCTAAACGCGCTAACCTACTCACTAGACGGTTTCGGCAAAGCATACACAGAGTTTCGCCAGAAGTGCGACACTATCCAAAAATAAATAGTAATTTTT
This sequence comes from Vibrio glycogenivorans, assembly GCF_051660965.1. Lineage (NCBI taxonomy): Bacteria > Pseudomonadati > Pseudomonadota > Gammaproteobacteria > Vibrionales > Vibrionaceae > Vibrio > Vibrio glycogenivorans. Next base: position 243,823 of record NZ_JBPVIS010000002.1, on the reverse strand, counting down.
TCCGTAAAACCCCTTGCAATCGCGAGGGGTTTTTTGTATCTTATAGGTATTGAAGGCGGGGCGGTTCCCGACCTAGTACAGAGAGATAAGATTATGGTATACATGGGTAAAACTGGTTGGATTGGTTTAGCTAAGCGAGTTGTCAAACCACTAAAGAAATACGAAGGGCGCGAGCTGTCAGCGGCAGACAAAGCGACCGTACAGAAAATGGTGAACAAGATGCCGAACAACTTTCGCAAGATGCCAGTTAAAAAGCGCCTGAAGATGGTAGATGAATTCGTATCCATTCATAGCAAAGTAGCTCATAACTGTGGTGTTACAGTGAAAGACCCTGATAACATGGCGGTGTTTATCCACGTATTCGCCAAGCTAAACCCAGTAAACGGCAATGTGGACACTTGGACCCTAGCGATTGACTTTACGGCCCAAGAAATCACTTTCGATCGTTACCCGCTTAGCTTCATGGACCCGCTACGCAACCCGCACTGTTTCCAACGTGTGATCGAGCGTAACTTGGCGAGCGACATTAACGGGGCGACCAAGGCCATTAACGAGTTCATCGGTGCCAGCGCTGGCGCTCTAATGAGTAACCATCAAGTACTGAAGGGAACCAACGTCAACACCAATGCGTCGCTTTTGCTTCACGACGGCGACATGGCTCTAGGCGAGCTTGTGATGCAGGGCGAACAGGCGGTGTTTATGGCTAAGACTTATATCAGCGAGTCACAGGTTAACACGTGGAATTTTGGCGAAGATCGCGTGGTGCTTGAGTCGGATCTGTATGACGATGAGAAGGCCGATTGTGCGGCCTAATAGAATAACTTTTACGGTAAAGCTTGACTGTATGGGCGGTCGGGTGTAGTATATCGGTATTGAAACGGGTCGCCCCTATGGGCGGTTCTATAGGGGGCCGGATATACTGGACGTTAGTCCGGTCGATGTTATGAACGGAATCATCATGAAATCATAGGAGAAGAAAACATTGATTCATGAGTTTCAATCTGTGGGCTATGGCAGTTTAATTCGTAGCAAAGAGGGCAATATCATTTACACGACAACGTATGATCTTGCCCGCGTGAAAATGCATTATGACGGCGGCGAGTTTAACGACGTGCACGAAAACATCAAAAAGAACTTAAGAACATTCACTGCTATAAGTTATTTTGATGTTAAAAGGCATACTGGGTTTGAGCCTACCCCCTTAAACTTTACCGGACATTTGGCGGATTTTGAGAGCGAAAAAGAAAGCGTTAAATTTAACGCTTTCTCCGAAGGTCAAGAATTCCCGCCCGCGATGCCAGTGTGTAATGTGCTAAAGGGTAAAGACCTGCAACACATTTACGAGGTGGAAAAGTTCAAGGGAAAAACAAAGCCAATCACGGCATATGTGATACCCGAAGAGCTTATAACCGCCGTGGCGTTTCGTTGTATACCGGACGGGGTTGCAATCAACACTATCACGATGCGAGTTTTAGAAGAGCTACGAGCAGCCAGAAATCAATTTTATCTCATGATCGATGATGGGGTAGAATCGATTACAATGGCAGACGTCAACGCTCTTAAAGCGTCAGGGGTGGATGATTTGGAAATGTGCCGATCTGTTTGGTCGATGCTAAACGGTCTTATTAACACTTACGTGTCATTTAAGAACATGGAGCATCACACACAACTCAAGATAGAGCTTGCCAACAGGCTAAATCTGCGTTGTGTCGGTTTCAAGGCGAAAACAATTAGATCTAAATGGAAAGCCAAAATTGGCAAACAGCCAACCACGCGAACCATGATATCGAAATTGGATGAGTACATGGGAACCAACACACTGAGATGGATACACGCGGCATCATTCAAGGCGTTCGAGGATGTTATGGTGTCATCCATTGAGGAAGGTCGAAAGCTTACCACATCCGAAGTATACAGCATTTTCAACAATGCTATGTCCATCATTCCAAAAGAGGACTGTTTAGCGGGATGGTACGATACGGCATTGGAAAAATTCTCTAAGGGCGAACCAATCGGTGACGGTCTCTGGGGATGCTAATACCTTGGGCGGCCTATGGGTCGCCTTTTTTTGCTTGTGATTTCAATAACCATGTCCTAGTCTTCTCTGTGAGGTGACGCAATGATATGGTTAAGCATCAAGCTAATACAGATCGGATTTGTGTTGTATCTCAGGAAGAGAAGACAAAAGGCGGCTATCTAGTCGCCTTTTTCCATCCGGCCAACTCCTCACGGACCAACCCCACAACCTCCCCACGTTCGAACGTGAACACCCGACCCACCACAGGCAGCAGCCCCGCAATGGCATTCTGTAGGATGACCAACACCCGCCCATTATCACGCCCGTGGTACTCATAGAAAAACAGCAGTTCATCAACGACCGATTCGGTCAGTTCGCCGTGGGATATGTCTATCAGTGTTTGCTTTGCTTCGATGTCGGTAAGTAGTCGCATATGTTCCCCCTTTCCTTAGAGAAACATTAACTTAGGCGTGTTTATAAATGGTTGCTTTATTGTGCGGATACTGTGGTGTTCGGTGGCGCACCCACCATAGAAGCAGCAATCGTTGCGACACCGTCACCGGTAATAGTGCGGTGAAGGCCTGGCTTTTTAAGGTAGTCTTTGCCAGTGACGTTTGAGATCGCCAACATATCACCCACGTGCTCGACCGCAGGCGCAATCGCAACTGGGATCATGAACAGAATGGCGTTGATGTTAAATTCAGGGGTGGTGAAATTAGGCAGTGCCAGCCAAGAGGCTTGTGCCACCGGGGTAAAGTCGACAATACCAAAACCGAGGCTAAGCGCATAGCCCACTGCGATACCACCAAAGATAGGCAAAAGCTTAAGTAGACCCTTGGCAAAGACACTGATAGCAATGGTGGTGATCAGTGATAAGGCAGAAATCCATAGGGCGGCATTAGCGTCAACTAATTGCACCGCACCATCACCGGTTTTGCCAAGTGCCATATTGACAGCCACAGGCGCTAGCCCAAGACCAATCACCATGATCACCGGCCCAACAACAACAGGGGGAAGGATCCGGTGCACTATTGCAACGCCGCGCAGTTTAATCAGGCCACCCAAGGCAACGTAAACCAAACCCGCCGCCATTAGACCACCCATAGTGGCAGGAATGCCCCAGGTTTGTACGCCGAACATGATGGGTGCAATAAAGGCGAAAGAGGAGGCAAGGAAGATAGGCACACTACGACGAGTAATCGCTTGAAACAGCAGTGTACCGACACCGGCACCGAACAGTGCCACACTTGGATCGAGCCCGGTTAACAGAGGCACCAGAACTAGCGCGCCAAAGGCGACAAATAGCATTTGCGCGCCTTGCAGAGCATTCAACATGATTAATATCCCTATAGGTCAAAATAAACGGCGAAAGCCTAGCATGAGAGTGATGTAGCTAAGCTTGCCCGGATCAACTTATTGTTTTTATTGGTAGTTTATCAGTAGTAAATGTGACATAACGCAAACTAATCTTAGTGCTATCACGCTGAGGATAGCGCGCGTTTTGTTGTTGGTACGATAGGGCAGCTTTTTGGGTAGTCGTACGTTCAAAGTCGGCTCGGCTGTAAAGTTCTTGCGAGACAAAATGTTTGCGAGAGACAAAACGTTTCTCGAAACGAAAAACATGTGCTTCAGATCATAATTTTGTAATTTAGTGAATCTACTTACCTTAAATGCACAGTCAGTGCGCCATGGTTTTTTTTAATCGCTAAAATTCCGCCTCATCTTTCCTGTCGACAATGATCTACAAATCCCGTGTAAATCTAACGGAAGTCACTGCTTTTATTGCCAATAATTTTTCTACAGGGAAAAACCGTTGTTGGTATAAGCATGGTTGATACCAGAGATAAGCTAACTCGCTGTATGCGTCACAAGGGTAACGATAGGATCTGGTCAAAATTTGTTCGTACTTTTTCCAAGCGCCAAGTTGAGGAGCGTTCATGAAAATACACCCCACCGAGTTGGTTTATGACCAACTACCTTCCATCTATGGGTTACTAGAGTCTGTCGCGTTTATGTGGTTTGTTGTGATCGTCACCATCGCTCTTGCGGTGTGGATCTTAAATAAGCTCTGGTATATCCATTCGATTCCGAAGCATTTGGCAAAAGAGAAGGGGCTTGCACAAGCAAAGCTGGTGTTTTGGATGTGTATCTTAGGCTTGTTTTACAAACCGTTATGGGTGCTTGCGGTGCTGGCTATTGTTACCGATTGGGAAAAAGTTCAACAATGGTTTAAAGGAGCTAGCGCATGAAAGAGGTAATGCTTCCCTATATCTTAATTGTTTGGCTGTTATTTAAATTTAATGTCCTCAAGCGCACCCCAAGAAACTACTTTGCAACCACGACGATCGGCTTATTGTTGCTGCTTGCGCTGTTTTTTGGTCATCGTTTCTATTCGCCATTGGATATGACCAACTCGACCACGGTCAAAGCACCCCACGCGGTGTTATCACCTGCACTAGGTCAGCAAATTGACCAGGTGTTTGTTGAGCACAACAGCGAGGTGAGCAAAGGCGAGGTTCTCTATACCTTGGTGGATGACAAAATCACCGCGGCATTGCGTCAGGTCGATGCCGGTATGGTAGAGCTTGAGAGAACGATTGAGGCGCAATTAGTTAAACGCGCTCAAGCGACCCGGAACTTAGAGCGCAACCTTGGCATGAGCGAGCATGTCAGTGCGAAAGAGTTGGAAGAATCACAAGATTTGGTTGAGCTGATTGAGGCTGAACTGCGTGTGCTAGAGGCTAAGCAAAATGGATTAATAGCGCAAAAGGCGAGTCTGGAATTTGATCTTTCGCGTCTAACGGTTATCGCTCCCTTTGATGGCATGGTGACCCATGTCTATATTGCCGATGGTTCTCGAGTAGGTGCTTTGCACCTGTGGGATACTGGCAAGAAATTTATTGAGATGCGTGTTCCAGATCAGACTTATGCCAACATTCAAGTCGGTCAATTTAGCGAATTCTACCTAGATGCGTTTCCGGGACAGATATTTCGTGCTCGCGTCCACAGCGTTGTCAGAGCGACAGGTGAAGCGCAGGGCAGTCTCTTGCCCGTAGAGCAGGCGGTATCGCAACACATTGCGCGAGGAGCTTTACCAATTGGCCGTACGGTCCTGCTTGAGATGGATGAAGCAACGATGGAAATCGTGCCCATTGGCGCGACAGGCTCAGCGTGGATCAGTGCGACTAAGCCCCATCCGATCCTTGGTTTTATCGATATTATTGGCGGAGCAACGCTACGCTTAACTGCGGCTAAGTCTTATCTCAAGGCACTATAAGAACGCACATTAATATTAGCCAATAAGTTTTTAGGGGAGCTGACTCAGTCAGCTCCCCTTTTTATAACCATCTAGTTTTTTATTTCCTACCTCGGTTACTGCGAACCAACTTAGGTGGGAATATGTCGTCCATAATATGAGTTAGCCAGTTGAATTTTTGCGAGTGACTGACTGCATTGCTATGAATAAATGCCAACTGCCGAGTTAAATGTGGAAAATCGGCGGGAATTTCCTCGACTGTGATGGTGGCGAACTGTGTTGGGTCAAGTTCGTCATAGACACACAGCGGTGCGACGATGATCAGATCAGACTCGAGCGCCATTTTGAGCAACGGTTGAAGATGACGGCTGCGCATCTTTGGCTTAAAGCCTTGCTCTGGCTCAACAAAATCGGAGACAGTCATCTTGTGAGTATTGATGTTTTCAACAATCAAACCACCTACATCCTCCTCCATTAAGGTTTGTACTGGGACAGATTGTCCGGCATAACGATGCCCAGCTCGACACAGACAGCCAAAAGACACCTCACCGATGATCACTTGCCTAAACGTCTTAGAGATATCGAGAGGAAAGTAGTGAATCGCGGCGTCAATTTCGCCTCGGTCTATCTTAGATGGGGTCGAGCTGTCATAGACATGCAGCTCAAACTCAACATCCGGGCTATGAGTATGAATGGCCGAGCATATCTTGTGACCAAAGGTATCGATTAACGAGTTGTTTACCGCGAGCTTAAAGCTGCCATTCCAAGAACTCGGCTCAAAAGACTGGCGTTGAAACAGTTGCTCTATCTGACTCATCACATGCGGGAGTGACTGGGAGAGCTCTTCGCCGCGTGGGGTGAGTGTCAAGCCTGTGGCGTGGCGAGCGAACAAGGGATCTTCAAACTCGTCACGCATTTTTTTTAGTGCACGACTTACACTAGGCTGGCTAGTACCAAGGCGCTCAGCGGCTTTTGACACACTCTGCTCTTGAAGTAGCACAGAGAGTGTTTTTAGAAGGTTTAGATCATATTGTTGCAGATCCATGCTTAAACCCTAAATGAAAGTAATTGACCCACAAGGGGGAAGTTAACCAATATCCACTAATGAATAAATGGCAATAACGCTCCGTCAGGATCGTTGCGTACTTGCACAAAGCCTTGTTCAAGTGCAGATATCAGGTCAATTTGTCCTGTTATTAATGCGTTAAGTCCAGATAGTGTAGTCAAAACTAATGGGGATGACGGCACTGACGGTGCTCCAGTGTCAATCTGAATCAGTCTCGAGCCCGAAGCCTCGTAGCGGCTCCATAGTGGCACATCGGCGATCAAAATATCAGTTTGCTCTACGCCAAGCTCTTCGAGTTGACGGGCGAGGAGAGTCAGCCACCAAGAGGCCCGGCGAAATCCTGCTTCACCCTCTAGTGATGGTACTGGCTCAATCAGCTTAGTTTTCTCCGCAGTTATCGTCCGCCAGATCACATACGTTGACCCAGGATGAAGGGGTTCGCCATCTTCGCCACTGAGATGAAATCCACAGCCCATTGACGCGGAGCTCAGGGTCAAAGCGACTAATGCCGGTAATATAATTTGAGAGTACTTCAACATATTTAATTCGATCAGCGACTACAGATGTTAATGGGACCCTTACGAATTAAGGGGGAGCCGCGTGTTTACAGACGCCAAATGCTGGTAGCGACAAACAACAGCAACAAAGCCGCGCAACGCACGGCTTTGCAGTTTAATCAAGTAACGGATTTTAATAGCAGGTTAGTACTCACCGGTCAGCACGAGTGGAAGCTCGATCTCACCCTCGAGTACCAATGCGTGTGTCAGCATCCAGTTACGCGTGTTTGCAGCAGTGGCTTTTTGCGCCATTGCACGCAACGAGTCCGCTTTCACTTGCTTGGCTGACTCGTCGCCAGAGCGAATCGCGTAGGTGGCTAGTTGCGCTGCCCACTGGTGATCGTTGTCAGCTTGTGCAGCTTTGGCAAGTTTGATCACTGATTCAGTGCCACCCATTGCCGCAACCATCTTCTCTGCCTCTAGATTACGCGGCAGTGGGTGCAGTTCGATAGAGTCATTACCAAACCAGTGCATAATCTCACCGTAGTAGCGGCGCACGTGGTAAGAGTATTCACCGTAGTTCTCTTCAAGGTGAGGTGAGTTGGCAAGTGAGTCTGGCAGTGTTACATGATATTGAAGCTCATCCGGTGCTAGGCCCTGACCAATGGCTTTCTCAGTATCAGCAACTAGTGCTTTGAGTGAGTCGATTTGATCGGTTAGCTGAGCTCTAAACACCTTACCACTAACTGGTTTGCCGTGAACTTTCAGGCTGTGCTCGATGTCTTTTGATAGCAGCCAGTTGGTTGCTATTTCCATATTCTCGAGATTACGCCAGCGATCGCCGCGCAAGGTTGAGGCGTTAAACAGACCATGGGCCCAGTAGACGTTATCGACACTGGCTTTCTTCGATGGAATGTAGGTCGCCAGCCCATCAAGCGTGTCTGAGTGCGCAGCGTGAGTGATAAACTCAACACCATCAATCACGATACTGGTTTCTTCGTCACCCACAAGCATAGTTGGTGGCATGTAAGTATTGATATCGTCAAGGTTTGCTACCGCGTAACCTGTCTTGGCCGGCGAGTCTTGACCTTCTTTTGGCAGGTAAGCACCAAGCTGGATTTGATTTCGGATCAGACGCACCTTTGCCATTGGATGGTTAGGATCTAGAGAATTGGTGATTTCTGACTCATGATTTTTGTGCGCGACAACAATGGTGTCTTCATTGACGTTCCACACGCCAGCACCAATGATGTAGTGCCAGTGAGTATAGATAAAGCCTTTTACTGGCTTTTCAGCAACGTGCTTTGGTAGCAGAGACATCGCTTTACGCGCATAATCTTGGGTTAGGCCGCCGTCAAAAACCACGATGCCATTGTCAGTTTCCACCACGCTGACATTGTCCATGCCAAGGCCCGTTACTGACCATACGCCTGGCGCAACTTCATAAGCACCGTCCGAGTATTGGGCATCTTTAGCGTTTAGGCTCTCGGCAATGACTGCGCCGGTTTCACTGATAACCGTTTTTTCATCGACAGATAGGGACGTGTTAAATGAAGCGGCAACCGGCAGAGAGACAGAAAGCACGGCAACGGCGATAGTAGATAGTTTTAACATACTAAGCGTAATTCCTTCAGATTTAGCATAATTATGGTGATAACCGCTGCATACTCACCAGTACCTGGTGAAAAGTGCTGCAACGACGAATTGATTTCATGCTAGTCACATCAAGAACGAGACTCAATGACAGAACTGTATAGGAGATATTTAATAACTGGATATGTTTCTGGGTGTAAAACTTTGACGTTTTTCACAGTCTCTTCTAGTTGAGGAGCATTGTGACAATAACATTGTACCAACAAGGCAATATCGAACTCTTTAGCGTTGATCTCAACTTTTGCTAAGTGATAATGAAATCACTTGCGTAAGAGGTGAGGGATTCTTAAGATACCCCGCAGGTATTTATACGGATATAAACCAAGTACAGGGAAAGTAGAATGACAGCCCAGATGGATGAATCGAGCAGCAGTAATCAGGATGACCTCGGCAGGGCGGAGCCACAGGCGCAGGCGCCTTCGTTTCGCCAAAAAAACCTCAAGAAAGTCCCCGTCTTGTTTTTTGAGCAGCACGCAACACTGCGAGCACAAGGCAAGATCACGGGCGACTTTTCGACATTTATCGTAGAGGCAATTCGTGAAAAGCTGCATCGACATCAATAACAATAATTAAGGAACAATAATTAGGGAATGACGATGGAAATTGTGTTCAATACATGGATAGAGCGTGACCCAAAGGTTCACAACGCATCGGTGGATTTTAATGATAGCTGGACCAGAGCCCACATGGGCGCATTTCTTCGTGGCAGTGGCTCCCGATCAGAGAATATCGTTAAAGCGTTTGTGAGCGGTGATTATATGATGATTCCAAGCGAGTTTGATTTGATCAGTGCATGGCATCACCTTGACCGACGCCAACAAAATTTAGTCAAAGCGCTGCGTCTTGAAATGGTCAGAAGTGCGGGCTATCCAAAGGAAGAGAAGGCACTATTACAATACTTTTTCAACAACATGTGTGGACGCGTTTACAACGGGCTTTGTTATGACTGGGATGAGCGCAACAACAATAGTGACATGCCGTTCAACATCAATCATGAGCTGGCTAATCAGGCGACAAGAACAGTCAAAGAAGCGGTACTTAACAACGAAGAAACTGACTTCGATTTGCCGTTTTTTGTTATTGATACTGGCTCCAATGAATAATAGCTCGCCTTTGCTAGCGCGACTGTAAGGGTCGTTTTATCACCGACCTTGCGTGTGCAAGCAACACATCACCTAGCTAATACTTTAAATATAATAATGCACCACTTCGATCGTGGTGCATTTTTACTTCAAACCCGCGATAAAATATTTCTGATGACAGTTAGTGAGTATTTTTTTAATCTAAACCCAATCGCAAAGCCATGTATAGACTTGGCTTGAATACGCCCAATGGATTGGATGGAATACGAGAATGTCATATCGCAGCGCAAAATGTTCGTGCGGTCAGCTCATAGTCGTCACCAAAGCTGAGCCCGTGCGGGTAAGTGTGTGTCATTGTGAAGAGTGTCAAAGAAGAACTGGCAGTGCATTTGGTGTGCAAGCCCGTTTTGATAAGGCTGACGTTGAGATAAAAGGTGATGCTAAGTCATACACTCGCAGTGGCGATAGTGGTGGTAACGTCACCCAAAGCTTTTGCATGAACTGTGGCAGTGTAGTCAGCCTAGAGCTTGATGGGTTGCCAAACTTTATCACGATTCCCGTAGGACTATTTGCAGACCAGACTTTCCCTAGGCCGAAGTTATCGCTCTACCAAGGACGAAAACATGACTGGTTGAACATAGAGCATGAGGTGGAGAGTGAAAATTCAAGCTGCGAGTGAGTGCCATTTTGAACAGGTAGCAAAGCTGGTTACTACTGCCGAAGAGCTCTACACGATAAGCCCATCCGCCACTTTCCCTTGGGACGTGGCGCAAATTAGGCAAGTTGCCAAGGTGCGCTCTAACCTGACTGTTTGCATAATTGACGACGCGGTGGTTGGGTTTGGAAACTTATACAATGTTCGCCCCTCACATAGCGCGTTCATTGGTAATATTATCGTCAGTGGAGAGCATGCAGGAAAAGGTGTAGGCAGCGCATTGGTAAAATATCTATCCAGCCTCTGCATCAATGATTACCAAGCGACACCAAAGTTATCGGTATTTAATTTCAACACGCGCGCTATACTGCTTTATAACAAACTGGGTTTTGTTCCTTATCAGATTGAATCGAGGTGTAAGCCATGTGGTGAGCCAGTCGCTCTCATGCATATGTCACTGCAATCAACTTGAACTTAGATGTGCCGCGTCCAGTCTCGATTGGACTCAAGCTTGAATGGTCAAGGACACTGTGAGTACTCCTTGAGCACCATCTTAACCTAGGTTAAGATCGCACCGCGCGGCTGCACATGAGTTTCAGTCAACTTCAGAGAAAACACTATGATTGTAGAAAATGTGCTTCCTGACCATTACGCAGAAATGCTCGATGTGTGGGAAAACTCCGTCCGAGCGACTCATGACTTCATTACAGAAGAGGATATTGAGTTCTTTAAACCGATCATCATTGAGCAGGCTTTTCCTGCTGTTACGTTAAGATGTGTGAAAAATGAAAGTGGTTCAATTGTTGGTTTCGTGGGCATCCACGATGAAAAAATTGAAATGCTGTTTATCTCAAACGAAGCAAGAGGGCACGGCGTAGGCAAAGCGCTGCTGCAATACGCGATAGAGCAGCTAGGCGCGACCAAAGTCGATGTTAACGAGCAAAATCCTCAAGCCATAGGTTTTTATGAGCACATGGGGTTCAAAGTCGTTTCACGCTCACCACTTGATGATATGGGGAAACCTTTTCCAATTCTGCATATGACACTGTAAAGCTCGGTTTTGTCGTCACCCAGTTTGTTAGAAGAAACGCCCAAAGCTAATAACTTTGGGTGTTTCCGTATGCAGTCTATGCCTAGGGCTGATAATCAATGTGATGATGAGTATTCAATGGCGTTTCCGCGTCAAAGCTGTCGGATTGGTATTGGTGCAACCCCCGTGTTATATTTTGCCTAACTATCTGATTTGGTTTGACATAGCTAATGCTCTGACTTTAATCCCATTACTTCTTTGAACAACTTACCTCCGATTTGGGCTCAATCATTCGGTTGTAAGTTAAAACATGCCAAGTTGTAGGGAAGCAAATGAACATAGAGCAACAGAGATTTTTGGACCACTATCTTGACACTTTAAGTGAAGAAGAACGCGCGCAGATGCCACAGGTTGTGACGGAGCACTTTTGCGCAGATGAATACAATGCTAACGAGTGTGCACGCTTAATTAATGAGGGAAAAAAGCAGGCAACTTGTTCTCTCAAGGCAGGCTACGATGTTGAGAATGAACCTTTACCACAAGTAGGCCAACTCACCGTAATTCTAAATTGGTCACAAGACCCCGTTTGCATTGTAAAACTAATCGATGTGTCGGTTTGTCGATTCGATGAAGTTACCAGTGATTTTGCTGCCTTGGAGGGAGAAGGGGATGGTAGCTATGAGTGGTGGCGCTCTGCACATACTAACTTCTTTGAGAAATATGCCCAAGAAATTGGTGTTAGTTTCTCTGGTGATTCTGAGTTAGTTCTCGAGCGTTTTGTGAAGGTATACCCTGATTAAAAACAGCGACAGGAGTTCAATCGCAGAGGGAAGATGCATCATTAGTCATACGACTACGCGCTTGAATACCACCTAGTATTTGAGTAAGTAAACTCCAGGGATAATCTACAGATCAATGTCGAGCATTATTTAGTAAAGCATCCTTACTGATTTTAGAGGTTAGGGATAGCTAATCACCTAAAGCTTCAACGCAAAATGTCAGGGTTATGCTTACTGTTTTATGCAGGCGTTTCGCTTTGCATATATATTTTAGTGACAATATTTGTGACCTTAACCGGAGATACCCATGAGTCAGAAACTGGAAAACGCAACTAAACTGTATCTGGAAGGTATACGTGATGGGCATGTTCGTCAGGCAGTGACTAAATATACGGGTAGACGATATACCCAACATAGCACTGGTGTTCGAAATGGTATCGACGGCTTCGTCGAGTTTTTTGAACCCTTTATAGAGCGCTGTAAGGTTAGAGACATTCGTATCGTCCGTTCTGTTGTAGATGGGCAATATGTCTTTGTTCAGGCTTTTCAGGATATTAACGATGGTGAAGCTAAATGGGTAACAACGGATCTATTTGACACGGACAGTGATGATAAGATTATCGAACACTGGGATGTTATTGCCGCATTTGAAACTAACCAAAATTCAGACGTCGATCAAATAAACGGATCTACAGAAATTACCAATCCTGAAGCCACCGAGGATAACAAGGAGATCGTGCGTAACTTTATATGTGATGTCATGATTCTTGGTCAGAGAGAGAAGTTCACGTCATTTGTAGATAGTAGCGCTTTGGTGATGCATGCGGCTTCAGAGATTGAGCCTATTGAAAACTATCAGGGCGCCTATGATCAGATCGTGAGAATTATCGGCCAGGGCAATACCGTTGTCGCATACAGTCGCGTCATCTACCAAGAACAAGAAATTGCACGATTTGATATTTTCAGGCTTGAAGAAGGGAAAATTGTTGAAGTCTGGGTTAATCAGGAGCCCGTTCCGGCAAAAGTTGAATGGCTAAATGGCGGTAAGTTTTAAATTAGGGTATTCCATAAGGAAATAGTGTAGTGGCTGAATAAATTTGGCCACTATTTTAGAGGCTTTGTAATACTTTTGCTAACCCGTAAACTGCTTTAGCGAGAGCTGAAACTCATTTGTGCCTAATTCTGAGTTTGCGCAGCAAAATGCGTTGTGTGATCACCGAGGGATTTTGTCGTATCGTAACTACTAAACGACTTGCTAAACAGCAGATTAACTTGGAGAGAAGGCGTACAAACTTATTCAGATAGCTTGTACGCCATAAAACGTAGAACTAAATAAAAATTACTTCGTCGAGACAAGTATGGGGATCGTTCCCAAATTGATCCCAAGGACAATCGTTCTCACGCTATTGCCTGGTTTAATTGGTAGTAGCGTCCTTGTGCATTAAGTAGCTCACCATGCGTGCCACTCTCGATGATCTCACCTTGCTCCATCAACAAAACTTGATCCATTTTGGCTAGGTAGCTCAATCGGTGAGTGATGAAGATGACCGTTTGCTGGTTAAACTGAGCTTCAATTAACTCCATGATTTGTAGCTCGGTTTGTTTGTCTAGTCCTTCAGTTGGTTCATCGAGGATGACGATTGGTGCTTGTCGTAGTGCAGCTCGTGCAATTCCGATGCGACGTTTTTCACCACCAGAAAGCTGGCGTCCACCGTCACCAAGCCAAGCATCCAAGCCTTGTTTTTCTATCAGCTTGTTTAGACCAACTTGAGCTAGAGCGTGGCAGAGTTGTGTGTCGTTTGCGTCTGGCGCAGCGAGCAACAAATTGTCTCTTAAAGTGCCGTTTAAGATATCGACTCTCTGACTAACAGCAGTGACACTGTCACGTAGCTGAGGCTCATGCCACTCCGTCAACGAGCGCTCACCGATAGAAACCTGGCCTTGAGTAGGGTCAAAAGTGCGAGTCAATAGCTGAGCAAGGGTGGACTTACCCGAACCGGTTTTTCCAACGATAGCCACTTTATCCCCGTGGTTGATTTGTACGTTGATGTTGCTTAGTGCATTTACCTTGTCGTCGTAGCTGAAGCTCACTTGTTTTAGGTCGATTTGCAGTTGTGCAGGCAAGGTGTGAGGTTGCGGAGCAAACGTCATCGAAGCAGGGGATAGGATCACTTCATTTAGGCGCTTGGCAGAGGTAAGGGTTTGACCAAGGTACTGGAAGGCACCTGCAATCGGCATCAGCAGCTCAAAGCTGGCAAGCGTCGCAAAGGCGACCATGGCAATCATGGGATCAGGCGCGCGTCCGCCAATGCCATCGGCTGACAGCCATAAGATCAACACCAGAGTGAGGCCATTGCAGGCAAGCATTAACGCCTGTGCCAGGCCAGTAATGTGGGCGTTTACGTACTGGTTGGTGAAAAAGCGCTGCTCTGCGGCTTCAATGGCCTGGCGATAGCGCTGGGCGGCACCAAACAGGGTCAGCTCGCTATAGCCTTGCAGCCAGTCAAGGCTGGCGATACGCATGTTGGCTTTTTCTTGTGTCAGGTTGGCGCCATTGTGTTTGCCGAGTCGATAGAACAGAACTGGCCAAGTAAGTAGCAGGGCCATTAAGATCCCACCGAGCGTCAGGCCGACACAGACATCAAACCAAGACAAAAAGACCGTGAGCAGGGTAATACCACAGACACCGACGACGACAGGACTCACTAGGCGAAGATACACATGATCCATTGCATCAACATCTGCCACTAGGCGATTGAGGGCATCGGCGTCGCGCATGGTGGAAGATTTGCCGGGGTAGAGCGCGGTGAGTTTTTTAAAGAAAAACAGTCTTAAATCGGTGAGCAGTTTAAAGGTGGCGTTGTGACTGACCACACGCTCGCCCCAGCGACCCGCCGTGCGGCCCATTGCAAAGCCGCGCACAAAGGCACCAGGGAGCATGTAGTTGAAGGTCTCGCGGGCAATGGTGAGACCGGCAACTGCCGCCGCAGATAAGAACCAGCCAGATAAGGTTAATAGGCCGATAGAGGCAGCTGTCGTTGCCAGCGCCAGGATCATTCCAAGTGATAAACCAAACCAGTGCTTGCGGTAGAGATTAAGATACGGCTTTAACTCATGCATCGAGATTCTCCTTGTTCGACTTGGTTAGCGCTTGATTTGATTTGAGTAACTGTTTGAAAAGCCCCTGTGTATTTTTTAGCTCATCAAAGGTTCCCGTTTGCACTAGCTGCCCATTGTCCATGACTAAGATCTGATCGGCGTGAGTCAGTTGTGCCAGCTGGTGGGTGATAAGCAGAGTGGTGCGATTTTGAGTCGCATTGGCAAGCCCTTGCCAGACGAGTTGTTCACTGCGTGCGTCAAGGCTTGCTGTCGGTTCATCAAGCAGCCAAAACTGACCTTGTTGCAGAATGGCTCTTGCCACCGCGATGCGCTGCGCTTGGCCGACAGAAAGCCCTGACGAACGGTCGGAGATCGCATGCTCAAGGCCCAGCTTAGCAACAAACTCATCGGCATGGGAGGCAGTGACAGCGGCCATCAGTTGCTCGTCGTCAATCTCCGTTTTACCCAGCATCAAGTTGTCGCGAATGCTCCCGTGGAGCAAGAGCGGGTTTTGCCCTACCCAACTGATGGTTTTTCGCCAGTCAGCGATTGAGAGCGATTTAAGCTCAATACCGTTGACCATTAATGAGCCTTGGTAAGGTAAAAAGCCTAGAATGGCATTGATTAAGCTGGTTTTTCCCGCTCCGCTTGGGCCAACAATTGCGGTTTGCGCATTGGCGTCTAGCTCGAAGCTGACAGGCCCAACCAACTGCTCTCCCTCGGGGCTCATTACGCACAAATCTTGCGCTTTGATAGTGATGGCGTCAGCGCTTAACGCTTGGTCGCCTTGAGGTAAGGCACTCGCTTCGGTGTTGAGAAACTCAACGATGCTCTCTGCAGAGCCAATCGCCTGCTGCTTGGCGTGATAGAAGGTACCGAGATCGCGCAGGGGTTGGTAAAACTCTGGGGCCAAGATCAGGATAAACAGACCGGCAAACAAGGATACCCCGACACCATAATGACCGAAATTGAGCTCACCAATAAAGCTGAAACCGAAGTAAACTGCGGTAATGGCGATTGAGATAGAGGTAAAAAACTCAAGCACTGCGGAAGACAAGAAGGCGACGCGCAGTACGTCCATGGTGCGTTGACGAAAGACTTCAGATGCACCACGCATCACCTCGTGCTCATACTTGCCACGGTTAAACAGGCGGATGGTGTTCGTGGCTTGCAAGCGGTCGTAAAAATGCCCGGAGAGGCGTTGCAGCGCTTTAAAGTTACGACGGTTTGCATCAGCGGCTTTACGTCCAACTAATGACATAAAGATGGGTACTAGTGGTGCGGTGATCAAGAAAATCGCCCCAGCTGCCCAGTTGATGGGGAACACGACGACGAGAATGATCAGCGGGATAAATACCGACAGAGACATTTGCGGCAGGTAACGGGCGAAGAAGTCGTGCATTTCATCTACCTGCTCCAGTAAGAGCGTGGCCCATGCGCCTGCGGGCTTGCCCTTGATGTACGCTGGACCAAGTGACTCGAGTTTGTCTAGGATTTGCTGACGAATAATCTGGCGAACTTGCATGCCACAACGAAAACCGGCTATTTCACGTCCCCATGCACACAAGGCGCGAAAAACGGTGGTGAGCACAAGAGTGGCGAAGGCGGGAATAAGCGTGGATTTATCCACTTGTTCGATAATAAGTTGGTGGAGAATGTGAGCAATTAATCCTGCTTGAGCGAGCAGGACCAGGCTAGAGAGGAGACCTAAACCGATGGCGGTGAGCAGCCAGCGGTTAGCAAGTCTGCTTTGCTGTTTTAGCCATTTACTCAAGTTCCTTTGTTTGGTTGTATCCATTATTTAGAAGGCTTGTTATTGATTATTAGAATGGGTAGAAGGGTAGTATACAAAACAAAGCCCAACGAGAATACCGTTGGGCAGTGGGGCTTTTATGCGGGGTTAGTCGTTTTGACTGTCAAGGAAGCGTTCAGCATCCAGTGCTGCCATACAGCCAGTGCCTGCTGAGGTGATGGCTTGGCGATAGTTGTGATCCATAACATCACCAGCGGCAAACACGCCCTCGACACTGGTTTGGGTCGCATTGCCTTCAAGGCCAGAGTTAACCGTGATGTAGTCGCCGTTCATGTCCAATTGGCCCTTGAAGATTGACGTATTCGGTTGGTGACCAATTGCAATGAACGCGCCCATTACCTCAAGATCTTCAGTGTTTTCGCTGTTGGTATCTTTAATACGCACCCCGGTCACACCCATATCGTCGCCAAGCACTTCATCCAGTACGCGATCGGTGTGCAGGATAATATTGCCCGCTTCGACCTTGTCCATCAGGCGCTTAATCAAGATTTTCTCAGCGCGGAAGGTGTCGCGGCGGTGGATCAGGTGCACTTCAGAGGCGATATTCGATAAATACAGTGCCTCTTCCACGGCTGTGTTACCACCACCGACTACCGCCACTTTTTGATTGCGGTAGAAGAAGCCGTCACAGGTAGCACAAGCAGAAACGCCGCGGCCTTTAAACGCCTCTTCAGACTCGAGACCAAGATACTTGGCAGACGCGCCAGTCGAGATGATCAGTGCATCACAGGTGTATTGACCTGTGTCGCCCTTAAGCTTGAATGGGCGCTCGCTGAGGTCCACCTCGTTGATATGGTCAAAAACAATCTCAGTTTCAAAGCGTTCGGCGTGCGCCTGCATACGCTCCATCAGACCCGGACCGGTAAGATCAGCAGCATCGCCTGGCCAGTTTTCCACTTCGGTTGTTGTTGTTAGCTGACCACCTTGTTGCATACCGGTCACAACCACGGGATTAAGGTTGGCACGCGCGGCATAGATAGCAGCGGTGTAACCTGCAGGACCTGAACCAAGAATCAATAGTTTACAATGCTTTACGTCACTCATTCGGACTCCATTAGGACAAAAATAGACTGATTTACGCCCCCGATTGTATGGGAGAACGGCGAGCTTTGAAAGTCTCTTTACTGCGTTTTTGCCCGTGTTTTTATGACTTAATCTCATCTAATCAATCGTTTTTTTATAAGCCTGATAAGCAGTAGGGCAAAAATGTTATTGATAATTCTACCAGTGAAAAGTTCTGCTGATCAAAATAGTTGGATAGTGCGTAGATAAGTTTATATGCAGATGGATCTGCTTAATTAATGTGTATTGCAATGTTTACCACTGCATAAAGTTGGTAGAGCAGAATAATTAGGCAATACTTAAATCGTTAGCAAAGCGTTACATTTCGCTAGGAGGACAGGATGTTTACTACGCATGAAAATACCCTGCACCTGACTTCGCTTAGTCAAACTGCAGTCAAGCAATTGTCACCCTCGTTTGCGGCACTGCCGCACACAGACCATGCCGACGGCCAATACCGTTTACGCCGATATTCGGTTGTGCGCTTCACTCAGGGGAAAGTGATAGAAACCAATCAGCATGATTTTATGCAAACCGAGGAGTTTAATCACTTTCAAGGTGATGTGGTGCGTCATTTTGAGCCTTTATTGCCCCAAACGTTAGCCAGCGAAGGGCTAAGAGAGCTGTGTGAGCTGTTTGTTGAAACCAACCTGTTGCCCGATGGACAGAAGATTGAGATCCATCAGATGCGCATTGCAGCGATTTACGATGAAACTCAGGTCGCACCTGAAGGGGTACACCAAGATGGCTTTGATTACATCGCCTTGATTGGGATTGACCGGCACAATATCGTGGGGGGTGAGGTGTTACTCTACAGTGACAATCACACTGCGCCTTTTTACCGTAAGGTACTCGAAAATGGTGAAGTGGCGATGCTGGATGACCACCGTCTATGGCACAACGCGATGCCCATTCGCAGTATTGACCATAGCCAAGAGGGCCATATGGACGTGTTTGTATTGACCGCGAGTAAGGAGCAATAATGATTGAAAGAGTCGAAGAGATTGATGTGGAGTTACTACGCTCGCAGTTTCCAGCACTCTATCAATCGCACAATGATCGCCCGGTGGTGTTCTTTGACGGACCGGGTGGCACCCAAGTACCACGAACGGTGCTAGACGCCATGGTCGGCTATCTGGGTTACTCGAACGCTAACTTAGGTGGACACTATTTCACCAGTAATATCACTCAAGATTTAGTGACGAAAGCGCGCGAGTATGCAGCGCAGTTATTGAACGCACAAGACGGCAAGCAAATCGTGTTTGGCGCTAACATGACTACATTAACGTTCGCGCTCAGTCGCAGTATTGGGCGAGACTGGCAAGCGGGCGATGAGGTTGTGGTCAGCAGCCTTGATCACTTTGCCAATGTGTCAAGTTGGCAAGCGCTCGCCAGCGATCGCGGTGCCGATGTGCGCCAAGCCCGTGTTGATGTCGAAACGGGTGGGGTAGATATTGATCACCTGATCAGTTTGATAACGCCTAGTACCAAGCTGGTGGCACTGACGATGGCGTCCAATGTGACGGGCACTTTGGTGGAGGTGCAACGGGTCATTGAGGCAGCCAAGCAAGTTGGTGCACTGGTCTATCTTGACGCTGTGCATTATGTGCCGCATCGCTTGGTTGACGTGCAAGCGCTAGGGTGTGATTTTTTAGTTTGCTCAGCCTACAAGTTCTTTGGGCCTCATTTAGGTATTGCGTATATTGCGCCGCAGCACCTCGAGCGCTTGCGTCCCTATAAAGTTACGCCTGCGCCATCTCAAGGGCCTGGGCGTTTTGAAACCGGTACATTGAATTTCGAATCGCTGGCAGGATTTTGCGCGGCAGTGGACTACCTAGCGGCTATCTCCGGCAGTGAACCCTCAGGCACTGAAGGCTCCGGCAGGCAGGGGACGCTGCGGGTGAGACTTGAGCGCTCATTTGCACTAATAGCAAGGCACGAGTCGCGCCTCAGCAAGCACTTTCTTAAGATGCTGACCAGGCTGCCAGGCATCAGAGTTTTTGGTCATACTTTGCCCAACTATGAGCTGAGAACGCCAACCTTTGCTCTAGATGTTGCCGATCTTTCACCGCATCACGTCGCCAAAGTGCTTGGTGGGCACAATTTGTGTGTATGGAGTGGTCACTTCTATGCACCAGACTTAATTGAGCAGCTCGGCTGTGAACAAAAGGGCGGTGTAGTTAGGGTAGGGATGATGCATTACAACACCCTCGCTGAGATAGACCGACTAGAACAAGCGCTCGTATCTCTACTGGAATAGTCACTACTGGAATAGAAAAATGGGCTGCGCACTAGCAGCCCATAACTGGTTCTAGGGGTTAGATACTGACCTCAACCTCATACGAGGTGAATTTACGGATATTAATCACTCCGGTATCAAAAATCAGGTACTGGCCCTTAATGCCCTGCAGGATGCCAGTCACTTGTGGGTTTTTGTCGAAGTTGTGTGAAACGATCTTAGTCGGATGCTGCGTCACTGGGTAGTGCAGTGGTGTGATTACCTCATCTAGGGTGGTAATCGCATCATCGCCAAACTGCTGCTTAAGCTCAGCAATCTTTGGTGCGACCAGCTCGAGGATTTTCTTCGCTTGCTGCTCAAGTTCAAGTGGCTCTCCGTCGCCTTTTAGTAACGCTCGCCAGTTAGTCTTATCCGCTATGTGCTTGGCAATCTCAACCTCAATCAAGCCAGACAGCTGACGAGTTTTGACCTTCAAGATCGGCAAGCCTTGGGTTGCACCTTGGTCAATCCAACGGGTCGGGATCTGAGTATGGCGGGTGATGCCGACTTTGAGGCTTGAGGTGTTGGACAGATACACAAAGTGATTGACCATGCAGTTATCTTCACCCCATTGTGGCTCTCGACAGGTGCCCTGATCGTAATGACAGGTTTCCGGCTTCATAATACACATATCGCAACTGGCAAGCTTCTTCATACAGACAAAACAGTGGCCTTGCGAGTAGCTTTTCTTGGTCTTTTTACCGCAGTTGCAACAGAAGATATTGCCAGTATGCGTCAGGGTAAGGGTTTGACCGATTAGGGGGTTAAGCTCAACCAGTTCGTCTCCAACTGGCAGACGGTAATGGAGGGTAGAATCGAGCTTGGCTTGCATTTTTTTTAATGTGCCGGTAGCAATAGTGGACATTGGCTTCCTTTAGAAATCGTCGTTTTTGTTTTTAAGTATACGAACAGTTTACCCCTTGATGTGAAAACTGAAAACGCCATTTAGCCTAGTCGACGATCATTTGTTCAATGATGAACAGCGTGTTAGGTTAATGATTAACCTATTGTTTAGCAGTCGTTGCAGGGAGAGCGTATGCAAAAGGGAAGCAAAATAAACCAAGTTGTGTTATTTGATTGGGGAGATACCTTGATGCATGATGACCCGAGTCAGCGCGGACCCATGTGTGATTGGCCCTATATTCATTTGGTCGCTGGTGCTCGCCAAGTGCTTGAGCAAGTGAGTCAGTACTATCCAGTCTATGTCGCAACGGATGCCAAGGACTCTACCGAACGTGAGATTGCTCGAGCTTTTGAAAGAGGGCAGTTAGACGAATTTATTGACGGCTATTTTTGTCGCTCCAATTTAGGCGTAGTCAAGGGGAGTAGTGAGTACTTTAGCGCGATAGCGGACCAGCTTGAGGTGGATACGCAGCAGCTAATAATGATTGGTGACAATCTTGAAAAAGACATCCGTCCAGCCATTGCCGCAGGCGCACAGGGGATCTGGCTTCATCCTAATGCTCAAGTCAACACGCCTGCCTCTATCCACCACGTCACTCAACTTGAACAAATACTCGATATTCTCTTCACACAGCTGTGCACTGAGTGATCATTCGGGCGCTGTTTTTGCATCTTTTGGTGTTAATAAGGGCCTGCTACGCCTTTGCTATCCCCCCTGGTTTTCACTGTTAGGGGGGAAAGTGCACCTGCTGGCCTAGGTTATAATCGTCACCAGATACGATTACTTTTACCCGCAGAAAGGGATACCTAAGACAATGAACAGCAATTACCCCAAGCACAGTAATGTAATTCTGCACGCATTTGATTGGCCGTATTCACTTGTTGCCAAGCGCGCATCGCAGATCCGCGCAGCAGGATACCAAACCGTTCTTATCTCACCACCGATGAAATCGAACAAGTCCGACAACGGCACAGAATGGTGGCAGCGATACCAACCTCAAGACTACCGTGTGATTGATAATCAGCTCGGTAACAGTGAAGATTTTAAGGCGATGATCCAGGCCCTTAATGACCAAGGCGTCTGGGTTTACGTTGATGTGGTGTTCAACCATATGGCCAACGAGTCATCGATACGCGATGACTTAAACTACCCAAGTCAGCAAGAGCTTGATGATTATCAAGCGCAGGCGGACTACTATCAGCGCCAAAAACTGTTTGGCGATCTATCACAGCCACTCTTTACCCAAGACGATTTTCTGACTGCATTTCGCATTGAAGACTGGAAAGATCGCTGGCAGGTTCAGACTGGGCGCATTAGTGGTGGTCCTCAAGACCCGGGCTTGCCGAGTCTGTCAGACAATGACCACGTCGTTAAGCAGCAACAAGCCTATCTCAAGGCGCTAAAAGAGCTGGGTGTCAAAGGCTTTAGAATTGATGCCGCTAAACACTTAAGTCTCGAGCACCTGGCAAAGGTATGGACCGAAGAGATTGTTCACGACGTGCACATTTTCGGTGAGATCATCACCGATGGCGGTGCTACTGAAGAGGAGTATCAACTTTTCCTTCAGCCGTATCTTGAGCATACGCGTCTTTCTGCCTATGACTTCCCGCTGTTTCAAACCGTCTTCGACGCGCTAGGCGCTGGTGGCTCACTCAAGTCGTTGATTGACCCCTACAGTTTTGGCCAAGCGCTATCGAGTCGCCGCGCTATCACCTTTGCCGTGACACACGACATTCCGAATAATGACGTGTTCTCAGCGCTTGTGATGGAGGAGCAGGATGAGTGGCTCGCCTACAGTTATATCCTCGGTCGTGATGGCGGGGTGCCATTGATCTACACCGATTTAGACACCAGTGGCATCAAGGCGAGCGATGGAGAGCCGCGTTGGCTCAATGCTTGGCAAGACGACAAAATGATCAAGCGAATCGATTTCCATAATCGAATGCACGGCGAAAAAATGGACCTGATCGAGGCCAGTGACGACCTGTTGGTCTTCTACAGAGGAGAGGTGGTCGAACTAGCCAAGGGCATCGTAGCACTGAATAAATCCAAGCGTGCACAAGAGCTGAGCCTGTCCCTTGAGGGCAGTTGGCAAGACCTGCTGACCGGTGAGTGTTACACCGCGACGGATGAGGAGCTTGTGATTACTATTGGTGCAAAAACTAGTCTGCTGTTGGTGCGGGAATAACTAATAGGAGCGAGGCGCGAGGACGGGCTTTGCCCTTCGGGGAGCGAGGACTTAAAAACGCGCTTTGAGCTACTCGCACCTCGAAACGAAGTGTCCCCGAGCCTCGCACCTAAAAAAATACCCGGGCTGAAACAGCGCCGGGTATTTTGCGTGGTTGTCGTTTACTTAAGCGTTAATGGGCTTCACACGATAGAAGATCGCGAACAGCACAGGTACCACAATCAGGGTCAGTATGGTAGCGAAACCTAGACCCGCCATGATAGTGATGGCCATTGAGCCGAAGAAGGCATCGAATACCAGTGGGATCAGGCCAAGAATCGTGGTTAGGGCGGCCATGCTTACTGGGCGCACGCGGCTGATGGCACTGTCGTAGATGGCGGTGTAGGGGTCCTTGCCGCTATCGATTTCGATGTTGATTTGGTCAAGGAGTACGATGCCGTTTTTCAAGATCATCCCGCTTAGACTCAGCAGACCGAGTAGCGCCGTGAAGCTGAATGGCATGTTGGTCGCTAAAAGGCCAATTGCTACACCGATAATTGATAGCGGAACGGTAGCCCAGATCACCAATGGCTTTTTGATCGAGTTGAACAAGAAGATGGTGATGATAAACATAAACAGATAGCCCATTGGCAGCGACTTAAACATCGCTTCTTGTGCTTCAACGGTTGACTCGTACTCGCCACCCCATTCAACGCTGTAGCCTTCAGGGAGCTCAAGTGCCTCGACAGCAGGGCGTAGTCGGTCAAACAAGCTGGCTGCGGTCTCATCGCCCAAAAAGTCATGGTCAGCGAGAACGGCTAGGGTACGTTTGCGGTCGCGACGCTGGATAAGCGGGTCTTGCCAATCGAGAGTCACGCCATCAATTACCTGTTCAATCGGGATGTAGGTTTGTAATGATGGACTCCAGATATTGAGGTTATTCAACGAGCTAAAGTCAATCCGCTCTTCTTCCGGCAGGCGAACAATCACCGGCAGTGAGTGCGTGCCGTCACGAACAACACCGATGGTATTACCGCCAAAGGCCATTTGCAGTGTGCCCGATAGATCCTGTTTAGAAATGCCTAGGCGGCGAGCCTTGGATTCGTTGAACAGTGGCACCAACTCTTTGGTTCGCTCACGCCAGTCATGGCGAACATTTCTCGAGCCTGGGTCTTGATTAAAGATATCCTCAACACGACGCGCGATATCACGCAGCACTTCTGGACTTGGCCCGGTGATGCGTGCCTCGATCTTTGATCCAGGGGCAGGGCCAAACTCCATCAGTTTGTAGATAAAGGTCGGTGTTGAAAACTCGGATGCCAGCTGTTGGTCGAAGTTTTCCAGCATCTCAAACATCTTTTCACGTGTTTCACTACGAACCGCAAACTGAGCATAGGCTTGATAGCTTTTCTCTGGCTGATAAGTCAGCATAAAGCGCTGCAAGCCTTGACCCACCGTGGTGGTGACAAACTCAACGCTATCTTGCTCGAGAATAAAACTCTCAACTTGTTTTGCTTGCTTTTGTGTTTCGCGAATGTCGGTGCCCTCAGGCATCCACATGTCCAAGTAGAACATTGGCGTGTTTGATGCCGGGAAGAAAGACTGCTTAACGTTACCAAAGCCAACGACGGCCAGCGCAAGCATCACCACCATGGATGTCATGGTTAGCCAGCGGAATTTAAGCGCGAATTTGAGTAGTCCACCAAAGATGACAAATAGCATGCCTTTATAAGGATCTTCCTCAGAGTCGGCGATCTTGTCTTCTTCTTTGAGCAGCAAATCAGCAAGGAAAGGCGTCAAAGTCAGGGCGGTGACCCAGCTTAAGAATAGCGAGTAACACAACACCCAGAACAGTGAGCCCATAAACTCACCGGTGGCGTCTTCTGATAGACCAATCGGAGCAAATGCTGTGATGGCAATAACGGTGGCACCAAGCAGAGGCCACTGAGTTTGTTTGACGATATCGGTAGCGGCTTGAAGCTTGGTTCGACCTTTCTTCATTCCGACCAAGATGCCTTCGACGACAACGATGGCATTATCAACCAGCATCCCCAGCGCAATGATCAAGGCGCCAAGAGAAATACGGTGTAGCTCGATGTCGTTATAACTCATCAAGATAAAGGTGCCGAACACGGTTAGCAGAAGAACTGCTCCAATGATCAGGCCACTGCGCAAGCCCATAGCAAACAGCAGGACGATAATTACGATGCCAACGGCCTGTGCCAAGCTGACAATAAAGGATTTAACTGACTCGTCAACCTCAGCGGACTGGTTGTACAGATAGTGCAGCTCAATACCGGCAGGCTTTATATTTTCAAGCATTGCCAGCTCTTGCTCGAGCACTTGGCCGACCTTAACCACGTTGACACCGTCACTAAACGAAATACCAACGTTGATGGCAGGCTTGCCATTGAATGCAATAACGTTGGTCGGGATCTCTTGCACGCCGCGACTGACATCGGCCACATCCTTGAGGCGGATTAGCTGCCCGGTATCACGGCCATGAATAATCAGATTCTCAAGTTCCTCTACTGAGCTAAGGTTACCACTTGGGCGAATAGTGAGAGACTGACCATTGATCATCACCTTACCCGCAGAATTAACGCCACTTTGCTGGTTCAATATACCTATGACTGTATTCATATCTAGGTTAACAGCAGTAAGACGCTCGAGTGAGATCTCAACGAACAACTGCTCTTGCTGATCACCGGCAATCGATACCTTACCGACACCATCGACAAGTTCAATTTCTCGGCGAAGGTAATCAACGTAGCGTTTAAGTTCGACGTAATCATAGCCGTCTCCGGTGACCATCAACATAATGCCAAACACGTCACCAAAGTCA
Source organism: Vibrio glycogenivorans (assembly GCF_051660965.1). Taxonomy (NCBI): domain Bacteria; kingdom Pseudomonadati; phylum Pseudomonadota; class Gammaproteobacteria; order Vibrionales; family Vibrionaceae; genus Vibrio; species Vibrio glycogenivorans. Next base: position 217,620 of record NZ_JBPVIS010000002.1, on the reverse strand, counting down.
TCGATGATATTGACTCCCGCAACACCGCTTGGCAGGGTAGGTTGAATATCATTGATTTTACGCCGCATCTCATCCCAGATTTGCGGAAGTTCATCAGGGCCATACTCCATGCCCATGCTGACCATAATCTGGGTCATGCCGTTGGATGAGGTGGAGCTGATCTTATCGACATAAGGCAGGCGACGGATCTCTTTCTCCAGCGGGTAGGTAAGCTCTTCCTCAACTTCTTGAGCAGTCGCGCCGGGATAGCTCGCGATCACCATCGCATCTTTTAAGGTAAACGCTGGGTCTTCCAAGCGACCTAGTTGACTAAATGAACTCACGCCACCAATCGCGAGGATGACTAAGAACACCCAGCTGATCACGCGGTTTTTGATTGAATACTCAGCGATGTTCACTGCTGTGCTCCTTTAATGATCATACCTTCACGCAGTGTGCGTAGATTGGAGTTGGCGATGGTATCGCCTAGGTTGAGTCCTTGGGTAATAATCGCCCCGTTGTGATCGACGCGATCAACTTGGACTGGCGTGCGGAAAACGGCACTATCCTCAACTCGCCAGACATAAAAACTGTGTTGGTCAGCATCGATAGCGGTCATAGGTACCGCAAATCCGCTAGAGTAATCCAAACCCGCTTGGCTTAAGTCGACTGCGATTGATACGCTGGTACCCGGTACGATGGTTTTTTCTGGCTGCGGCATGGTCAGCCACATCTGATAGCTCTGGCTTGAGCTGTGCAGCTCGCTGGTATGCTCAAGGTAGCTCAGCTGATAGGTTGCCGAATCGCCGGCAAATTGTGCATCAGGTCGATAGGTGCTGCGCTTGGCAGTGCCGGTTTGCGTGCGCGCTAGGATCGCATCTGGAATCGTGATTTCAACGTAAACCAAGGTCGGATCATAGAGGCTAACGACCGGCTCGCCGACATTGACCTGCTCAAAGTCTTGCTTGAACACTTCAGAGACCATGCCATCGAATGGAGCACGCAGTTTGGTGTAATTAACCTGATTTTTGGCGAGATTGAGGTTCGCCATGGCGAGCTTGTAATTTGCCGACAACTCATCGAGCTCAGCCTCTGAGACCATGTTACTTTGCTTGAGCTCACGCCCACGGCTAAGCTGTCGAGCGGCTAGTTGCATGCGTGCATTCGCATCGGCAAGTTGCTCTTGCGCCGTATCATCATCAAGGATCGCGATAACTTGCCCCTGCTTAACCAATTGTCCTTCGGCAACGGCAATTTTTTTGATTTCACCATGGCGCAAGAAAGCAAGTGGTGTAAGCTCTGCCGGCACCACTTGGCCGTTAAAAATTCGCTCCTGACCTTCGACTGTGACGTCCATGCTGATGGTCTCGATGATCTGAGTTGGTTTCTCGCGATGCTCAACGACAGGAGAGCAGCCAGATAAGGCAATGCTTGTCATTGCCGCTGATAGGGCAGTAAGTTTGAATAAGCGCATTAGATCCCACCTTCTTGAGTCCATGGTCGAACGGTCTGTCCTTCAACCAGCTTGTGAGTTCCTGCTTGAACAATAAGGTCACCCTGTGACAGGCCTGATACAACATTACCAGCGGCATCCATAGTAACTTCAACCTGTTGAATGGTTCGAGTAAGTGGATCAAAACGCCAGACTAAGCCTGCATGCGCATCTTTTGAAACCCACGCCGTTTCAGCGATTTGGTAGTGACGGACAGGCTCTGGGCTCGGTACATTAACCTCACCGGTCATATCGGTAAGCAAGTTCATTGATGGCGGTGTTTTGATTGTCACACGCGCGGTGTAGCTATTGGTGTCGGCATCTGGACGGGTCGAAATCTCTTTGAAGCTGGCTACGATGCGTGTATCTCGGTGCGTATCCATGGTCACTGAAAGCTCAGCCATTGATAGGTGATCAAAGCCGTGTCGCTCAACATAGGTGACTGGCAAAGAAAACTTAACGTCCATCTGGTTGGTATCAAGCAAGGTCAGAATCGCTTGGTTAGCCCCTACAATTTGATGCGGCTTAACGTGCGACATCGAGATCAACCCAGTGAAAGGCGCAACAATTCTCGTCTGATCAAGCTCAATTGAAGCCTTATTCAGCGCAATACGCGCCGCTTTGTAAGCGGTTTCGGCCTGTTCAAAGGCATCGGCACTGACTAGCTTACGTTCGACTAAGGTTTTTGAGCGCTCATATTGAGTTTTGGCCAGTTGATATTCGGCCGCACGAGCGTCATGAGCAAATTGGTAGTCGCTGCTTTCCAAGCGAGCGATCTCCTGTCCCTTGACGACATAGTCACCCATATTGACATGAACAGCTTCAATTCGGCCGCCTACTAGGAACGACAGCAGTGCGCGATCGGTGGCTTCAATCTTGGCGACAAATCGATCCTCGGGTGTCGTGGAAAGATCTGGCACCTCGATCAGCTTAACTGGGGTGATCGGGTTGTGTACCTCGCTGGAGACTGCGTTATCACAGCCGGACAAAAGCGCAGCCAATAAGGTTACACCAAGTAATGCTTCGACCGGTTTGTTTTTCCACCAATTGGAAAAGGCGTTGGGTTGGCTCATTCTCTATCTCTTATTGCACAAGTGGACAATTAATTGCTATACATGTGGGCAGTATATTCAAATGCTGTGATTGATCAACGCATATTTTCCACCTGGACAATAAAAATGATGAATTTTGATGAGGTTTATGATTACAATTAGCGTGTAACAACAAACAGAGTGACAGAGATGAGTGAAATAGCTGAGAGAAAACAGGGCCGTAGAAGCGCGCAGGATGCGGAGAACACTAAGCGCCGTATTATGTACGTCGCGGCATTGTTATTCTGTGAGCATGGCTATGACAAGGTTTCACTGCGTAATATCAGTGAGAAAGCTGGCGTTTCCCACAGCTTGATCCGCCATCACTTTGGTAGCAAAGAGAAGATCTGGCAGAGCATCAGTGATGGCTTACACGAGTATATGGAGCACTATCGAGATGCGCTGATCGAGCATCTAGGGGACAAAATGGCTCTGAATGAGTTTATGTATCAGTTTTCGATTCGCATGCTTGCCCTGATGCTGGTTCAACCCGCCCCAATCCAGTTGATTGCCGATGCGGTGCGCCAACAAACCGATCAGCTAGTCGACTACTTTATTAGTACCACCGATCGGATGCAGGTATTCTTTATCGAGTTGGCTGAGAAGCACAATCGTGAGTTTCCTGAGCGTGCAATCAATATTTATGAGTTCAAGTGGCAGATGATGCTATACGCACATGGCGCGGCGTCATTGAGACCGTTTATGGCGGAGATCTGGGAAGACAAGCCTGATATCAACGAGCGTTTATTAGCGCATTGGAAGATGTTTGAAAATTATGCCGCACAAAGCTTAGCCATTGCACCTGCGCAGCGCAGCCAGCCAGAAAAACTGACTGACTTGGTTTTGGGAGATATGATTGACTGCTTTAAGGACGAGTGCTTTCTCTCTTAACGCATTAGTCCTGAGCGACTAGAGCATGATAAAGCGCGTGGAATTGCTCGACTCGCCCGGCAAATAGCTTGGTCGCGATATCATCATCTTTGCGTCCAGAGAGCTTCATTTTTCGTGCTTCTCGCACCAATAAGCCAAGATGTATCTCTTTCTCACCGAGTGGCTTGTGAGGCGCCCATTGAGAGATTCTCTCTGATAGGGGGGAGAGGGTAAGCTGTGGCTTAAGCGTGATGCACTCATACTTCACGACCTTGAGTAACGCCTCGGTATAATCTTGATTGATTGACGGTAAAGAGAGCTTTTCTATCAAGCTGAGCAAAAGCGGTGTATCGGCGACATAGCCCGCTTGTTTGGCGAACTTAGCCTTAATGCGCACCGAGATACTCACTTCATGAACCACGCTGTTGGGTAGCTGGGTTGTGGCACACAGGCAGTCGAACGGCAACCAAAACAATTGACCCGGCTCGATCGCGTACTCAAGTTTACCCAGGCGCACCAACATTAATCCTGACTCGACATAGATCAATTTATGTTTCAGGCTGTTGCGTCGGCCTGTGACCTGAAGGAAAGGGGAGTTGAGCCGTTTGTGTTCGATTGCGAAGTTCATAGAAAAAACCGTGTAACTTAGTTGGACGGGTAGTTTAAACCAATTCGAAATTTTGTATACCCAAGGGTGCGACAGCACCGACCTTTTGCGTCAATCGTGGGAAAAACACAGTAAATCACACCAGAACCATTACTGGTTTGTGGTCTGACCATGGTGATTATGCCCTATCAGGTGCTGTGCTAAGGCGGCAGGCAGCGTAGAATAATTGCGAATTTACAGTGACGTATTACAGATTATGACCGACAAGACAGACCCTTATTTTGATATTCGCCCTTACAACGATGATGAAATTCCTGCTGCTATCCAGCGACTAATCGATGATGAAGAGTTTATTCATGCAATCGTTGACCATAGATTTGCAGAGAAACCAGTTTGGTTAAGAGCCTTGCTCATGCCTGTAGTTAAAGCTTATCTGAAGCTTAAGTGGGCAAAGCTAAACAGCGTTGAGGCTATTCAACAAGAGGTGAAAAAATACCTCGACCGTGCTTTAGAGCAGACCACAAATGGCGTGACTTACAGCGGTCTTGATAGGCTTGATTCGAACACGTCTTACTTGTTTGTCTCTAATCATCGCGATATCGCTATGGATCCTGCCTTGGTGAACTATGGTCTTCATCAGCAGGGACATCGTACGATGCGAATCGCGATAGGGGATAATTTGTTGAAGAAGCCTTGCGCGACTGAGCTTATGCGCCTTAATAAGAGCTTTATCGTTAAGCGCTCGGTCAAAGCACCTCGTGAAATGATGAAGGCACTCGGCACCTTGTCAGCGTACATAAAGCACTCGCTCGACACGGGTAACTCTATCTGGATTGCGCAGCGTGAAGGCCGAGCAAAAGATGGCAATGATTATACCGATCCCGCGATCCTAAAAATGTTTCACGTCGAGGGGCGTAAGCAAAAAATCGCCTTCGGTGATTACATTCAATCGCTCAAGATTGTGCCTGTTTCTATCTCTTATGAGAATGACCCTTGTGATGTGGCTAAGGCATTGGAATTACATGCTAAGGCGACACATGGCGAGTACGAGAAGGGTGAGTTTGAAGATATTGAGAGTATCATTCAGGGGATTATCGGCAACAAAGGCCGTGTGCATGTCGCCTTTGGTGATGTGATTGAGGAGGGCTTTGAAACGCCTGAGCTACTGGCCAATGAGATAGACCGCCAAATTCATGATCACTACAAGCTCTTCCCGATTAATCAACTGGCTGCCGGTGATGAAACGGTAGAAACCAGTGTTAAGCAAGCGATGAGTGACAAGCTCAAGCAACTGCCTCAAGAGGCACAGCCCTATCTGGTGGCAAGTTATGCCAACCCAGTCAATAATAAACCTGCCTGATTTAAGCCAGATTTTTCAAGTAAGAGTGCATCGCAGTGATACCATACTCGCGGTGTGCTACTTCGCGAGCAACTCGGTGTATTAACGCATCTGCCTTAGTATGCTAACGCACAACAACGCCACCTAACTCGAGTTCGTCAGGCCATTGGCTGATGGTATTTCCCCCCAAAAAGAGATTACCGCCAATGTGTATTCGACTCGGTAGGCTGGTGATGTTTGAGCCCCCGATATACAGGTCCCCTTCGATAAGTAAACCCTCGGGCAGTTGGGTGAGTGGCGTGCGAATAACACTTAAGTCGCCTCGAACATGCAGGGCCTCGGGAAGTGTTTGTAACGCAGTATCGGTCAGGTTTAGATAGCCACCCAGATTAACACCAGCTGGCCAGTGCTCAATTGGCGTACCCAATAGATTGGCGAAACCGCGAATATAAATCCCGGCAGGGACATGAGCAAGCTGACTATTGGCAGCGTCCAGGCTACCTTCAACGCGCAGTCCTCTTGGTAGTGCCTTGATGGGTGAGCGAGCAATCAGTAGATTTCTTTTTACCTCTAGACCGTCTTGTAAGCGAGTATAGGGTTTATTCCTCAGATCGAGATTACCGTAACTGTCTAGGTGGTTGAGCATTTGGTAATAGCCGAGTGGCTCTGCACTGAGACTTAGGCTGGTCGTCAGGCAAACGAACGATAAAAATCGTTTCATAAGGATAGGCTGCATGCGAAGAGTGGGCTTAAGCCGAAACGCTTAAGCCCGGATTGAATTAGCGGCTTAGTGCGCGCGTCTTAAGTTCGAAGATAAGCTTTTCAGCACTTACTTCAAACTGGAAACGAGCAGAGAGTTCAGTGCTTGAGCCTTCCGCTAGCGCGCTTTCGAATTTTACGTTTTCATTCACTTGCTTTGCCAGCTCCACGTACTTCGCAAGCTCTGCTTCAAGGGCTGCTTCACTTGGTGCAAAGATCGATACCTCAGCAACATCATCACCTTCTTTGATGATGAAACCCATTTCGCCTGCACAACCACACGCTTCACATACTTGAGCTTCGACTTCATTATTGTTCATTACTACTTCTCCTAAAGGTGAATTTATTGTTTGGTCCTATCTTACTCATTCAAGCCAACGAAGGCTACAAAATTGAACTCAAGTTATAAAAATTATCAAAAAATTTGAAACGATTCAGAGTAATAACTCAGACATAAAAATCTGCCGTTAAGCAAAGGAAATGGCTCAAAAGTGTGATCTTCGTTCAAAAATATACAGTTTGGCGGATGGTAAAACGTGAAAAAGTCCGAATTTTCATTGTGTTACAACTTCAGATGTTTCATCATTCACGCCCATCACGCAGTTGGTAGAAATTAATTTGTGTAATTTCGAAATTATTTTCTTGAATTTCTCATTAATGAACCAAAAAATCCACAAAGATGGGTAGGTTGAGAAGGTGTTAGGGGCTTACAAACAATGAGGCGAACCAATGCCAAAACGGACTAAAGAAGACACTGAAATAACGATTCAAACAATAATGGATGCGGTAGTCGATCAACTACTGACGCTGGGCTATGACAAGATGTCATACACCACCCTGAGTCAGCAGACTGGCATTTCACGTACGGGCATATCTCATCATTTCCCGAAAAAGACCGACTTCGCCGCCGCTATGGACGGGCGTATCTTCAAAATGTTTGTTTCGCATCTCGATACCGAAAAAGGGATTGAAGGCTTCACAGCAAGTTGGATTGCTGCACTAGAAAATAGTGAAGAGTTTGTCGCAATATTGCGTCTACTTTTTCACCATATTGTGGCAACAGACAGCGCGTCTGATTTTGCCAACAATGGTGTGGAGCGAGTGTATCGTTTGGCAGAGACGGAGTTTGGCTCAGAAAGCGCTGAAAGGATTGAATGGCTGATGGGTAAATCACTGATAATGATGAGTCGACAGGCTTAGTTGAACCACCTCATCTCGTGATCGAAAAGGCGAACTTAGTGCTCAACTGGGTTCGCTTTTTTGTGTCTGCTTGTCTGTTATTCGCATCCCCTCAAGTATAAAATGACGGACATGAAAAAGAGGGAATTCAAGATTATGTCGTCAAGAGTACCAACCAACATTATCACCGGCTTTTTAGGGACAGGAAAAACCACCACTATCCTTAGCCTCCTAAAAAACAAACCCACAGAAGAAAATTGGGCTGTGCTCGTCAACGAGTTTGGGGAGATCGGCATTGATGGCGCGATCCTGTCAGACTCTGGTGCACTGATAAAAGAGGTGCCTGGTGGCTGTATGTGCTGCACCGCAGGTGTCCCGTTGAGTGTTGCGATTACTGCGCTACTGCGGCAAAATCCGGATAGACTGATCATCGAACCCACCGGCCTTGGTCACCCAAAAGAGGTCATGGCAACCCTGACATCTGAGCAATACCAAGCGTATATCGAATTGCGCTCGACCGTAACACTGACCGACGCTCGTTATTTCATCGACAGCAAATATACTGAGAATCAGAATTTTCACCAGCAGCTAGCGGTTGCCGACGTAGTTGTTGCAAACAAAAGTGAACTGGCGAGTGAGCTTGATGTTGACGCGATGGAAGTATGGTTAGTCGGAGAAGGTATCGAAACGCCTATTATTCACACATCCCAAGGGGAAATTGACCCGACGTGGCTGGATGCGTTTATTAAGCCAGCGGAGTCGCTGAATATCGAAACCCACCACCATCACCATGCAGCGGATGAACCCCAATTTCAATTGCCGCCGGATCAAACTCATACGCGTAAAGAGAACAAGGGGCAAGGTTACTTTTCGTGTGGTTGGTTGTTTGGCGCAGAAGTCGTGTTTGGCTTTGATGACCTTTTCTCGATGCTCAGTGACTTGCAAGCTGAGCGAGTCAAAGGCGTAATGAATACCGATCAGGGGTGCTATGCCTTTAACAAGGCCAATGGCGTGTTGTCTGTCAACGATCTCTCACTTGAAGGTTTCGAATCGCGTATCGAGGTGATTGACAGCCAATTGATGCCATGGGATCAACTGGAGTCGGTTTTGCTAACCATCGCAGGTCAGACTAAATAACCGCTATCTCCTCTGAGCGTATCAGCACATTACCACGCCATTGCTGATACGCTCACAAACCTTATTCAACTGGACTCTTGCTCGGCATCTTGTTTTTTTAAGACCTTATGCCCATCTTCCGTCACACCGCGTTTCCAATAACTGCTGATGTAAATCGCTTCACGATCAACGTTTTTCTCATTCCTAAAATACTGACGCATTGCCCGCATGGTATCAAACTCACACGCGCACCAAACAAATACATCATCTGATAGCCACTCTAGTTCGCGTACTCGCTCCTCAATCAAATCCTCACCAGTTACCCAAATGACTTGCATTGATTCTGGTAACGCAAGTGCTTGGATATCCTCTTTGCTAGCGACTTGTATCACGGCATATCCTTGGGCATGGTCAGGCAGGCTTTTGGTCTTGGCCGTCAAAGCGGGTAAAGAGGTCATGTCTGCCACCATAAAAAACCAACTTGCGTCGAGTTTAATGGGTGCGATAGCTCCTGGTCCGGCGATGGATATCGTGTCATTGACTGATGCATGCATTGCCCAGCGCGCTGCAAAGCCACAGCTCGGGTCTTGGGTTATATGACGAACAAAATCAATTTCTATCGTGTTAGTTTGCGAATCAAATTGACGGATGGTGTAGGTGCGCATGACTGGACGAGACGCGTCATCTAGGGTGGTAAGATCGGTGTTACCATCAGGAGTAAACACAAGCTTAACGTAGTCACCCCCACAGTCATGAGGAAATTTCGCGAAGTCGTCGCTTTGTAGGACAAGGCGTTGCATGTTGGGTGTGATGGTTTGTGTAGAGACAACTGTGGCTCGTTTAAGGGTCGGCTTTTTCTTCATCTATTCTGCTTACTTTATGATTTATCTCGTTGTAATCAGCATAGCAGTGGAACTAGAGGTGTGGTAGTTAACGGCCTTGTTGTGATGGTGATACACGATGTGTGTAGTGGTCGTTGGCAAGTAAAGTGCAGTGAAGCTTGTTGGCGAACAGATGAATGGGAGTTAAGGAATAGGCAGTGTCGGAGAAAAATGACACTGCCGAAGTTAGCAGGCTTAGCGCTTGTTTTTCAAGTAGCGCTTGCGGCGCTCTTCTTTCTTCTTAGCTTTTTCTTCAGCCTTACGCGCCGCTTCAATCTCAACCTCGATCAGCTCTTGAGTGATCATCTCAGGAAGCTCAAGGGTCAGTTGGCCCAATGTGCCATTGCGCAGTTCATGGAGCAAGATCTCAGAGGCTTTGTGCAGATTGACGCGACCACCCGATTGCAGTGCGCCGCGACGGCGACCGATCTCTTCCATGATCTCGAGATCAGATTCTGGCATCTCTTCGATTTCATAGCGCTGTTTTAGGCGCTCTGGATAGGCTTGTGCTAAGTACTCGACGGTGTAAAACGCCACATCTTCGTATTCCATCGCCGTATCTTTAACCGCGCCCGTTGCCGCAAGGCGAAAGCCACTATGCGGGTTTTCAACCTTCGGCCACAAAATTCCTGGAGTGTCTGACAACACAATACCGTTTTGCAGGTTAATACGTTGCTGACGACGAGTTACCGCAGGTTGGTTACCTGTCACTGCGATAGTGCGACCAGCGAGTGTGTTGATGATGGTTGACTTACCCACATTCGGGATACCCATGATCATGGTGCGGATGTTCTTGCCAATCTCTTCACGGTGCGGCGCGAGCTTACGACACAACTCCATGATCTTATGTACTTCTTGAGTGTTAGAAGTGGTGATTGCCATCGCTTTCACCCCTTGCTCTTTCTCAAAGTGGGCAATCCAAAGGTCAGTCAACTCGGGATCTGCTAAGTCACGCTTGTTCAGCACCTTAACCACCGGCTTGTCACCCCGGATCTGCGAAATCATTGGGTTTTCGCTGCTAAATGGAATTCGCGCATCAAGGACTTCAATGATCACATCCACCTGTGGGATGGCTTCCTCGATCTCTTTGCGCGCTTTGTGCATGTGGCCAGGAAACCATTGGATTGTGTTATTAACCATATGAAAATTTTACCTATTGTTTTTATGGTTAGGCTGGTGGGGCATGGATAGGGATCGCAACGAGAGTCAAAACATTCGACTGCGCAGTTGACCGGATTGATTTCACACGCCCATACAGCATTTAATGTGACAATATTAACACTTCCTGCTGGGTATCGAAACTTGTGATGGACGTTTCAAGGGGGCGAGGGGCGGGCAAAGCCCTTCGAGGTGCGAGGTGTATTTTACTCGTGGTATTGCCGGGCCTCACTATCGATAGAAGACGCCATGACCAAGCGGCGTATGGTGATGATTATTTAACAGATATCAACCAGCATCACATGACAGATGAAGGAACCGGGCTTTCGCTTTCCTTGTTCTTGATAATCCTGTAGCGTCACTCACGCTTAACAAAATGATTATTTGAGGAAGTTTATGAAGTCTGTACTAGTGACTGGCGCAACCAGCGGTATTGGTTATGCTCTCACCAAGTTATTGTGCGAGCAAGGTTACACTGTGGTGGCGACAGGTCGTAATCAAGATAAATTGGATGAGCTGAAACAGCTAACGGGCTGTCATACGTTGGCTGCGGACCTGGCTGATGCCGAGCAAGTCATCACTCTGTTTGACCGCGCCATTGAGTGTGTGGGTGAGCTTGATGTATTGATCAACAATGCCGGCATGAACTCGCGCAAGTGTGCGATTGAGGAGTTTACGCTAGAGGAGTTTGATCACCAGTATGCGATTAACCTGCGCGCGCCAGCTTTGCTAAGTCGTGAAGCACTCAAGCGGATGAAGCCGCGCAAACAAGGGCAAATTATCAATGTGGTCAGCACAGTGGCCAAGCGCGCGAATGAGACCATGAGCATCTATACCGCGATGAAGCAGGGCTTAGCCGGGTTTAGCGCGATACTGATGAAAGAGGCGCAGCCGCATGGTATCAAGGTAACCTCCTTATTCCCTGGTGGCACCGATACCAACTTTAGAGAGGCCGAGCGCCCGCAGTATATGCAGCCTGAGAGCGTGGCTAGCGCGATTGCGCATATCCTGACCCTACCCGCTGATTTGGTCATGCATGAGATGACGTTTAGACCGCCGGTTGAGCTAGAGTAACTATGAATAACTAGCATTGATAATCACCAGCCAAAGCGTGTTGGCTGGTAATTTAATGATGAGAGTAACGCTCGCTTACTTCGTATAAAAACGACACGTTATTCTTGTCTCTGTTTTTTGTCTCGTTTATCTTGTTTTAGGTTATTTATTCTTTAAGGGAAGGAATATGCTAGGAAAGCATCAAAAGCCGTATGGAGACTTTTATCGCTCAACGCACGACAATGAGCATTTGGATACCAAGACAGAGCTACTAGTCGGATTGTCGGCCGCCATGGCGATGAATTGCCTACCTTGTACCAACTATTATCTAAAACAGGCCAAACGAGCGGGTATTACCAAGGGAGAGATCTCAGACGTCACAGCAAAAGTAATGGCAGTGGCTGCAGGGCAAAAGAAGCTGCAGTTTCAGGAAGTGCTGGAGAAATTCAATATTGACCTAGAGAAGTTTGCTTAGGTGATATTGAAGCCACATGATAGACACAAGCTCAGTATGACGCATCATATCGACATATCCGATCCGTCGGTGGTTAAGGTGCCGATCGTGGAGAGCGCAGAGCCGCTGATCTCGGTTGTCAATCACATCGAACTTGGTCCGCCACCCGAGTGTCCTGCCACTCGGGACAACTATCATTTTGTGCGCCAAGGTGTGCTGGCTAGGCTTAACCTTGCCCAGCAGAGCTTGCCCGCAGGATTACGTTTGAGGCTCTACGAGGGTTATCGTTCGCCCGAGTTTCAACGCAACCTGTTTGCTCAGCAGTTGGCACAAGTTAATACAACCCATCCTCAGCTTTCATTCCCAAAGCGTTATCAAAAGGCAGCCCAGCTCGTTGCACCGGTAGAAACGGTGAGTGGTGAAAGCCTTACACCACCGCACAGTTCAGGCGGTGCGGTTGATATTGAGATCGTCGACTCTAATGGAGAGGTCATCGATTTTGGTATGGAAATTAAGGATTGGGCTAGAGTTCCCGCGGCTTTATGCGCTACTAACGCCTCTGGGTTAGCGACAAAAGCCATCCAAAACCGTGCGTTGCTGGTCTCAGTGATGGAAGCGGCGGGCTTTGTGAATTACTCACGTGAATGGTGGCACTTCTCTTATGGTGACCAATACTGGGCCTACTTGAGCGATAAGCGACAGGCGCACTATGGATGTGCTGCACAACCGTGTTCATCAAATCAACCGCTAAACTAAGCTCGGCAATAAATCATCATGAGTGATGAGTTCAACTTAGTGAATGAACACGAATTAAGCTGAGTTGAAAATACCCTTCGGCAAATATCAAGCAGCGAAAATTGATTCAATTTAATTTAGGTTAACTTAGTAGCCCATATATTATGTGTGTTTTTACCTCGGTCTTGAGGCTTTATTCAACATAGAAAATAGTGACTAATCACAGAATGAAAAATCACTAAACTAGTTGGGTAGTACAATGCTTTAGCTTGGGTTATAACACTTAAACATTTTGAATTGAACGAATTGTTTAGCTAAAGGATTATGTTATGGAAAACACGTTTTCACATTCGCTGCCCGATGAGAATGGCTTTTTTGGTGAGTATGGTGGTAGCTTTATCCCACCGGAGCTCGAAGGGATCATGAAAGAGATCAATGCGGCTTATAATATTTGTCGCCAAGACCCTGAGTTCTTGTCTGAGCTTGCAAGGTTATACAAGCATTTCGTTGGTCGCCCGAGTCCGATTTTTCATGCGCAAAACCTATCAAAAAAATACGGCGCAGATATCTATTTAAAACGTGAAGACCTTAATCATACTGGGGCACATAAGATAAACCACTGCTTGGGTGAGGCGCTGCTGGCCAAAAAGATGGGTAAGAAAAAGCTCATCGCTGAAACGGGAGCAGGGCAACACGGCGTGGCACTGGCGACGGCTGCAGCGCTGGTGGGATTGGAGTGTGATATCTATATGGGTGAAGTTGATATTGCTAAAGAGCACCCGAATGTGGTTCGAATGCGCATTTTGGGGGCGAATGTTATCCCTGCTACCCATGGTCGCAAAACGCTTAAAGAAGCCGTTGATGCCGCGTTTGAGGCTTACCTGAAAGATCCTGTCACTCAACTCTACGCGATCGGTTCTGTTGTTGGGCCGCATCCTTTCCCTAAGATGGTCCGTGACTTTCAATCTATTGTTGGTAACGAAGCTCGCGTGCAGTTTAAAGAGATGACTGGTGAGTTGCCGGATAATCTGGTGGCCTGTGTCGGTGGTGGCTCGAATGCGGTTGGCTTATTCAGCGCGTTTTTAGAAGACAGTGAGGTGACGCTTTATGGGGTGGAGCCTGCCGGTCGCAGTCTTGAAGAGCGAGGCGAACACGCAGCCACGCTTACATTAGGCAAGCCGGGTGTAATGCACGGATTTAAGTCTTATATGCTGATGGATGAGCAGGGAGAGCCAGAGCCTGTGTACTCGGTGGCAAGTGGTCTAGATTACCCATCGGTTGGGCCTCAGCACGCATACTTGAAAGACATAGGCCGCGTTGAGTATCGTGCCATCAACGACCAACAAGCGATTGATGCCTTTTTTGAATTATCGCGACTGGAGGGAATTATTCCCGCAATTGAATCGTCTCACGCCGTTGCTCAGGCAATTGAGCTGGCCAAGAGGGGTGAAAAGGGCTCGATTTTACTCAACTTGTCGGGGCGTGGTGATAAAGATATCGACTTTGTTGTAGAGCAATACGGAAAGCAATACGGTATAGAGACTCTCGTCTAAGCTTTTTTGCATGCACAAAAGGGAAGCGCTCGCTTCCCTTTTTTCTTGCAGCTATCCCAATAGGGTTGGCAGTCTTGGAAAGCTTAGCCTTGAACAAGCTCAACTGGACCATGGTCGTCACAGTGATCGCCATGTTGGTGATGCAGTCGACCATCTACGATGTAGCAGATGTGGTCGCCATGACGCACGGCCTCATGACCACAGTCTGGACCATGAACGTGATCGGTACAAACGTGCACCGGGTTACAGTGATCAGGGTTTGTCTCTGTTACTTCAAGCGAATGTACATCACAGTGATCACCATGTGGGTGGTGTAGATCACCGTCAACCAAGTAGCAAGTGTGATCGTCGTGACGGATCGCAGTGTGACCACAGTTTGGACCGTGAACATGGTTAGCGTGAGAGTGTGTATTAGTACAAGTCATTGTTAAATCTCTAAGTTTGGTTATTGCTAACGACAAAACTAACACACAAATAATGTGCATTATGTTGCACTTTGGTTGTATGAGATAAGGCTCACATAAAAAATGCCATATTGAAACGTTATAACATTTCAATATATTGAGTTAAACTAACTTTACGGCATGAATGACTGATTAGATAAAGAAAATTGGCAATATATATAGGCGTAATTTCAAGGTAGTTGTTATTTTGCTGTGGCACATAACCTGTGTCATTATAGGCCGTAGGTTACGCTGATATTATTAGGACTATCCATTGCTACAAACCATGAATATTGAGCACATCTACTATTTTGTCACTGTAGTAGAAACCAATTCGATCACGCAGGCTGCACGCCAACTTAAGCGCGATCGTACCACTATCAGTAATGCCATCAGCAACCTTGAAGCTGATTTGGACCTAACCTTGTTTACTCGTCAGGGCAGGTCGATAAAATTAACGCCAGTGGGCCAAGACCTTTATCGTCATGCGCGAAATCTAGTCCTTCAGCATCAGAGTTTTTATAATCATAGTTTGTCGCTTCAGGCCAACATAGAGAGCCAATTGAATATCGGTTACGACAACTTTGTATCTAGCCAGGATATTGTAAAAATCGAACGAGCTATATATTCACGCTTTCCCAATACTCAACTTCACTGGCATTATGTTGATGATAAAAACAACTTTGCACAGTTGCAAAAAGGACGTTTAGACCTTTGTTATCTTTTGTTCAAGAACCAAGATGTGCCAGAGGTAATCCAAGCAGCCCATCTCAAACCGACTAACTTGATTGCTGTCGCCTCACCGCGTCAATATGCTTATATCGATGAGGTGAGAAGTTTTAACTCGTTAAGAAATAAAACCCTAATTGCCTTTAATGAATTGGAGAATGCGATTCGTCTTGATCGCATTCCTAGGGTACAAAACGTAGGGTCATTGGAACAGGTAATCCGTTTGCTGCAGGTCAAACCTAGTTGGGCGCTGGCACCAGAGTCGGCTGTCAGAGAAGACATCGCACTGGATAAGCTGATGCAGATAAACTTAGATATTACTCAAGGTTTACCTATCCAACGTGTGATGACTTGGAAGATGACCAGTGAGATTGGACAAGTGAAGCGTTGGCTAATAGATAATAGTGCCGAGCTATTAAACTAGAACATTAAAGGGCCCTTAGTAGGGGCCCCCGTCTTATTCATCGATGCAGTTATATTAGTTCAAATCAACTTGACTTACAGCGCGTTGGATATTCATTGAGGTTGCACAAGAATCACCCCCACGAGCACTATCAATGCGGGTTAAGATTTGTTCGATTTTACGGTTGTTGCCCTCTTGAGAGATGCCTGCACTGCGGCCAGTTTCGGTATTATTGGCATGACCACGGTAGATGGTTGCAGCCACATTAATGTCCTTGATGGTCTCAGGTGCTACTGTGTATGGACTCTGGTCGAGAACCGTGAAGTTAGCATATTTACCGACTTCGATACTGCCGACTTGTTGCTCCAGACGTGCTGAGTATGCCGCGTCCAGTGTCACCGCACGCAGTGCTTCTTGGGGCGAGATTCGCTCTTGTGGACCAAGCAAGCTGCCGCTCAGCCCGGTACGATTTACCGCTGCCCACATCATTGCTAATGGGCTTGCTGGTGCCATTGGTGAGTCCGAATGTAGTGATAGGATGCCACCGGCATCAAGGAAAGAGCGACCACGTGACATTTCTGATGCACGTTCCGCGCCGATACCATGCTGGCTATAGTTCTCACCGAGAACGTGCGTGTAGAATGGGTTAACACTAAAACTTGCACCCGCAGCCACAGCGCGCGGGATGTCATCTTTATCCGTAAAGGCGAGGTGGTGGAAGTCACTGCGGTGATCATCACGCGGGTGTTCTTTTTGTAGTTTCTCAAGGATGCCAACGCCAACATCAAAACCAAGGTCGCCGTTTGAGTGGATGACGGCGGTGTAGTCTTCTTTCCAGAAACCACGCCAAATGGGTTCAAGTTGGTCAGGGTAAATCATCCATTCACCGTCGTGACCGTCGGTGTAACCGTCTTTCATCTGCATCAACTGTGAGTACATCGCGCCGTCAGTAAACAGTTTGATATGCTTTGGCATCCAGCGAACTTGCTCACTTTGGGTGTCAGGGTTGCTTGTTTGCGCTTTCGCGGCTGCAATCATCGCATCCACATCTCCTTTCGCATGAGCGTTAAGGAAGAAGGCGGATGGCATCATCCAGTAATCCATGGCTAGATCAGATTGCTCAAAAACATCAATCATGGTCTTTATCGTTGCGTCATCGACACTGACGCCTGGGTCAATCGCGGTGGTGATCCCAGATGCCTGCATGTATTCTTTGGCGCGTTCAAAGCCAGTGACAAACATACCTTGCTTAGCCATTTGATCAATTAGCGTTGGAAATACAATCGTACCGCCTTGCTCCCAAACATGCCCTGTTTCCCAGTCCATATGATTGTAGCCGTAGGCTTCACCCTGCCAGTCTTGTTCTGTCCAGCCCATCATGGCCAGACCGGCATCATTAAAGAAAATCTCGTGGAAAGAGCGCTGCCAGATCACGATTGGTCGATCTTGTGATATTTCATTGAGTAGCGCGCGGCTCATATTGCTGCCGTGAAAGTACTTGTGGTAACCCCATACCCACAGCGGCTCGCCTTTTGGCTTGGTTTTGTCGAGTTCCTTTACGCGCGCGATAAAGTCCTTTTCGCTCTGTACCCCAGTCACATCACCCCACGGCAGATTCCAATCTGCCGGAGTAACAAACTCCATTGGTGTTAGCATAGCGAGCAACCAAGCGTGCAGGTGTGGGTCTAGAAACCCCGGTGTGATTACTTTGTCGGCGTAGTCGATGTTGACTGAGAAGCCTGGTTGGTGGCTGTACTGGTTGATAAGTTCCTTCTCACTTCCGACTTGAATTATCTTTCCTTGATGAACCGCAACCGCTTCTGCTAAAGGTTTACTATCATCCATAGTAATAATTTCTTTTGCCTTAAAGACGGTGACACCCTGTAACTCGTCCGCATGGGCAACATTAGTTGCTAATGCAATAGAAAGACTTAGCAGAGAAAACTTGTGCAATTTCATAAATTGTTAACCTTGACGTTTTTGAAAACGTTGAGATTTTAGGTGAATTCTCTGTGGCGCATAAATTACAAAGATGAGCTTTGTGTGGTGCTTGTTACCACACAAACAAGCAGAGGTGTGCCTTGTATCACAGTCAAATAGACACGCACAGAGGAAAGATGAGATGGATGCTTTACTACTGTGGAGTGTAAGGAGATCTATTCCAATAAAAACAATAGGTAAATTAATTTTCAAATTTAGATATAGTGTTTGTTGGTCTCTTGTTCCTGCTAACAACTTTTAACCCGTACGCACGATAAACTGTGCGCCTTGAGAACCTAACGATTAATTTACGCCAAGTATTTACTTATTAGATTGAATAGACTGAGCGGTCACCACAAGTCCCACACCGACTAAGATGAGTGAGGACGCAAGCAGTGCATCAAGCGATAAAGATTCACCAAGAATGAGTATCCCCAGCCCGAGCGCAATGACGGGCACGGTCAACTGACTCACAGAGGCTTGGAGAAGCGATAATTTGCTTAATGCCTGATACCAAAGTACGTACCCTGCGCCTGACGCGAGAGACCCTGATAGGAGTGCGTAAAGCACACCTTTCACAGTCACGTGAAGGTTTTCTAACGAAAGAGGCATGACGAATAAGCTCAAACCCGTCGCGACAATAAACCCTTGAGTCACAGACTGGGTGGGACTGATTCCTTGGCCTGCCAACTTTTTTCCAATCACAGTAAAAATCGCCCACGCCACTCCAGACGACAGCATGTAAATTGCTGCTATCACATCTGGCTGTTGTGCGCTGGGTAGCATCAACACGACGAAGCCCAATGTTGCGATTATGATCCCAATAGACTGGCCTTTCGAAAGCCCATTACCACCAAGGCAATGGGCTAGAACTAAACTGATTTGTACTGAACCGAAGAGTAAAAGCGCGCCTGTCCCTGTTGAGAGTTCAAGATAAGCAAATGAAAACAGTAATGCATACGCGAGTAGACTGGCGCCTGAGATTGCAGAGTAATGATTTAAACGTCGAATAGGGTTGGTTTTTTGTTTAAGTAGGCAAAAAGCGAACAGGAACAATGCGCCAAAGGCAACCCTCAATGTCGTAAAGCTCGCAGCGTCGATAGCTTGTTCAGCTAATGCCATTCGCGCCAAGAGGGAGTTAGCGGCAAATGCCAGCAAAGCAAAAAAAGTGGTAATGAGCAGTTTCACGTTTGTTCCTGAAGAGCAAAGCCCTAAATATACTGAGTAAATGGGAAGCTAGCAAAGCTCGTTTAATTATGAGTTAGACTCTTTTTTATAAATAATATTGGATGAGAAAGCGGGTGTAAAAGTAAGTGATTCGATAGTTTTCGTAAGCATTTAAAAGATCACATGTTAGGTGGTAGAACGATTGTGCTTGAGATTTTGCCAAGCGATGGACATTTTTAGTTCACAAGTATGCGTAAACGATCACAATAAATGTGAATGCTGATAAGTGTTTTGCCTATGAAATCGACTACAGTCACGTAAATTGTGCTATGTGTCTTTCGAATTTCGTTTTGTGATTTTGAATTGTTTTTTAATTGGCTCATCTTTTTATACTCGATGGTAATTTCCGTTTATTCGCAATACCGAAGAGAAAAGGATGGAAAAATGAAGAAAGCAATATTAGCACTGACCATACTCACATCTATCACGGCGTCATTGCCGACAATGGCCAAAGACGTCGTGGTTGGTTTTTCTAATCGCACCCTGAATGGGGCCTATTTCTCGGCCATTACCACTCACATTAGCGAGTTAGGTAAAGAGCAAGGCTATAAAGTTATTAGCACAGATGCCCGAGCTGATCTAAATAAGCAGATGGCAGACGTTGAGGATCTGGTGGCCAAGGGTATCGACTACCTGATCTTAAACCCACAAGATCCAGCATCTTCGCTGCGCATCGTTGAACAGGTGCGTAAAAAAGGCATCCCAGTTATTACCGTCGATAGTGACATCAGTACTAAGGCTGACGTAGTGACGCGAATTCTGCCCGATAACGAAGGAAATAACTTACTGATTGGTGAATATGCGGTTGAGCAGTTTGGTAACAAGAAGATTAATCTTGCCGTGATCAGTGGTAACCAAGGTAATTTGGTGGGTAGAACGCGGAGAACCTCATTTTTCCTTGGCATTATTGATGCTCAGCTGCGCAGCTCGAACAAAACGAATCTCGAAATCATCACTCAAGCATGGGGAGGCTGGGATCAGCAAGGTGGTATGAAAGCCGCTGAAGATATTCTAGTGGCTTACCCGAACGTGAATGCCATATATACAGAGAATGACGATATGGCGCTTGGTGCTATTCGTGCCATTCGCGCTGCCGGTAAAACCAATGACATTCGCCTCTATTCTTATGACGGCAATAAAAATGCTTACAAAGCGATAGCCGACGGCAAGATGGATGCAACCGGTGAAAATAACCCATTGATCATGGCCAAAATGGCCATCGATATCATCAAAGAGCTCGAGGCAAATGAAAAAGATATCAGCAGTTATCCTGATTACAGCCTCACGCCAACGCTGATGGTGAATGAGAAAAATGCTCAAGTAGTCTACGACAAAGACTCACTCTTCTGATCTCACGCAATACAACCCAGCCCCACTTGGGGCTGGGATTGCCTATGGGAGGGCTACTATGTACGCAGTTGAAATAGATGGAGTGAGCAAGCGCTTTGGTGGTGTTGTTGCATTGGACCATGTCGACCTCAGGGTGGAGCAGGGCAGTATTCATGCATTGGTTGGCGAGAATGGTGCGGGCAAATCGACCTTGATGAAAATCCTCTCAGGGATCTACAAAAAGGACTCGGGTAGCATCGCAATCAATGGCGTCGTGGCGAATATTCATTCCCCGCAGCAGGCGCAAAAGCTGGGTATAGGGATAATTCACCAAGAGTTCTCATTGGCCCCTGACTTGAGTGTTGCGGAGAACATGTTTTTATCTGAACTGTCGAGTGGTATGTTCATCGACTGGAAAAATCTGTATCGAAGAGCCGCTGATATCATAGAGAATTTTGGTTTTGATATTGACCCGAGAGCGAAAGTTGAGACCTTATCGGTGGCTTATCAGCAGATCATAGAGATCTCTAAGGCGCTAGCAAAGCAGGTCAAAGTGTTAATCTTGGATGAGCCAACTGCGGTACTGGCTGGGCCAGAAATCGATGTGTTGTTTGACCACCTGTTAAGGCTAAAACAGCAAGGGGTTTCTATTATCTATATCTCCCATCGCTTAGATGAAATATTCCGAATTGCAGATAAGATTACCGTACTAAAAGATGGTGCCAGCGTTTCAAACCTATTACCAGACCGATGCACTCATGACGACATTATTCATGCCATGGTAGGAA
The DNA here is from genome assembly GCF_051660965.1 of Vibrio glycogenivorans. Taxonomy (NCBI): domain Bacteria; kingdom Pseudomonadati; phylum Pseudomonadota; class Gammaproteobacteria; order Vibrionales; family Vibrionaceae; genus Vibrio; species Vibrio glycogenivorans. The sequence continues at coordinate 196,455 of NZ_JBPVIS010000002.1, read as the reverse complement.
GAGAACTAAATACCATCTTTCCCAAGACCCAGGACAGTACCACCCAAGAACTATTGCGAATCGATGGGCTCAACCGGGGCAGCCAGCTAATTGATATCAATTTCACTCTGAATAAAGGCGAAATTTTGGGCATCGCAGGACTGGTCGGCGCAGGTCGAACCGAGCTATGCCGCGCGATATTTGGTCTCGATCATGTTGACTCTGGCGCAGTGATGAAGCTCGGCAATCCTCTTTCAATTCGAAGTGCTAAACAGGCGATTAGTCACGGTATTGCTATGGTGCCGGAAAATCGTAAGGAGCAGGGGGCGGTATTGGAATTGCCTATCAGCAGCAATATGACCATGGCCAACCGTAAGCAGGTGGCGCCGCATTTTGGTTTTATTCAGTTGTCTGAAGAGCGTCACATTTGTCTCGGGTTATCAGAAAAGCTGAGATTGAAGTCGGCCTCCTTGCTGCACAACGTCGCTTCGCTCTCGGGAGGCAATCAGCAAAAAGTTGTTCTGGCGAAATGGCTTAATACCGACTCTGATGTGTTGATCCTGGATGAACCTACGCGCGGCGTTGATGTCGGAGCCAAGTCTGAGATTTACCAAATCATTCGCGACTTAGCGGCAGAGGGGCGCGGGATCATCTTAGTCTCATCTGAATTACCGGAGCTTGTCGGTATGAGTCACCGCGTATTGGTGATGGCGGAAGGGACGGTGACGGGCGAGCTAACAGGGCAAGAGATCAACGAACAAGCAATCATGAGGCTCGCGCTACCCTCACGCAAGCGAGTTCACTAGGAGGTAGTTATGCAAGATAAGGTGTTGAACCAGCGAAGAACGACAGCGTTTAATGGGGCAAAACTGTGGCAATTACTACTCGAGAACAGTGCGCTAGTTGTGCTGATCATTATGCTGGTTGTCGCAGGGTTGAGCTCTGACCGGTTTTATACCACGACTAACATCAATAATATTATTGCTCAGAGTGTGCCCTTAGGTATTGTGTCTTTAGGGATGTTGTTTGTGATCTTAACCGGCGGCATAGACCTATCGGTTGGCTCAGTGATGGCGTTATGTTCGGTCATTACCTCGATGGTTATTCCTGAGGCCGGCGTGCTGGCTGCACTAGGGGTCGGCGTGGGCGTAGGAGCACTCTGTGGTGCCTTTTCTGGTCTATTAGTCAGCCTCGGCAAACTTGCCCCCTTTGTGGCGACACTAGCGACCATGACCATCGCGCGTGGGCTGTCTCTGATCTGGTCAAAAGGGCAGCCAATATTTGTTGAATCGGATCCCTTTGTCGATTTTGGGGTAGGCCGCTTTATGGGTCTACCTCTGACTGCTTTTGTGTTGTTTGCCGTGTGGTTTGCAGCCCTGACTTGCCTGCGCAAGAGCATGTTCGGTCGTTTGGTGATCGCGATTGGTAGTAATGAAACCGCGGTGAGATACAGCGGAGTCAAAGTTGACTGGTTTAAGTTCGCAGTTTACGTCATATCCGGTATTGCGTGTGCCATTGCTGGGATCATCAGCGCAACGCGAACTGGCGTCGGCAGTCCGATACTTGGTATCGCATTTGAGCTCGATGTGATTGCGGCCGTGGTGATTGGTGGTGCAAGCATGACAGGCGGCAGAGGTACCACCCTTAACACCATCATCGGCGTGTTTATCCTAGCCATCATCGGTAATTTGATGAATCTAATGTCGATTCCTGGTTATCACCAACAGGTGGTGAAAGGGTTTATCATTATTGGCGCGGTATTGATTGAGGGGCTTAAACGACATAAAGCGACGTGACGGATAATAACTCACGTGGCGCGCTGGCCAGAGTTATCGATGGCGCAAACTAGTAATTCAGTGTTAATAGGACGACACTTTGCCTACGCAGAAAACGAGTAGGGTGATAATGTATACCTATGTTTTATCGAGAATATCTTGGCTATGAGAATTAAAATCCTGATTGGTATTTTTGCTTTCTTACTAACGGCATGTAATGGAGCTAGTAGCTCTGGTGATAGAGTCATTTTTCCAGAGCCAACCCAGGCCTTTGCTTTCGATACCATAGACAGCATGTCGCTTCCCAACGATGCTCCTTTGATGAATGCTCCAGGCCATGTAAGTTGGGCTTCAAGAGCAATGATTAATCAAGGCGTACCGCGTGGTGATGCCGCTCCTCAATGGTGGGCTGACCGTATCATAAATGACTCTTTGGTGGCGCCTAACGCATGGAATGCATTGACCGGATGGTTTACGGTTTTTGAATCCAAAGATAACTTAGTTCACGATGTTGAGGTCCATTATAGTAATTTTGAAATTTGGCTATTAACAGGAAGTAATGTTCAATCTGCTGTTTGGCGTAAGTTAACGTCAACACCGGTTACCTGGGGTTCTTATTACGATTCGGATATAGTGACTTGGAAAGGAAAAGCGTCACCGGTAGCGAACAGTTATCACAGTTACTTCGACTTTAAGCATCCTGAAATTTTACATGCTGGGACAGCGAGAATTCCGTTTAATGGACGAAATGTTCTAGGTGTATTTGTGAGAACAAAAGCTTGGATCGAAAGTTCACATGATGATGCCAAAATATTGATCAGTATCGGTGTTGACTACTATCCAGATGAGGTAACTTCAGTTGAAGCAGGGGATTTCGCAGATGCGAATTATCTTTCTGGTGCTGGTGGTAGTCGCTTTATTTATTTAACCCAACAACCTAAATGGTTTTATATGGCCAATGTGGCTGATGACAGTTTAAGTACTGTCGACCAATCTAGTCCTTTCGCACGCAATGGAGGGCAGCATTATCTGACAGTCTCTCAGTGGTTAAACAACCTTCCAGAACTCGATGAGTAAGGTATTTCACTCAGGGATATTAAATATATAATAAATATATAGAAATAAATATACAGACACCCATATCATTTAATATATTGTAAATATATAGACACCTGTAAATATATAGACACCCATTAAAATTAAATGTTTAGACACCCGTAAGACCGATAAATATATTAATAAATATATAGACACCCATATAATAAATATATAGACACCCATATAACTGGAGAAGTTATCGACTCACACCTACACTGAAAGTAGTGCTCAAATCTTAGGGGAATCAAGATGCCCAAAGCTCGCTCTGAACAAGTTAGTCTGGATGATACGGCCTACTACCACTGTGTTTCGCGCTGTGTGCGCAGGGCGTACTTGTGTGGCATTGATGAAATGACTGGCAAGAGTTATGAACATCGGCGGAACTGGGTTGAAGAGCGTTTGCTCAAGTTGGCGCGTGTGTTTGCGATTGATGTATGCTCGTATGCGGTGATGAGTAATCATACCCACTTGGTGCTGCATGTTAATCAGTTGACGGCTCTGGGTTGGAGTGCGAATGAGGTCTTAGAGCGTTGGCATCAATTGCACAAAGGAACGGTGCTAACCACTCGTTATCTGAGTGGGGAGCAGCTCGACGACGCGTCATTGAAAGCGGTTATGGATATTGTTGAGGTGTATCGCCAGCGTCTGTACGATATAAGCTGGTTTATGCGTAATCTGAATGAGACCATAGCCCGTCAAGCTAACAAGGAAGAGGGGTGTACTGGACTAAATATATAGACACCCATATAACTGGAGAAGTTATCGACTCACTCCTACACTGAAAGTAGTGCTCAAATCTTAGGGGAATTAAGATGCCCAAAGCTCGCTCTGAACAAGTTAGTCTGGATGATACGGCCTACTACCACTGTGTTTCGCGCTGTGTGCGCAGGGCGTACTTGTGTGGCATTGATGAGATGACTGGCAAGAGTTATGAACATCGGCGGGGCTGGGTTGAAGAGCGTCTGCTCAAGTTGGCGCGTGTGTTCGCCATTGATGTTTGCTCTTATGCGGTGATGAGTAATCATACCCACGTGGTGCTGCATGTTAATCAGGTCACGGCTCTGGGTTGGAGTGCGAATGAGGTCTTAGAGCGTTGGCATCAATTGCACAAAGGAACGGTGCTAACCACTCGTTATCTGAGTGGGGAGCAGCTCGACGACGCGTCATTGAAAGCGGTTATGGATATTGTTGAGGTGTATCGCCAGCGTCTGTACGATATCAGCTGGTTTATGCGTAATCTGAATGAGACCATAGCCCGTCAAGCTAACAGGGAAGAGGGGTGTACTGGACGATTTTGGGAAGGGCGTTTTAAATCGCAAGCGCTGCTTGACGAAGCCGCCTTAGTTGCCTGTATGGCTTATGTCGACTTAAACCCGGTCCGCGCCCAGATAGCACCAACCCCTGAAGAGTCTGAATATACCAGTATCAAGGCTAGAGTGGATACTCTCCGAGATTCTGACGGCTGCGACCCGCGCCAGCCTGAAGCCTTATTTCCCTTTGTTGGTGACCCCAGGCTGGAGATGCCAGAGGGACTGCCGTTCCGACTTAAAGACTACCTGTTACTAGTGGATTTCAGTGGTCGCGCTATACGTGAAGATAAGTGTGGAGCCATAGCTGAGTTCCAGCCGCCGATTTTGTCCAGACTAGGAATCGATGAGGCGGTGTGGAAATCTCTGATTGTTTCGCTTGAAAAGGAGTTCACCGGACCTATCGGCGGTGAGCAGTCTCTGCGTCAATATCAGCGACATCACGGCCTGCAGCGAATGAAAGGTGTTAGAGTCGCCAGGCGATGCTTTAAAGCGGCTTAACTTTCTATTTATCGAGGTCAATATTCCGCTGATGAGTGCAGTGGTTAGGAATTATTTGCCCGTTACTGCTCAATAACCCAAAACATAGTTCTATTCATAGATTTTGTCTGATATTTGGCTCCTTTTCCGTTCTGTATCCCTATGCTTGTCGATTCAATCGCTAGGTAAGCTTCTTCAACTAAGTCATAGATGTCTATATTTGGAAAAATTTTTATGGATGTCTTTAATCGACAGATGTCTATATTTGGAAAGTCTTATTATGGATGTCTTAAATCGGAATTATGGATGTCTGTATCAAATATCTGTATCAAATATCTATATCAGATATTTACGGGAACGAGTGCGGGTGCGTGAGCAAGAGTGCTGCAAATTGCCAGCTAATCTGTGTGATAACACCAGCGATTAGCGTAAATAAGAGCAAAGTCTATCTAGGCAAGAGAGATATCCGACACTACGCTTTCAAAAGTTGCCTTCGATGCCAAACAAAGCCTCAGGAGAGTGAAATGGATAACAAGCCCTTGATCATAAGAAGCATGGATAAAACGGAGTTTAGCCTTGCCATAGATTGGGCAGCGCAAGAAGGATGGAACCCAGGATTATGCGATAACCACAGTTACTATGCAGCAGATCCAGATGGATTTCTCGTTGGGCTGGTTGATGGTAAGCCTGTTGCCACAATATCGGTGGTTAAATACAACGCGACTTTTGGTTTTATCGGTTTTTATATCGTTGAGCCTGAGTATCGTGGCCGTGGTTATGGCTTACAAATCTGGCAGGCAGGCCTTGCAAAACTCAAGGGATGTAATATTGGTTTGGATGGGGTCATCGATCAACAGGACAACTACACCAAATCGGGGTTTAAATTGGCGTATCGCAATATTCGTTTTGAGGGCAGAGGAGGGGTTCAGCCTGTCACCAGTCATTCTGTAGTCGATCTCGACTCGACAGCGTTTTCGATGATCGAGCAATACAATCAACCGCTTTTCCCCGCACCCCGAGCCGCGTTTGACCGTGCTTGGATTGAGCAAAGCAATGCTAGAACATTAGGAATTATTGAAGAGGGTCGTTTACGTGGTTATGGCGTGATCCGTCAATGCCGCGATGGTTATAAGATTGGTCCTCTCTATGCAGATACCCCGGGTTTTGCCGACAGCATATATCAAGCCCTAATCGCAACCGTCGGTGATGTGCCGGTGTTTTTGGACGTTCCGGAAGTCAACCAAGATGCTTTTATGCTCGCTCAGCGATACCAAATGAAAGCGGCATTTGAGACGGCGAGGATGTACAGCGGAGGTTTCCCCGATATCAGACTAGATAAAGTATATGGTGTCGCTTCGTTTGAAATTGGTTAATTCCAAACAAGAAAACCAAGGTTATCGGGCTATCAATCAAGGGGGTTGATAATCCTAGATTGATAACCAGTGGCGCAAGGTCAATAATGCTCGCTCAGAAAAATCCATTTCCTTAATCGTCGCTTTGGCCTCTTGCGCGAGCTTAGGCTCGTCTGTGATGATCCCATTGACGCCAAGTAAAAACAATCGCTGCATGGAGGCAACATCATTGATCGTCCAGACTAACACCTCTTGCTGTCGCTGCTGAATATCAATAATTCGCCATGCATTGAGCCATTGTGCGCTCACCATCAGCATATCAACTTCTTTCTCTAGCGCAGATTGGCCGACACTGGCCGCATAGATCAACGCATAGCGCAGTTCGGTAGGCTTTTGAGCGGCCATGGCTGTCATGGTGGTCTGTAAAAGTTCAACATCAAGACTTGAGACGATCATAGCTTGTGAGTAGCTGGGCAGGAGCTCAGCAATTGCGTGGGCAAGCGCCAAACTGCGGTTGTAACGCTTGAGCTCAATATTAAACTCAATCTGATCTGCGTATTGATCAAGAAGTGATTTGAGAAGTGGTGGAGGGGTGCGACCATTTTGCTGATAGGCCTCAACGATTTCAGCATAATTGGATTGTTCAACGACTAACGGGTTACCCAGCATGCGACCCAAATCTCGGTCATGAAAGACCACAATCTGCCCATCTAGGGTGATTTGCACATCAATCTCACTGCTCTGCAAGCCCAGCTCAATCGCATATTGCACCCCAGCTTCACTGTTTTCTTCGTACTTAAAACCACCACCACGGTGCGCCGTGATCTGACCGGTGGTATCAGCTTGTAGATGCTCAACGAACTGTCGGATGTCACTGTAACCATTAAATGACGCAATCGCGATCACCGCGAGTAACGTACCTCCCAGTAGTTTGCGTCGCTCAGTGTTCTGTTTTAGGCCAATATAGCGCTCAGTATCATTGACGAGTTTCAGGCGTTTGGTTTGTAGGCGCAGCACATAATACTGACAGCTGGCATAAATAAATCGGTCGATAAAGCTGAGCATCAGCGCCATACCGATCAGAAGGATCGCCGACGCCATCAGCCAAGGGTATCGGTCTGGATCTGAGGTCGCCCACTGTAGAATCGGGTCAAGCATGAATAACAAGCTGGTGGCAAAAAAGGCGGCGATGACGGTGCGGCTCAATAGCCAGCCGATGTGGCCAAGCAAGATATGCAAATAGATATCTTTACTCAGTTTTCGTGCTTGTTTAAACAGCTGCCACTGCGAGCAGTTTTGAAATAGACTCAGCGGCAGTGCCAGCCACCAACTGGCCCAATAACGTACGATCAAGATGCTAATGGGGAGTGTGATGACAATCAGTAGCCCGACTGCAAGCCACAGAGAACTCACTTGATTGCTGAGGTAATAGTTGATGTCCCAGTCATTGAGCATCAGACCATAGACCCACCGACCACACCAAAGCAGGCTAGCGAACAAAAGACTGACGCCAATCGATTGGGCTAAGAGTACTTTTGCCACGCGCCAACTGCGCTGCAAGATGAGTCCAACGGTATCGAGAATGGAGCGCTTACCAAGATCATGCTGAGCGAGCAAAATGCTGATGGTCGATTGCTCGACAAAAAAGGCGAAGCTGAGTTGGGTGACAAACCACAGGCTCAGTAGTAAGCCTGCCGGTGATAAGAAAAACCCAAGCAGCTCTTGATTAGCGATGGCCGTTACACCATGCAGACTCATGAGCTTTGAACTGATCCAGATATCCAAGGGCACAAACAGAGTCAGTAAAAAACTGCGCACTAAGAGAAAGCTAGTGATCATTTGTAAGCCACTGCTTTGTAGGCGATGCCACATAAAGTAGAGAATATGACGTCCGCGATGGAGTAGTGCGTTGCTCATGAGGTGTCTTGCCTAGTTAAAGGTGTCTGGGTTTAGAGGGAGTTTAAATCAAGACCGGCTTTTGAATTGAGAAAATTTCAATCATTCAGTCGCTTTTAGCAAAAGGATTGAAAAAGAAGACGAACCAAAGGCTTATTGGGCTTATGCGTTGCAACATAACAGATTTGGCTGTGTTAAGGCAATGGTTACTGCTCGATAGGAGAGGTCGAGAAAAAAATGAAGGTCAGACATCAAGTTGATCTGACCTTCTATAGACGAGGAGCAAGGTTGGTCACAACACTTTAGACAGGAACTTTTGCAGGCGCTCGTTACTTGGGCGCTCAAAAAAGGCCTCAGGCGTATCTGAAACAAGCAGCTCCCCATCTTCCATAAACAGAACGCGGTCAGCGACTTCTTTAGCAAACCCCATCTCGTGGGTGACGACAACCATGGTCATGCCATCGGCGGCTAAGCTTTTCATCACATCGAGTACCTCGCCAACCATTTCTGGATCAAGCGCCGATGTTGGCTCGTCAAACAGCATGATATTGGGCTTCATCGCCAGGGCACGGGCGATAGCAACACGCTGCTGCTGACCACCGGAGAGGTGGTTAGGGTAATTTTCCATCCGGTCAGCGAGGCCAACCTTTTGCAACAGCTCTTTGGCATCCTGCTCCACTTCGGCCTTGTCGCGCTTAGAGACCTTAAGCGGTGCAAGCATCACGTTACCTAGCGCGGTTTTGTGTGGAAATAGGTTAAAGCTCTGAAACACCATCCCAACTTCCTCACGCAGCGAGTTGATGTTGGTGTGTTTATCGTACATGTTTGTGCCATCAACTACGATAGAGCCGCTGCTGATGGTTTCAAGTTGGTTTAGCGCACGGAGGAAGGTGGATTTTCCCGAGCCTGAGGGACCCACGACCACGACTACTTCGCCGCGCTTAATGGTGGCACTCACGTCTTTTAGAGCGTGGCAGCCATTGGGATAGATCTTGTTGATGTTGTCGGCGATGATCATCTCTTCGCCTTGATAATCTTTAGTCACTGGCAGATAACCTCTTTTCCAACGTTTGAATCGCCCAAGAAAGGGAGCTTGTAAGGATTAAGTACAAGGCGGCAACCGTGAACCACACCTCGAATGGGGCAAAACTGCCGCTGACTACCTCACGTCCCGCTTTCGTCAGATCAGTGATGGAGATAACCGATACCAGCGAAGAGTCCTTAATTAGGTTGATAAACTGACCAGCCAGTGGGGGTAGCGTGCGTTTGAATGCCTGCGGCAAGATGACGTACACCATTGCTTGTACATAATTCATACCGAGTGAACGTGCCGCTTCCATCTGTCCTTTTGGGATGGCCTGGATACCCGCGCGAATAATTTCGGCGACATAGGCGGCGGTAAAGACAGAGAGAGCAATAACGCCAGAAGTGAAACGGTCAAGGTCGAGCACCGTACCGATGAAGAAATAGACGATAAAAATCTGAACTAAGAGTGGTGTACCGCGAATTAATTCAACGTAAGTGATGGCGAGTTTTCTCAGCGCAATATTGGACGATATGCGCATAAGGCCTATAAACAGACCAATCACAATGGCAAATAGAAGCGACCACAGCGAGATCTTGATGGTGACAATCAAGCCTTCGGTAAGGGGACCAATGCGCCACTCGGTGGCTTCGGCAAGCCTGTCGCCTTCAAAGATCAAATCGCCTTCATAGACACTTAGGTTTTCGAACTCACCAAGATTGACCAACTCTTCACCTGAGAGGGATTCAAGGATAAGCTCCCCATCGGCATTGCGACCGATATTACCATCTTCAGGTGCGGTGACTGCAGAGGCAGAGTTATCTACGATGTAGGGAATGACACGTTCCCAGTTCCAGTTATAGTCGATGCGTTTCCCTGATAGGTAGATCATGCCACATAGGCAGGCGATCACGAGTAGGAAAACACCATTCCACAGAATGGGTCTCTCACGTTTTTGCATGGATTCTCTCATGTACAGCTAGGAGATGGAAAATAGCCCAAAAGCTCGGCATTTGGGCTATCAATAGTGAGTGAGCACAATGTCACTCAGCAGGCTTGGTCTATTTAACAAATGACTTAAATAAGCAAGCGTTTAGATAAGTTATGGATATATAAGCTGTGCTTATTGAACCTGACTTAACCAAGCATCGCTCTTGAACCATTTGTCGTAGATGCGATCGTAAGTGCCGTCACCTTTGATTTGACGTAGGTAGCCGTTAAGGAAGTTGATGAAATCAGGATCGCCTTGACGAACTGCCCAGCCTAGAGGTTCGAAAGTGAACGGGTCGTCTAGGTGGACCAACTGACCATTGTTCTCCGCACTGTAGATGGCGTTGTATGGAAGGTCGTAGATAAAGGCATCCGCTTTGCCGTTGACCACTTCAAGTACCGCTTCAGACTGTGTTTCGTAAAGGTTTAGTTTGGCTTTTGGTAGGTAACGCTTGATTGCGCCTTCGCCTGTCGTACCAAGTTTGGTTACAACAGTATATTTCTCATCGTTTAGGTCACGGTAGCTGTTGATCTTGCCTTCATGCTTAGGGCTAACCAAGATTGATTGACCAATGATGACGTAAGGGTCAGCGAAGTTAACCTGCATATTACGCTGTGGCGTAATGGTCATGCCGCCCATGATCATGTGACATTTACCTGTCAACAGCGTTGGAATGATACCATCCCAAGCGGTGTTCACTGGGGTGTATTTCACGCCCATGGCGCGCGCCATTTGTCGGCCTAGGTCGATATCGAAGCCGATGTATTGACCGTTTTTCGCTGTCATCTCGAATGGCATGTAGCCCGCGTCAAAACAGACACGCAGCTCGCCATCTTTAGCAATTTCTTGCAGTAGAGTCGGAGATGATGCTGACGCAGTACCGATAGCTGCGGTTGAGGCAAGTACGATCGCCGCAACATTGCGGAAGATGCTTTTCATAAATGAATCCTTTCACTGTTGTAATTTTATTTGAGCTAGCTATTGAAAAATCCCAAAAATAGACTAGAGATGTGTGACATCGCTTACGTTTATAGCAAAAATTGTTACGCGAGTGCAATAGCTTAGCTATAGAAAGTTGGGCTAATTGAAAGTTTTTTAGTGGATTATTTGTTCAATTAATGAGCTTGGTTTGAGATACAGCTATTTTCTTTGTTTCTGAAAAGACTAATTTCAAATCTTACCTAGACTTAAATATTTGACACTCAGCTTACATATCTTATCCGGTCAAAAGTCACATTTTGAAACGATTAAGCCGCACGATAGTCTGATTATTAGTGACATTTACAGTCAATTTCGATACTATTTTTCCGTGATACAAAATGCCTTAATGGATTAAAGGCGGAATAAGTGATGTTTATATCAGATAAAATTCAGGGAAAATTAGTCTCTATTGAACGTTTCAGTTCAAGTCCTCAGGCGTTTGCCGGGCTGGCAAACACACCTTACTATCATCTATCTCAGCTTGTTATTGAGAAGGGTGAGGAAGCCTTTACTTTCTTAGATGTTATTGTGACCGAGAATCAACTGCGTCTTATAGAAGTTGGGGCCAACCTTGAGTTGATGTTTATAACAATCAATGATTTGACTATGGTTGTGGGCGTTCGCAATGCGAAGCAAGAGCAAACATTGCTGTGCTGTGATGACTACGATGAGCGCGCTTCTCGCCGCTTGGGTATATGGTCAACGCTTGCCTACACCTGTGCAATCATGGCAGCAGGGATGTTTTATGTCCTACTACCTTACTTGTCTCATTTCTATTTGTTGATGTTCGTATTAGTCACTGTCGTTGTCGGTTTCCAGTTAACGCTTGCGAGTAACAAATTAAGGAAAGTTCATCAATCAGTGATCAAGTTACTGGTTGATGAAGGCTATTTTGTTGAGCAGCACAACCATTTGAAGCACGCTTAATTAGTAATCGATAGACAATTATTTTTATTATCCCTTTCTTAGCCAATATATAAACCCTGCTTATGGGTTTTTATAGCTGTCCTTTTGTTTAATTTATACCAAGTTGCCTGACGCTACTTCTTTCGCAAGTAGCGTTACTAAAGGGCGTTATCATTAATCATCCATGCAGCGTTGGGTGACAGGGTCACCGAACAAATCATCAAACCATTTTAACTATTGCTGGCACTGACTGGCAGTACGGTGGAGTAAGATACTACTATATCACACTACCCACGGGTGGTGCCGAAGACACCAGCACATAAAGTGAGAGAAAAAGATGATTAAAATTAGACCGTATGAAGAGCAAGATGCTGATGTGTTGTGGGACCTGTTTTATCACACAATACGCGTTGTCAATCGTCGTGATTACAGCCAACAACAGGTTGAAGCTTGGGCTCCTGACAATTTAGATCCCCAACTATGGCGGGATAAAATGAGCAGAATATCGCCCTATATCGCTGAAATTGACCAGGTGATTGTAGGTTATGCAGACCTGCAGCCTGATGGGCTTATCGACCATTTTTTCTGCCATAGTCGTTATCAAGGGCAGGGGGTAGGGCGCACCCTGATGGAGCATGTGCTTGAGGTGGGCAGAACACGTGGTATCAACAGCTTTTACTCTGAAGTAAGCCTAACGGCTCGCCCGTTTTATCAGCACATGGGCTTTGAGGTTGAAACTCAACAACTCATTCATGTTAGAGGGCAGTCACTGATTAACTTTGTGATGCGCAAGTCAGACTGACCATTGCTCCCTGTAACTACACACTAAAATAACTACAAAACCAAAATAGTTGTTGCGTTTGTCATTAAATAATACAAAATATGTGTGCGACTAGGCAGACCCGGTCGCGACATCACGTTAAAATAGCCAGTCCTATCATAGGCAATCACCGGCTTTAACGTTGATTGGTCTTGTTAGACAACCAAAAAAGCATACGTTTAAAAAAGCAATCGTTTGCCAGGTGAAATCTAAGAAACAGAAAGGGTGAATTGGTGGAAAAATTTTTTACAGCATTAGAGCAGTTGGGCATGGCATGCACCGCCGAGCAAGATAAGGGCGCAGCCCTACTTTGGGATGGTGTTGTGGGTAAAGATGGCTCACAGACAAGCGTCTGGATCCGTTGGTGTGAAGAGTTTCAACTACCGATTTACTGTAGCTTTGGTTTTCAAAGTTACTGCCATGCACTGTTCATTCGCAAGAACTTTGATCAGGCATACCCGATTAGTGCTTAAGGTTAATAGCTTGTTCCCCCAAGCTGAAAAATTAAAAAAGCTCACCAGTCTTGGTGAGCTTTTTTTTAGGGTTGGGGAGCAATTATTAGGGAGCGAGGAGCGGGTTTCGCTTCGCTCCGAGGAGCGAGGGGTATGGTGCGCGCTGTTTACCTCGGGTAAGGGAAGCTTTCCCTTGTGACTAACGCATTTACGCTTAAGATCAGGTGGTTTTTAAGCGGCCTCTATGTTGGTTGTGACGTATGGTTGCCATGCGTTTTGGTACAGATCTTTTGATAGGTTGCGGTAGCGTTTGATCTGTTCGGCTTCGATGTCGTTGAATGCACGGTGTTCACTTGCGGCTAAACGCTCAATTTTCTGTACGTTTTCGTAAATGTCATGCTCAGGGCCATTTTTTACATCAGCGATAGCTTTAAGGTGTAATTGCACCTCAGCGATGATGTTGGTTTTTGGTAGTTGTACCAAGATGTTTAGGTCACGGTAGCCCGAAGCTGTCGGTTTCTTAAAGCGGTTTTTGACCTTCACTACGGTTGCTTCACGCTCGAGCACTTCATAGACGTCCATCAGACTGGCAATGTCATTCGCGACGATTGTGGCGCGCGCAAGGTCAGTGATACGTTCGACTTTACCACCTAGTTCGTGTTCGATTTTTTCTTGGGCACGGTGTTGTGATTTAACGCCTGCAAAGTAGGCTTCTGAGTTGGTTAATAGTGCTGTGCTTTGGCACAGGGTTTCAAGTTCGGCTTGTGCTTGGTGCGCCTTGGTGTAAAGCACATCAAAATCAGCGTAAGGTTGCAGTGGAGTGACGTCGTGGTTAGGGATGCCATACAAACCACTTAAGCTGTGTTTGAACTTCTTAGAACATACCTCGCCTTGGCTGTTGTTGGCTTTCGAGGTGTCATTACTTGGAGCAGTAGGCAACGCGGCAAATGCCGGGGTGCGGGTTAGCACTAATAGTGTCAGTGCAGCAGCACGTAAGAATAAGCTCATTCGCTCTCCTATTTTGTGATGACTCAAAAAACGGTGCCAATAAAAGGGTCGAGTTCAACAAAATAGCCGCTTAACTGCTAGCGCTAATCAATAAATGGGGGAGCCGCGCTAAAAACCAATCCCTCAATGGTAGTTTTGTTTCGACCTGTGCACTGGGTCACACCACAGTGATGCCGAGTACTTCAGGTACACTCAATAGAGTCTCATAGTAGCAAATAGTTCCTTGCCAACTCACTACCATGACCGAAGTTTAGCAACTTGATGGACTGTGTCGAGAGGGCAGATCGTGTTTTGACCTAAAGATGACTCAGAGTTTGCTTTGCAAGTCATGTGTCAGGTCTGAGTCCTAGGTTAGGTGTTCACTGCTTGAAAAGATAGGGAAATAATTCCTGTTTTTGCGCGTAGGTGAGAGAGCGAACTTGAGCAATGTTGTTAATCGGGATGGTCTCGGGTTTGGGTGTGCTGGCGAGCACTCGCTCGATACTCGTTTCACGTAGCAAATGAAAGATGGGGTAGGGCGCACAATTGGTCAAATTTTGCGGATCTTCTGCCTGGGTATCGGCAAAACGATAGTGTGGGTGGAAGGTGGCTACCTGAAAAACGCCTCGCCAGCCTTGCTGCTCAATCATTAGCTCAAGCCAGTCGATGAAGTTATTGTACTCAGCAAAGTCGTCTAGCATGTTTGAAACAATGACCAAGCTGGTGTCCAGTTGCTCCGGGTCACTCTGTTCAAGCTTGAAAAACTCCATCATGATATCTTCAAGGAGATCTGCTGGCTCTGTGGCATCACTGATTCTCAGCCCAATCTGATGGCGTTTGCGTGGTTTTACCGCGAAGGGACAGAGGTTTAGCCCGATCACAACATTGTCTACCCAAGCCCAAACTTGTTTTTCCATCTCTTTAGACATTTAACCCTCATCAGATGACCAGATTGAATATGCCTTAATTAGTATATGTCCTCATGAACGAGGTGCACTGTAGAGTTAGATACGTGGCAATTATTGAAAGGACAAAATAATCGATCAAGTGGGGTTAGGTGTTCTGGTTTTGTAAATCATTGGTGTGAAAAACAGCAATTTAGGCAGAGCATCTATCTTATCTTTCAGTACGTCGTTCTAGAAATTGATAAATGATATATTTATTGATATAAAGCGCGCTTAAAGGGCGCTAACAAAGCCCAACCTCGCGCAGAAACCAACATGAATCATATCCGCAAAGTTTATCAATACGCCGAACCGAACCTCAATGCGATAGGTTTGATGGGTGTCCTTGGTTACCCCCTTTATTACGTCATCTGGGAGTATTTATTCTCCCAAGCTTATGAGAACTTGGCTTTGCGCTTAGCGTGCTCACTTGCCTTCTTACCCGTTCTGTTGCGTAATCACCTACCCCAAAACGTGCAAACGTATGGACATCATTTTTACCAGTTGGCGATTACGCTAGGGCTGCCATTTTTCTTCTTCTTCATGATGCTGATGAATGATTGGTCGCAGGTATGGGTACTGTCGTTTCTATCAGCCAGTTTTTTGCACATCCTTCTGGTGCACATCACCCGAGTGGTGTTAGCTCAGGCGATAATCGCAGTGAGTCTTGCCGTTTTCTTTGCCTGGGTTGCACAAGGATTTAAGCTGGAATGTGATATCAACTGGGCTCATGTACCCGTGTTTCTGTTTGTTTATTTGTTCGGTAACTGGTGTTATTCACGCAACCAGTTTGAGCACGAATCGCGGATTTCATTGGCCAAAACCTTTGGTGCCGGGATCGCACACGAGATGCGTAATCCCCTCAGTTGTCTATCGGCCTCAATTGAGTTGGCTCAAGCGACGCTACCTCGAGTGCAATCGGGCGTAGACCAATATGTCCTTAGCAGAGAGCAGCTCAATACACTGCATAGCTTAACCGAAGAGGCACACAACACCATCATCTCGGGAAATGAAACGATCGATCTGCTCTTGACCTCAATCGATGAAAGTCGAGTTAGTCGCTCGAGTTTTCAAGTGTATTCGGCAAAGCAGGTGATAGAGAATGCGATTGATGGCTTTAGCTATAGTAATACTGCCAATAGACAAATGATTAAGTTAGTCGTTGCTGAGGATTTTCAGTTCCTTGGTAGCAATACACTGCTTAAGTATGTGATGTTTAACCTATTCAAAAATGCCTTCTACCATCGTAGTGACCATCAATTCAAGATTGAGGTAACGCTCTATTGTGATGAGCAGGGTCATCACGTGGTGGTGAGTGATAATGGTCGGGGGATCGCGTCTGAAGTGTTAGACAACATTTATCAGGACTTTTATACCACCGGAAAATCGAGTAGTTATGGTTTAGGGCTGCCATTTTGTCAGCGCGTAATGCGCTCGTTTGGCGGAGGGATCAGGTGTCAATCTATAGAAGGTAAGGGAAGCGAGTTTACACTCACGTTTCCTCCTATATCGTCAAGCGACATAGAAAAGATCATGGTACAGCTAACCCAACTCAAACGGGTTTTAACTATTACAGATTGCTCAGATACCTTCGAGAATGCAACACAGATCGCACGTGAAATGGGCTATCAAAGTGACATCATTGATATGCGTGCTGCATTGCAAAGACAATCGCATGAGTTTGAGTATGACCTGATATTTCTTGATACCCGAGGCTTTATTGGTGATATACGCCTACAAAAAGAGATTCAATGGCTATTTGATTTCACTCAAGCTCAGATAGTGTGTTTAACCGATGACCTTGCCCTTGGACCGAGCAAAGCGATGCTCGCTGGTGCGACTCATGTTCCCTTTGAACAGTGGTTTACAGGGGGCGATCGACTGCTCAAGAGATTGTTATTTGAACCAGGCTATCAGCCGATAAGAGAGTCTCGTTCAGTAGCGAAGGAACCAAGGCCGAGCACCGTTATGGTGGTGGATGATAATGTGTCGCTGCGTACCTTAACAGCGATGCTGTTAAAAAAACAGGGATTTGATGTCGTTGAGAGCGACGATGGCCAGCAAGCGATAGATAGACTTGCAGATAGTCCTGTCGATGTTGTGCTGATGGATATAGAGATGCCAGTAATGGATGGTATTGAGGCGGCTTATACCATTCGCCGCTCGGGTACGGCGTTTGCCAATGTGCCTATTATTGCGCACACTGGAGACAGCTCGTCATCGATGCGTATGCGAATAGAAAACTCAGGTATGTCTGACGTTATCGTTAAACCGGCCAACTCCGACAAGTTAATGAGTAAGTTGGCGCACTGGCTTTAAGGTATATAAAGTTTGAAGGAGGAAGGGAGGTTTAGCTGCCCTTATAAATTCGCTCAAAGTTTTGCGGATTCCAACCAATCATAATGCGGTCACCGATTTTGAGAACAGGCAGTGAGCGAGCGCCGAGGGCATCGAGCTCTTTTCTTCCGCGTTGCATTTTGGCGTTGGTTAGTCGGTATTTGTACCCCTTAGAATCAAGGTAGCGCTGGGCGTCTTTACAATGAGGACACTTATCTTTGACGTACAAGACGAGTCTTTTCATTCAACTTCTCCGGTGATGCCGTTGGGCTTGTGGCGGGTTATGATGAGTTTCAAGTCAAATCCACTCAGGCAGCTCTTGCTCTTTTCAACCCAAGTCAGCGTTTATCAGCGCGCTTTTACGAGCCTTAGTTTTTTGTCGACGCAGTGTAATCGGAATCAAAGCTGAAAACTAGCCTTGAATAGGTTAAACTCGCGCGAAAAGAATGAACACAGATCACTATGACTTCGCCAATTCGTTATATTCAGGGGTATCCCCAGCATATCGTTGCGCAAATACAGCAATTAATTGATGATAAAACGCTTATCGCAAGTTTTGCGCGCCGTTATCCAAAAGCTCACTCTATTCAGAGTGAAAAAGCGCTTTTTCAGTACGTGAACGAGATCAAACAGCGTTACATGAAAAAAGCCGCCCCACTGAGTAAAGCGGTGTACGACCCTAAGATCCACTTGGTCAACAATGCGTTGGGTTTACATACCTATGTAGCAAAGGTTCATGGTAATCGCGTCGTGGCTAAGAACGAGATCCGTATTGCCAGTTTGTTTAAACAGGCGCCCGAGCCTCTGCTGCGTATGCTGGTGGTGCATGAGTTGGCGCATTTTAAAGAGAAGCAACACAATAAGGCGTTTTATCAGCTGTGCTGCCACATGGAGCCGGACTACCATCAGTTAGAGTTTGATGCGCGATTATTTTTGATCTGTGAAGAGTTAAAGAGGGCACAGTGAGCCAACCAATGAAGTTTATCAAAATCACCCCCAAGTCGGGCTTACACGTGAACAACCAGCATCAGGGCAACTATGATCTAGCGAAACTTTGCCAAGCCGTGCCTGCGCTCAAAGCGCATTTGATCAAAACCCCAAAGGGTACCCAGTCGATTGACTTTGCTTCAGATCAAGCCGTTAAGTTATTAAATAAAGCTCTGTTAGCCCATCACTACGGGGTAACAAAGTGGGATATCCCTGCCGGGTACTTGTGCCCACCTATTCCAGGTCGAGCGGACTATGTTCATCGCTTGGCAGAGTTATTGGCTAAAGAGGGGCTTGATAAAAGTGGCCAAGTGACGGCACTTGATATTGGCACCGGGGCCAATATGGTTTATCCAATCGTCGGCGCGGTTGAGTATGACTGGCAATTCGTTGCTTCAGATATCGACCCTAAGTCGATCGAGTGCGCAAGCGGGATTGTTGCGAGCAATGATTCGCTGCGTGATAAGGTCACACTGCGCTTGCAGAAAGAATCTAAGCACATCTTCAAACATATTATTGCGGCGGGTGAGCGCTACCACGTGACGATGTGTAACCCACCGTTTCATAAATCCTTGGCTGAGGCGAGCAAGGGAACCGAGCGCAAAATTGCGAATCTCAATGCCAACAAGGCCAAGCGTCAAGGCGCAAGTGCTCAGTCTAAGGCAAAGCCAAGTTCAGCATTGAATTTTGGCGGACAAAAAGCGGAGCTGTGGTGCCCGGGCGGCGAGGCGGCATTTTTGAAAACCATGGCTATTGAGAGCCGCTTTTATGCCGAGCAAGTGCTGTGGTTTACTAGCCTGATTTCTAAAAAAGATAATGTGCGTTGGCTGCGCAAATGCGCTGAAAAGGCCGGGGCAGTGGAGGCGCGTGTGGTGGAGATGTCACAGGGGCAAAAAAAGAGTCGTTTTGTGGCTTGGACGTTTATGGACGCTGAGCAGCGTAAAGCTTGGCAAAGATCTAGATAACTGGCTCAAGTGTAGGATAAAAGTGGCCTAACCTAGTCTCGATGGTTAGCGCAACGAAGTGCCATTAGCTTATCAGTCCAAAAAAAGGCTCTGAACCATGTTCAGAGCCTTTTTAGTATCCAACGTCAAACTAATTTAAAGGGCAATTAGTTGAAAGTGTACTGGTAAACCGCGTAACCATGGTTGTCACCAACAGAGTCACGGTCTTCAGTGTAAGTGACATTGTCAAGTGACTCAGCGAAGTCCTTACCACGTGGGTCTGATAGGAACTCTGCAGTAATGCCTTGTGGGCCAAGAAGCTCGAAGTTGTTTGCATTGTCAAACTCGACCAAAGGTACATCACCATCAGCTGCCTCAGCTAGTTGTTTGATGTATTGATCAACAAGCTCACGGTTTGTAAACGCTGCGTCCTCTAGAACTATCTCTGCGTTATCAACACCTGGGATATCATCGTTTGATGCACGGTAGTTGTTGGTTACCACATAAAGCACTTGTTCATTATCGAGTGCTTTACCGTTGTACATGATGTCACCGATACGGTAGTTATCTTCATTTTTAACCAGCTCACCGTTTTCTTTGATCAGATCACCAATCTCGTCAACTGCGTAACGTGGGCCTTGACTAACGTCGATAGTGTAGTTCAGCGTGTTTGCTTGACCTTCGTTATCCCAGCCACCGTAGAACACATCAAAATTGTAGCTACGGAACATTTGATGAAGTAGACGTTGACCTTCGGCCTCAACCGTCTGGTACTGTTGAGAAGCGATAGTTTCAAGCCATTCTTTAACATCAGCTACAGTCAACTTCAAAACAGCTGGAGTGTTGTTATCAAATACGTAAAGGTCAGCGATACTTGCGTTAGTTAGGTGAGTACCGTTAATGTTGGTGTAATCATCATTACCGTTACGACCACCTTTAAAAGGTGCTGATACTGACAAGAGAATCGCATCTTCTTCCATTTCTAGAAGGCCTTCTTCTTCCTGCTGCAAGCCCCAGTTGAACTGCGCCTCGTTGACGATTTGAACAGATAGATCAGGTTCTAGTGCAGAGAAGAAGCTGTTGATCTCTTGGTTGATTTCAACCAACTCTTCTTGCATATATTCGACTGTACCCAAGTGATCGCCAGAAACAGCAATAACGACTTCAATATCAGTTTCGTTCGGGTTTTCGTTTAGTGCACGAAGAGAAGCAGTACTTTTACCGTAGTTCACTTCCCATGTTTCACCCTCATCGAGTGTTTCGATAACAAGATCAATAATACCTAGGTGGTCACCCCAAGAGCCAGGCATAACGGCAGGCTTGCCGAAGATTTTACCCTTACTAGGTTCAACACCTTCCATACCGTCATAGGTATTTGAGGTTGTTGGGAAGTTGTTGTGGTCGTGACCAAACATGATGGCATCAATACCCTCAACCTGAGCCAATTGCCAGGTTGCATTCTCTTGGAATGGACGCTCTTGATCTGAGTTTGCAAGACCACTGTGCGGTACTGCGACAATAACATCCATACCTGCAGCTTTCATCTGAGGTACCCAGTATTCAGCGGTAGTCTTGATATCGGTTACGAGTACTTCACACTCAAGATGACTTTTGTCCCAGCTCATGATGTTTGGTGGGGTAAAGCCAATCACACCAATATTAAGCGTGTATTCTTCACCATTGCTTGCAACAAAGCTACGCTCTAGAGGAACCCACGCAGGGTAAATCGGATCACCTGCTTGCGCAATCATGTCCGTACTCATGGTTAGCTCACAGCTGTTACCGAACGTACCGTTCTCCACTAGGCTCTCATCGTACTCAAATACGTTTGATACTACGTATGGGAAGTTAGCACCCTCAAGAGCGGCGTCCATGTATTCAAGGCCATAGTTAAATTCATGGTTACCGATATTGGCTGCATCATAGTCAAGCAGGTTCATTGCCTTAAACACAGGGTGGATATCATGCTCGAAATATTCGACACCAATGTTGGCAACATAGTCGGCCATTGGACTACCTTGGATTAGGTCACCGTTGTCAAATAGCATGCTGTTCGCTACTTCATCACGAGTCTCACGAATAACAACCGCGGTGCGTGCAAAGCCATAGTTTTGACCGCCAGCGTTGGCAAAGTAGTCGTATGGCATCATTGCGCCGTGAAGATCGGTTGTCTCCATCAAGCGAAGGTTAATGTGAAGCGGTGCTTCAACTGTTTTGTCATCACTGCTGCTGTTACAACCAGCAAGTGCTACTGTCACACTTGCTGCAAGCAGTGCTTTCTTTGAGCAAAATTTCATCTGACTTCTCATTTAGTTATGTAATTGCAAACGTTGCAATGCTAAAAATGATATATGACATCCAAATTTCAGTAAAAAGTCGTAAAAAATATAGGTTTGCAACAAGTCGACATAAGTGTGTTAAGTATCAGTAACGGCGCTCGTTGTAATCCTTTGCATTTGCACGTTTCAGTTACATTTGCGGGCAAAATGCAACTTCTAATGTGATCGTTGTCACATTGGCGTTTGAGAATTAATTTTTTATTATTCATGTAAACGTGACCTTTATCACATTTAGTCGACGGTTGTTTTTTATAAGTCTCTTGCACGGATAGAGCAAATTGTTGAAATTTTGTGCTAATGTCGCGAGGGGAAAGGTGACTTGTCACTAAACTCACTAGGCACTGGACTGTCTCGAAACCTAATATGTCTCCGTCAATAATGGAGATAGTTATGTACCGATTTGTTTTATGTTGCTTTTCGTTGGTGTTGTTGTACCCAACGGCGATCGATCTTTATCTGGTCGGTTTGCCCCAAATCGCAGTCGATCTTGGGGTGAATGAGGGTCAGTTACATATGGCTTTTTCTGCTTACCTTGCAGGAATGGCAGCCACCATGTTGGTAGCAGGTAAGCTGTCGGACTCGATAGGTCGAAGACCCGTTGCCATCATCGGCGCGATTGTATTCACCCTCGCTTCGTTGCTTGGTGGGCACGCCGAGAACAGCGCGATGTTTATTGGCGCTCGCTTTATGCAAGGTATAGGCGCGGGTGCTTGCTATGTGGTTGCGTTTGCAGCATTACGTGACCGTCTTGATGAAACCATGCGTGCCAAGGTGCTTTCGATGGTTAATGGTGTCACCTGTATTGTACCTGTATTGGCGCCGGTAGTTGGTCATCTGATCATGCTAAAATTTCCGTGGCAGAGCTTGTTCAACGTTATGGCAGCGATGGGAGGTTTGGTTACCGCCCTGATGTTGCTTGTGATGCAAGAGTCTGTTGTTAAGCACGTCAATTCGCAGAATACCATGAGTGAGGGATCGCACAACGATGATGAGTCGCTATTGCAGCGCGCCTTTATCGCTCCTTTGCTGATCACCTCACTGGGTGTTGCGGTGATCCTGACTTATGTCAATGTGTCACCAATGCTGATCATGGGTGTTCTGGGCTTTGATCGAGGTGGGTACTCAAGTGTCATGGCGATGACGGCACTGTTTAGTATGATGGTGTCTTTTGGTGCGCCATTACTGATTAATCGGGTCGGTGCAGTCAGGCTCATGATTAGTGCACAATGTGTGTTTATTTTCGTAGCTGCAGTGCTGTTTGTGACTTATTACTACGCGCTGAGCGAGATAGGGTATTTATTAGGTTTTGCCTTGGTATGTTGTGGTTTTTCATTGGGCTTTGGTGTAGCCATGAGTCGAGCGCTAAGTCCCTTTAAAGCGCGTGCAGGCGTAGCAAGTTCAATGCTTGGACTGGCACAGGTGTGCAGTGGCGCTGTATACATTTGGCTGATGGGATGGCTAGGTGTGAACGCACTGTCTATGCTTGTCACAATCCTCGTTATTGCGGGGCTGTTAAGCCTAGGGCTAATCAAATGGTCGACTCAAGAAAGGGTGTTGAATGAAGAAGTCGCTACTACGGCTTGATCTAAATTTACTTTTGACGCTGCAACTACTTTGCCAAGAGCGCAGCGTATCAAAGGTTGCCAAGCAGCTCAATCTGACGCCTTCGAGCGTTAGTAAGTCTCTTGCTAAGCTGCGTGATTGGTTTGATGACCCTCTGTTCATTCGCACACCTACGGGCTTGGTACCGACTCCTTTGGTTGAGGCGCTTAGCGAGGATCTGCAGCAATGGTTATTGCTGGGTGGTCAAATCGCAGAGAGCAGCAGTGAGGAGTCGGGACAGGAGATAGAGTTTCACCTCGCAATTGAATCTCCCTTGGTTTTGACCATGCTTAATCAGCTCAATAGCGAGATTTTTCAGCGCTACCCTAGTGCTCGAGTAGTCACAAGTCAGTGGGACTACGATTCTATTGATTCGATAATCAAGGGGGAGGTTGATGTGGGCTTTTCTGGTCGGGAGAGTCATCCTCGTTCGCGGGAGTCATTACAGCAACTGCCGTATTACATTGACTATCAGGTGCTGTTTTCCGATATGCCGAGAGTATTTATGCGCCGGGATCACCCGGCAGTGCTATCGAAACGGTGGGACCTTGAGGTTTTTTTGCACTATGCACACATCAATGTACGTTGGGAAAAAAGTGATACTTGGGCGCTGGATGAGATACTACGGGATCTTGGTCGTAAGCGCAGTATTGCGCTGACCGTGGCAAATTTCGAGCAAGCATTGTTTATGGCTGCAGAGCCGGGGCATGAAATGCTGACTACAGCACCGGGATATTGCAGCCGCTATCTTGAGCGGCTGAGTCTTGATCTGGTGAGCATGCCAATTCCACTACCCAATAGTGAAGCAGAAAAACTCATGGTTCCCTTTACCCTGATGTGGCATAAGCGCAACGCCTATAATCCGAAAGTCCAATGGTTGAGAGAGAGGTTTGCAGCACTATTTGAAACTTGTGATGGATGATGGCTTACCTCTTTCGCCCAACAGCTCGAGCAGCTCAGGAAGAGCGGCTTGCATTGCCTCATAGCCAACTTGCATCGCTTGCTCACGCTCATACAGGTCACCAAAATGTTTCAGGCTAGGGTGATAGGGTTCGGGTGTAAGAAGCACATCGGCACTTTGGGTTTCTGCTTCGGTGACCAGACAGCTCTGCAGCCAGAAGGCATTAGCTAGGGTATGCACGGCCGAGTATTTTAACGGAGGCGGGGCACCACAAAACACGTCGATACCTAGAACTATATCAGCGCCAAGCTGACGGGCAGCGTAGACGGGTACTAGTGAGGTTACCCCGCCGTCAACGATGATGTCATCTTGATAATAGACGGGCATAAACACGCCTGGGACGCTGGAAGAGGCCTGGACAGCTTGACCGATATCACCAGAGGTAAATACCACGGTTTTCTTCTGGGTGAGGTTGGTTGCCACGATACCAGTGGTTTTTGGCAGTGCTTCGATGGTGTCGAAGTCGACATGAGAATTGATCCACTTCGCTAGCGCCTTACCTTTAATCACGCCCTTAGTTGGCAGATTTAAGTCGACGATTTCATGCTCTGCAAACTCGAGGATGATCTTCTCAACTTGTTGATAGTCATGACTGCTATATAAGGCCGCGGCAATTGACCCTACCGATGTGCCAGTGACGATATCGGCCTCAATACCAGCTTCCTCAAGCGCCTTAATCACACCCAAGTGCATCACGCCCCTTGACGCTCCACCGCCAAAAGCGATGGCCAATTTAGGTTTGCCGGTATTGAGTTCCGCACCTGTTACTTGTTCGCCGGAGATAGGTGTCTGGTCTAGCGTTTGCTCTTGAGCAATAGGATCAGCAATGGTTGGGCTGATAACTTCAATCGGTTGCAAATTGTCATAGTGGTTGGCTGTCGAGCACCCCGTAAGGAGACACGCGAGCGATAGTTGAGTGAGCTTACGGTGAGAGAGGGGATTAACCATAGATGACACCAATTAGGGAAACGAATCGCAAGAGTCTAAGGTAAAGCGTGTTGGCTGACAATGATACAGGGTTGAAGAAGTGTGGAATTTATTAGGCAATAAAAAAAGCCAGATGCGAGGCATCTGGCTGAAAAGTGTGTGAACAAAATCGGTTCACTAACAACGTCAGTTGGCTAGGTGACCCTCGGCTTAATAAGGGTCACCTATAGTTTAGCAAACAGCGTGCCAATAATTGTTCTACCAATAAATGGGACATTGAGCCAAGTTTTAGTGCATATTATTGCATTTTGGTGACAGTTGTAGAGGGCGATTCGCAAAATGCAATTGCGTTTTGCGAATGTAATACGGTATAGCATCAAAGCTCAAGACTAGTAGCTTTTGTTCACCTGGCGAATGTAGGCAAAAATGTCCTTCACATCTTGCTCGCTGAGCTGGCCTCGAAAGGCGGGCATTCCCTTATCAGTCTTACCATCGAGCACCAAGCGAGGAATGACGATTGAGTCGTAGGCAAGCAAGCCGTTGATTTCTTTCTCTAGATCACGAGGTATATTGGCCAAATCACTGGCCTGCTCACCATCACCAAACCCTTTTACACCATGACAGCTTTGGCAGTTGGCCAGATACTTTTGTTGTCCAGCTAGAGCATCGCCCCCGTAGGCGTCATACGCTCGATAGACGATCGCAGCGATAAACAAACCAACGCCTAAAAAGGCGACTCTATTATGTAATCTCATGCTTAGCTATTTCCTTATCGTCCCTGATATTTCATCGTGAATTTGCCGGAATCGATGTTGGTTGAATGTTCGATTTTTTAGTAACTCATCACCGGACAGTATAGTCGATGTAACTAACTTGCTCGGAAAAGATGATAGGGAACAATAGCCTGAGGTGAAGATCGAGATTTGTTAGTAATCCTGGGTGATATCCGAGGTTGAACATTTCGTTTCGCAGCGGAATAAGATAGGATCAACCGCATTCATAGAAACAAACGGAATTATCCAATTAATGCAACTGGAACAAGTATTAGAAATCATTGAGTTCACTGATAGTGATCTGCTGGAAACGGCAATGCGACGTTGTAACCAAGAAGGACTGGTAAGCAGTGAGCATTTCCCGTTTTTGGACTGTGTATTTGAGCAAGCACCGAATGAACTATGCGCTCGGCTGATGCGACTTGGCTTTAAGGGGGATCTTGAGGTTAGAGTGCAAGTTGATGAGCGTGAATATACACAGTACCTAATTGTTGATACCACACGAGTGGCAGATGTGTCGCTCATTGCCACTGAAATTCATCCCTCTGCTCGAGTAAGTTGAAGCACTATCAGCTCTAGCCTGACCAAACCCGCTTCTTGAGCTTGTTCGGGTATCTATTATTATTAGAGAAACCGCTATTATTATAGATACCGAACGCTGGTAGGTCATGGTAGAGAGGATGTCATGGTGCATAATGAGAAAGAAAAAGTTCGTGAGCTTTTGCTTGCGACTAAATTCGGAGTATCCGCTGCTGAGATGCCGATGATCATCGGTGTTGACCAGCAATTAAGCCTAAAGATTATCGAGCAACTGCGCAGTGAGGGGGAAGACATTCACTCGTTAGCCGATCCCTCGACCCCAAAAGAGTTGGTTCTTTATTCTATCGGTGAAATCATCACTGATATCCAAAGTCTTGACAAGTAAGGGGCTCAACTCCCCATAGGCGGTTATATGCGGGTGTATTCGACACCCGTACCGATAATACACATCACACACGCGATCGCGCAGTACTTGGCGCTCTCACCGCGGTCCATTTCTTTTTTACTCATCTCTAAGCCAGCTTTATCAATGCTTGGTGAGCATAAAAGCGCAACCTGAACTCGAGCTATAACGCGTTGCTAGTCTACCGTGCGGCATTATACCTTGGTCTAAATTGTCGACAATTGCCTTGTTGATATCCAATTCTGTGGTCTATTTTAAATTCAATTGTTAAAACTGTAGACACTTTGGATGTAATCGCGTGCGTACCACTAACACTTGTCATGACATTGAACAGCCGACCTTGCCCAATAAGGACAACACCAAATCTGAGTCTTTAACCGAGTCTTTGGTTGAGGCGATCGTTAGTGGTGATATCCCTTCTGGGAGCAAGATTTCTGAGCCTGAGTTAGCGAGGTTATATCAAGTCAGTCGCGGTCCACTGCGCGAGGCCATCATGCGCTTGGAAGGCTTGGGGTTAGTTGAACGTATTCCGCATATTGGCGCGCGAGTGATCAGCTTGTCGATTGCCAACCTTCTTGAGCTGTATTGTGTGCGCGAGGCACTGGAGGGGATGGCGGCGCGCCTAGCGGCAAGACATATTACTGATGACCAAATTGACGCGCTTGAGCAACTGTTGTCGACCCATTCGAATTATATCGAGCGAGTGGATGGTACGGCCTATTTTCATCAAACCGGTGATTTTGATTTTCATTACCGGATTATCCAAGCGAGCGGAAACAGTAAGCTCATCACCACCTTGTGCGATGAGTTGTATCACTTGCTGCGCATGTATCGTTATCAAGCGCCGCGCGTCGAGCGCCGGCCTAAGAAGGCCCTGAGTGAGCACAGGTTTATTCTCGAGGCAATCAAGAATCACGATGAAGAGCTGGCAGAGATGCTAATGAGAAGACATATCTCTGGCAGTAGACACTTGATAGAGCAACAAATGCAAAAAGGAATTGAGACATGACAAAATCACCAGGAGCCAAGTTTCGTCTTGCCGTTGAGCAAAACACACCGCTGCAAATTGTGGGCACCATCAATCCCTATTGCGCGATGATGGCAAAGAATGTTGGCCATCAAGCCATCTATTTATCCGGTGGCGGTATTGCCAATGCGTCCTACGGGCTACCCGATTTAGGTATCACCAGCCTAAATGATGTCCTGGTTGATGTCGAGCGGGTAACCAACGCCTGCGATCTGCCTTTATTAGTCGACATTGATACGGGGTTTGGCGGCGCATTTAATATCGCTCGCACCATACGTGCGATGGAGAAAGCGGGTGCTGCCGCCGTGCATATCGAAGATCAAGTGGCGCAAAAGCGTTGCGGACACCGGCCTAATAAAGCGATTGTATCCAAGCAAGAGATGGTCGATAGGATCAAGGCCGCAGTTGATGCACGTCAGGATGAGCAGTTTGTGATCATGGCGCGCACCGATGCACTGGCGGTCGAGGGGATGGAGCAAGCTATCGAGCGCGCGGTGGCGTGCGTTGAGGCGGGGGCCGATATGATTTTTCCTGAGGCAATGACCGAGCTTGAGCAGTATAAAACCTTCTCAGAGCGTTTGTCGCAGGCAACGGGTAAGTCGGTGCCGATACTGGCGAACATCACCGAGTTTGGTCAAACGCCCCTCTACAGCTGCAATCAACTTGCACAAGCCAATGTGGACATGGTGTTGTATCCACTCAGTGCCTTTAGGGCGATGAATCGCGCAGCAGAGCAGGTTTATCAGCATCTATTATCCGCCGGTAACCAAGAGGCATTGATTGAGTCGATGCAAACTCGCAGCGAACTCTATCAGCACCTTGATTATCATGCTTACGAGGACAAATTAGACCAATTATTTGCTGAAAAGCAGTAGTTCAGCACCTGTAAGACAGCCCATATCAGTTTAATCCAATAACGTGAATCGCCCGAATAAAAGCACACCACTAGAGTGTCGGTTCGGGTCCAAAAGGAGTTGACTATGCCACACTCTCAAATCGGTGGTGCGGGTCTGCGCGGCCAAAGCGCAGGCAGCACGGCACTATGTACAGTCGGTCAAACCGGCACTGGCCTGACCTATCGTGGTTACGATATTACTGACCTTGCTAACCATGCAGAATTTGAAGAAGTCGCGCACTTGCTGCTGCGTGGCCGTTTACCCAATCGTGCTGAATTGGATGCCTACAAGACGCATTTGATCAGTTTACGTGGTCTTCCTGAGGAGCTTAAACAAGCATTAGAGCTTATCCCGGCCGATGCTCATCCGATGGATGTGATGCGCACTGGGTGTTCAGTTCTGGGTAATCTCGAGCAAGAGCAGAGCTTTGATGACCAGCTGCTAGCGACCGAGCGAATGCTGGCCCTGTTTCCAGCAATCATCTGTTATTGGTACCGTTTTAGTCATGATGGCGTGCGAGTTGATACCCAAGGCAGTGGTCAAGACAGCATTGGCGGTGACTTTCTTTCCATGTTGACAGGTAAAGAGCCCTCCGCGCTGCATCGTCAAGTGATGCACTGTTCATTGATTCTCTATGCGGAGCATGAGTTCAACGCCTCGACCTTTGCCGCTCGCGTGTGTGCGTCGACATTGTCCGATATCCACTCTTGTGTGACTGCAGCGATCGGTACGCTGCGCGGACCATTGCACGGCGGCGCGAATGAGGCGGCGATGGCGATGATTGAGAACTGGCAAACACCTGATGAAGCCGAGGCCAATATCATGCAGATGCTGGCGAACAAAGATAAGATCATGGGCTTTGGTCATGCCGTTTATCGTGAGAGTGATCCACGCAATGCATTGATCAAACGCTGGTCGAAGCAGCTCTCTGCGGATGTGGGTGATACCCACTTGTACGCGGTCTCAGAGCGAGTGGAAGCGGTGATGAAGCGAGAAAAGGATTTGTTCTGCAACGCTGATTTTTTCCATGCGTCGGCGTACCACTTTATGGATATCCCAACCAAATTGTTCACGCCAATCTTTGTTATGAGCCGATTAACCGGCTGGGCAGCGCATGTCTTCGAGCAGCGTGAGAATAATCGAATTATTCGCCCAAGCGCTGACTATACCGGGCCTGAGCATCAAGCTTGGGTTGCAATCGACGATCGCTGATCGCAGGCAAAGGAGGTTAATATGAATCAAGAGGTCAATAGTCGTTATCGTCGGCGGTTACTCAATTCGCACTTAGACTACTTTGATGCAAGAGCAGCGGTTGAGGCGCTGAAACCTAATAGCTATCAAACACTGCCCTATACCAGCCGTGTGTTAGCTGAGCAGTTAGTGCGCCGCTGCTCACCTGAACACTTGAGTGCCAGCTTACTTCAATTGATTGAGCGTAAGCGCGATATTGATTTTCCATGGTACCCGGCGCGAGTGGTGTGTCACGATATCTTGGGTCAAACTGCCCTGGTGGATTTGGCAGGGCTGCGTGATGCAATCGCAGAGCAGGGCGGCGATCCGGCCAAGGTCAACCCAGTGGTGGAAACGCAACTGATCGTAGACCACTCACTCGCAGTTGAACATGCGGGCTTTGAACCTGACGCGTTTGAACAAAACCGAGCGATTGAAGATCGACGCAACGCGGACAGATTCCACTTTATTGATTGGTGCAAGCACGCATTTGACAATGTCAGTGTCGTGCCGGCTGGCAACGGTATTATGCACCAGATCAATCTCGAGAAGATGTCACCAGTCATACAAGCAAAAAATGGCATCGCTTTTCCTGATACCTGTGTCGGCACCGACAGCCATACACCTCATGTCGATTGCTTGGGGGTGCTTGCCATCGGTGTCGGGGGACTTGAGGCAGAAACCGTGATGCTCGGCCAGCCCTCTATGATGCGCTTACCAGATATTGTTGGCGTCGAGCTTGTGGGCACTCGCCAAGAAGGGATAACGGCGACAGATATTGTGCTGGCTCTGACCGAGTTTTTACGCGAGCAGCGCGTGGTGTCGAGTTATCTTGAGTTCTTTGGCGAGGGAGCTCGGTCTTTGACGATTGGCGATAGAGCGACCATCTCCAATATGACTCCGGAATATGGCGCAACGGCGGGCATGTTCTATATCGATGGGCAAACCATCGATTATCTTAAGCTCACCGGGCGTGACCCGCAGCAAGTGGCCTTAGTCGAGACGTACGCGAAACAAGCGGGATTATGGGCCGATGAGTTACAAGATGTGCTGTATGAGCGGGTGTTGACCTTTGATCTTAGCCAGGTTACGCGCAATATGGCCGGGCCTTCAAACCCGCACCGACGCGTGGCAACTACAGAGTTATCAGAGCGGGGTATCGCTACGGCTCACTCACCTGAAACAGCCCAGGGTGCGGACAGTGACAGTCTGCCAGATGGCGCGGTGATCATTGCCGCGATTACCTCTTGCACTAATACCAGTAATCCGCGCAATGTGGTTGCCGCGGGTTTGGTAGCGAAAAAAGCCAACCAGCTCGGTTTAATACGCAAACCTTGGGTTAAATCATCGTTTGCACCAGGCTCGAAAGTCGCCAAGCTCTATCTGCAGCAGGCAGGTTTGCTCGCTGAAATGGAAAAGTTGGGCTTTGGTATCGTTGCCTATGCTTGTACGACTTGTAACGGTATGAGTGGTGCGCTGGATGAGAAAATTGAGCAGCAAATTCTTGAGCGCGACCTGTATACCACCGCAGTGTTATCGGGTAACCGCAATTTTGACGGTCGTATTCATCCCCACGCCAAACAAGCCTTTCTCGCTTCGCCTCCGCTGGTGGTAGCTTATGCGATTGCGGGGAGTATTCGCTTTGATATCGAGCGAGACCCACTTGGCTATCACTCTAATGGAGAGCCTATTTACCTCAAAGACTTATGGCCCTCTGATGCGGAAATTGATGCTGTCGTCAGTGAGTGCGTGAGACCTGAGCAGTTTAAACAGGTCTATATCCAGATGTTTAAACCGGAATCAAAAGCAAACCTGATTGCTCCACTGTATGCATGGCGTGAGCAAAGCACCTATATCCGCCGCCCTCCCTACTGGCAAGGGGCACTTGCAGCGCCGCGCACGCTCAGTGGGATGAGACCGCTGGTGATCTTAGGTGACAATATCACCACCGATCACTTGTCTCCCTCTAACGCTATTCTGCCCACGAGTGCCGCGGGCGAATACTTGGCCAAGATGGGGCTCGCACCAGAGGATTTTAACTCCTATGCCACGCACCGAGGTGATCACTTGACCGCTCAGCGCGCCACTTTTGCCAACCCTAAACTGCTCAATGAGATGGTTACCGAGCAGGGAAGTGTTGTTCAAGGTTCGCTGGCACGTGTTGAGCCGGAAGGCAAGGTCACTCGGATGTGGGAAGCGATAGAGACCTATATGGCTCGCCGTCAGCCATTAATTGTGGTTGCTGGCGCAGATTATGGTCAAGGCTCTTCGCGCGACTGGGCCGCAAAAGGGGTACGTCTTGCGGGTGTCGAAGCGATAGTCGCAGAAGGGTTTGAGCGTATTCATCGCACTAACCTAGTCGGGATGGGCGTGTTACCGCTTGAGTTTCAGTCACCAATGAATCGCCACACGCTGGAGCTTGATGGCACGGAAACCTTCGATGTCATCGGCGATATCAGGCCGGGGGCGCAATTGGCATTAGTCATCACGCGGGCAAATGGCGACAAACGGGATGTCGCAGTGACTTGCCGCCTCGATACCGAGGATGAGGTGCGGGTTTATCTAGCCGGAGGGGTATTGCAACGCTTTGCCCAAGAATTTCTTAACTAAGGACGGTGTTATGAATAAGCAGATTGCAATACCAGCGACCTATATGCGCGGGGGAACTAGTAAAGGCGTTTTCTTTAGTTTAGATGACCTGCCGGCCGCAGCCCGTGAGCCCGGCGCTGTGCGGGATCAGTTGCTTCAGCGCGTGATTGGCGGCCCTGATCCCTATAAGGCTCAGATTGATGGTATGGGAAGCGCGACCTCGAGCACAAGTAAAGTGGTGATTGTTAGCCGAAGTGAGCGTGAGGGTCACGACGTGGACTACTTGTTTGGCCAGGTGTCCATTGACCAAGCGATGATCGATTGGAGTGGTAACTGTGGCAATTTGTCCGCTGCAGTGGGGCCTTTTGCCTTGCATGCTGGTTTGATTGACCTACAGCGTGTGCCGGAAGATGGCCATGTGCAGGTGCGTATTTGGCAGGCAAATATAGGCAAAACCATCTTAGTCGATGTTCCGGTTTGTGATGGTCAAGTTCAGGAGTTGGGTGATTTTTACCTCGATGGTGTCACCTTTGCCGCGGCAGAGTTGAAGGTTAGCTTTGTTGCGCCAAACGACGTTGATGAAAAGCTGTTTCCCACTGGTCAGCTTATCGATGAGCTCAAAGTACCGGGTGTTGGGACTTTTAACGCAACACTAATTAGCGCCGGGATCCCAACGATTTTTATTGATG
Organism: Vibrio glycogenivorans; assembly: GCF_051660965.1. Classification (NCBI taxonomy): domain Bacteria; kingdom Pseudomonadati; phylum Pseudomonadota; class Gammaproteobacteria; order Vibrionales; family Vibrionaceae; genus Vibrio; species Vibrio glycogenivorans. The sequence continues at coordinate 163,219 of NZ_JBPVIS010000002.1, read as the reverse complement.
CGGAGTCAATGGGACTCACGGGCATAGAGAGTCAGGCACAGGTTAATTCTGATACTGAGCTGCTCGACAAATTTGAGCGCATCCGCGCCTATGGGGCACGCCAAATGGGGCTGATCACAAACCTTGAGGAGGCGAAACAGCGTCAACATACTCCAAAAGTCGCCTTTGTCAGTCCGGCGCAGGACTATGTTTCGTCGAGTGGCAAAACGGTTAAGCAGCAAGACTATCAACTGTCGGTAAGAGCACTGTCGATGGGTAAGCTGCACCATGCAATGATGGGCACCGCCGCCGTCGCCATCGCGAGTGCAGCGGCGATTCCGGGTACTGTGGTCAACCGTGCAGCCGGTGGTGAGTCACGACAGCGGATTGTTTTTGGTCACCCGTCGGGAACGTTAGCGGTGGGTGCGCAAAGTAGTCAAGAAAACGGCACTTGGCAGATCAAGGCGGTGACAATGAGCCGTAGCGCAAGAGTGTTGATGGAGGGGGCGGTGCGAGTGCCGCAACCCCTCACCCAATAGCTCTTTAATTGAAAGTGGAATGTTTGCTTTCTCGGATTGCGTGAAAGCAGTAGACAGCGCCAATCGCGCTGGAGGGAATGTTATGTCTGAATATCACAAGCAATATCAGTTGGCTCAATCACACCCTAAGCAATTTTGGCTCGAGCAAGCCAAGCAGCTCGACTGGTTCACACCGCCTTCGGTTGCCTTTGAAGCCGATGACAATGGCATCGAGCGCTGGTTTCCAGATGGCGAGCTCAATACCGCTTGGTTGGCGTTGGATGTGCACTGTCAGCAGGGGCGCGGCGACAAGGTAGCGTTAATCTACGACTCCCCAGTGACAGGGAGTCAACAAACCTATACCTATCAACAGTTGCGCGACAGGGTGGCCAAAGTTGCAGGCATGCTGGTGGAGCAAGGGGTAACACGCGGAGATCGCGTGGTGATCTATATGCCTATGATCCCTGAAGCGGCAATGGCGATGCTGGCCTGTGCGCGCATTGGCGCCATTCACTCGGTGGTGTTTGGCGGCTTTGCAGCCAGTGAGTTAGCGGTGAGAATTGAAGATGCGGAGCCCAAGCTGGTGCTCACTGCTTCGTGTGGTATCGAGATAAACAAGGTCATTGAGTACAAGCCGCTGATTGACCGCGCCTTGATGGAGAGTCGTTGGAAACCGGAAAAAGTCATCGTTTATCAAAGGCCCCAGTGCCAAGCGCCTTTGGTTGTGCCGCGTGATCTTGATTGGCAGGTGCAGGTTGAGCAAGCCGAAGACCACCCTTGTGTGCCGCTGCGCTCGACTGATCCGCTGTATATTCTTTACACCTCAGGAACAACGGGTAAGCCTAAGGGTGTCGTGCGTGATAATGGGGGACATGCGGTTGCGATGAAGTATTCGATGAGTGCCATTTATGCCATGCCACAAGATGGTGTTTACTGGGCCGCGTCAGACGTTGGCTGGGTGGTGGGGCACTCCTATATTGTTTACGGCCCGCTTATCCACGGTTGTACCACGATTCTTTATGAGGGTAAGCCGGTGAGAACCCCAGATCCCGGCGCGTTCTGGCGCGTGTGTGAGCAGTACAAAGTGGATGTGTTGTTCTCGGCGCCGACAGCGTTTCGTGCGATTAAAAAAGAAGACCCCGATGGGCAGTTGATTGGTCAATACGACCTCAGTGGACTGAAAAGTATCTTTATGGCTGGCGAGCGACTTGACCCGCCGACTTTACAGTGGGTAGAGAGTAAAACCGCCAAGCCTGTGATTGACCATTGGTGGCAGACTGAGACGGGCTGGGCGATTGCTGCCAACCCGATGGGGATTGAACCCATGTCAGTCAAAGCTGGCTCGTCAACCAAGCCCACTCCGGGCTATGATGTGGTGATCTTAGATGAAAGCGGCCAGCCTCAAGAGGCCAATAAACAGGGCTTTGTGGCGTTAAAGCGTCCGCTGCCTCCGGGTTGTCTGCCCACCGTTTGGCGCAATCATGATCGTTTTGCCAGCGGTTATCTAAGCCAGTTCCCGGGTTACTATGTGTCGGGGGATGGCGGATATCTCGATCAAGATGGCTACCTGTTTATCATGGGACGCATTGATGATGTGATTAACGTGGCTGGGCATCGTTTGTCGACTGGGGAAATGGAGGAGATTGTCGGCGGACACCCAGCTATCGCAGAGTGCGCTGTGGTCGGTGTGCATGATGAGCTTAAGGGTCAGTTACCACTTGGGCTGGTGGTGCTTAAGGATGGGATCAATGTCGATGTGACTGAGCTTGAGGATGAGTTGGTTAATCAGGTAAGAGATCAGATAGGCGCGGTGGCGTGCTTTAAGCATGCTCTAGTTGTCGACCGCTTACCTAAGACGCGCTCAGGTAAAATTCTGCGTCGCACCATTCGTCAAATTGCCGATGGCGAGCACTATACCGTGCCGTCAACCATTGATGATCCGACTAGCCTTGGTGAAATAGAGCGGGTGCTTGGCCGCTAGTCGATATAGCAAAATATAGGCAGGCATAACGTAACAGTAGTGCCTGCCTATAGAGTTTATGCAAGTAAATCGACGATGGCTTGATAGTGAAACTCTCTTGCTAACTCAATCGGCGTTTTGCCATCAAACCCCTTCAATTCGGTATTTGCACCCGCTTTAATGAGTACCGAAGCCGCCTCGAGGTGACCATGCCAGATGGCATCGTGCAAAGGCGTATAGCCATTGTTCGGTCCCTGGGCGTTAAGGGTTTCAGCAAACCCAGGATAGTGAGATAGAACCCGGATGCACTCAGCATGGCCATTGTAGGCGGCTTTGTGCAGAGGAATAGCTTTCATATAGTGATCGGGAATGGTCTGATCGCCGCCCAAATCCATTAGCGCCTTTAAAGTCTCGGCTAGGCCATCCCTTGCGGCCACCATCACCGCGGTATGCTCGTCGTTTCCGGAGCAGGTGACGGCGGTGGTGGTGTTGAGTGTCGACAGGTCCGAGAGGCTGCGCAGCTTTTGTGCCTTCTCACTATCGCTTAACTTAGTGTCGGTCACGATAGAGTAGGCGGAGAGTTGTTGGTTCAAGGCACTCAATTTCTGCTTATAGCGGGCAAAATAGCCCGCCATTTCTGTGCTCTGTTGGGCACCAAAGGCATCATCTTCACTCGCGCCAAAATCTATCAACTGCTCCGCTTTAAGGCCAAAGGTGGAGATGATCTCGATATTAATATCAGGCTCTAGGAGCAGTATTTTGACCACTTCGGGATTGCGATGCCAAACGGCGATCATCAAAGGCGTCACCCCGTGTTTGGGGGTTTGAAGATTCACCAAAGCGCCAGCCTCGAGTAGCCGTCGTACCCATTTAGCGGAGGATTGCTGCGCTGCAATATGCAGTGGTGAGTTTCCCATTATCGGATCGAGCTGGTTGCAATCAGCACCCTCGTCGAGGGCTAAAAGAAACGCCTTGAAGGCGTCATCGATGATGGTCTGATGAAGCGTCGGTATCGTCATAAGTTCATTACCCCCTTTTTGTTCAAAGTGTAGCTAAACATTGTGGGCAGGATAGTGATTTATCAGACTTTTACTTGCATTATCTTTGAATTTGAACGATCGTTACAATATAAGTTGAGTGATCGTTCAAATAAAGGAGAGACGTCATGCTTAAGTTCTATTTTCACCCCACACCCAACCCAATGAAGGTGGCTCTGTTTCTTAATGAGGCTGAACTGGAGTTTGAGCTGATCCCGGTCGATACCATGAAAGGTGAACAGCACAGTCCCGAATATCGGGCCATCAACCCTAATGGCAAGACTCCCGCCATTATCGACGGTGATCAGCGGGTGTTCGATTCAAACGCGATCTTATTGTACCTTGCGGAAAAAACCGGACGTTTCGGCGGACAGCCAAGCGATCGCAGCGAAATCTTGTCTTGGCTGATGTTTATCGCCTCAGGACTTGGCCCCTTCTCTGGCCAATCGGTGCACTTTCGTTTTGCAGCGCCTGAAGGGCTCGATTACGCGGTAAACCGTTACCTTAGAGAAGCGCAGCGTCACTATGAGGTACTTAATCAACAACTGGAGGGGAAAGAGTATATTGTTGGTGACGAGTACAGCATTGTCGATATGGCCGCCTGGGGATGGGTTGATCGCGTCGAGCGTGTGTTAGGTGACGGCGAGCTGAGTCAGTATCCAAATATTGAGCGCTGGTTTAATTCCGTCAATCAACGCCCTGCTGTGGCTAAAGCGAGGCAAACTGGTGAGGGGATTGCATTTAAATCTGATTTTGATGAACAAGCCAAGCGCGCGTTTTTCCCTTCCAATTACCCGAAATCGAGTTGATACCAGGAAATCGGCATCTTGACGTGAGTTAAAACGTCAAGTTATCGACCGGGCACATTATAACTAAGAGGTGGTGAATGACGGCCACCTCCTTCTAAATTACGCTGACAATGACTTGGGTTAAACCAAGTTCATCTAATGTTTGAGATGAGTTAGTGTTAGGGTATGTCTTTTAAAAAGCTACGGGCTTTGGAAAAGAAATCATCAATAGCTGCGAGCGCATGTTGTTTATTGCGTTCGCGAAAACTCATGTAGATCCGCTCACGTAACAGTAAACTTTGTGTACGGCTACCCTCGATAGCCAAAATCGCCTCTACTTTATCTCTTCTTAGAATCAACAAAGCCTGGAAAAGCCTGAGAAATAGAACATTTCGCGCTATCCTCGCCATCTCTAAGTCAAACGCATCAAGCGCATCAGCAAATTCTTCTATGCTAGATGATACGGTATGATTCAACTGGAAAAGTCGGTCATGGATCGCTTCTAGATCGAGATTATTGCACTGGTCATAGGCTTGCTCGTAGATACCCTTTTCCAATACATCACGGACCACCAACAACTCGTCCATCGATGCGCTAGTTCCGCAGAATGCCCAACGGACAGTGGAGGCGTCGACCCTCGAGTCTGGATGCCTAACGAAAGTACCATTGCCTCGCTTGATATCGACCAAGCCGGCCATGGACAGGCCGCGAAGCGCTTCACGAATACGACCGCGTGCTACCCCAAATTGTACCGCCAGTTCCCTTTCGTTGGGTAGCTTCTCGTGAGGGCGGTATTTGCCATCAACAATTTGTTGACCTAAAGCGTCAATAATATCTTCTGTTACTGTCATGATGATTGGAGAACAACTCTGTTAATTCAGGCTTAACTCAACGCATTGTTGTTATATTTCATAGGATTGTCAAAGGTATCGAACATCTAAGTCGTCTATTTTTGACTCGTCGCAGGAGAGGCAACTTGAAGAAGCCTTCTATCGATAATGTATTGATCATAAGCGATGGCCATCCTTCTCCTAATTAACAGTGAGCGTTGAGCAACAAGAGTACAAATTGGTACTACCAAAGTTTCGGTGAAATGAGGAGCAGCTAGCACTAGATAGCCAGAGCGTCAAAAGTAGCATTGAGTCACAAATGTTGGTCTAGAGTGTTGTTATCCAGACATAAACACGCACTTATCACAGTTTAACTACATCGGATGAAATTATATTTATCTCATATTGGTGCTACCAATTCATGAAATTTGCTTAGTGGGTTGGTCGGATAAGGGAGTTCCGATGGAAAATCGCTTCAGTCTGCATTTGTACAAGTTAATCAACTACCTTGCGATAGCCTCATTGCTTTGTATGGTGTGTTTTGTGTTAGCGAACGTGCTACTACGTTATCTGTTTAACTCAGGGATCCCATGGTCTGAAGAACTATCACGGGTGTTTTTTGTGTGGGTAGTATTTCTAGGCATCATTGTGGGTTGTAAAGAAGGCTCACACTTAATGGTGGATGTGCTGGTTGAACGCTGCGGCCCAAAACTAAAAAAGGGACTACAAACACTCTCTTTGGTGATTGTTATTTTAGTCAGTATGAGTGTGTTAATCGGTGGCGCTAAGCTTGCTGCTCTGACTCATAATCAAGGCCTGCCTTCAACGGGTTTACCAAGTTCGGTCATTTATCTCGCAGGGGTATTTGCAGCGATTCTGATTATTGTGATCAACGCTGGCAATCTTTACTCACTGCTATTTAAACGTGGGGGCAAGGCATGATTTATTTCTTCTTAATTTCGCTGTTTGCCATGCTGTTTATTGGTGTCCCTGTTGGATTTGCGATGCTGGCTTCTGGGGCTTTGATGTTAGCGGTGTTGGGCATCTATGATCACCAGATCATGGCAGAGTATTTTATCAATGGTGCCAATAACTTTTCGCTGATGGCGATTCCTTTCTTTATCTTGACCGGTGAGATAATGAAGCGTGGGGGTGTTTCAACGCGGATTGTGGAGTTTGCCATGTCTTTGGTCGGTCATATTCGAGGTGGGCTGGGCTATGTTGCCATCATTTCTGGTTTGATCTTTGCAGGTCTATCAGGATCGGCCGTCGCAGATACTGCTGCACTTGGCGCTATCTTGATTCCAATGATGCTCTCCAAGGGCTACTCGAAAAAGTCCTCCACAGGAATAATCTGCGCGGTTGGCATTATTGCTCTGGTTATGCCCCCGTCGATTCCGATGATTGTGTTTGGTGTCATTGGTGGTGTGAGTATCACTAAGCTGTTCATTGGCGGCGCGCCCGTTGCATTACTGATGTGTGCCGGCTTATGGCTTTGCTGGAAATTCCTCTATCGAAACAGCAAGACGCCCACCTACCCAAAGCGCACCAAAGCCGAGATATGGACGCTTTTTAAGGATGCGATCTGGGCATTGATGCTACCCATCCTCATAATTGTTGGTTTACGCGGTGGGGTGTTTACACCCACAGAGGCTGGGGTAATCGCAGCGGCCTATGTCACCGTTATCTCAGTGGCTTATCGTGAGCTCAAGCTGACGGATATGTATGAAATTTTTCTATCGAGCATCAAAACCACAGGGATTGTTATGTTTATCGCGGCCTCTGCTATGGTCTCTGCCTATGCGATTACTGTGGCGCGTATCCCGAATGAGCTTGCGAATTTGCTCAACTCAATCTCATCAAACCCAACAGTTATATTGCTGATCATCATGGTCTTCTTGTTATTTATCGGCTGTGTAATGGACTTGGTGCCTGCGATTCTTATTTTTGCCCCTGTGCTGTTACCGGTGGTGACCGGTTACGGTATCGACCCGGTGTACTTTGGTGTGCTGATGGTGATCAACCTCAGTATTGGGTTGATCACACCGCCAATCGGCACGGTGTTGTACGTCGGCTCGAGTATTTCGAAAATCGGCATTGGCGCCGTTGCCCGTGGTGTCTTGCCGTTCTTAATCGTCCACATCGCGATACTCATGCTCGTTGTGGCATTCCCCCAAATCATTCTGTACCCAATACAGCTATTAGGATAGCGAGGAGTTTGTATGTTAGGTTTTAAACGGATAGTACTACTGTGCGTCACCGCTTTGTTAGCATTCCAAAGCCACGCCTTTCTCGGTTTTTTTGGCAGTGATAGCAAAGAGATAAAAATCGCCCATTATTGGCCGGAGACTCATCCTCACCATATCGCTTTAGAGAAATTTAAGGCGAATGTTGAGGAGCGAACCGACGGCGAACTGACCGTATCCATCTTCCCCAACGCGACGCTTGGCAATGAGAAGCAGATGATCAACAGTATCCGCAATGGAACTATCCAAGCGGCTATCTTCGGTTCTTTGATGCAAGATCTTGATTATAAACTTGGTTTTGTCGAAATGCCTTTCTTGTTCCGAGATTATGAGCATGTGCAAAAGTTTTATGACTCAGATATCTCTCACGACATCGAAAACACGTTCGAAGAGTATAACGTCAAGCACCTGGCCAACATCATTCTTGGTTTTCGCGTCATAAGCTCCAACAAGCCTATCGCTTCACCCGATGACTACAAAGGGGTTCGTTTAAGAATTCCTAATGCCTCAACCTTTGTTGCGATGTCGAACAATTTAGGGGTAAACGCGCAGACTATGGCCTATACAGAAGTGTTTACTGCCCTTGAGCAAGGGGTGGTTGATGCGCAAGAAAATCCACTAAGTTCGATCAAATCGCAAGGTTTTCATGAAGTGCAAAAATACATCGTTGTGACCAATCATATGTTCACGTCTCTCAATCTGGGAATGAATAAAGATTTTTACCAGTCGCTGAGTGACGATCACAAGGCCATCATAGATGAAGAGTCTAAACGATTTGGTCAGCTCGCCTCAGAGATGACCATCGAAGAGAATGATTCGACACTGGCGTACTTTGAGGCACAGGGATTGGAAATCATCCAACCCAGTGATGAGTTTTACAATTGGAATGTGTCAGCTGTCGCGCCAATCTATGAAGACGTATTTAAGAAATACGCTTGGAGTAAAGACTATGTTGATGCAATTAGAAAGTTGTGAATACTCTATCTAGTTACACCGTCATGCAGTGCTGGTGGCTTACTGATTGTGTTTAATAATTGGTCAATAATAAAGCTCGGCAAAATTTGTTTTCCGAGCTTTTGTTGATCTTACCGCAAGTAGGTTATGCCGAATGAGTATATAACCGATGTGGTGATGTACATTCAAATAAGGGACTGACAGTGAAGGTACTACTTGTCGTGTTGATTCTATCATTGGTAGGCTGCACCAATCTTTACATGTCTGACAGGGCGATCCTGGTAGGCGAGAATGAGTTTCTGACCATTGTTGAGGGATCAACTAAGACCAGAACATTTAATATGTTGGTAGGGATTATGAAATCAAGGTGCGAGGTCGAGCAGCGACCCAACTTTGAGGTGATTGAAATTAAGCAAACCCAAACAGGGGAAGTCACCGTTTTTGAAACCAGAAAGACGACCAAGGAAGTATGGATATTTACTGAGTCACAGGTAGAGAATGAAGTTCAACAAGGTTTTGAAATAGAGGCCAAATTTAGATGTGTTGCGTAAGTAGCGCTTAATTTATTCAGCGCCTTAGCCAAGTATCGCAGGCGATAGTGACAACGATACCCCACTGTAAACAGCGGGGTAAGAGCACTGAGCAGCGACTCAAGCAGCCGCCGTCGTGATTATGATTCTTTTGCTTCGCGCTTGTGTTTAGGCACGTAGTTCAGAATCGAAATCGGTACGGGTTTGCGTGGAGCAAAACCTTCGACTTCGCGTCGCTCAATAAGGTGGCCCAAGCGACTTTCAATCATACAAAGGTTCTTGAAGTTGTCCTTTGACACAAACGAGATCGCTTCACCTTGCGCGTCAGCGCGGCCAGTACGGCCAATGCGGTGGACATACTCATCGGCAGGGAAAGGCAGATCGTAGTTGATCACTCGGGTGAGCCCTTCAATATCGATACCACGCGCGCCAACTCCAGTCGCAATCATGTATTTGATCTTACCCGCTTTAAAATCGGCTAGCAGCTGAGTGCGAACAGCTTGGCTGCGACCACTGTGAAACGCCTCGGCGTGAATGCCGCGCTTCTCTAACTGGCTAGCCAGCTTGGCGGCGCCGTGTTTGGTCTCAATAAAGATAAGCGCTTGATCCCAGTTACTTTCTTGAATTAAGTGGCTAAGTAGTGCCGATTTCTTGTCCTTGTCGACCGTGATCAGCCACTGCTCGATATTGGCTTTCGAGGCTTGATTGGCGGCAATACTGATCTCGTAGGGGTTATGAACCGCAGTTTTTGCCAGATCGCGTACCTTATTAGACAGCGTAGCGGAGAAGAGTAGGTGCTGAATGTCGACTGGCAGGCGGTCGAGGATTTTATTAATGTCCTCGATAAAGCCCATGTCGAGCATGCGATCCGCTTCATCGAGAACCAGCATTTCAACTTCTTCGAAATACACCGCGCGCTTGCCATACATATCCAAAAGACGGCCAGGTGTTGCAACCAATATATCCACGCCCTCAATCAGCGCCTGCTTTTGCTGCTGCTCATCAACACCACCATACATCGCCAGTGATGTCAGGGATAGGTGCTGGCCATAGTCTCGGATCTTGCTTTCAACCTGGATCGCTAACTCGCGGGTAGGGGCGAGAATCAGGCCACGAATGCGCTTTTTACGTTGTGTTTGACCTTGGCTGAGTCTTTCAAGCATTGGGAGGACAAAACTCGCGGTTTTACCCGTACCGGTTTGCGCCGCAGCAATCAAGTCATCGCCACGAAGAATGACAGGGATCGCTTGGTTTTGGATAGTGGTGGGCTTGTGGTAGCCAAGTTGCTCAAGAGCAGAGTTCAGTGGTTGGCTTAGGCCAAGTTGTGCGAAAGGCATGGTGGTTCTCTGTTGAATGAAGTCGGACAATAGATGTCCCGAATGGCGTAGAGTTTAGCATGTTATCACGGTGATTTAGAGTCGAAGCAGACAGATATTTTGCCTTTACTCTAAGCGCTTGTGTAAGATGGCAAAAAGGTCACCAAGGTCTAGTTAGACACAAGACCGTCTTTCTGTGTACCAATGAATAGATAGGCTCAGCTAGACTTTAACTTAGAACTTGGCAAGTAACCTCCGAGAAAGCTATCAGCGATATGTTTGACAAGATTAAAGCGTACATTAACCCGAGCGAAAACCCAGAGCTTGTTATCGGCGAAGCGCTGGCTGAACAGCCCTTACCGACATTATGGCTTTTGGGAAAAACCGGGGCAGGGAAATCATCATTTATTCAAGCCATGACGCGGCAGTCGTCGGCAGAGGTTGGTAATGGCTTCGCTCCGTGCACCCAACATGCTCAGGAGTACCTGTTCCCCCAGCAAAAGCCACTGCTGCGGTTTTACGACTCGCGTGGGTTGGGGGAGGCTGACTATGATCCGAGTGATGATCTCGCGACATTGGGAGAATCGTGTCACGCGATTGTTGCCTTAGTCCGGCTTGATGAGACGGAGCAGGGGGCGCTGCTCAATGCCCTTAAGGTCGCCAAACGCCAGGGTAAAATACGGCACTTGTTATTGGTCAACAGCCATTGTCTGTCGGTCGATGATAGGCAGCGTGAGCGGCTCAATCAGTTTCAGCACGCGCAGGTTGAGAAGGCATGGGGTGGGCCAATCGTCTCACAGACGGTCGACTTTATCGGTGATCAGCACGGACCTTACAATCTAGAGCCTTTGATTGATAAGCTAAGTGAGATTTTGCCTATGGTGGCGCTGCTGGCCAGTGAACAAAACCACCGTAACCTAGAAGAGCAAAACTTTGCCCACTTAGAAAAAGAAGTCCTTTGGTACGCTGGCGGTGCATCAGGCTCTGATCTCGTTCCTGCAGTGGGTCTTGTCTCAGTACCTGCTCTTCAAGCAAAAATGTTGCACAGCTTAGCCAATCAATATGGACTCGAGTGGAGCAAGCGTATGTTTAGCGAATTTATCGCAGCGCTTGGCACTAGCGTCGCGCTGCAGTACTCGATTAAACTGGCCAGCCGTCAGGTGATTAAATTGATCCCAGGTTATGGTCAAACAGTAGGCGCCGTCAGTGCTGCAGTGATGAGTTTTGCCACAACCTACGGTTTGGGCAGAGCGGCGTGTTACTACTTCTACCATCTGCGAGAAGGTAAACCGGTTGCAGAAAATACACTGCGCGAGGTGTATCAAGCTGCACTAAAACGAGGGCAATCGGCGGCGGGTCATGAGAAAAATTAAGCAACTGTTTATCTTACTCTATCAACTCAGTGGCGGCCGCTGGGGGATCGCTGTCGCTTCAGCTGTGTTGCCGGTAACGATTATGGCGGGGTTTGGTGTCGCTCTAGCATTTAAATATGGCTATCTACTGCCTTTATCTCTCGCCATTGCTTTCTCTACTTTGGTTGTGAGTATTCCACTGTATTTGATGCGTCAACGCGCTAAGCATACGCCCGCAAGTGATAACTCAGACTCAATATCACTCGATCAAGAGCAACAAGAAAGCCTAGTCGAGCCAAACGAGGATTGGTCACCGGCCGAGCTGGCTATTTGGCAACGCAGCCAAGCCTTTTCGCGCTCTCTGGTCTCAGGAGAAACGCTTTGGTCAGATTTAGACGAGGCGGCGCTAGAGCTGCTGAGCTTTATCGCCGAGGCCTACGATAAGAAGGCACTGGATTTCACGTTGCCAGAGGGGCTTAAGCTCGCCGAAGAGGTCAGTCGTCGCTATCGCAAGTTACTCGATGAGTATGGCTTTGCCCTTGAGGCGATCAAGGTGTCACACCTTAAGTCGGGCTATGACTTTTATGAGCAATATGGCGAGGCGGGCAGATACGGTGTCAAAGCCGCTATTTGGCTCAATCATGCGAAGAATCTCTATATCAACCCGGTAAAGGCCATCTCAGATATAGGTACTCAGCAGTTCAGTGCCAGTATGACACGAGGCTTGGTGGATGATCTCCAGCTTACGGCCAAACAGGCCCTATTAGATGAGGTAAGCTACGTTGCGATCGAACTCTACAGCGGACGATTTCTCTTTGAGCAAGAGCAGGTAGCGCCCTCAAAAGTCGCGACGGAGGATTTGTCTCGCCACGCTGCTCCGCTTGAGCCAGTGAGGATCGTGATTGTTGGGCAGACTGGAGCTGGCCGCTCTTCACTGGTCAATCAGTTCTCTGAGCAGCTCCAAGCTGAGGTGGATGTGTTGCCGAGTGCAGGCGATGCGAGTGTTTATCGTGCGTTGTTACAAGGGCAGGAGCTGAGAATTATTGATTTGCCGGGGCTCGATGGCAGTGACAAACGAAGCCAAGCGTGTTTAGAGCAACTGGTGCAAGCCGATATCGTCTTGTGGGTCTTAAGAGCCAATCAGTCGGCGCGTGAGCCTGATAATCAGCTTAAGCAACATATCGAACGCTTCTACTCCGATTCCTCGAATATCTCTCGGCAAAAGCCAGTGGTGATTGGCGTGCTAAATCAGGTGGACCAGTTATCACCGATTGATGAGTGGATGCCCCCGTACGATTTAACGGAGCCTGCTAATGGCAAGGCAAAGACGATTGCTCAGGCGATAGCCTATAACCAAAAACTATTGGCAATCGAGACAATGATGCCGCTGTCGATAGACCATAATAGTGCCCATTTCGGTGTTGAAGAACTTAAAGCACTGATTTACAACCACATTAACCAGGCGTTAAACGTTCAGCGTAATCGACAACGCCACGAAGCTAAATCACGTGGTGTTGGCTTGGGCAAGCAATTTTCCCGTTTAAGCAAAAGTAGTAAGAAGTTAGCTCCTGCAGTGGTGAAGTCTGCACTGCCCCGAGGGCTTAGCAAACTGATGCGAAAGTTTAAAAAAAGCGACTGATGGTTCCTTAAGTTTGTACGCCAGAGCATGGCTATATGACGAGCAAGTATAGGTTGATCAAACTCATAATTGGAATGCTATATATCTAATATTGGTTTACCTTTGTTGCGGGCGTAACGTATTCTTTATTGAGTTCTTAACAACTAGCATTGAAGAGTATTGTTATATGAATAAAGGATTATCAATCAGGCAAGCCGCATTTGTCTCCTTGTTGCTTGCGTCAGCACATGTTAACTCAGCAGTTACTGGACCGACTGTAGCGGGAAGCAGCGAGAGGGATCAGTTGGTCTCATCAAAAAGCTGGCAGAGAATCGACAATCTGTCGGATGAGTTTGAAGGCAGCTCACTGGATGGCACCAAGTGGGACAACCGTGGTGTGATCCCCGGTCGATTTTATTGGTTAGGCCGCTATCCAGGGATGTTTGAAGATGAGAATGTGTCAGTTCAAAATGGCGAGCTGTGGCTGGAGGCTGAGAAATTTGATGCACCACGAGAGGATTTTCGTGGCGTGAGGGATGACTGGACTCACGGCGGCGCGATTGTGCGCTCACACAATCTAGTCACCCCGGGGACCTACATTGAAGCCTCAATGAAAACCACCGACACGATTATGTCGGGCACATTTTGGTTAATGATGCCCAATGCCGATTGCAAAAAACTGATCAAAAAAGAGTTAGATATCACTGAGAGCATTGGCCGTCGCTCTGGTGTCTATCGACCAATAGATGAAAAGCATCCAAAGCAGCTGAGTTGGTATGAGCCAACATCGATTGAGTTTGAGTCTGGCATCAACCCGACCGCACGTCAGCGCAAAACCGATTGCCTTCCTGCGCACAATGTCTCGAATAAAAAGGACAATACCACTGACTTTAACCCCTCCGAAGACTTCCACGTTTATGGACTTTACTGGAAGTCGCCAACAGAGCTCTATTTCTATGTTGATGGTGAGTATCAATTCGAAATAACCCCTTCGGTGCCTTTTGAAGACCCAATGGCGATTGTCATGGCGACTGAAACCTACGATTTTAATTGGCCAAGCGGTGATGATGTCGCAGATGGTTTTAGGTTGGAAAATGGCCAGCCTCGCCCTTTGATTGATCGCGCTTCACGCTACCAATGGGTGAGAACATGGAAAGTGGTTGAGTGATTGTAGCCTTGTACTTTTCTCGCTTCTAATCGGTTTCGGCTCTTGCGGTCACATCAGTATCGTGTCCGCAACTTCACTTTAATGATTTGTCGGTTGGCAAAGATTAGATCGTCCAAAAGAAGCCTACCAAGAGGCTTCTTAGCTTCAAATCGTAACTCGTTACTCAACCGTCACAACGACAGGTTCAATAGTTTGTAAGCCGGCTGCGATTGGGTACACTTTGACAGTCCCTGTGCTAATGGCCATGATGGCTTGATTGTCAGGGGTTGGACGAACAATGCTTTGATTCTCGATGACCCACCCGTCAATCGTATCAACATCGACCATGCTGCCATTGTTGTGCAATCCGCGGATTGAAGGTGTGAACTGAGAGCCTTCAGCCATCGTTGTGCTACTTGGGAATGGCATTACCCATTGGAAATCAGATTGGCTTTCTGCGACGTCAATGCGGATTTCTTGAGAGCGCACGCCATCGGCACGAGCGATTAACAAGCCATAGCCCTCTTGGTGAGCCGTCACAAGGCCTGCGTCATCTACGGTTAGTTCTTTAGCAGCGGTGACTACCTGCCACTGAACAGAGTTGGTGACTTCTCCTTGGGTACCATCTGAGTAGGTTGCATAAGCTTCTGCTTGCAGAGAGTCACCCACCACCATGTTACGAATAGGGAACTCGACCGTGATTTCATCAATCGTTGCTTCGCCAACTTTGACTGTCGCATGATCCGAAGAGTTAACGCCTTTATAAGTTGCGGTGACAAGGCTTAAACCGGTCTTTACGCCAAAAACAACGCCGTTGTCTGAAATTGGTGCAACCTCAGGGTTGCTGCTCTTCCATTCCACACCCTCTGGGTGAAGCTCATAACCATCACTGTAAAGAACGCGAGCGGACATAGGTTTTGAAACACCAGAATCGATAGTGACATTGTACGGAGTAACAAAAACTTCTAATACTTCTCTCTCCTCTGCCACGGCAGATACACTGAATGCTGATACCAGACTCGCGGCAACAAGGCTATTTAACTTCCACATTGAAACATCTCCACTTGATTGAGCTATCTATACAGGACAGCTATTTGATTTATTATCGCTCTGTAATTGAGCTATCTAATGTTAACGACATTTATCGAGGGGTTGTTAGATGGGGAAAATTGTCTGGAAATGCACTTGAGTTTCTTGGATTTAATGGTTTAGTGACACGTTGTTAACGTTAAAGTTGAAGTGGTTGACTAAATATTAACCTCAAAATAGCAGCATGAATATTTTATTGGCTGCAGGTCACAAACGGATACAAATTATCCAACCGAATACAGGATGGATGGCCAAATAACATAATGATTTATATGATGATTAAAAACCAATATTTGAAAAAGGCTCACACTCTAACAATCTCTTTCAAAGAGTAGTTGGCTGAGTAAACACAAAATACAGTCTTTTGGAGGCATAGAGTTTGAGACACCAACCATTATCTGGCCCACTAAGGTATATAGTCGGTTAACTTTCACTGCACCAAATCACATCAGACTTAGCCCAATCATGTGACCCAAGTGGCTATTCGACTAAAGTCTAATGCCCGCCAATCTCACGCCTCGCTAGGCTAACTAAGTGAATTGTAGACCGATTATCGGATTGTAAACCGCATCACAAGGATGGATGATTATGAACATTGGTGTAAAAGGATTAGTCACAGCGTTAGCCACGGCGACACTTTCGCTCTCTGCGGCAGCACAGAACTATACGATAGGCACGGGCAGTCAGAGCGGGACCTACTATCCATTAGGCGGGACACTGGCAAAAATCTGGGGTGAGACGATTGATGGCTTTTCGATGCGCGCAGAGGTAACAGCGGGCTCGGTCGAGAACAGTATTAAGGTCGCCACCAACAAGCAATTAGCGGGTGTGGCCATGGGCAGTGTGGTCCTAAAAGCCTATAACGGTGAAGATCCATTTCCGAAGAAAATGGATGTCGCGGTTATCTCCGCTCTATACCCCAATGTTGTCCACTTTATGGTGCCGGCAAACTCAAAAATTCAATCTATTCAGGACCTAAAAGGCAAGCGAGTGTCGCTTGGCGCCCCGGGCTCTGGGACGCGCACTAGTGCTTTGAGTATTCTGGCATCACTTGGGATTGAGGAAGGTGACTTGAAGTCACAAAGTCTCAATTATACTGCGACAACCTCAGCCCTGGCCAATGGCCAGATTGATGCCGGGGTGATTGTAGGAAGCCTAGGTGTCGGTGCGGTGACTGAGCTGGCGTTAACCCGTGATATTCGCATTTTGTCCTTCACTGCCGATGAGCTAGCCAAGGTGAGTGAGGCGATGCCTTCATTTCAGCCTTTAGAGGTACCAGCGGAGAGTTACCGAGGCGTTCCTGCATTTAACACACCGGCGGTGTGGAATGTTTTAGTCGTGAACAAGAACGCTGACCCTGAACTAATTTATGCCATGACCAAGTCGATGTTCGAGAATATCGATCAAGTGCGTCAGAGCATCACGGTGACGAGCTACACCACGCTAGATAATATGCAAAGACTCTCTGGTGTCCCGCTCCATCCAGGTGCACAAAAATATCTCGATGAAATGAAGTAGGGAAGTGATGCATGCCAGATACTAAGTCGTCTACTCTGGTCGATATACCACTCAAAATAGCCGCTGTTGCGGCTATTGCTTTGTCAGCGTTTCAGATTTGGCAAGGGGTTACTGCTGAGATATCGGCACCGGTTTTTCGTCCTATCCACCTAAGTTGGGTCATTGTGTTGGTGTTTCTAACCCAACCACTCTTCGCGGCTGATCCAGAGAGCTGGCGTTTTAAATTAGGGCGGTTATTTGATAGCGTTTTTGCCGCTGCAATCATCTGGGCAGCATGGCGCATCGCAAGATTTGACTACGATGATATTACCTTTTTGCTCGAGGGGATTGGCGATATTGACAAACTTGCGGGTTGCTTAACGATTGCATTGCTGCTTGAGGCGACTCGGCGCACGGTAGGTATGGTGATGGTGGCTATTGCGGCCATTTTTCTTGCCTATGCGATGTTTGGTAATTACTTGCCGACCCAAATCGCCAGTAGTGGATTCCCGCTTGAGGACATCATTCGTTTCCATATCTTCTCCACCAACGGCGTATACGGTGCGCCACTGGCTATTGCTGCTGGCGTGGTGTTTATCTTCGTTCTATTTGGTGCTTTTCTGCAGGTCACGGGTGCCGGTAATTTCTTTATCGATGCGGCATTTGCTATTGCGGGAAAATATCGCGGAGGCCCGGCCAAAGCAAGCGTGATTTCGTCGGCAGCACTGGGCTCTATCTCCGGCTCAGCGATAGCCAATACCGTGACAACAGGCTCTCTGACTATACCCATGATGAAAAAACTCGGTTACAAGCCGGAGCAGGCCGCGGGTATTGAAGCGGCTGCATCAACTGGCGGGCAAATCATGCCGCCGGTCATGGGGGCAGGGGCGTTTGTGATGGCGCAGTTTACCGGTATTCCCTACAGTGAGATCCTCGTGGTGTCGATTATGCCCGCCATATTGTACTTTGCATGTACCTTGCTGTATGTCCACATTATGGCCTGCAAGCTTGGATTGCAGGGAATGGATAGCTATGAAAAGCTCGCATTAGTGATGCAACGTGGCTGGCATTTTCTGGTGCCGTTGGTGCTTATTACGGCGCTGTTGATGATGAGCTACTCACCGGTATTAGTTGGGATAAGTGGTTGCGCGGCGATCTTAGTTGCGGCAATGCTGCGCAAGCACAGCCGAATTAGCTTGGGGCTGTTCTTAGAGGGAATGAAGCAGGGGGCTCTGCTGGCCTTACCAATTTCTGTGGCGTGTGCAACCGCTGGGATTGTCGTCGGTGTGGTTGGTCAAACCGGAATTGGATTGCAATTTACTCAGTTCTTGATTGCATTGTCTGGAGGCTATCTGTTTAGCGCACTTGCGCTTATCGCGGTGGCGGCCGTGATTTTGGGCATGGGCTTACCCGTGACGGCGGCTTATATCGTATTGTCGATTATGGCAGTACCCACCTTATTGGACTTTGGTGTTAGCTTACTGGCTGCACATATGATTGTCTTTTGGTTGTCTCAAACCTCGAACGTGACTCCCCCAATTGCGCTTGCCGCTTTTGCTGGGGCAGGCATCGCCAAGTCATCGCCAATGCGCTCGGCTGTGCAAGCATTTAAGCTTGCTCAGGGATTTTTCCTTATCCCGATGATGATGGCATTTTCAGGGCTCATTTGGGTCGATGGTCAACTCGCTAGCTTTGCCATTGCAACACTGAGTACCATTGCGTTGATTATTGCTTTTGCTGGCAGTATTGAGGGCTATATGTTTGGCCGGTTATCGGCTATCGAGCGTCTATTCTGGCTTCTAACTGCGCTGTGTATGGTGTTTGGATCAGTGACCGTTGAGTTGGTAGGAATAGTGGTGTTAATGGCACTGATGGGGTGGAATCTACGCCGGCAACAGGCGTCTCAGCCAGTAAATTAGGCTGGCTAAGTAACAAAAAAGGAGGTGACCCTAAGGCCACTTCCTTTTTTCATCTCCAGCTTTGATTAGCCTTCAATGCCTTTTGACTTCAAGTATTCGGCATAAGTACCACGGAAATCATTGATCTTACCATCTTTGATCTCAAGGATACGGGTCGCTAGGGAGTCAACAAACACGCGGTCGTGCGAAACGAAGAACAGTGTGCCTTTGTATTGCTCAAGTGCATTATTGAGAGACTCGATAGACTCCATATCCATGTGGTTGGTTGGCTCATCCATCAGTAGCATGTTCGGCTTGTGCATCATGATCTTGCCAAGCAGCATACGACCTTGCTCACCACCAGAGAGTACCTGAACCGATTTCTTGATATCGTCTTGACCAAACAGCATACGACCTAGGAAGCTGCGGACAACCTGTTCGTCATCGCCTTCTTGTCTCCACTGGGCCATCCAGTCCATAAGATTCAAGTCTTCTGCGAAATCGTGTGCATGGTCTTGAGCGTAATAGCCAATGTTGCTGTTCTCTGACCATTTGTATTCGCCAGTGCGCGGCTCAAGCACGCCAGCAAGCGTGTTTAGAAGAGTGGTTTTACCCACGCCGTTTTCACCGATAATAGCAACACGCTCACCGACTTCGAAGATAGCGTTGAAGTCAGAGTACAAATCCTCCTCGAAACCTTGGCTTAGGTTCTCGACGATAAGCGCATTACGAAATAGCTCTTTCTCTTGGTCGAAACGGATGAATGGGTTTTGGCGACTTGAAGGCTTAACTTCTTCAAGCTGAATCTTGTCGATTTGCTTAGCACGAGAGGTTGCCTGTTTAGCCTTTGATGCGTTCGCAGAGAATCGAGCCACGAAGGTATTGAGTTCAGCAATCTGTGCCTTCTTCTTTGCATTGTCTGCCAGTAGACGTTCACGAGCCTGAGAGGCTGCGACCATGTATTCATCATAGTTACCAGAGAACAGACGCAGTTCACCGTAGTCCAAGTCAGCCATGTGGGTACATACTGAGTTTAGGAAGTGGCGGTCGTGCGAGATGATGATCATGGTGCAGTTACGCTGGTTCAATGTTTCCTCTAGCCAGCGAATGGTGTCCATGTCCAAGTTGTTGGTTGGTTCGTCTAGCAGCATAATATGCGGGTCAGCAAACAGAACCTGAGCCAGTAGCACACGCAGTTTCCAACCTGGAGCAACTTCGCTCATCAAGCCATAGTGTTGCTCTTCAGGAATGCCCACAGCAAGCAGCAGTTCACCGGCTTTAGCGTCAGCCATGTAACCATCCATCTCAGCGAACTGGACTTCAAGGTCAGCGACCTTCATGCCGTCTTCTTCAGACATTTCTGCTAGCGAATAAATGCGGTCACGCTCTTGTTTGACTTTCCACAGCTCTTTATATCCCATGATCACAGTGTCGATAACTGTGTATTCTTCGTAGGCAAACTGGTCTTGGTTTAGCTTGGCTACACGCTCGTTCGGGTCATAAGAAACATTACCTGATGTCGGCTCTAGCTCACCAGATAGGATTTTCATGAACGTCGACTTACCACAGCCGTTTGCGCCAATTAAGCCGTAGCGATTACCGCCACCAAACTTAACTGAGATGTTTTCAAACAGAGGCTTAGCGCCGAACTGCTGTGTAATATTTGCCGTTGTAATCATGGTGGAGAGAGTCCTCAGATGGATTGGCTTGGTGCAAAAAAAGGAGGAATTTACCAGATATAAGCAGCAGTTTCCAGCGTGATGGGTATCACAAAAGATTTTGGTATAAACAAAAGTTAAATATGGTTTTAGTCTGATTAGGACCAGAGTCATTTTTGAGCCAGTCTCAAAGTTGACGTAAAAAGATATTTACCATCTTGTCGATTGAGGTTGCTTAAACACTCAGGTCGGCTAAATCATGCTTAAAGCAGAACAAAAAAAATTGAAAAGATGCAATTAGTTGATAGCATTATCAATTGACGCAACAAGTTGCCGGTATGAACGAGTCGCTCGAACTGCCAAACTCAACATCGCGGCTAATGCGCATCAAGCTCAACTTCAACAAGGTCTTACTGTTTATGCTTAACGCCCATGATGCTTACTTTGATGGATTTAGTCACATCTTCTCCGCAGAGGAATATCCCTTGCTGCATCGTCAGTTTGAGACCGAAGCAATACGCAAGGTATTTGAGCCGGGGGAGCAGTTGGTTTATCAACAAGAGCCATTAAAACGTATGGGCTATCTGGTCAAAGGGCAGGCAGAGATAGAGGTGGTGTCCGCGGATGGCGGACTCCTGGCGGCCGGTATTGTCTCACATGGCTGCATTTTAAATGCGCCGGCTTACCTTGATGGTCAGCGCTCCCCGGTGGCCTTAATAGCCAAGCAACGCTGTGAAGTTTTGTTTTTGTCGTATAAGAAGCTCAGGCTCGAGCCGCAATTAGATCGCGAGGCGACGTTACTAGCGGGTATTTGTGCCACGTATTTGTATCGCTTTTGTGAGCGCTTATTAACTAGTGCTTTGATGTTGTCGCTTAAAGAGCAGGTGATTCAATGGCTGATCCGCTTGCAGGGCGATAGCGACTCGGTAACGATTACTGCCGAAAAGCTTGCCACTCATCTTGTCGTCAGCAAACACAAGATACATCGTGCACTTAAGGAGTTGGAGAAAGAGGGCAGGATTGAGAATGCTTATGGAACGGTAAAGGTGGTCAAGACTTGAGCCTGATGTCAATTATAAACCCGTCGTTGCCCTGATCAGATTTTTAAAGCCAAAGTCCACTCGCCTCCGCGTAGGTTACTAATACTGTGATATTTTCACACGTTCCAACTATCCAAAAAACTTGCAAATTAGGGACTAACAGTTATCACCAAGCTCACAAGTGGGTAAAGGGTAGCAAAATCCCACAGTATCGCCTAAGTCTGTTGGGCAAAGTTGTATTTTGCAACTTTGTCTATTAAGCAATTTGTTAAATTTGCCTCATCACTGGGCGTGCCAGAAACTTAAGTGTTATCGCCGCTCTGCCACAAAAAGCAATCAGAAAAAAAGAGCACCACCATGACACTGATGACAACACGTGCGCTTCGTGGGGAATGCGATACAGGCGTTTTGCAATTACTTAAACGCAGCTACGAGATGTCAGACTCACTAGCAGAAGAACTCGTGGGCATAGGCAAAGTAAAACGCTTAAAAAAAGGCGAGTTCCTGTATTATCAAAACGAGAGTAAAGAGTACATCACCTTTACGCTCAGCGGCATCCTCGGTTTTCACCCCCCTGCAAGTAGCTACACGGGACCGTTTTATAACCTGATCACTCCAGGTGTGATCATTAACGACGACAATTATGTCCTTTCCACGAGCAACTATCTGGATGTTAAAGCTGCAACAGAATGCCGCGTAATTATGTTGCCTTTTAAAGAAGCCGAACAGCTTTTGAACCAGCTTGATTTTAGCGTAATGCTCAATCGTTCTCTGGCGATAAAACAGCGCTTTTTCCAAACACTGTTTGATATTCGAATGGAATCCGATCAGCGTAAGAAACTGTTACAGGCACTGAAAGCTATCGCGGACGCGAGTGCAACGGGCACAATCCCCCTCAATATTGGCGCATTGGCTTCTCTACTCAAGATCTCACGTAACTCGGTGGGCAAGATTTGCACTGCGTTAATCGATGAAGAGATACTGGTGAAAACGCATCTAGGCTACCGATTCGCTGATAAGCCGCGTCGTGTTATCGCGCAAGGAGCAATGATTTTTGCTGATGTATAATGGTTGCGATGAATTTATCGCAAAGCGCTCAGATTTTAACCTGGTTTGTTTTTTCAGCAGGATAGTAGGCTACACTAGAGGCAGTTATTAGACAGTGGGGTGATCATGGCCAAAAATAGAAGTAAACGTCTCCGTAAAAAACTGTATGTGGATGAATTTGCCGTATATGGGTTCGAGTTCTCATGCCAAGTTGCAGTGAATGATGTGATGGATTATTCAACTTTAATCGATGACTTCATTGATTTTATTGAAAGTCGAGACTTGATTATGGGTGGCGGTGCGAATCAACACAGCTTTGACTGTTTTGTCTTGGCTGATGGTCGTTATGACTCGGTTACTGAGGACGATCGTCAGGCGATCACAGACTGGCTAGAACAGCGTTCTGAGTGTTCAGAGGTCAAAGTCGGGCCACTTGTTGACGCTAACGGCGTCGACTAACTCTAGGCGATACCGCTTGATTGTGTATCAAGCGGTCACTTGACTCGCCATGATAGGGTGAGTCTTTTCTCCAAGGTCTTTTCTCATCCATACAGTAGATTGTCTTGGATGTAGCTCGCCTGTTCCAAGCGTCCTGCCTACTTTTTTGTGTTGCTAGCCAAAATTGATTCTGATCTGTGGTTTAATGAATGCAAAAGACTGTAGATAGGAGCAATTAGGGAAGTGCCTTATAACGCAAGCCTTTATCAAGAGGCGATTGAGAATATTCGCTCGCGCTCGCAGGGGTTGGCATCACAGCCTCGTTATGACCTCACCATCAATTTTCATCCCGACCGCTTGACCGCTGATTCTACCCCACTGCTTGCTGCGATAGCGCAGGATCTCAGAATCAAATCCCAATTTGAAACGGGGACCAGTAATGGTGGTTTAAGCGCAAACGGGGGGGAAAGGTGGCGCTGGGAGCAACGCGTGTTCGGTGGGGTTTACGATCATGCCCTCAACACCCAGCGGCCAAAATATGGCGCACTGAATTATCAATGTTTAGATGTGGGAGCATCGCCACGATTTGGCTCAGCGCATTTTCGCTTGAGACCGCATATGCATCAGCGAGCGACGTTTTGCTATCCGGATAGTTATTTTGAGCCAGAGCATTTCGCCTCTAGTGACTACACTCAGCACCTGATCGAGCGCGCGGAAAAAGACCAACACGACGCACTGGATGCTTATATTGAGGCGCATTTTCACGGTGATATTGACTTAGCCACCGATGTGGAGGCCCTAGTGCTCGACCCGATCTTTCGCAACACGGAAGTGGAGATATTAGCGCGTCGTTTACCGGTCAATCTTGAGTGGCATTCTGGGTTTAAGCTTTGTGTCACTGAGCTTAGCGAACGTACTGATTATCGGGGTGAAAAGTATGTTAGCTTGGCAAAAGACATTGCAAAGAACCAGATCCTCACGCCGGATTTGCTTGGGATTGCGCTGCAAAATGGTGGGTATGAGGAGCAGGACGTAAAGAAAGTTTGGCATTATCTCGCCCGTTTTGGCTATCAGCATTGGTCTTGCGGTTAAATAGGCGGATATTCCACACAATGGGATTATAAGTGCTAGATTTGATAAGGCGCTACTTATCACATTAATGTTTTTTCATAATCGTTACTTTAACCATTAATGGTCAAGGTATAAATCAACATATTTAGATGGCTATTTTATTTGCTGAAATAGCCTTGAGTTTTTGTGTCTGTAAGGGGGGTTGATTTATTCCTGTTCGACCATTGTTTGTTAATGGAGTTCGCCAGAATTCAAAGGCGGGTTCAAGGCCGATTTAATATAGTAAGCGCCTTTATTGATTAGGTAAAACATTGGTGGTTGTATGTTTTTAAATAAAATAAAGATAAGAACAAGAATTTTCCTACTTACTTTCATCCCCACACTGTTAGTCTGTGTATTTATCTTCCTAACACTATCTGAGTCATTGGAAAAACAACAACGCGCTGACAAGCTGCATTCCGTCATGGAGTTGACGGAGAGAACAGGGGAGTTACTCAAATCTCTCCAAGATGAAAGGGACTATACGTTCACCGTTATCGCCTTCCCCGATCATAAAACCGCAGATGGTACGACCTATAGACACAAGTTAGCCGCTCAGAGAAACGCGGTTGATTTAGAGATTAACCGTTATCGAGAGTATCTACGCAGTGTCGCTCAAGCGACTGATGAACTAAAAGATGTCTATGCGAGTGCCGAGGAGTTTCTTTCGGCACTGAGTTTTCTTGCATCGTCTAGGCAGGGTATTGATCAAGGCAAACTGCAAGATGAACAGGGGGAGTGGATCACCAACAAGTACGCAGATACCAATCTACTTGCCATCGATACGATGAACGGCCTGGTCAAAGTTGCCTCACATGAACCCGAGCTATTTATGTTGGCGGCCAGTTATGCGACGTTAATGCAGATTGAGCGTGTCTATTCTTTTGAGCGTTCAATGAAGTTAAGGATGTTTCGTTTCAACAAGGTAGACTATACATCACACAGTAACAATAAGACTGACTGGCGACTATTGCAGGACCTGGTTCCAAGGCTACGCTCCTATGCGCCAAATGATATTATTCACTATTTCGAGCAGCATCATGAAAATTCTGAGATAAATAAGTCTATCCATAAACTGAGATTCGAGTTATTACAAATGGGCGGCGAGACAATCAGTCACTCTCCTCATGCTTGGTTTGAAGATGCAACGAATAACATTACCAACTTACGAGATGTCTCTGATTATGTGGCTCAAAAACTGGCTCAGCAGGCGAGCGATGATATTGCGAGTGCAAATCGAACCTTAGCAATAAGCATTTCATTTGGCATTATCAGCTTGATTCTAATTTTGACCATTTCGCTGCTGATCATAAAATCTATTACCCAGCCACTCACTCACCTACTAAAAGAATTATCGGATATCGCAGTGAATAAGCGAGTCGATAAACAGATTCAATTGCAAGGCTCTGATGAGCTGACGCAGCTAGTGAAGGCATTCAACCAGATCCAGACAAGCTTTAATGATACCTTGATCCGAATATTCAGTGAGCTAGAAAGCAATAACCATTGCATTGATTCCGTGGGTGTATCAATGAAAGACAACCTTGCTAGTGCCAGTCGCCAGGATAGTTCGACTAGTGCACTGTCACTTTCTATCGATGAAATGGCCACAGCAAGCGGTGAGGTGGCAAGCATTATTAATGAGACTGCAGTATCGATTCAGTCTGTTTATCAAAAGTCACTCGACAGTGAGCAGGTGGTGTTAAACAGTCAAGAACTAATGGACAGCTTGGTCGGCACAATGAAGGAAACTCAGTTGCAGGTAAGTCGGCTTGATACTGACAGTGATGAAATTGTCGATATTCTTAAAGTCATTCACGGTATCGCTGAGCAGACCAACCTGCTGGCGCTTAATGCTGCTATTGAGGCCGCCCGCGCTGGTGAGCACGGTCGTAGTTTCTCGGTTGTCGCTGATGAAGTGCGCAATCTGGCAGGGATGACTCGTGACGCGACAGAGAAGATCGAGAAACAGATCAGTATGCTGCAGTCGACGGCCAAGCACGCGGTACAACACCTATCGGAGCTACAGAAAAGTGGTACGAGTGTCGCGAATGTGGTTCTGAGTAACGTGGATACTTTTGTCTATTTCCGTAAAGAGCTTGATAGTGTGGCGGTGATGTCACAGCAAATTGCAGCGGCAGCTGAAGAGCAAACCGTGGCCTCTAAGGAGATACGTCGCCAGATACATGAGATCAAAGATGAAACTAAGCAAATGTATCAATCAACAGATACTACAGCGGCGACAAGTGAGGCGCTAAGAGAGTCGAGTGTCCGGCTGAACAGTTATATCAAACAATTTAAAGTCTCAAGCGGCGAAGTGTAGCTAAAGACGCAATAATTAACAGTTGTGCGTGGGAAGTCGGGCAGCCTAGAGCAACAATACTGTCAATAAGCCTTAATCAATTTGAAATAGTATCCAATTAACGTACGCCGAAATATATTTCGATATCTTGGATAAGTGATGAATAAAACGATGATGGCTCTGGCACTTACGTGCTGCTCTTGGTCGCTCAGCGCGACACAACTGGTGGAAGGCGAGGTAACGACGGTAGCGCTTAATGAGGTGCATCCAACGCAACCTTCAGTGGGCTACGATCAGGTATTTTACAAACTTGGTCGCTTTGAAAAAGACACCAAGAAGATGTTTGACGAAGTGTGTGAAGCCAATGGCCAAAAAGGCCTAGTTAGCTTTGACAATCAGTCTAACCCGAAAGATTTGAGTAGCTTTGAGTGTAAAGAAGAGATCGGTTCGCGTCACAAAGACATGAAAACGATCGTTATTGCACCTAACGGTCAATACTATCTGACCGATGGTCACCACACGTTTAACGTTTTCTGGCACATGGCTCGTGGCGGTGAGGACTTTAGCGTCAATGTCGTTATTGATAAAGACTACCGTCACCTTGAGAACATGGAGCAGTTTTGGGATGCGATGATCGCCGATGGCAATACTTGGCTGTACGACAGCCAGGGTGACGCGATTACCTACCAAGACCTACCATCATCGCTGGGTATTGAGAACTTCCAAAACGATCAGTACCGCTCAATGATGTATTTTTCACGTGATGTAGGCTGGAACAAACCGAAATCTCCAGTGCCATTTCTTGAGTTCTATTGGTCTAAAGAAGTGCGCCAAGATATTGATGTTGCAGAATTTGACCTAGTGACTGCTGATGGCTACCGTGAGGCGATTACACGCGTGAGTCAGTATTTGCTGGCGATGGAGACCGATAATGTCGGTGGCTCGGGCAAGTCAGTAAAAGAGATGGGGCAATTTGACGAGTTTGGCCAAAAGGGCCTCGACAAATTGTTCCGCGACAAAGGTAAAGTGACTTACATGCTCAGCTATAAAACACAGCAATAGCACCTCGCTATGAAGGCACGATAAACTAGAGTTCATCCAGTTTTAACCTGTCAGTCAACTTGCTTCTAAGCGCCAGTTCTGACAGGTTTTCTCAGATCAGTTTTATCCCTTTTGAATTACCACTCACCAGCCAAGTAGAACTCGCTATATTCCACTAGTTATAAAATAATACATTGAGTAAATTATAAAATAATACATTGAGTAAACTGTGGTGTTTGCGGCAGCCAATTTCACGCCTAGCGGGCGATCAAGTCGTTAGGCAGTAGTACATCGAGATTTTAGAGTTAATCAATGTTCAGATTTATCAAAGGGCTTTTTTCACACGACTTGCTAATCGAGTTGAGTGAAAAAGAAATCGTTATTAAACAACTGGGAAAAGATAAGGTTTTACGCTTTGAACCGTACATAGCAGTTGAAACATGCGCACAGAAAAGTGCTGTTAAGGCAATAGGTTCACAAGCAAAGCTGCAAACCGGAGCAGATATTAAGGTCATCAATCCTTTCACTCATCCACGCTCGTTTGTTGCTGATTTTTTTGTGGCAGAGAAACTTATTCATCATGGCGTGCGTGAAATGCATCAATCATGGCGTTTTGCGCCGACCCCTCGCATTATTATGCATCAATTGGATAAAGTCGAAGGTGGTCTTACACAAATTGAAGAGAGAGTTTTGAGGGAGTTGGCTATTGGTGGTGGCGCAAGAGATGTAGCTGTTCATGTAGGTGCAAAGTTAAACTCAAACACATTAACGTTTGACCAATTCAAGCAGGATAGTTGCCAAAGTTGTTAAGCAGCTTTACCGGATAAGCTCAGCCGGTCATTTTAACGCCGCAATTATAGAAAGACTCGACGCCTGTTGTACCTTTCGGAAATAGAAATGAACATCGGTGTTTAGGTGACACAGTCCAGTGTTAATATTGCCTCTTTATTATACAGGTGGCATATTGTACTAAGTGTGTTCGATTTTGGTGCCGGAGGTTAAAAAGATGGAGTATTTAACAGCGGTGATTCTTTTTGCCATCTCTTCGTCGGTTACACCAGGTCCCAACAACATAATGGTCATGACGTCCGGTGTAAATTTCGGTGTCAAAAGAACCATGCCTCTTCTGACTGGGATCTGTATCGGCTTTACCATTATGTTGTTGGTTCTGGGGGCGGGTTTTTCCGCAGTATTTGAGCTATACCCAGAGTTACATTTTGTGATCAAATGTTTTGGCGTACTTTATTTACTCTATCTTGCCTACCTAATCGCTACCTCAAGTGGTGCAATTCAATCTGACAGGCAGAGCAAGCCGTTGACTTTTATGAATGGTGCGTTGTTTCAGTGGGTAAACGGCAAGGCTTGGGTCGTGGCGATGGGTGCGATAGCGGCTTTCACCACTGCAGGCGGCGATTTGTTGATGCAGAATATGATGATTGCTGCGACTTTTTTGGTGGTCTCGTTCCCTTGTGTGGCGATATGGCTGGGCTTTGGCTCACTGCTTAAGAATGTACTCAATAGTCCACGACGCCGTCAGTTATTTAACCTATGTATGGCGAGTTTGTTGGTGTTGTCTATCGTGCCCGTTATCAGCGAGATAATCGAGCAAGTTCTCGCTTAACAGCGGTGACAACGAGTAACGCTAAATTAGCGACCGAGTTTCATTCACCAGAAATCTATATGGTTTCTGGCGAATGGTTCAGGCAGATATCGTCAGCATGTTTAGTTACGCAGGCTCAGATACCACCATAACAAAGGAGCAAGCAGGGCAAGTTCGATGCCGACATAAAGCCATTGCTTGATTAGGGAGCCGTCCAGCATGATACCGATTAGCCGAGCGACCAATAAGCCAAACATCATTGACGCTCCTGTAGCGGCAAGCGTTGTTAACCATGGGGTCAACTCATGGTGAAACAGCAGCAGTGTGCCCAAGCCAATGATAAGACCCCACCATATTCGGCGCTCGATGGCTGCAAAGGTGTCATCGGGAATCGGCTTGTTGCTGATCAGTTCGGGATTGACGACCAATACCACGCCGATAATCAGTAGCAATATCCCGGTCAACTTGAGTAGTAGGCTAGTTTCTATCATCTGTTTCATTCCTTAGAAAGACCAGCTTAGGGACGTTTTTTGCTCAGAGAGCGTCCAAAGTTCGCGCGCCATGCTTTGGTCTAATGCGACCTTATCGAGTTTACATTCTCCTACTGGACCTACTGTATCGGCGCGTTTAGTTGGACCATAAAGGGTGTTCAAGCTCAAGCCTTTCTCGGTTGCACACATGACTTCTGGCCATGCGCCTTTTTCTGCTGATTGCGCGATAACGCGTGAAAGTATCGACCAGAGAGCTTTGTTAAAGCGACTGGCCGTATCCTTCAACAGATTGGTTCTTGAGGCGCCAGGGTGACAGACGTGCACCTGAACTGGCTTCCCTGCCGCTTGGATTCGGCGCTGCAACTCATAAGCAAACATCATTTGTGCGAGTTTGCTTTGGGCATAGGCGTTCCATGCAGTGTAATGACGGTCAAAATTCAGATCATCAAACTGAATCTTCTTCAGTCCCATTTTGTAGGCATTACTGCCTACGACAACGATGCGACCCTGCGATGCCTCTATGCGTTCGAACAATAGACCACAGAGCAGAAAATGACCGAGATGATTAACCCCCAACTGGCTTTCAAAACCGTCTTTGGTCAGCTCCTGTCTAGCGACTTGTGCGATGGCACCATTACATAGCAGGGCATCAATTTGTGATATGTCCGCTAGAATTTGTTTAGCTGCGCTGCGCACAGAGTTTAAATCGGCCAAGTCCATTGTGATAACACTCACATCGACGGCGTCACCTAATTGTTCTCTCAGGCTATCGATAGCGGCGGCTGATTTGCTTGGGTTGCGGTTAAGCATGACCACTTTCGCGCCTTTTGATAGCAGGATACGTGAGGCCTCAAAGCCCGCACCACTATTAGCTCCCGTGATGAGGTAGGTCTTACCCTCAAGGGAATCGATGCGCTCTGGTGTCCAACCTTTAATGGCGATTTGCTTAGTTGTCATAGTTTAAACCTCTTTCATCATGCTATTGCTGAAGCTGGCACACGCTGGCTTGCCAGCCACTATCAGGGGGAGTATCGTTGACGGGATGTACTATAACGCTCGGGTTGGGTGAAAAGTAGGCGCATTTGTCGCTCATTTTTGCCTATTTGTATCGATGCTTGGATTTGAACTAAGGTATGACAATGGCACAACCGATGATAAAGCAGTTGATTGAAAGCAAAATGGTGCAGGATGGTTGGGTTGAGAGCGGCATTCACGGGGTGCGGCTATTTCGGGTGACGCAGTCAATTCCCTGTGCTCCCGCGGTTTATGAGCCGATGGTGATTGCGATAGTCAACGGAAGCAAAGAGGCCATCGTCGACGGTAAACGGCACGTCTATGATAGTCGACAGTATTTGTCCTGCTCGGTATCGATGCCAGTCGAGGCCGGAACGCCACAGGCATGCCCTGAGTCGCCTTTGCTTGGTGTGTCAATTGCGATAGAGACTACTGTAATGAGAGAGTTGGTGGTTGAGTTTGAGCGCCATGCTGGGGCCATAAAATCAAACACTAAAAATGAACTTCCTGAAGGACTGACCTTAGCGAGTTGGGATACCTATTTTTCTGATGCACTATTGCGGGTATTAGAGCTGGCTGACGATCCAGTCGACAGTGCTATTTTGGCGCAGAGCCGTTTACGAGAGTTGTATTATGCCATTTTAAAAGGCGAGGGTGGGGCGGCGTTTAGGCGGGCGTTTGGGGTTGGCAATGAGATCGCTCGCTCGATTGAGTATCTCTCATCCCATATTGGTGACAATGTCACAATAGAGCAGCTGGCCTCACAAGTGAGTATGAGCCGAGCGGTGTTCCATCGAAAATTCAAGCAGGCAACCATGATGTCGCCCATCCAGTTCATAAAATCAATGCGCCTCAACCATGCTGCCATGAAGATTGCGAGCGGCATGAACGTGAGTGCAGCGGCTCTGACCGTGGGTTATGTCAGCTCTTCCCAATTTAGCCGTGAGTTTAAGCGCCTTTATGGTCAATCACCGAAGCAATGGGCACAATCACAACAGCCAATGGCAGATATGGCCTAAGCCCCTTTCTGAGTCTGAGCAATCGTCACCACTCAAGTCAAATACTCACGGTAGTATGAGAGCAGATTGGGTGACCCTAGTTATCTAGTCCCTGATACATATCCTCTGTTAAAGGGACAGGCACATCTTCGGGATCCCAGCCGGCCCCTAATGCCTTGTAGAGACTCACGGTATTAAGTTGGGCACTGAGCTCGGTCGTGATTAAGGTTTGCTGCGCGCTGTAATAAGAGCGCTGAGAGTCGAGCACGTTGAAATAGTCATCCACCCCTTCGTTAAATCTCAGCTCAGACAGGCGAAAACTCTCTTCGTAGGCATCGACCAACATTTGCTGCCCCTCAATCTGATCATCGAAAGTGGCTTGGTTGCTGAGGGCGTCGGCGACCTCTTGAAAGGCGGTCTGGATGGTCCTTTGGTAGTTGTTCACCGCAATTTTCTGATCGGTGGCGGCGATATCAGAGTTTCTCGCTCGAGCGCCCCAATCAAAAATCGGCAAGGTAATACTTGGGGTAAAGATCCATGAGCGGCTGTCACCCGAGAACAGATCATCGAGATCGGCGCTGAGTAACCCACCGCTGGTGGTCAGGGAAATGGTTGGGAAGTACGCGGCTCTAGCCGCACCTATATTCGCATTGGCCGCCTTGAGCTGATGCTCTGCTTGCAGCACATCAGGTCGGTTAAGTAAGATTTGGGAGGGCAAACCAACCGATAAGCTACGAAATTCTGTGCCTTGCTCACTGTTTGGTAGCAGCTCATCGGGGATAGGGGTACCGACCAAGAGATTAAGTGCATTGATATCAACATTCACCTGGCTAGTAAATCTTGCAACATCGACTTTAGAAGTGGCGACGGTGGTCTTGGCCTGTGCCACATCAAGGCCCGAGGCCACGCCATTTTCAAAACTGGTTTGTGTCAGTTTGAGCGAATTTTGTTGTGAGATCAGGGTCTCCTTGGCGAGAGCCAGTAGCCGCCGGTCAGATTCAAGCGTTAAATAGGCTTGGATCACATTGCTGATCAAGGTTATCTGGGTGTTTCTACGCCCCTCGATAGTCGCGAGGTAGTCCTCGAGTGCTTGTTGCTCTAAGCTGTAAACCCGTCCCCAAAAATCAAGCTCATAACTGCTGAGGCCAATATTAAGATTTTGCGTGCGCGAGATGGAGGAGTCGCCGCCAGTGAAGTTTTCCGATAGGCGCTGGTTAGCACTCGAGGCGTCGAGCCCAATCGATGGGTAGCGCGTGGCTCGGCTTAAACCAAGTTGAGCCTCTGCGCGGACGATATTAAGCAGTGCTTCGTTAAGGTCTTTGTTGTTTGCCAGTGACATCTCAATCAGCGCCTGAAGCTCACCGTTATTTACAAACGCACGCCAATTCAGCAGCTGCGCCTCCTCATAGCCGAGTTCATTGACTGGCCAGTCATTGGTCACCGGAAACTCAGGCTGGGAATACTCAGGGATAAAGTTGGTGCATCCAGAGAGCGCCAGTGTCAAGGATAGAACTTTAACCGATGTCTTCATTAGACGGACTCCTCTTGATGAGAGCTCTCCACTTGATGCTTGGACTTGCCGGCAAATAAGCGTTCGACTACGACAAAGAACAAAGGCACAAATAACACCCCGAGCAAGGTTGCGGTGATCACCCCGCCAACCACACCGGTACCGACCGCATTTTGCGCACCGGAGCCAGCACCCGAGCTAATGGCGAGAGGGACAACCCCCATGCCAAAGGCGAGTGAGGTCATCAAAATCGGCCGCAAGCGGATACGCGCAGCCTTGAGCGCCGCTTGGATAAGATCTTCTCCTGCTTCGTAGTAGCTCTTGGCAAACTCGACGATCATGATAGCGTTCTTAGAGCCAAGCCCTATGGTCGTGAGCAAACCAACCTGAAAGTAAACATCGTTTTCTAAGCCAAACAGCTCAGTGGCACTGACCGCGCCTAAAATCCCCAGCGGAATGATCAGGATCACCGAGAAGGGCACGGCCCAGTCTTCGTAGAGCGCGGCCAGACAAAGGAACACGATCAAAATGGAGAGAGCATAAAGGAGGGGAGCTTGTCCGCCGGAAACCCGCTCTTGATAGGACATCCCGGTCCATTCGATACCAACCCCGGGCGGCAGCTCGCCGATGATACGCTCCACCTCGGCCATCGCGTCCCCGGTACTCACCCCAGCAACCGGCTCACCAACAATTTCGACCGCCGATACCCCGTTATAACGCTCAAGACGTGGTGAGCCATATTGCCACTCGCCCTCGGCAAAGACCCGCATCGCGACCATCTCTCCAGCGTCATTTCGCACCTTCCACTCCATAATGTTCTCAGGTGTCATCCGATACGGCGTTAGCGCTTGAGCATAGACTTTTTTGATTCGGCCACGGTCGACAAAGTCATTGATATAACTACTACCAAAAGCCGTGCCTATGGTGGCGTTGATATCACCAATGGCAACGCCTAAAGCTCTTGCTTTAAGCTGATCGATTTCTAAGTGATAGAGCGGTGTATCGCTAAGACCATTGGGCCGCACGGCAGTGAGCAGTGGGCTTTGATTGGCCGTGCCGAGTAATTGACCTTGGATCGCCATCAGCTGCTCATGCCCCACACCGGCGCGGTCTTGCATAAAAAAGTTGAAACCGGTGGCATTACCCAGCTCCATGATCGCAGGCGGGGCAAAGGCAAACACGGCTGCCTCGGTGATCTGTTGAAAATAGCCCATCGCGCGGCCGATAATCGCAGTGACATGTGATTGCGGGGTTTGCCGCTCGTCCCAGTCTTTTAGGTTGATAAACATCATCCCAGTATTGGCGCCAGAGCCGGCAAAACTAAAGCCTGCGATCGAAAAGACCGATTCGATATTGTCTTGTTCTTGATTCAGGTAGAAGTTCTCAACTTTCTCAAGTACCGCCAAGGTCTGCTCTTGAGTAGCGCCACTGGGCAGCTGGATCATGGTCATCATTGAGCCCTGATCTTCATCGGGTAAAAAGCCGGTCGGCAGGCGAATAAACAGAATGCCAACAATCGCAATGATGGCAACATAGATCAGCATAAAGCGCACCGCGCGGTGAGAAATAAAATCCACCATTGCCACATAACGGTCGGTTAAGCGGTGAAAATGACGGTTAAACCAACCGGCAAAGCCTTTGTTCTTTGCCTCTTCATTGTGAGTAAGCAGGCTGATACACAGTGTTGGGGTGAGAATAATCGCCACCAATACCGACAGTGCGACTGCCGTTACTATGGTGATCGAGAACTGACGATAGATGGCACCGACCGATCCGGCAAAGAACGCCATCGGGATAAACACCGCACACAGCACCATACCGATACCAATCAAAGCACTGGTGATCTCTTCCATAGACTTGATGGTGGCCGCTCTAGCATCAAGGTGCTCTTCTTCCATGATTCGCTCAACATTCTCCACCACCACAATCGCATCATCCACCAACAGGCCGATGGCCAGCACCATGGCAAACATCGTCAAGGTATTAATCGAATAGCCAAGCGACAGCAGCACGGCAAAGGTGCCTAAGATCACGATAGGCACCGCGATAGTGGGAATAAAGGTGGCGCGCAGGTTTTGCAAAAACAGCAGCATGACCAAGAAAACCAACACGACCGCTTCGATTAGGGTATGCACGACACCCTCGATAGAGATCTCGATAAATGGCGTGGTGTCATAGGGGTAGACGACCTTGAGACCAGGGGGAAAAAAGGGCTTAAGCTCATCAATTTTCGCCCGCACCGCCTCGGCAGTATCGAGGGCGTTTTTTCCGGTAGCGAGGCTGACAGACATCCCAGCGGCGGCGAGTTGATTATACGCCGATACCGAGCTGTAGCTGGATGCACCAAGCTCAACATTCGCCACATCCTCCAAAAGTACCTGTGAGCCATCACTGTCGACTTTTAGCAGGATTTGCCGAAAATCGGTCACTGTTTGTAAGCGCGATTGCGCGGTGATGGTTGCGGTGAGTTGCGCGCCCATATTGGCAGGGGCTGCGCCCATTTGACCTGCAGACACCTGCGCATTTTGCTCTTGCACGGCAGCAATTACATCTGACGGCATAAGCTTATAGCTCTCAAGCTTGTATGGATCGAGCCAGATGCGCATCGCGTACTCAGCGCCAAACAGTTGTGTCTGACCGACACCATCGACTCGGCTGAGCGGGTCGAGGATGTTACTCGAGATATAGTCCCCAAGGTCGATGTCTGTCATGCTGCCATCTTCGGATACAAAGGCCAGTACCATCAAAAATGAGCTACTGGCCTTTTCGACGTTGACCCCTTGTGCCTGTACTTCCGTGGGCAACAGCGGGGTGGCGGCTTGGAGCTTGTTTTGTACCTGCACCTGGGCGATATCTGGGTCAGTTTCTGCGGAGAAGGTTAGGGTGATAGCAATGTTACCAAACGAATCTGAGGTGGACTTGAAATACAGTAAATTATCCAAGCCGGTCATTTGTTGCTCAATAACTTGGGTGACTGAGTCCTCAGCGGTTTTGGCTGAAGCCCCAGGGTAGAAAGCGGTTATTTGAATTGAAGGCGGGGCAATGGTTGGGTACTGCGCCACCGGCAGATTGAGCAGTGCCAGCAGTCCGGCCAGCATAACCATGATTGCCAATACCCAGGCGAAAACCGGGCGATTGATAAAAAAGAGCGCCATAGCGAGTTACCTGTTATTGGTCTTGTTGGGAGATGTCATAGGTGTTGGTCAGGGTCATGTCCGGCCGAATAAACTGCAGGCCGACCGCGACAACCTTATCTCCAGAGTTGAGCCCTTCGGTGATCAGCCACTGGTTATTAATCAGTTTGTCGGCTGAGACGGTACGAATGTTAACCACATCATTGTCGTCAATAACCCACACCTGGGCGGTACCTTGCGGAGTGCGTGACACGGCTTTCGCTGGCACCAAGATCGCATCACTGGCGACGCCTTTGGGCAGGGTCGCACGAACAAACATGCCCGGCAGTAGAATATTGTCTGGGTTGGGGAAGGAGACACGCAGAACAAATGCACCGGTAGATTCACTGATATTGACGTCAGAAAACAAGATGGTG
Organism: Vibrio glycogenivorans; assembly: GCF_051660965.1. Taxonomy (NCBI): domain Bacteria; kingdom Pseudomonadati; phylum Pseudomonadota; class Gammaproteobacteria; order Vibrionales; family Vibrionaceae; genus Vibrio; species Vibrio glycogenivorans. Next base: position 126,661 of record NZ_JBPVIS010000002.1, on the reverse strand, counting down.
CCTTTATGTTCGTAGTCAGTTCCATCTTCAAGGGTCAGGTGAATATTGGTTAAATCCTGCTCTGAGCGAGAGAAATCACCCGCTTGTAGCGCGCGGCGAAAGGCCAACAACTCGTTGCTTGATGCGGTTAGGTCAACGTACATTGGGTCGTAAGTCTGAACCGTAGCCAGCGGATCGGCTTGATTGGCGGTGACTAAAGCGCCTTCCGTTACACTTGAGCGACCAATACGCCCAGAAATCGGTGAGGTAACTTTGGTGTAATCAAGGTTGATTTGTGCAGCATCGATAGAAGCTTGCGCCGTGGCCACATCCGATTGCGCTTGCTGCAGACTGGCAACCGCATCATCGTAGTCTTGGCGAGAAACCGCATTTTCACGCACCAGACGTTCATAACGTTTGGCGCGGTTACTTGCTGTGGCAAGATTCGCTCTGGCGCGCTTTAGATCTGCCTTGGCACTGTTTAGCGTGACTTGGAAAGAGTCTGGATCAATCTGGTAAAGCGGCTGGCCTTTGTCGATAAATGCCCCTTCTTGGAACAATTGACTGACCAGGATCCCTCCAACTTGGGGGCGGACTTCGGCTTTAAACGACGCCAAGGTGCGCCCAGGCATACTGTCGGTTAATTCAAGCGGCTGTGCATTGACTACGGTATAGCCGATAGCGGGGGCAGGGGGAGTGGCGGCAGGAGCCTGGGATTGTTGACCATCGCATCCAGAGAGAAAGATAAATGATGCGAGTATTAGCGGAAAAACTGGTTTGGTGCTCATAGGCCCCCCTTAGCGACTAAATTCAAGTATAGACAGGAATTCTGATAACAATATCAGCAGTCGTTTTTATCCTAGGTGGGATAGAGGCGTTGTTGCACCTTAGTGATAAAAGTGGGTTGGTGGTGGGTAAGACGAAGGATGACAAAAATGACAAGAGGAAGCCAAGGCTCCCTCTCAATTACACACGCGTCAAAGACAACCGCAGTTAAATTAGTTAACCGCGATGTAGCCTTGCTGTTCAACGATCGCTTGAGCCTCATCAGACAACATCCAGTCTAGGAACTGTTGGGTATTTGCTGCAGGTTTGCCTTTATAAAGAACTTGGAATGGGCGAGCGACTTTGTAGGTGCCATTTTTTACGTTTTCAACGGTCGCGGTTGCGCCGTCAACGCTGACGGCTTGGACTGACGAGTCGACGCTACCAAGCGAGATGTAGCTGATCGCGTAAGGGTTTTGCGCCGCCATGGTTTTTGAATGACCATTACCATTGGTCACTTGAGCGTGTTGCGAAATCGCAGAAACTTTCTGACCATTGATTTTCTTAGTTAGGCTCATGATTTCCTCAAATGCGCCACGCGTGCCAGATGCGGTATCGCGGGTGACAGCAACGATAGGTTTGTCTGCGCCACCGACCTCTTTCCAGTTTTTGATTTCGCCAGCGTAAATGTCGTGGATCTGTTTAGCCGTCAGAGACTGAACCTTATTGGCTGGGTTAACAACAATCGCAATTCCATCGCGTGCAATCACTTCTGTATGCAAGTCAGCTTCTTCTTCTGACGATTTCAGCTCACGTGACGCCATACCAAGATCTGCGGTTTGGCTTTTTGCTGCGCGAACGCCGGCCGATGAGCCAGGGCCTTGTACCTCGATAAACAGTTCTGGGTGCGTTTTTTGGTAAGTTTCACCAAACACTTCCATCAGTGGAGATACTGAGCTTGAGCCAACAACCGATAACGTTTCTTGAGCCATCGATGTACCAGTTTGTGTTGCAATAATCAGCGCCGCGCCTAGAAGATATTTTTTCATTTCTAATGTCCATATTATGTAAGTAAATGTAACATTGAGAAATGCTAATTGCGCTATATTGCAAATTGATGTCAATTAAACCGACTTGAATTTTGTTTGATCTGGATCAGTTTATTAAGCTCGAGGCTTAGACATGTATCGAGGAGTACAGTTGAATTAACAGCTCCTAATCAAGCATGGCTCAAGAATGTCTGCGAATAGGTGTGAATATATAACGGCCAGTGAGTGAAGGTTATGCTTGGTATTAAGTTGGATTAAAGCCGTAAGGTAATGAATTAGGCAGGGGCAAAAACAAGGGAAGTAGAAAGCTTCCCTTGTTTGATGAGCTTAATGATGATTTTTTTCAGTAAAAAGGTCAGCGACGCACTCTTTTTCTAGCGCGCCTTTTAAGTTGCCCTCGTCATCGACTACCGGCAAAGAGTAATCAGAGGATATCGTATCAGTTAATACCTGTTCGATAACAGAATCGGGAGAGACGGTGGGGACTTCTTCGTACAAACTCGGCTCTATCGTTTCGATCGCGTTATTCTCAGCCGCTTCATTGAGACTCTCTTCGGTGATCACGCCTTGGTAGCCCTCATCCGTGACATGGTAGGCATAATCATGCTTGGTACGTTTCATTTGCGCTTGAGCTTCGGCGATGCTGGTGGTAGTGATACGCATTGATGGCTTTTTCATCACGTTCTCGACAGTTAACGCACGGGCTCGGTTGACGTCTTTAATGAATGCCTCAACGTAGTCGGTGGCTGGATTAAGTAAGATACTATCCGGCGTACCCTGTTGCACCATCTCACCGTCTTTAAGGATAGCGATGCGATCACCAAGGCGCAGAGCTTCATCGAGGTCATGGGTGATGAAAACAATGGTTTTGTGCAGCTTCTCTTGCAGCTCAATCAGCTGATCTTGCATCTCACTACGGATAAGAGGGTCGAGAGCCGAGAAGGCTTCGTCCATCAGCAAGATTTCTGCGTTAGTACATAAAGCGCGGGCCAACCCGACACGCTGCTGTTGTCCGCCTGAGAGCTGTGAAGGGTACTGTTGCTCGTAGCCCTTGAGTCCAACCGTGTCCATCCACTCTTGAGCGATACCTAAGCGTTTGGTTTTATCGACTTTCTGAATCTCCAACCCGTACGCAACATTATCGAGAACTTTACGATGGGGCAGTAAACCAAAACGTTGAAAAACCATCGACATCTTTTGTTGACGAAACTTCTCTAGCTCTTTCGCTGAGAGGTGCATGATATCGCTGCCTTCAACATCAATTTGACCAGCAGTCGGGTCAATCAAGCGGTTAAAGTGGCGAATTAAGGTTGACTTGCCTGAGCCAGATAACCCCATAATAACGAAGATCTCACCCTTGAAAATTTCCAAATTAATGTCTTTCAAGCCCACAGTATGAGCGGTTTCCTCTAGGACTTGGTCTTTGGTTTTTCCCGTTTTGACCAGTGGTAAGATCTTTTGTGGCGTTGGGCCAAAGATCTTGTACAACCCGGTAATCTTGATCAGTGGCTTAGTCATGGTGCTGATTCCCTAAATACGCTTGAGTTCGTTTTGCATACGCCTGAGAGGCGCGATCAAAGAGTATCGCCAGTGCGACAATCGCAAAGCCATTCAGAAGTCCAAGGGTAAAGTATTGATTAGTAATTGAGCGCAGTACTGGCTGACCCAGTCCTTTAACGCCAATCATAGAGGCAATAACCACCATGGATAGTGACATCATAATGGTCTGGTTAATCCCCGCCATGATGGTAGGCATCGCCAGGGGTAACTGAACACCAGTTAGTCGCTGCCACTTACTGGCACCAAACGCGGTTGCCGCTTCCATGACTTCTTTATCGACCAGTCTGATCCCAAGGTTTGTTAGACGGATCACGGGTGGAATGGCGTAGATAATAACGGCGATAAGGCCGGGAATCTTACCAATCCCAAGCAGCATCACCACTGGGATAAGGTAGACAAATGCTGGCATGGTTTGCATGATATCTAGGATTGGTGTGACGAACGCTTGGACTCGATCGGAGCGCGCCATCGCGACACCAATTGGAATGCCGATGACAATGGCAAGCAAGGTACAGACGGTAATGATGCTCAAGGTACGCATCGTGTCGTCCCACATGCCGAAGTAGCCAATCAGTAGCAGTGATACCACGCAGGCTATCGAGAGTTTGATAGAACGACTGGCAGCGTAAACAAGGCCAGTACAGGCGATTAACACAAGCCACCAAGGTGTACTGAGGAGTGTTTTTTCAAACCAAACCAGAAAGGTAAGAAGTGGGTCGAATAGGGACTCGATAAAGTCGCCATACTCACGAGAAAATTCTTTATAGGCACCATCTAAGGTTTTGCGTATCCCACGCAATGTTGAGCGATCCATCTCGGGAAAGCTCGTTAACCAACTACTACTGGCCATTATACATTCCTATGCTTATCCTAAGCCGCACTGAGGTTGGGGCTTAGGAATAGTAATTTGAAAGGGTAGGTTAAAGCTGATCAGCCACTTTCTCAGCCACCGCTTCTGGTAGCCAGGCTTTCCAGATTGACGGATAGTTTTCAAGCACATGGTACATAGCGTCTTCAGAATCGGCTTGCTCGTCTTCCATCCAAGCCAACAGGCTGTTCATCTGCGCATTAGTGAAGCTGCGCTTGGCTAGATATTCCATCACCATCGGGTTTTTGCTTGAGAAGTCAGTGACGACATAGGTTTTCACTGGGGAGGCTGGGTACATGCTTACTGTAGGCTCAGTACAATCTTCGCTGCTGATACAGTCAAGGAACGCCTGCTCGTCGACACCTGAGCCAAAGTCGACTTTGACCATTTCATATTTACCCAAGATAGCGGTGGGTGCCCAGTAATAACCAAACCAGCCTTCTTCGCGCTCATAGGCTTTAGCAATGATACCCGATTGTCCCGCCGCTGAGCCTGGGTCAATCAATTCAAAGCCAGCTTCCTCTAGCTCAAGCGCATCAAACAGATTGCGTGATGAGATCTGGCATCCCCAACCCGCAGGACAGCCATAGAATGCTGAGAGAGAGGGGTTTTCGGGGTGGCGGAATAGTTTAGCGTGCTTTTTCACCCCTTCAATTGTGCTCAGCTCAGGGTATTGTTCGACCATGTAAGCCGGAACCCAGAATGCCTCTTCACCCCCGTCGGAGAGTGAATCACCGACATAAGCAATTCGTCCTTCTTCAACCCCGGCTTCAATCAGGTCTGGCACCGCGTTGGTCCACATTTCAGGGGCGATGTCAGGCTGTCCTTTTTCAACCATTGAGGTTGCCGTTGGCATGGTATCGCCCGGGACTAACTCGGAGTCACAGCCATAGCCATGTTCAAGGATAAATCGGTCAAGGTTGGCGATAACACTGGCGGAGTTCCAGTTCATATCAGCGATGGTTACAGAACCACATTCATTGGCTTGCGCCGTAGTGGTTGCAGCAAGGGCGAGAAGTGCGAAATTCCATTTCATATTACATTTCTTCCTAATATTAATAATTGATTGCTAACTAAAGCATACAAAATATTTACTTAGACCTCAAACTAGTTATTAACCGCACCTTCGATTGCATTTGAACACAGTCTTGAGATATATCACACTTTGAATTAGTGATTCCTTTATTAACTTGCTGATTTTAAACACTTTTTGTGATTTGTAAGGACGTGTTGCAAACAAAGGATATACCAATGAAATCAATCAAATTAGTTTTAACTCTAAACTAATTGTTTTGCGTAGTTTTGGCCGCTTTGTCTGGGCTACATAACAATCGTTGGGAGTGGCATGTCTGCCTTGAAAAAATTAGTTGAGTGTTAAATTTGTCGGGGGCGAGTGGGTGTTAAGATAGGGTTGTGACTAGAGGGTTAGATTGATTGGTAAGCCCCCTTGGTAGAGAGCTTAAGCTAGCACTAATTTACTTAGAGGCGTGGTTTTACTCGGAGGTATGGTTTGGATCAGTGATGTTACCGAGCTCCAACACTGGCGCGGCATCGTAACGCTCTGCATTCATCATGCTGGCCAAGCGTTGGACGGACGAGAGCAGCAGAGTTTGTTCCCATTCTTGGAGGTTTTGAAACTCGCTGATGAAGTGATCTTGCAGCGGCATTGGTGCTGAGTCGAGCAGTTGCAGCCCTTTGTCCGTCAGGCTAGCGTGGACTTTACGCTTATCGGTGGTACTGCGCATACGAACCACCAATTGATTGCGCTCTAATCGGTCTAAGATAATTGTTGTGGTCGCAGAGCTCATGTTGGTGTGCTCGGCCAACTGACGAAGATTGACATCTCCTAACTCTCTAATCGCGCGCATTAGGATCAGTTGTGGTCCGGTCAATCCCGCTTCTTTACTGAGCTTTTTTGAGTGTAGATCGATGGCTCGAATAATTTGTCTCACCGAGACTAGGACCTCTTCGTGTTTTTCCAAAGTAAGACCTTTTTTACTGTATGAACATGGGCCAGAAGTTAACTGACTTTTGGTCGGTTTAAAAGCGTAACCGATCAGTTTTGTCGGATGAAAGCCGTTTTCATTGTGATAGAAATGTTTAAAAACAACGATCTGCCTCAAGCCAAAAGGAAAATTGCAGCGCATTTAGCGTCAGTCAAATTTTCTGTCCTGTTGTTATGGCGTTTACCGCTAGCGAAACTCGGCATAGTTTGCTTTGATCTTCTCATCACTTGGAATCTCACCGTGGTCGATGGCTCTGATAATCCGACAGGGGTTTCCTAGCGCTAATACACCGGCAGGGATATCCTTGTTAACAACGCTGCCCGCGCCGATAACGCTGTTGTCACCAATGTTCACGCCAGGGAGTATGATAGCGCCTGCACCAATCCAAACTCGGTCACCAATGGTTATCGGTTCACCGGCAATATGGGGAACTAAGCGCTCTTGCAGGGCAAGTGGGTGCGTTGAGGCTAGCAGCTGAACATTGGGGCCTATCATGACAAAATTGCCAATACGAATCGGCGCGATATCAAGTGCGACGAGATTGGTATTGATAAAGCCACCCTCACCAAGAACCAAATTGGTACCAATATCGCAGAAAAGCGGGGGGACAATTTGAGTACTGCAGGGGCGGCCAAGAATCTGCGTAAGTAGAGATTGTCGTTTGTCTGTTTCACCGGGACGGGTATGGTTAAAATCGTAGAGGTGCTCGCGCATCGTCAATTGGGCGTCGAGCAAGGACCTCTCGAGCGAGCCATGAACAGAAAACTCTTCCAAGTGTTTTTCACTGACCAAAGCATTCATCCTTATATCAATAATTTGCATAACCCACTTACGGTGCGATCAATTACAAACATTATCAATATCTTGGCATGAAAAGTGTGCTTTATAACGGAGCGTTTCAAACAGATAGCGTTACGCTTCGTGGTTTTGACCAATCTCCTTGGCGGGCAAGATAAACCCGATTGCAAGTGGCGCGAGATTGAGTATGAACAGCCGAATAACGTGGTTAATCATCACAAAGGCCGGTGACATAGCAAAGGTTAAGGCAATCGTGGTCATGGCTTCGACGTTTCCGGGCACCCAGGCAAGAATAAGCACTGGCCAATCGATACCCAACAGATAGCTAGCAACGAAGGCGGTTAAAATCGTTACCGAGACACTCAAGCTCGTGACAATAAGTCCTGCTCTGGCGTAACGCCATGCCTCAGTGATCTTGACTGCGGTTAGTTTTATACCGATCACTGCACCTAAAATGGCGGTTGATACCTCAAGCAAAAAGTCAGGTACGATCAATTGAACGTGGTCAAATACCGAACCAAAACCGATTGAAATGGTGAGTGAACAAACCAAGAAAGGCGCCGGAATATTCAGCTTGTCTGCGGCCCATCCACAGAGTAAGGCAACGACAGTGACTAGGCAAAGCCAAGCCCAATCGACAGGCATCTCAGTGGCTAACTGCGGCTCAGTAGTAACCCCTTGCGGCACGACATTGAGGGAAATCACCGCTGCAAGGCAAACTAAAAGCACTAAACGGACAGAATGCGCAAAGATGACTTTCGGTGAGGGGGTGTGGTAGCGCCCTGATAGGGAGAGTAACGCCGACAGTGCGCCGGGAATTGCGCCCATCAAGCTGTCACCGAGCGACCATTTTTCAGCGCGATACAGCCAAAAGAATCCCAGGCTAATTTGTATCGATAGGCACACTAGCAATCCAAGGAAGACGGGAACACTGATGGTGTCGACGATGGTAGAGAGGCGAGCAATTGAGCCGACACCAAGGCCGAGGATCAATTGGATAACGATAATCGAGCCTTTTGGCAAGGTCATTGGTTGGACTAGTTTAGGTCTACCTTGTTCTAACCGTTTACTATTTAAGGTGTTTATCAGTTGAGCGACCAAGACGACGAAGAGAATAGAGCCAAACAAGCTTCCCATAGGAAGGCCGCTCACTTTGCCGATTAACGCCCCCAACGTGGTTGAAAACACCGTTATCCACATCGTACCCGTACCCCGTATCATTGATCACAAGGCTAGAGTACCACTATGTAAGCTTCTGGCGTAAATGAATTTTATACTCTTTAAGTGGTTAACAAGGGCGCATAAGCCACGCCCAATGCTAAAACTTTGAGCTGATCAGCATGCCAATGAGCACGTTGCGTTTTCGAGATTGATAAAGGCAATTCAATTTGAAGGCTCAGCATAAATATCTGTTTTGATTAATTTTTTAGTATTAAGTAATTATTAAAAAATTAAAAATATTCTGATCTATCACATGAACTTGGAATCAATATCTCAGTGTGGTGAATGGTCGATTAAAAATGAGATCTAGATCTTTCCTTTGCAATAAATTCGCTTTAATTTCATGACCTTACATTTTGGTAATGTATCAGTATTACCGTTTGGTATTTTGTATATTTAAGGTGTCATTATGCAACAGTCACAGTTTCCAGAGCTCGATGCTCTCGTATCACAGGTCAAACATGCACAGGAGCAATTCGCTACCTATACACAACAGCAAGTTGACGAGATTTTTCGCGCTGCGGCGCTAGCAGCGTATCAAGCCAGTACACATTTGGCCGAGCAAGCAGTTGAAGAGTCTGGAATGGGCATCGTCCATGATAAAATCATCAAGAATCAGTTTGCCTCTGAGTACGTGTACGATCAGTACAAGAATGAAAAGACCTGCGACATCATCGAAGAGAACAAGTTTCACAACTCGATGACCATTGCAGACCCTGTCGGGGTAATTTGTGGCGTGATCCCAACCACCAACCCAACCTCAACTGCCATCTTTAAATCACTTATTTCACTCAAAACGCGTAATGGCATCATCTTTTCACCCCACCCAAGAGCCAAAGAGTCAACTAACCGTGCGGCGCGCGTAGTGCTGGAAGCGGCGGTAGCGGCAGGCGCGCCTGAGGGGATTATTGGCTGGGTGGACCAACCATCGCTTGAATTGTCAAATGCCTTAATGACGCACAAAGATATTAGCTTGATTCTCGCCACGGGTGGGCCGGGTATGGTGAAGGCTGCTTATTCATCAGGCAAGCCTGCACTGGGAGTTGGCGCGGGTAATGTACCAGTTGTAATTGACGAGTCTGCCGATGTTGAGCATGCGGTTGAGTCAATCATCAAGTCCAAAACCTTTGATAACGGTGTGGTTTGCGCGTCAGAGCAGGCGGCTATCGTGGTCGAGAGCGCATATGATGAGGTTAAGGCTGCGTTGGTCAAGCATCAATGTTATCTATTGGATGCCGATGAAGCAGAGAAGGTGCGCGGAGTATTGCGAGTGGAAGGTCACTTGAATCCCAACGTTGTTGGTCAATCTGCTTACCAAATTGCGCGCATGGCAGACATTAACGTTGCCCCTGAGACAAGAGTATTGGTTGGTGAGGGGCTTGGCAAAGTCTGCTCTTCTGATGCATTTGCACACGAGAAACTCTCGCCAACCCTGGGATTATTTAAAGCCGATAACTTTGAAGACGCCGTTGACCAAGCAATTAGCATGGTAGAACTTGGTGGCATTGGTCATACGTCGGGCCTTTATACCAATGAAAATACCCACCCTGAGCGAGTACGCTATTTTGGTAAGAAGCTAAAAACTGTGCGTATTTTGGTCAATACTCCAACATCTCAGGGCGCGATTGGTGGGATTTACAATACCATTATTCCACCGTCACTAACCTTGGGTTGTGGCACCTGGGGTGGTAACTCAATCTCAGAAAACGTTGGCCCTAAACACCTGATTAACCGCAAAATTGTTGCCTCACCGCTCGAGGAGCGCTTAGTGCAACAGCAGGTGGCGAACTCGCCGTTTGATCTTGAAGAAGAAGTGGTTCGCAGCGGAACCGAAGGGTAAAATAAAGAGGCGAGAAGCGAGATCGCGTTGCTGCGAGAGGCGAGTGCTGGTCGTGGTGGTGTCGAGTTGCTCGTCTCAACTCTTACCTCAGAGCCGTGGTTTGCTTAGTGGGGGGCACGGCTCAATTTCCCTTTAAACTATACTGTTATTTTGAACTATGTCTTGGTCGAGGACGTAAGTAGGCGTTATTCATCTTGGGCGGGGAGCACCAGAGCGGCAATATTTTTTTGCTAAGCGCTGATAAGCCTTCTAACTTAATGATAATACGAAGTTATTTTGCGCATTTGTTTATACGACCAGACAACGGGACGACAGTAATGGCACTTCCTACTCATATGTACCATCCGACTATCCGCCTCAATGGTGATAGTTGCCAGGCAAAACGCGACGAGATCAAAGCCTACTTCCAACAGACCTATAACCTCTACGAGTCCTTGTTCGAGACCATTGCGAATGACGAAGCGTACTATGTTAAAGCTGAACCTCTACGCCATCCATTGGTGTTTTATTTTGGCCACACGGCGTGCTTTTTTATTAATAAACTCAAGCTTGCTCAGCAGATTACCGATAGAGTCAATCCAGCATTTGAGTCGATGTTTGCTATTGGGGTTGATGAAATGTCATGGGATGATCTCGATGAGCGTAATTACGACTGGCCGAGCGTCGATGAGGTTAGGCAGTATCGTGACCAAGTTCGAGAAGTTGTCAATACGGTTATCGACACCATGCCGCTCAGCCTGCCGATAACGCAAAGCGATCCCGCTTGGGTGATTTTAATGGGGATTGAGCATGAGCGTATTCATCTTGAGACCTCGTCGGTGATCATTCGCCAGTTGCCACTAGAGTCAGTGGTTAGGCACGATGCTTGGACAGCCTGTGATACGTTTGGGCCTGCGCCGGACAACCAGTTGGTCTCGATTGGTGCAGCCGATGTAACGCTTGGCAAAGCTGAGAGTGATGACACCTATGGCTGGGATAACGAGTACGGCCAACTTGAGGTGCATGTGCCCGAGTTCCAAACCAGTCAATACCTGGTCAGTAACCAAGAGTTCTTGCAGTTTGTCGAGGCGCAAGGTTACCAGAGTGCAAAATACTGGGATGAAGAGGGTCAGCAGTGGCTGAGGTTTACGCAGGCGAAAATGCCGCGATTTTGGCGCTACCGAGATGGGCAGTATTGGCAACGTAACTTGACCCAAGAGGTACCGCTACCAATGAATTGGCCAGTCGAGGTCAATCAACTCGAAGCACAAGCATTTTGCCGCTGGAAAGCGGAGCAGCTAGGGCAAACAGTGCGCCTTCCCTCTGAGAGTGAATGGTATGTCCTGCGCCAGCGCGTTGCCGGTGATGGTGTTGATTGGCAGCAAGCACCAGGAAATATCGCTTTGAATCACTTTGCGTCTTCCGCTCCTGTTGATCAGTTCGAACATCAGGGTGTGTATGATGTCGTGGGCAATGTCTGGCAATGGACGCAAACGCCAATCGATGGGTTGAACGGTTTCGATGTTCACCCGCTTTATGATGACTTCTCAACGCCGACGTTTGATGGCAAACACAACCTGATCAAGGGTGGGTCATGGATCTCAACCGGTAATGAAGCTCAGCAGTCCTCGCGTTATGCTTTTCGCCGCCATTTTTATCAGCATGCGGGCCTGCGTTATGTGGTGTCAGAGCAAGAGCCTCAGGCGCAAAAATCGGTCAATGTGTATGAGACTGATGAGCTGGTCTCTCAATACCTCGAGTTTCATTATGGTAAGCGTTACTTTAACGTTGATAACTTCTCTGTCAGTCTGGTGGAGCAGATCTTATCAGCGCATAACTTCACTAATAGAGCCAAAGCGCTCGATCTTGGATGCTCTGTCGGGCGGGCAAGTTTTGAATTGGCTAAACACTTTGAGAAGGTCGATGGAATTGATTTCTCTGCGCGCTTTATCCAGCAGGCCTATGCCTTGAGTGAGCGGGGACATACTCGATATACCATTCCTACCGAGGGTGACTTGGTTGAGTTTAAAGCGGTGAATCTAGACGAGCTTGGGTATGGTAAAACAGAGTGTGAGCGTATCCATTTTGCCCAAGGTGATGCGTGTAATCTTAAGCCCCAGTTTAGTGGTTATGATCTCGTCTTAGCCGCTAATTTAATCGACCGGTTGAGTGATCCCCACAAGTTCTTGGACCTGATTAACCATAGGCTAAACCAAGGCGGTATCTTGGCTATCGCTTCACCTTACACTTGGCTTGAAGAGTACACGCCGAAACCAAATTGGGTCGGGGGAATCAAGATCAATGGTGAGAACCAAACCACACTAGAGGGTTTGACCGAGGCGCTGCACCCGCGCTTTGTATTGGTGAGTGTCATTGATGTGCCGTTTGTGATCCGTGAAACTCAACGCAAATTCCAACACACTATCTCACAGCTGTCGATCTGGCAAAAACGTTGATCTTCGCGCGAGCTTGTCAAACACACCACAGTGCGCAAGGCGTATTGTGGTGTGCCTACTTCAACATGTCACAGGTTTGCAGCCAATCTCGAAATGCGGCAATTTTGGCTTGGTTGTGATGGTTGGTATTATTTATCAAATAATGCTGACTTTGGCTTGGCATCTTGGTGGCGTGAGCCAAGGCAAGCGTGCCTTGTTTGAGCGCATCCTCAACTAAAATCGATTTGGCGAGCAGCATTCCAAGGCCTTGTACTGCCGCTTCAACCGATAACTGCGTGCTATCAAACTGCATAATCGGCTCGGAGAACGGCAGGCAATGATCGACGAGGTGAAACCAATCTCGCCAGCCTTGGTTGTAACCCAAGGTGGCTATCTTAGGAAACTGAGCAATCGCCTCGATGCCCAAGGTAAAATCGTGTTTGTTAATGAATTGAGGACTGGCGACTACGCACCATTCTTCGATAGAGCACAGCGGCTCGTATGAGCTACCACTCCAATTGCCATACCCATTGACAATCTCGATATCGACGGTGTTGTTGTTGCTCGGATAAAGATTGGTGGTTGAATAGAACTGCAGAGAAAAATCAGGGTAGCGGCGGTGGAAATCCGCCAGACGCGGCAAAAGCCAAGTGTGGCAGAAGCTTTGCGCGACTCGAATGGTCAGGGTCTGTTTTTTCTTTTTGCCAAATAAATGGTCGGTGCCGAGCGAAAGGTGATCGAACGTATCGGTGAGCAGCGGCAAATAGTGCAGCGCCTGCTCAGTTGGGTGCAGTTTGGTGCCGATACGCTCAAAAAGTTTAGAGTCTAAGAATTGCTCAAGCAGCTTGATTTGCTGGCTGACCGCAGCGCGGCTGACATTGAGCTCCTCAGCCGCGGCAGAAAAACTTTTATGTCTGGCGGCCGCTTCAAACGCTCTTAATGCCTTAAAAGGGGGGATACGTCTTTGGCTGTGGGCAACTTGGGGAGTGTTGAAGTTCATTCGATAGCTTTTCACGCGATAGGTCTTCCCTCGTTGTATTGTGTTTGTGTTAAAAATTGATGAATCAGGGCAATTTAACTTGCCCTGATAGGGGAAAGGCTGCGCAGTTAGGTGCTGGGCTTGAGGCTGCTTGAGTTGACACTGTGCAAGTTAGCTGAGCTGGATTTTACTCCTTTAGACTAATTCAAATTCTCTATCCACCTTAACCTTTGTCGGCTTTACCGGCAGGGCCAGCTAGCTTAGCGAGGAGCTTGTCGACCAAAAAAGGCTTCTTCTCGTTCTGCTCGGCGGTCTCTTTACGGCGTACGGCGTTGCGTACCATCATCGCACCGATCCAGCGAAATGGCTCGGGAGGGAAATGACCGCGTGGTCCTTGCGCCATGCCGCTGCGGGTGTATTGATTATCCTCTTCAAGCACCAAACTCGAGAGAATTTTGCCGCCGATCCGTGTTTGTGCAACGCCGTTACCGGAGTATCCTAAGCCGTAAACGATATGAGAGTGGCCGCGCAGCGTGCCAAAGAACGGCAAGCCCGTTACTGAGCGGTCAGAGCCACCTGACCAAGAGTGCTCAATGTCGTTTGCCGATAGCTCGGGAAACAGCCAGCAAAAACTCTTCTTGAGTAAGTCGAGGTACGGCGTATAGGACTTGAACATCGCATCTACCTTGTTACCAAACGAGAAGCGATTGCCGCCTTTACCGAGCATCACGCGTCCATCTTCGGTATCACGGTAGTAGTGGACAAATATACGCGAATCAACCACGGTAACCCCTTTCGCCGGTCCCTTGTGTTCAAGACGCCGCTGAATTGGCTTACTCAAAACCATATCTGAAGAAACCACCACAATAGAGTGTTTAAATTCACTAAACTGATCGAGCATCCATGCGTTAGTCGCCAGGATCACTTTGTTGGCAGTGACGGTGGCGTTAGTCGTCACAAGCTTAGCTGGCTGTGTCTCAATCAGTTTCTCCATCGCAGTTTGCTCATAGATTTCGACGCCAAGCTCAAGCGCGACGCGCTTGAGGCCAAAGGCGAGTTTAGCCGGTTGCACACTCCCAGCTGCTGGTGAGAACAGCGCTTGTTGATGCACCTCTGAGCCAGTCTTTTCAGCGATAGACTCTGTGGCTACGGCTTGCCAGCTATTAATCCCTTGCTTGTCGAGTTCTGAGACCACAGGAGCCATCGAATCGAGTTGAGCAGTGTTCGTCGCGGTATAGTAAGTGCCGTTGGTGTAAAGGTCGGCATCGATAGCGTGCTGATCGCAAAACTGCCGTATCTCATCAATGACCTGCTCAGACTCAGCAACCAACCAGCGCGCCTCCTGCTCGCCATAAAGTTTCTTTAACGTTGGGTACTTCGTCGCCCAAGTAAGTAAACAGCCGCCGTTAAACCCCGATGCGCCAGAGCCACACAGGTCTCTCTCTAGGATTGCCACGCGAAGTTGAGGTTGCTTCTGTTTCAGTAAGATAGCGCTCCAAAGTCCCGTATATCCGCCACCGACGATAGCGACATCGACATGGATATCTTGTTTAAGAGGTGTTGCGGTTTGTGGGTCACGCTTGAGTGCGTCATTTAGCCAATAGCTGTAGTTGCCCGCCATGGTATGGGTTCCGGTTGATTTTCGTGGGCTTAGATTAATACCAATTGGAAAAATCATGGCGTTAGAAATTCTTAACAAGCGAGCAAGTGTAGCTACCCCACATGACTAGCTTTATTCATTCATGTGCACAAGTGAGTTTTGGTTTCGGCTTTGGTTAGAAAAGCTATCCAGGCTTGAAACATACTTGAAATGCTTGATTCATAACCTTAAAACCACCTCAACAAGATGGAATTAAAGTCATGTATAAAAAAACAAAATTGGCAAATAGCATTGCCTTAGTGCTGCTAGTGGCGGGTTGTAATAGTTCGTCAGATAAACAGGACCCTCAGCCGGTGGACAAACAACGTAAGTCTTTAATGGTGATGATTGATGGCACTCGCTACGAGGCGTTGCTCAACGCTTCAACACCCAACCTTGATCAGTTGACTATCCAACAAGCCTACACTGGTGGGATTTCTGGTACTTTATCACAGTCGGGTACGAGTACCGTCGAGGGTGAGTCAACCTTATGGACAGGAAGCTGGCATACTATCCAAAAATCAGGTGAAAACGGCTTTAAGACAGTTTGGCAGCACATCAAAGAGGATAAAGAGTCTTTCCAGATAGGCCTGTACCCGAACTGGCCAATATTTGATTACGTCAGTTTTGACCTAAGTAGCATTGAGAAACAGCATGCTTTTCGTACTGGAACGGACCGTGCAGCTGAGCATGAAAACAGCTTGGTGGTAGCGGAGAAAATTCTCTCGGGAGAATATGACTCACTCTTTACTACGATTGATATGGTTGATTACTCGGGGCACTGTAACTACGGAAATAGTGGTGGTGCTTGGTCCGATGCTTATGTGCAGACTATCGAGGAGGCTGATACGATTTTTGGTTACATGCTTGATGCAATTGAACAGCGCGAAGCAGAGCATGACGAGGAATGGCTGATTTTGGTCGCTCCAGATCATGGCTTTAATCGCCAAAAGGACAATGGTTCTGTTGATTGTGCTCACGGCTCACAAGACATCGATGCGAAGAAAATTTGGGTCGCAGCCAGTCATGAAACCTTGCTTAATGAGCAGTTTACTCAGCCGTTGGAGGTAGTGGGGAACCGAGAAAAGGACGGGATTTACCGTTATGTTGCCCAGACGGATGTCACACCCACATTGCTAGCTTGGCATCAAGTTGATATTCAACCCGAATGGGAAATCGAAGGAACGCCACTAATCGGGGATATTGGTGTGCGTGGTCTGTTTGCAGAAACGGATCCAAACTCAAACAAGCTTGAGCTTCAGTTTACGCCATCCAATGATCTTCCAGTGCACGTGATGATGAATGGCAGCGAGGTTAAAGTGATTGATGATGCCGTAAAGGGTGAGCTTTACACTTATGTTCCTGAGAACCTTGATCTTGAGCCGGGAAATCATCAAATTGTCTTTACGTTGATTAACAACCAAATTCCTAAATCAATTGTGGCTTCAGTGACCATTCTTGAAGATGTGGATTACGACGATTTGCCGTTCAGCGCCATCTCAAACCTGTACACCTTTAACGGAGAGTTAACCGAAAACGCCATTATCGGTGGCCAGGCACTGGAGACATCGGGTCAGCCGAACATAACGGCTGTTGCTGGAAAATACGATCAAGCGTTGCTTCACGTGCGTGAGTTTCACAATGACCTGTATTTTTCTGACGAGATCACCAATACAGATACCTTTAGCTTTTCGTTGTGGTTTGTTGGTGATGGTACTTCCTACGATCCCGCTGTACTGACAAATAAACGTTGGTCATCGGCAGCCGATGGTATGATCTTAGCTCAGTTAAATAACAGCCTTAAGCTGCAAGTTGGGGCCAATAATGAGGGAAGTTGTTGTTTTGTCCAGTTACCTTATGTTCCAACCACAGATATCGATAATCCTCAATGGAATCTGCTAGTGGCAAGCGTAGATAAAACCCAGCCATGGGCAAGTGGGGAAGGCTTTGGGGTGATGACCTTTGGTGTTTATGATGCCGAGGGTACCCTGCACTATGGCAGCGTTGACCTACATGACCCACGACATGAGACCATACATACAGGTTTGTCATGGTTGATTAACAACGATCATGCGCAGGGATACAACAATGGGCACGCCGCACTGATCGATGAGCTAGCGATTTGGCAGGGCGTCACTTTTAGTCCAGGAGCAGTAGTGGCGTTGGGGCAAGCGGAGCAATCAGTGATCGAAAAAGTGAATTCTGTTGCCGTTAATCAGAGTGAAGCTCAAGGTGTGAATGAAATTCTCTATTTGGGCGCTAAGCCGAACCTCACACAGCAAGAGCAGCGTGCTGAGGCCTTTTGGCAGCGTCGCAGACAAATGGAAGAGCTGCGTGCAGAGCTCAGCCAATATAATCGGCACTAACGAGTTCCTCTTCGTTAGTATTCAATAAGCGTTACGCATCGAATCAAGGCATCGTAAAATACAGTTGCGATGCCTTTTTGCAGAAAGGTCTAGTTAAGTGGCAATAATGGATTTTGGTTATGCTCTCATCACTGCCTATGTATCTCGGCAACCTATATTGGCCCAATGCGCTAACTTTGATGTTGTAAAATATTACAACATGCTGCAGTTTGTGTTGGGTGATATCATCATTTGTGTAGGTTGGTACGTTCAAATCTATTCAATTCACTGACGTCTATGTGATGAATTTAGCAGATTGAAGTAATAATCTGAGCTGGTATGTGATAATGATCATTCAAATATGCTTCATCGATTGATGTCTTAGATATTCTTGTATGACTATATGATGAGATTGGCAAATAGAATTGAAGCCATTACATAGAATAAGGATACTCAGATAATGCAAGTAACTAAAGTCGCTATTGCTGTCACTCTTTCAACGGGTTTGTTGTTGGGCTGTAGCTCAGGAGCCGTTACGTCGTCGAAATCAGCGCTATTCTCCTCATCTGCAACGACAGAAAACTTTGAATCTTACCCGGTGGGATCGCAAATTGATCAGGCAAACGCGGCCTACGCGGTTGCCAATGTGAACGGCAGTGATGTGATTGCGACCATTAGTGATGATCAGGCTAAGTCAGGGACAAAATCACTGTATCTGCTTGATAACAATGACACCACTAAACCTGTTGTTTCACGTGCCTTCACGGATGGGGCTGCTGAGAGTGGTTCGGTATCAACCTCTGTGTTTATTCCATCAGATGGCTATGTGAAATCAACCTACCTCTACTTGGGTAACTCGGCAGGCGCAGCCTCGGGTCAGCGCTTTACGGAAGTTGTTTTTGGCAAAAATGATGTCAGATTCCGTAATGAGGCTGGAGGCTTAGACAACCTGCAGCGCTACCAACAGGATACCTGGGTAGACGTGACCATTGCATGGCAGGGTACCGACGTCACCGTTACTGTCGATGGTAACGAGTATAGCGGTCTAAAAGCTCAGAATGCAGTGGGTGAGGCGCCAACCCTGTACGCACTGTATGTCGGCGATAATAGAGCCACGAACAACTTTAGCTACTTTGATGATATCGAATCTAACTTGTTTTAACTTTTCCAAGTGAGCAAATTAATTTTTAAGCGCTAGATAAAAGCCACCTTTGAAGTTTGCTAGTAACTAAAAGGGTGGCTTTTATGTAATCTCAGGAAGTCTGTTTTCCCCTAAGGATTTTTAGTCAGACTCTGCGGAAAACACTCGATTATTCACAGAGTAGATCGTCAAACTCAAAATCGGCATACTTCTTCAAAACCTTGAGTTCAAATTTCACATCGGGCTCTTCCGTCACGTCGAAAATAAATCCCATTAATTTTTCTGTTTCCCCATCTCGGCGATTAACATGAACAATATCTCGAATCCATCGATAGCTGCCGTCATCAGCCAGTGCGCGAAAGGTTGCCTCGTGATCGATGCCAAACAGTGATTGACTGGTACAAAAATCCACGACTTGCTCTCTCTCATCCGGGTGAATTCGTTCAGCCCAGCTGTATACATCGACCCAGGACTGGCTTGGCCAGCCAAGAATCTGCTCGATCACAGGTCCCATCAAGGTGAACTGTTTGTTTTCCCAATTTAATTCCCAGGGCGCTCCGGTAAAGAGGTTGGGTAAGACTTCAGAGAAGCATTCTAATTCGGAATCGGACATCATTGAGGTCTCCAGTGCTTGTGGTTTTAACAGCATGCTAGGACACAGAAAAGGCTTTACCCAGTTTAAACTCAATATGAAAGTTTAAATTGCAGCGAGGAAAAATGGCGTTAACGAGGGGTTTATTTCCTAAACTTAAGTTAAATCAGAGGTATGGATATGAACTCGATAATTGATAAGGAAGTCAAATGGATAATCGAGAAGTGTTTGAATTGAGTTTTGAGCGTTGCCGAGCTGACTCAGAGTTTCTTGTGCGCTTTTACCAGTTATTTATGAGTGTCGAGCCAAGATTAAAAAAGATGTTTAGTGGGACCGATATGGGTCAGCAAATCAAGATGTTGAATGCGGCAATGTTGATGCTTAGTAATGCCGCTGAAAACCCTCCGGTGGGCTTATTGGTCAAGCAACTTGCCCATCGCCACGATGAGCGCGGCATACGGTTGACGCCCGGTGATATTGATATTTGGCTTCATTGCTTACTTCTAGCTGTGGAAGATACCGATCCCTTATTTAATGATCAAATAGCCGCAGCGTGGAAAGACACCTTCGCGTTTGGCCTTGAGAGTCTGAAAAAACAGTGTATGCCGGTGGAGGGCAATGGGAGGGGTTAACCAAGCGCTCTTGATTCCTTGCGGATCTCTATTGTCATTGACTTGGTTTAAGGCTGTCGAGCTTTGATTGATAGTATTGCTGCATCGTACGGTTGTTATCCTGTGTTTCTAGCTCGACCAACAGCGTTAATGTATCTCGGCGTTGAGGTTGGAGTCGGTATACAGTAAGCAATCGCTGTCGAGCCAGCGATAACTCTCCTGACTCGATATCTAGTCTGGCTAACTGCAGGGCCGCGTCGATTCGATTAGGATCATGATCAAACACACGCTGAAAGTAGTGCCTAGCCTGGGTTTGATTGCCAGCTTTCAGTGAACATAACGCAGCATTCTCAAGTGTCACAACCGAAGCTGGATACGCTGAGGTGGCCAATGCTTGTTCTAATAAGGTCTTTGCATGCATATAGTCTCCATGGCGACACAGGTAATTCGCATAGTTGTTTAGTACATAACCATTATTGGGATGGCTTTTGTGGGCGCGATGGTATATGGCTTGTGCTTGCTGGGGTTCATTGACTTGCTCGAAATAATAGGCGAGCGCTAGTTGTGCCTTGTAGTAATCTGGAGCATGCTCAATCGCTAAAGAGAGGTTGTATTGCGCTTTTGGCATTTGTTGTTGGCGAATATAGCTCAGCCCCAGCGCGATACGGGCATCAGCTTGTTCATGCTTGACCGGATTTGATTGGTTGATAGCGTAACGGTCGGTTGTTGTACAAGCCACGAGCGAAAAGGGTATCGTGAGTAAAATTATCCGAAAGGTGTTCAATCGCCTTCTCCCTTAGCCGAATCTGATTGGCATGATTTGCTACTAATCAGTCTAGTGAAGGCACACGGTGAGCTATTTGATTACTGATGAAGTTGCGAGGCAGGCCAAATTTATCCGATCCTAATGCGCGATAGAGCGATCTGTGGTGTAAAAAACCTTATGCATGAACAAGGCAAAGGCATTAACAGCCTCAGCGGGACAATCGGTCCCGCTGAGGTGAACATTAGGTGAATGTCATTGCTATGCGGAGAAAAAAACGGTGTTACTCAGCACTAGGTGAGTCCTGTTGACCGACCTTGCCGAAAGCGTTTGAAATCGTCTCTAACTGCTGGGTAATTTGAGCCTTATTGCGTTTGAGCTTAAGGGTTAATTGGTGAAGGGGAGCAAGAATTTTGGCTCTTCTCTGGCGGTTGCGGCGATAATTCCACAAACCATTGCCGATGGACCAAATCGTCAGGGCGATAAACGTATACGCGGGAACAAATACGATGTCAGGCTTTACCAAGGCGAGGGCGAGATAGCTTGAGCCTAAAATCAGTGACCAAATGCGCCATGATGTCATGCTGGGATTGTTGTGGTCACAAAAATGGAGTAGGGACCCATCGAGGGTGATCTCTCTATCTCTGGTGATGTTATAGGCGTATTCGTTGAAGTAAAGACATGCAGAGGGTGAGTAGTGCAAATTACTGATCGCCAGTGCAAGCCAATCGCCACGAGAAACTTGGCGAATAATTCGATCGCACAGGATGAAGGTATACTCTTCACCGTTGGGTAAGCGGCCGACAATTGTGCCAGTCAAGCCTTCGGCCTTCTGTCGGTTATTATTACACTCTTGAGTGTGGTGCTCACAATGCTCTAGTGCGCGAATATAGTCGGCCAAATTACTGGTAATGTTCTTACTGATAACTTGCACCAAGGTGAACTCACAGTTGACTCGATAGGTGTCTTGGGCTGCCAAGGCACGTTTGTGTACGTAGTCACTGTCTTGAACCAAGCTGTATTCAGTATGTAATTGCTGTTGTAGTAGCTCCAGTGTCGCCTTATTTGCTTGAGGACTGCTTGCTTGAGGAGTATCCGTTAGCGCAATTCGATGGCGACTACTTCCTGCCTCGATTATGCGAGATTGCATTTATATATACCTTACCAATATAAAACCTTATTTCGGATGTCACAGCCCGGCAGTGACATCCGAAATAAGGCGATTGACTATCTCTACCAGATCGCAGTCAAATTGCACCATGCACCCAAACTAATCTCCCTGAAACAGCGTCTTGTGACTTGGGTACATGGGAATGATTGCACTCTCAGTGCATTAATGCAATCCCTTGGCTGATGGTCAATCGGGAATTTTGTTTGGGAATGTTACTTAAAGGGGCGTTACGTGGTTTTTTGTGGATGAATCACCTCAAAATCATTGAACTGGTGTTAGATTGTTGTGTGAGCGTTGATATAGACACGGGGAAGGGCGATGAAAAATAGCATCTTGGTTGTGTGTGCGATCCTGGCGGGGGTGATCGGTTTTGGTCCTCGAGTAGTGACAGAACATCATATCGATCAGCCAGCAATCACAGCACATGAGTACCTAATCAGTGAAGACTCGATTACGGGGATTGTGGCTGGCACAGAGAAATCTATCCAGTGGTATCAACAACCCGGTGAGAGGACTCGGTATGCGCTGGTGTACCTTCATGGCTTTTCCTCTTCACATCAAGACCTGGCTCCAGTGCCACAGATGGTTGCTCAGCAGTTAGAGGCCAACCTACTACTCACTCGCTTAAAAGGTCATGGCCTCGATGCCGACGCAATGGCCAAGCCGCAACCTCAAGACTGGTTAACAGATGCTGCCGAGGCCTGCTATGTTGCCAAGCAGTTGGGGGACAGGGTCATACTGATGGGAACGTCCACAGGTGGCACTTTGGCGGCTTGGCTAGGCAGCCAGAAGTGGTGTGCGGCGTCCATCGAAGCGATTGTCCTTGTCTCACCGAACTTTGGACCGGCTGATACCAACAGCGAGCTGTTACTTCTGCCGTGGGGCGAGTACTTAGCGCGGATGGTGGTGGGAGAATATCGTGAGTTCAAGCCGCATAACGCGCAACAAGCTCAATACTGGACAGAGAAGTACCACTCACGGTCATTGGTTACTATGATGGGGGTAGTCGAGACGACGCGTCATCAAATGACGGATGTCGAGGTGCCGGTACTGACCATTTATTCTCCACAGGACCGAGTGGTGGACGTGAAACAGATTCAAAGCCACGTCGAGCGACTGAGTAACCGTGCCAACCGGATGGTAAGTTTTGCTGCTTCAACGGATCCTATGCAGCATGTACTCGGCGGCGATATCCTCTCGCCCTCTTCGTCACAGCAGCTGACGGAGGTGATGCTAGAGTATATTTTGCTGCTTGACGGCGAAGAGTAACTTGTTCGGCAAAGGGCTGTTCTTATGAGAAAAACGCTCGCTTGTTTTTGTTAAGCAACTCGTTGATACTGTCAACAATATAAATGATGACGTCAACAACAATCTTGGGATCCGTATGGTCGACAATAAAACGCTGGATAGTGTGTTTAACTTAGTACATTCACTCAAGCGCTATATGCATGAGCAGATTGAAAACATCGATATACCCTTGGCGCCTATGCAGGTCAGGGTGATGAAAATTTTGTCACGCAAAAAGATAGCTACGGCAATAGATATTGCTAACTTTCTTGACCGAGATAAAGCACAAGTCACGAGAATGTTAAAGCCTATGATTGAGCAAGGGTTGATCGTCAAACAGCCGAACCCGGAAGACAAGCGCAGCCAACGGTTGGTACTCACGGACAAGGGACAGGCGATGATTGAGCAAATTAGGCAACTTGATGGGGGTATGCTCGAAACCATGTGTCAGGGGTTGAGTGAGCAAGAAATTGAGCACTTTCAGGCGGTGTCTAAACGGATGACAAGTAATCTCAACCAGCGAAAACGGGCCGAATAGTATTTTGTTATCCATCTCTAAGTTAATGATATTTTTGTGATTGCATTGGCATTCAACCATGACGCCGAGGCGAATTTGAGTCTACACTAATCAAATAAACCACGCGCTAGGATAGGACGCGCCAGTAAGGAGAAAGGTCATGGAAAGATTGTGTTTAATACTCGTGTTGGGGCTTTTTATCAGCGGTTGCTCGCAAACTTGGAAAGGGGTTAAGGAAGATAGCTCGACGATTTGGAGCGACACCAAAGGGGCAATCCACGAGGCAACTGAGCCGGATTAGGCCCTATCGGCTGAGCTCTCCATCACATTGTCACCGTACACAGGGATTGAATTATGCGCAACAAGATGAGTTTAGTTAGCCTGTCGTTGCTCGCGGTGAGTGTCTTCGCTAGTGAGCAAGTCGCTGACCAAGTAGCACCGGAATTCACCAGTCAGATTGTTGCCAAACAAGCGGTATCGGCCAACAAGTACATACTGACGGCGGCTAACCCCGTTGCGGTCAGAGCGGGTGCCGAGGTACTGAAGCGAGGTGGCACCGCCGCTGATGCTGCAGTAGTGGTGCAGACGGTTCTCGGATTGGTCGAGCCACAGTCCTCTGGTTTAGGTGGAGGGGGCTTTTTAGTCTATTACGATGCAACCAGCCAAAGCCTGACCACTTATGATGGGCGTGAAACCGCCCCTCTCGCAGCGAACCCTAGTCTTTTCCAAGACGCGAATGGACAACCGGTCGAGTTTTTTGACGCCGTTGTTGGTGGGCGCTCGGTCGCGACGCCTGCCACCGTAAAGCTATTGGCTACGATTCACCGAAAATACGGTAAGCAATCATGGTCTGAGCTGCATCAACCCGCCATAGCACTGGCCGAGCAAGGTTTTGTTATTTCTGAGCGTTTGGCCTCTGCAATTGTCCGTGACGAGGCTCGTCTTAAGCGTTATCCCGATACTCAAGCCTATTTTTTCACCCCAGAGGGCGCGCCAATTGCTCAGGGCGAGCGACTGGTCAACCTAGAATACGCTGCGACACTTAAGCAGATTGCAAAATATGGTGACGCAGCCTTCTATCAAGGGCAAATTGCCACTGATATTGTCAACAAGGTCACCAGCATCACGGATAATCCAGGCGTGTTAAGCAAGGAAGATTTTTCTATCTACAGCGTGGTTGAGCGAGATCCGGTGTGCGCGCCTTATCGCGAGTATCAGATTTGTGGGATGGGGCCGCCGAGTTCAGGGGCTTTGACGGTCGGACAAATCCTGGGGATGGTGAGTCACTTTGACCTAAGCGCTCTGGGGGCAAACAGTCCAGTAGCTTGGCAAATTATTGGTGATGCGTCACGATTGGCTTTTGCCGATCGCGGGCGGTATATTGCCGATACGGATTATGTCCCGATGCCGGAAGGGCTGCTTGATGCTGACTATCTTGCCAAGCGTGCTGCACTTATCACCCAAGGACAGGCACTCTCATCTGTGTCACCGGGCGAGCCACGATGGAGTCAAAAAGTCGCCCTTGCTGACGATCACTCGATTGAACTGCCAAGCACAACGCATATGGTCATCGTCGACCAGTATGGCAACATAGTGTCGATGACCAGCACAATTGAAAATGGGTTTGGTTCGAGGGTGATGAGCAATGGTTTCTTGCTCAATAATCAGTTAACGGATTTCTCTTTTGCCTCTCATGCAGGGGGCTATCCAATAGCCAACCGAGT
Organism: Vibrio glycogenivorans; assembly: GCF_051660965.1. Taxonomy (NCBI): domain Bacteria; kingdom Pseudomonadati; phylum Pseudomonadota; class Gammaproteobacteria; order Vibrionales; family Vibrionaceae; genus Vibrio; species Vibrio glycogenivorans. The sequence goes on along the minus strand of NZ_JBPVIS010000002.1, from coordinate 101,392 downwards.
GGAGCCGGGCAAGCGACCGCGTTCATCCATGGCACCCACTATAGTGATGAAAGACGGCAAGCCGTACATGGCAATTGGCTCGCCAGGTGGCTCGCAAATTATTGGTTATGTTGTCAAAGCCTTGATAGCTCATATTGACTGGGGGATGGATATCCAACAGGCGATCGAGTTGCCCAACATGGTTAATAGATTTGGCACGTTTGATCTGGAGGCCGGCACCGAGGCAGAGCAAATGCAGAAGTCTTTACAAGCGATGGGATTTGAGGTGCAGGTAAGGGATCTTAACTCTGGTTTACATGGCGTTGTGTTTGGCGATAACGCCATGGTAGGCGGCGCTGATTCGCGCAGGGAAGGGATTGTGCTTGGGGAGTAGTCGAAAGCACTACTCCCATTAGCAAATAGTTTACTTAATCATTTGATAATCACATTGACGTAGCGGTCACCGCGACGCTGATAATAATGGCCACCTACTTGGGCGTAGGTAAAGTTGCCAATCTTGATGTAAGTGGTGTGACGCGGCATCTTTTTGTAGTGGTAGTATTTGTGTTTTGGACGCTTTTTTGGTGACGGGCGATGTTTCTTCACCACGACGACTTTCTTGTGACCTTTTTTATGCCCGTATTTGTGACCATGTTTGTGGCCGTGCTTGTGTCCATGCCCATGTCCATGGTGTGGCGGTTTAGCGTAGCTTTCAACACTAAACAGTGTTACTAAAACGGCAATAAATAGGGTTAGGGTTATGTTCTTCATCTTGTTATGTCCTGAAAAATCGTGTGGTTGGAAATTAACGGCCTTGCTGCATTGAGATGTCAGACACAGGTCAGGCCTGGTTATGCCAAGGACAGCAGCCAAGCAGATTTGTCAGAGGTTAATACCAGGTTACGCTGTGAAATATTCTGTTGCATTTTGGGTGTGTCACACCTTTCCGCTGCATGCTCATTTTAGGTCCATCATCTTATAGGACGACCGCACTTTTTCACCGTACGCTGTCTTTGCACTCCTGGTGCAAGTTGTTGATTTTTATTGATTTGACCTGGTTGTCAACAGGCGTAGAGTTAAATTAAGTCATGATTATCAATAATTGAAGCAGGGTTCAAAATCCATTAGCCAAATAACAAGTGTGCGATTTTCCTCAGTATATTTCGCTGTGAAATATAAAGTTAGCAAGGAAATCGTATGCAAGTATTCGATAACAAACGCGTGCATCAGATATTGTTGCAAGCCACCATGGGCTTTAAAAGCAACGATGTTGAGAAAGTGCATCAGGCGGGCAGTATTGCTCAGTGGGTTGATGATCAAATCGCGGTTGGGCGCTCATCGTTAGCCAACTTCCATCAGCAAGTGGCAAATGAGCACGAGCATGAGCAGTGGAGTGATCTTCACTTCAACATCGGCTATACCGATATGCTGATCAAGCGTAACGATCTGTTGCGCCAACGCATGACCTACGTCTTAACTCAACTGTTTGTTGTCAGTAATAACGCACCTGGCTTATCTCAACACTTCCGTCGCATCGCTTTCTCACACTATTACGATGAGCTGGCTAAAGCGTGTTTTGGCAACTTTCGTGACTTGCTTAAGGTGATGTCTACATCGCCAGTAATGGGGCAGTACCTGACCTATCTTGATAACGACGCAGTAGAGGGTGTAGCACCCGATGAGAACTTTGCTCGTGAGTTGATGCAGCTTTTCTCGATTGGTCCTTCACTGTTGCGTATGGATGGCAGTATTGTAACTGAAGACGGTCGCCCTGTGTTGTCATACAGCCAAGAGGATATCGAGCAAGGTGCTAAAGTGATGACCGGCTGGGGATTACATAATGATCGCTGGGATATCGCGATGCGAGAAAAAGACGGCGCCCACAATACTCAAGCCAAGACCATCCTTGGCCATGATTTCCCAGCGGGTGCAAGCGCTGAGCAAGACCTTGATCAATTGCTCGATATTTTGTGTGAGCACGATAACATCGCCCCATTTATCGCTAAGTTCTTCATTCAGAAAATGGTGACCTCAAATCCATCGCCGGAGTACATATACCGAGTCGCGAGTGAGTTTCGCAATAGCGGTCTGGAGATGGTTACGCTGATTAAAGCTATCTTGTCAGACCCAGAAGCAGACTACTCGCGCAATGATGAAGAGGATGGTTTGATCCGCGACCCTCTCATTACACTCTCACACGCTTTTAGAGCGCTTAACCTAACGCTAAAACCGGGTAATAACATCTTGCCGAACGCATTTGCATGGCATGATCGCCGTTTTGTGATGGATGGACCAAGCGTCTTTTATTACTACAAACCCCATGAGGCGCCAAGTGATGAGCGTTTCGTCGGTCTTGCCGCACCTGAGTTTAAAATCTACAACTGGGATGACGTGCACCACTATTTCCGTCAAGTGTCTGATCTCGCCGTGCGTCTAGAGAGCGAGAACGCGCAAACTTATATGAATCGTTCGAGCTTTACTCGCCATTTCTTTGAAACACAGAATGATGAGCAGCTGATCGAAGAGCTTGATGTGCATCTATTTGCTTCCAATATGAGCGATGCGATGAAAGAGATCGTTAGGGAGTTCCTAGCAGGCGCCCCTCGTAACAATGGTCATCTGCGTGCATTGATCATTCAACTACTTATGTCACCAGAATTCATGACTCAGGGGTAAAGGATAATGAAGATTTCTAGACGTAACTTTCTAAAAAGTGGCTTATCGGGCGCAGGTGTAGCGGCGCTGAACCTATCTTCTCCTTTGGCTCATGCGTTTGATAATACCTGCGGAGGGGATAAGCCTCACAAGGCGCTGGTTGGTATCAACCTTGGTGGTGGTAATGATGGATTTAACTGTTTTATTCCCAAAGGTGCTGGTCACTATGAAGATTATCAGGCGCTGAGAACGAGCTTGGCATTTGGACGCGACCAAGTGCTGGATCTTGGGCTTAATGATGCGGGCTTAGATCTCGGTCTGTCGCCTGAGCTAGAGGAATTAAAGTGGCTGTTTGATCAGGGCAAGGCGTTGCCTGTGGTCAATGTTGGACCACTGATGCGTGATCCAACTGCGGTGAGCGATGTTAAACAGCTTGAGCCGGTACATATCTACTCACACAGCCATCAAAGTGCGGTCACTCAAACTCACACGGGCCTGCAGATCAGCGATCAAGGTTGGGGCGGTCTGTCGGCTGAGCTGTTGGATAACTTATTCAGTCTTCAAGAGCTGCCACCTCTGTTTGAAGTTGGCTCACAGACCATCTGGACGAACAGCTTGCCAAAATCGGCCAACCGTATCGGCACCTCACTGCCAGCACCCATGGTATTGGAAGAGCAGGGCGAGTTTCTCTATCAAGCGTTTCGCGATAGCAGCATGACCAAAGGCTCTCTATTCAAAGAATACTATGCTGAGCTGTGTGCGGACGCCAAAGAGATGTATTCAGAGTTCGAGACCATTTTTGATGATGAGAATGACTACGGATTTGACCTAGGTACATCGCTGGGCAAACAGCTGCGCGTGGTACTATTGCTGCTTAAGGCGCGCGATGAGTTTAACCACCCTGTGCAGTTCTTCTCTGTCAGCATGGGCGGCTTTGATACCCATGCATCGCAAAGTAAAGAGCAAGGTGCACTATTGCGCACCTTGGCATCTCAGCTTTCGGTTTTCCACCAGCGCTTGGAAGAGTTGGGCTTATCCGACTCAGTGACCAGCTTTACCTTCTCTGAGTTTGGCCGAACGCTAGAGCCAAATGGTTCAGGCACTGACCACGGGTGGGGTAACTGCCAGATGGTACTTGGTGGAGATGTATTAGGTGAGCGCGTGCTGGGTCAATGGCCAAGCCTTGCCAATGGCAGTGATGATCTGCTCAGCCGAGGGCGGGTGATCCCGTCCATGAGTGTCGACTTATTCCATGCGTCACTGCTCAAGTGGGTCGGGGTGCGAGACTCAGGTATTGAGGAGCTGTTCCCATCATTGAAAGAGTTTACGGTCAAATCACTACCGATTTTCCGCAGTTGCGACGACGCGGTCGATAGCAAACTATCCATTGTTGCCGCTAACGCCAGTGCGGTTAACCCAAATGGGATAGACAAGATTGAACATGCGATTGATGGCAATCTTGCCACCAAATGGTCGGCGAAAGGGCAGAATGTGACCTACACACTGACCCTTGCGAACTTGGCCACGCTGCATTCGGTACGCTTTGCTCAAGACAAAGGTCATGAGCGTCGCTATTTTATGGATATTCAAGTAAGTAGTGATGGTCAAAACTTTGAGCATGTGATGAGTGTGACCACCGATGGTGACAGTGACAATATGGTCAAGTACCCACTGGGCTCGATTGAAGCGCGCTATGTGCGCTTTGTTTGTCAAGGCAACACCGATAGCCTAGCGCATTTGCGTGATTGGAATAACTTCCGCCATATTGAGGTGTGGGGTCGTTAATTAATGAACATAAGCCGGCAAAGTTGCCGGCTTATTTTTTAGGGACCGGTAGCTGGGCACCGTTCGCTTCGACGATCGTGTGTTGTCGTTTGTGCCTATTAAAGGTGTTTTTGCGTGCCAGTGAACATTATTGTTAAGAGGTAGTGAATTTAAATGGTTGTTTATTGACCGCTTTTCTTTTGCCGAGTTAATCTAAAGTGACACGAAAAACTGATTGAATATAGCTAAGGAGAGCTGTCTATGAGTGAGACACATAATCATCCGTTGAGTGGTTCTGTTGACCAATGGATTAATGCGTGGAGCAACTGGTTTTCGCCGACGTTTGAGATTAATTATGCGGGTAATCGCCCGGTCGAAAATAAGGTGGTCAGCAATGTGGCCAGTTACGGTAAACAGCTGGGGCTATTGTCGGAGATTATCCTAGAGCTGGCTAAGGCGCCTGATGAGCGTAAAGAAGGGTTTGATGATTTGGTGCAGCAATTAACCGAAAGAGTCCAAGCTATCGAGTTGATTAAGGCTCAGTTTCAGCCCGACCTGGAATGGCAAGCCAAAGAGGTGCTAGCAAAACTTGAAAAAACCGATGAGAAAGCCTTCGCCAGAGTACTAGATAAATTCAAAAAAGAGCCAAATAGTTGATGAGTTAAGGATAGTTGGATGAGTGCGACAACAGAACTCCCCTTGGTGCTTGCTGGCCCCATTTTACGCAAGCTGACCCGTGAGTCAGTCACCCTGTGGTTGGTCACAACCCAAGACGTCCGGGTGAAAATCAACCTCTCTTCGCCAACACGGAAGAGCGAGGAGTACCTGTTGGCGCGCAATAGCACGCAGCACATCACCATTGGCTATGCCCCGTCACTGTATTATCAACTCATCCACCTTAATCTATCTCAGCCACTCGAGATGGACTGCCTGATTGACTATCGTTTAATGCTTAGACCTGAGGGAGACGAAACTGGAGGTTGGCAAAATATCACCGAGCTGATGCCGGAATTACTCTATCCGGGTCAATCTTCATTAAAACTGTGCCTTCCCAGTCGGGTCGGGTCACTGTTGCATGGCTCTTGTCGTAAGCCGCATTTTGCTGGCGTTGATGGAGTAGTCGAAGCCGACCGACACCTTGAGCACGTATTATCGAACCAGCAAACCCAGACCAGCGATTGGCCCTCCATGATAGTGATGTCTGGCGATCAGATCTATGCCGATGATGTCGCCGGACCCATGCTAAGCGCAATCCATCAATTAAGCGCCAAGCTCAAGTTCCCTTGTGAGAGTTGGCAGGTAGCACCAGACTCTGATGAGAGGATGACCAGTGAAGCGCTCTACCAACATTCCGCCTGCTATTATCGGCGTGAGCATTTGTTACCCTGTAATGAAGAGGGGCAGATGCTGGTCAAAACACTGTTTGGTGGGGCGCGTAAACCAATATTTACCAGCAGCTCAGCAGACAATCACTTGATCACTTTGGGTGAATATTTGGCGTGCTACTTGCTCTCTTGGTCTGCAGTGCCTTGGCAGCTAGTGGACAAAAACTATCACCCCTCACTCTCTCCACAACTGGCACAGCGTTATCAACAAGAGCTGAGCGTAATTAACCAGTTCATTCAGGGCCTTACACAAGTTCAGCGCGTGATGGCGCACCTGCCAGTGGCCATGATACTCGATGATCACGACATTACCGATGATTTTAACCTACATAGAAGCTGGGAAGAAACGGTCTATAATCATCCGCTTTCTCACCGGATGGTGGGTAACGGCATGCTGGCCTACTTGATTAATCAGGCATGGGGGAACAGCCCACAGACATTTAGCCCGCAGCTTATCGCTCGGGTCAAGCAAGCGCTAGAGCAGCCCGGAGCTGAAGATTACCCGCAACTGCTCGACACCTTAATCAAGCTAGAAGCCTGGGATTTTGAGTGGCCAACTGATCCACCGCTGATTGTACTCGACACGCGCACGCGTCGCTGGCGCAGTGAGTCTTCAGCAACCAAGCCATCAGGGCTTCTCGATTGGGAGGCTCTCACCGAGTTACAAGGTCGCTTGAGTGGACACTCGTCGGTGCTTTTGGTGTCGGCGGCACCCATATTTGGAGTAAAACTGATCGAGGTTATCCAACGATTGGCAACTATAGTCGGCCAACCCTTAGCTGTTGATGCAGAATACTGGATGGCGCACCCAGGCACAGCAAGTGGCATACTCAATGTGTTCTGTCATCGAAAAACGCCACAAAATTTTGTGGTGCTTAGTGGTGATGTCCATTACTCCTTTGTGTATGACGTCGAGCTGCGAGGGCGACGAAACAGCCCGGAGATTTGGCAGATCTGCAGCAGTGGGCTGCGTAATAATTTTCCAGAGCCGTTACTGAGCATCCTCGATAAGCTCAATCGATGGCTGTACTCGCCACGTTCGCCACTCAACTGGTTTACCCGACGGCGGCGGATGCGCATTACTCCGCGTAAACCGCTTGGTACGCCAAAAGGCCAGCGACTGCTCAACCATTCAGGCGTTGGTTTAGTCGAGCTTGATCAAGAGGGTAGACCGACCAAGATCAGTCAACTGGTCGGCGCGCAAACTCAGGTCGAGTTCGAAAGTCGTGAGGAAGAGGCAAATTGGCACTAGTCTTGTGGAATTAAGCCTTGAATGAGTGCTGGTCGCCAATTGAGTGTGGTGGGATCATAGGCGCCAAACCCCGAGCTGTACTCCCAATAGTGCCAGCTAAAGCCGCGTTTTTCCGACTCACGGGCGATAAACGCGGTCCATGCCTTTTGATCCTCAGCTCGAGCATGCTTGCTATACACCCCAAACTCTCCAATATTAATTTCATAGCCACGATTGGGTTGGCTATTCCATTTTGAAACTGCATTAAGGTAATCATATAAGACCCGCTGCTCTTTGGTAGTACCTAGCCAGTGCGTTCCTCGCCATGCGTTGGCGTTTTCAACCCATTCGGCACCTTGATGAGTAAACTGAAACGGTTCATAGAAATGCACGGTGATGATGGTATTATCGGCTGTTGCTGAGTCGGGCAGCTTTAGCTTTGGCAGCATAAATGGTCCGCCCCAATCTGCAGTGCCAATCATAATTTTGCGTTGTCCGAGAGCACTATTTTGCTCAGAGGCGTGCTCCTCCCAAAGCAGAGTCAACAGATCATCAATCAGCAGATTCCATCGCTCACTACCAACCTCAGCGTGAGGCTCGTTAAGTAGCTCAAACACGAGCATATCTTGCGGGTAATCTGCGAGTGGGAAATGGGTCGCTAGCTGGGACCACATGGCGATCAATCGTTGCCTGTGGTGGGGGAAACCACCTGAGGTGTAAAACAGTTCATCATAATGATGAGTGTTGATCACCACACGAAGATCGGCATCAATGGCTTGCTGCACCACCTCTTGGACGCGATAGATAAACTTAGGATCAATCTGAAAAGGTGCGGTTTTGGCGCTATGGGCACTCCAGCGAATAGGGATGCGCACACTGGCAAAACCCGCATCTCTGATATTGATAAAGTCCTCTGCCTGGATAGTGAGGTCATTGTTCCACTCACCCTCATAGCTAGGTGATTCCAAGTAATTGCCCATATTGATCCCACGACCAAGAAACGTGACATCCAAGCCTCTGTGCTGATTCCAATCATAGATATCTTGGTAATAACGCGAATCGAGTTCGACAGAAGAATCGGAGTTGTTCGTGTGGTCGCTGCTGCAGCCTTGGCTAACAAGCGCAATAGTGCTGACTAAGAGGCTGATGAGATATCGTGAAGTTGTCACAGCTCCCTCCTTGGAGTCGGTAGATGAGAAACCAGTGAACCATAGACTATAGCGATATCGCCATCGACATAAAGGCAAGTAGCGAAGAAAAACTGGATTTTGCTACTAATCTAGCAGTCTTATGAAAGTAACCGTTAATTTGATGGTTTTGATGTACTGATATTCATCAACGATGTGACCGGCATCTATCAGCAATAACAATGTCAAAAGAGTGAACTGTGACGCCGTCACCTAGGGGACGATGCCGATTTGCCGCGATACCGCTGCAATGAGTGGAGCAAAATAATGATGATAATATCGGGATAAAGGGTGATTATTGGCCTTGATGTGGCTCTCATTTAATGAAAATCGTCTCTCATTTAAAACTATGATTAATAAAGATTTATACTATTTTTGAACTTGCTTGAGACAATATTTAAAGCACTTTTTTGATAAAGAGTTAAAAGGGGTAAAAGACCCGCCTTGCCACAAGAGCAGCACCAACAATTGGGTCATCAGTTTGTCGTTTCCCCAGTCAACCTGTCTGTCATTGAACAGTTTATCAACCACTTTTTTGGCGGCCCAGCCGGGTGATAGTCGAAAATGAAGAGAGTTTTGTTTTATGTCTTTAGTCAATAATACCAAAGTGCTCAGCTTGCGTAATTTGCTTACCTTAGCGCTAGTAATGCCAATCGGGTGCGTGGATGCGGAGCAATCAAGCCAAGTTGCAGAAGTGACCGAGTCGGCAGCCATTCTCGATAATTTTATTCCAAGTCAGGAAGAAGGATTTTGGCGTCAGGTCGCACCGGGAATGTCGGGAAGTAACAAGTACGTTTCTGTCGATAGTGTTGACCCAAATAAAATCTGGATATCTCCGGATATGGGCAATGACTACCTGACCCTGAATGGGGGACGACACTGGCGAACGACCATGCCGGAGGATGGTGTTTGGAGTGAACGCAATCGCCTCAGTGAAGACTTTATTGCTAGCGACCCGAAAAACCCGAATGTGGTGGTTGGGTTGAAGGGCAAGACGATTCAAGTCAGTACAGACGGGGGGATTGTGTTTAACCCGATCTCTGATTATGCATCAGGTGAGCAGCCAGATTCCTCTTGGTTTACTGCCCATCCACACCCAGCAGAGCAGGGCACTTGGTATGTGGCTAATGGCCTAGATACCAAAGAGCGCCGCAGCGCCGTTAACCCAAATCCGCTCGGTGATGTAGACATCAACAGCCCTAAAGTCTGGCGAGTGACTGACATTACCAGTGAGCAACGTACTATTACTCCCATTGATGGTACGGGTATGGAGGCGGAAACTGCTGTGTTTGAGCTGTTTGTGCATCCTGATGTAGAAACCCACCCAGAGATGCTGTTTGCAGCAACGTCGAGCGGTTTTTATCGTAAAGACAGTGATAGTAACTGGACCAAACTGGTTTCGGGGCCAACCAAAGCAGATTACCACTGGAGTGGCTCAGAGCTGACCGTGTATGTATTGCAGCAAGCGACTTATGAGATTGATGGCAACCAATTGATCTCTCACGGGGGCGTGTTGAAAACCAGTCAGCCTGCTACTGCGACAATCGAGTCCGGCTGGGAAGACAAGACTAGCAACCTATATGTTGATTTGACCCAAGTCAGTGTGGATACCCAGCTGATCCGTTATCAAACCCAGTGGTGGTTTAAGCGCACTAAAGAGCAAGCCCAGTCAATGGAAAAGCCAAAGGCGTATTTCCAAGACTTTATTAAGATTTTGGTCGACCCTACTGACCCTGACACTGTGTATATGTCAACCTGGGGACGCCATATCAACAAGCCGATGACGGGAGCGATTTGGTCGACAACGGATGGTGGTGACAGTTGGCAGGCTGCACTACGGGTTGGGACTGGTTTCCAGAAAGATAAATACTGGCAGCAAACACAACCTGGCAAAACCAACCGCAATATCGACCTGCAGGTTCATGATCGCCAGTTCCCTGACTTCCAAACGTACGGAAGACGTGGTGTACGCTCGATGAGTATTGCGCCAGACGGTACGCTAGTCGCTGCGGCAATTAAGGGTTACTACACAGTAAAATATGACCCTAAAGCGGATTTCTGGACCAGCCTTGATAATACCCAAGTGGGTCGAGACACCTACTTTGGCCATGGTAATGCGGATACGGGTGCATTTGCCGTCGCTCCCGATCCCCACCGTCCTGGCGAGATGTTTCTTCTGCCCTATGAGCTTTCTGCATGGCGCTCAACCACTGAAACCCACCCGGATTTCCCAGGTATTGTAGGGGTTAAACCGATCCCAGCTCTGATTGATGAAGGCAAGCCTTGGGCGCCGGGTCAGCCGTTTTATACCCCAACGACGATAGCGGCACATCCAACGGATCCTTCGGTATTCTATGCACTCTCTCAGCGCACTGGCAACCTGTTCAAGATCAGTGAAAATGGGACTAAGCGAGAGATCATTTCTCAGCCGATTGAGGTGCCTGAAACTATCATAGTTCCAGATATGAAAACGGTTTACTGGAGTGATCTGCGTATTATTGATGGCGGCAAAACCATGTATGCGGTGGCCGAGACGATTGATGTAAACAATCGTCCAATGGGGCAGATTCAAATCTTTAACCCGAACTCACAAAAAGGTATTTATAAGTCGACGGATTATGGTGAGACTTGGCAAAACGTTAACGCCAATATTCCAAAGACGGCTGGGGGACGAGACTGGAAACACGACCCAGGTTATACCCATATTCCGGGCAAAACCAGTGCGCCGACCCGCGGCGTAGATAGTGCACCGGTGAAGTCTTTGATTGTCGACCCGAACGATAACAACATGCTCTACGCGGCTGTGCGTCAATACTATGCGCCAGAGGGGCAGAGTGGTCGTGTTGATGGTGGCTTGTATATCACTAACAACGGTGCGACTTCTTGGACACAAGCTGGGATCCCTGAGTCGATTAAGTCGGTATGGGATGTTTGGGTGCATGCCGACCAATCGGGAGAGGCGACCAATATTTATCTTGCTGCAGGCGATCGAGAAGAGCTTGAGGTCTCAGGTGAAGGTGGCTTGTGGGTTGCGAGCTATAAAGCCGATGGCAACTACCAAGCCTCAGATTGGACCAAGATATTTGACCACCCATTTGTGTCAGCCATCCGCACCAGCCCGTTTGACGAGAATAACCAGCTGGTTATTACACGCGAAACGAAAAGTCATGGCAAACGAGATGCGGGCACCTACTACAGCATTAACGGTGGTAAACCTGGCTCTTGGGTCAAGTTCAACACCGGCCGCGGCGGCATGATGGTTGGCGGCATCGAGTTCGACACCGCCACACCAAACCGAGTCTGGTGCGCCGCCGAAGCCACCGGCGTCTACACTGCACTGCTCCCCAGCAGCTAAATTCAACTAACAGTCCTTAAACTCAAAAAGCAACTGCAAAGCAGTTGCTTTTTTTACTCGCCCCTCGCCTCCCGATTCTCGCCTCTGCTCTCAGAGCGGCCAAACCCACAACAACATCGGCACGCTGACCAGCACAACAATCAGCTCCAAAAACAGCCCCAAGCGCCAATAGTCACCAAACTGAAAGCCACCAGGGCCCAAAATCAAGGTATTGTTTTGGTGGCCAATCGGGGTCAGAAACGCACAAGAAGCCCCTATGGCTATTGCCATTAAAAAGGCATCGGCATTGACGCCAAGTTGATTTGCCGTGCTGATCCCAATTGGGCACATTACCGCGGCGGTGGCAACGTTATTCATTAGGTCAGAAAGAAACATACTCACCACTAACAATAGGACCAGGGCGGTCACCGCATCACTTCGAGCAATAGTGTTGATTAAGAACTGCGCGATAACATCCGCCGCCCCTGTGGTGACCATGGCATTCGCGACCGGGAAAAGGGCGGCGAGTAGCACCACCACAGACCAATCAATCGATGAATAGAGAAGGCGTAGGGGCACGATTGCAAAGATAGCAAAAGCGAGCGCACCGGCAACGAAAGAGACTTCTGCGGGCAGCAACCCCGTTGTGACGCAGACCAAGCAAGTGAGCATAATCAGCGATGCTTTCAGTGCCTGGCCTTTTTTGGGGACTTGAATATCGCGAGGGGCGAGGGGGAGGCAGCCAAAATCGGTGCAAAAACGGGCGACTGAGTCAGCGTCACCCTGGAGTAGCAACACATCGCCCTCGTTGAGTTTGGTGTAGCGCAGTCGTTTGATTGAGCGGCGGCCTTGGCGTGAGATAGCCAACAGAGTGACGCCATAGCGCGCTTGAAGGTCAATGTCCGTCACCGACAGATTGACTAAGACGGTAGAGGGGGCAACAACGACCTCTTGAACGACAATCTCATCTGACTTTTGCCCCTCGTTCTCATCGTTACTATCTTTGGTGTTTTTATCAGGCAGTTTGGTTATATCTTTTGCCGTTTTATCTATATTTTGTACGCTTTCTTCTAGGTTCAACCCAAGCCCAAGTAACACTTTAGGTAGAGATTCAGGCTCAACCTCGATGATCAGAATGTCGCCTTCGATAAGCACTCGGCGCCGGTATCTAGGAGACAGACGAACATGGTTACGGATAACTCCGAGCACCTGAGCATCCGCTTCATCAAGTAAGCGTGCCACTTCAACCAACCGGGCATTATTGGCTTTGCTATCTGAGGTCACGGTCACTTCGCAAAAATAGGTCCCGGTGTCAAAACTTCCGGAAGAGGGTTGTTTACGCGTAGGCACAATCCGCCAGCCAAACAAGCCAATAAACACAATGCCAACCAATGCCACAGAGACCCCGACAGGGGCGAAATCAAACATGGAAAAGCTGCCCAGTTCATTGCCAGCGCGAAAACCTGAAACAACCAAATTGGTTGGGGTACCAATTAAGGTTGTCATGCCTCCTAGGATGGAGCCAAAGGCAAGAGGCATTAAGACTTTACCCGCGGGTAACTCGTGTTTGGCGGCGACTTGAATAGCGACTGGCATCAGAAGTGCTAAGGCACCGACATTATTCATAAAGCCAGACAAAAGGGCGGCAAGTCCGACTAAGGTAAAAATAGTGATAGTCGTGCCCGCAGAAGATGGGATCACATATTTGGCGAGAATGTCTACGGCACCAGAGCGTAACAAGCCAAACCCAAGCACCAACACACTGGCTACGGTGATCACCGCTGGATGACTAAAACTGGCGAAGGCGTCGGCCGTGGGGACTAGGCCGGTAAAAACACTGATTAGCAGCATGGTCATTGCAACGACATCGTGGCGCCAGCGACCCCACAAAAACAGCGCGATTGTGGCCAGCAACAGCGTGACAATTAACCACTGTTCAGCAGACATTAGCACAAGGCCATACACGGATAGCAAGCAACATTTGAGGTCCCTTTTGTTGGCGAACTTGGCTTAGTTGGTTCAAGTTAGAATAGTTCATAGGTGTTTGTTGGTACGACGCACATTTGATATTTGTGGCTATATGTTGGCGGGGTGTGAAAATACCTTAGAACTAAGGTAGTCAGTAAACCGTAAATTAATACCTTTATCACGCCTGCTAAGAAACAATTTCAGCAAAGTTTCAACCTTGTTTAAACCGCGACATCCGGCAACACTTTTAAGTGGAGACGGGTTCGCTGGTTTGTCGGATGTTTTGGAGAGTTTGGCGGCTAAGCGAGTCAAGTGTTCTATGTAGTTAAAGGGGAAGTTTAGGTCTTGAGGTGAGAGGGAGTGAATCAATGGCTATCAAATCGGTATTCGCATTGATTTTGGTGTTATTAGTCGGGAACGCAAAGTCGGCGCACCTGAAAGATAAGACTCACACGATTGATAGCTTTTATGCCCAATACAGTTTGATTGGGCTAGAAGGGTTTGATGCCTTTGTTCACCAGCGAGAGCAGTTGTTCGCCGAAAACAGTATTACTGTCGTCCATGATGTGACGCGCAGCGAGTATCTTGGTAAAGAGGGGCATATCCAATCCGTTTCTGATTGGTTTGAACGCTACCGAACTCGCGATGACTTTCGTTATCAAATCAACGGCGAGGTAGAGGAGAACGTGTACGAGGTGGCCGTTTATGGCACACTCGACAAAACCCAAAACGGCGCTAGCCTCGCCATCACTCCGAGCCAGCATCGTTGGCGAGAGTATTTTTCGTTTAATCAAGCGGGTGAAATCGAGCGCCTGCAAATAGATATGAACATCCTTAGTCAAACCTACGACTCAAGCGCCCGCTCTCAATACAGTGCAAACGATGTCGCAAGCTTTGTTTATCAATGGTTCGCTGGATTTGATCATCAGAGAGAGTCCGGGTTCTTTTTAGCAAGAATTGCTGAGCCAGTGGACATGCATTACCCAGAGTACCCCATTAACTCCTATCAAGATTTTCTCAATTGGTACAAAGGTGTGACCGATAATATTGTCTGGAATGCCCATCAGTTAAGCGACTTAGAGATTGAAGGCAACCACAACACAGGTTGGCGTGTCGCTTATCAGGTCTATTGGCAAGCGCGAGATAAGACCGGCCAAGACTACACACTGACAGTTGAGCAACAACTAAGGATCATTGTCGAAGGTGGCAGGCTTAAGCTGGCAAAATTGCAAGCCAAGGTCATTGAACCAGAGTAACGCGATTTGGGGAGCAAATTAAAACGACCAACAAAAGGCAAAAGATAAGTCACAACGGGGTGAGAAATGTCAAAGTTACCCTAACCGGAACACAACTCTCAGATTAACATTGCGATGACAGGTTGTAATGATCAGGACTGGCGATACCTGATAACATTCCCTTTAACGTTTTCTGATTTTAAAGGGTTAATGAGTGGTGATGAAGTTAAAGGGCATTACTCTTGCGTCTAATACGATAAAAAAAGTGCTGATAATTAACCCCAAGGGTGGGGTGGGAAAATCAACCTTCACCATCAATTTAGCCACCAAGCTGTCTTCGCTTGGCAGCCCTATCACACTGATTGATTCAGACCCACAGCAATCAAGCTTTAGTTGGAGCAATAGCAACCCACACGTGCGAGGCGTTAAGTTTGATTTGGCTTACAAAAGCTACTCGAGCATTGTCACGTCGCTCAAGTTCAGCGAAAAGGAGCGGATGGCTATTATCGATTCTCCAGCCAACTTCCCTCACCACCATCTTAATCGCTATTTAGCCTTTGCTGATAGGGTGATTATTCCTATCCAACCAACCCCGATGGACCTGCATGCAAGCCTACCTTTCATCGAGAAAATTATCCGCGAGATGGCACGCTTAAATCGCCGAACACAACTGGGTTTTTTCCTTAATCGATGTCCTGTTACTGGCGGCGCTCAAGTAGAGCGAACTTTAAAGCTACTTGGTCATTTTAGAAACTACCGCACGCTTGGCATGATGACAGACTCACCCGTCTATCAGCAGACTTACGTAGACAATTCGATCTGTGATGACAGCCTTGATGCGCTATTTTGGCGCACGACGTTGGACTGGATTGGTTCGGATGCTGGGTGTCACTCCCAGCCGCAGTTACGCAGTGCTTAAACAGGTCACAAGTTACCGAAACCAACAACGCTACTTATTACAAAAAAACGTCACAACCTTTCGCAGTCGAGCGAAGCGGTATGTGACGTTCTATCTCACCAATACACTGATCTACCCTAAAGCCCTACCGAATAATACCGCCACTCAATGACGATGGTGGGCCCCTTAGTCAACAACATTCAGTGAGGATGCGAGCTACGACTGTGAGGTTTTGCCTCTATGGCTAGTGCACTTAGTGATCTCAACACTGCCTTTATACTCACCATCAACGTAACAAGGCACCGTTGGTACACCGCCGGTACCAGATGATGCGACGCTAGCGAAAGGTGATGCGAGTAAGAGGATTAGTACAAAATGTTTCATGTTGACCTGCCGTTGTCTGAGTTGATAGTAACGATTACAAGCTCAGCTAATCGCGTAAAGCAGAGTAGGACAAAAAATAACCACATCAAGACTAGTTGCAGTTACTCGGTTTGTTTCTATTGAAGCGAAATTGCTGTGAGTGTGATCACGCTCTGTATGGGTGCTTACTTGGTTTAACAAAAATATCGTGAATGAGGTGTCAGTCCATACTGAGCGATCACCAAAAATAATAATATACAAACATACATGTATGTTTGTATAATCCGCACAGAATTTAAGTTACCAGGATCAGATGATGAAAAGGTCTTCACGCCGTTTATTAGTGGTTGCAGCGCCACTGTTGTTGGTTGGTTTGGTGGGGTATCGGTTTATGACCCTCTCTGCGCAGGGCACCGAGGTGGCGTCTCCAGAGCGCTCGGTGCGTATTCAAACTCAGTTAGTTGAGCCTCAACCCTTGACTGCATGGGTGTTCTCCGAAGGTACAGTCCAAGCTCAGCGTAAGGCATTTCTCGATTTTGAAATGTCAGGTAAGGTTGAGAGCATTTCACTCACCGATGATGGTACACAAGTGCGTGAAGGCACACGAGTGTTTGGTCCTACAGAGGGTACGCGTAATGGTCAGCTTTTGGCGCAGATTGATAATCGAGACAGCCTAGCGGGCGTGCAAAGCCTAGAAGCTCGGCTAAAAAGTATCCAGGCTCAGCGTAGTGAAGCGCAGGCGCGTGTGCAGCAGGTGCTTAATGATCAAAAGCTCGCCGAGCAGAATTTTCAGCGCATGCAAGAGGTGTTCGCCCGCGGCGTTATTTCTCAAGATGAGTTTGATAAAATCAGAACTTCACGCTTGAATGCCGACGCTGCGGTCAAAGCGGCGGAAAGTGGACTTGCATCGGTGTCTTCGGAGATCACCAGCTTAGTAGCAGAGCTCAATCGCGCCACATTAAGCCTTGAAAAAACCAGTTTGTTTGCGCCGTTTGATGGGGTTGTGACCACGATGAATATTCGTGAGGATAATCATTATTACCCACCAATGAGTGGCGCAAGCGATCGTGAGCGTGAGGCAAGCTCGGCGATCGTGATCGTGGATGACTCACAGATGGAGGTCCAGCTTGAGATCAGCATGGTGGATGCGAAACAGCTCAGCGAAGGCCAACAGGTGATCTTGGCAAGCGATGATCATCAGTTGTATCAGGCAGAGCAGAACAATCAGTTCGCTGACCGTGTGGCTATTGGCGAGATCTGGTCGGTGAGTCCGTCAATCAACCTGCAGCGCCGCACCCAAACCGTTAAGGTAAGAGTTGAACAGGCTAATGGCTTGCTTAAAGAAGGCCAGTTCGTGCGTGCATGGATCGCTGCGCAAACAGAGCCTGAGGCCTTGACTATGCCGCTTCATGCACTGTCATTTCGAGATGGGCAGCCGTTTGTGTTCGTGTTTGATTCAAACACGCAGCAAGTGGAGCGACGCTTGATTCAACTTGGTTTGCAAGGCACGAATGCGATTCAAGTGACGCAGGGACTCAACAGCGGTGATGAGGTTGTGGTACGTGGCCAACACTTACTGATTGATGGTGCCTCGGTGGTTAAGGTAGGAGCACAATCATGATCAGCCGTAAGCTGTTTGTTGAAACCCTGATCGGCCGTTTGCTATTAGGTATGCTACTTCTCGCTGGTGTGCTGAGCTACAACAACATGGTACGCGAGAGCTACCCGGATTTGGAAATCCCAGCGGCAATTGTCATGACCTTCTGGCCAGGAGCGGCACCAGAGCAGATTGAAAAAGAGATCACCAAGCACTTAGAAGATGAAATCGCCAGCCTCAACGGGCTGAAAACCTTTTCCAGCGGCTCGTATAACTCTTACTCAATTATTGCCGTCGAGTTTGATGCGGATATGCCCGTCAATGAGGCCATGCCGCTGCTGCGCGCGGCGGTTGATAGCGCCGCAGCGCAGTTTCCTGCCGGGCAGGGTATAGAAAAGCCCGATATCGAAGAGATGTCGGTGTCAAACATGCCGGTAATTAGCTTTGCGTTAAGCGGTGATGTCGATGACATGTTGCTTTCGGATACGGCTAAGCGTTTAGAGTCTGAGATCGAAAACCTGCCATTGGTCAAAAAGGTCAACATCAGTGGTATGCGTGAGAAGAGCCTGCACGTTCGTCTTAACCCAGCCCAATTACGTGATCTTGGAATTTCACCACTCTTGGTCAGAGAGCGAATTCAGTCAGCTAATATGGACATGACCTGGGGCGAATTCGAGGGCAATGAAAACACCTTCAATCTCTACATGGCAGGTCGCTTTGACACTATTTCTCAAGTTGAACTGCTGCCAATCCTGCGTATTGATAATAACCGCACGGTGCGCCTTGGTGAGATTGCTGAGGTCAGCATGCAGCTCGACCGCGAACGCAGTCGTACGTATTTTAGTATTAATGGCGCAGAGTTTGAGCGCAGTGTCACCTTAGATGTGCTCAAGCGCCCGGGCGCTGACACCTTTGCTGTGATAGATTCCACCTTGTTGCTTGCCGATGAGATAATGGCTTACGATTGGCCACAAGGCCTGACATTGACCCATGTTAGTGACGATGGAGAGTTGATTGAGCTGGCGTTCAATGATATCTCGTCATCGATGAAACAGGCGGTGATGATCGTGTTCTTGGTGTTGATGCTGTTGCTAAGCTGGCGAGAAGCCATCGTTGCAGGTCTTGCCCTTCCTGTCACTATGCTTGGCGTGCTCGCTATTATGGGAGCGATTGGCTACACCTTTAACTCGATGGTCATGGTGGGTATGGTGCTGGCACTGGGTTTAATGGTCGATGTGTTCATCTTGGTGATGGAAGGCATGCATGAGAACCTGTATGTACACAAGAAGCCTTTTTCACAGGCGGCGTTGAATACCGTAAAAACCTTTATTTTGCCAGCAGGAGCAGGCCAATTAACCACCATTCTGGCGATGCTGCCAATGATGATGATTGGTGGTATTGATGGCAAATTTATTCGTATCCTGCCGCTGACGATCACGGTTACCCTGTTACTGAGCTTGTTTGTTGCGTTTCTTATCTGTATTCCGCTCTCGAGCTTTATTCTCGGGCGCGTAAATGAGAAGCAAAAGCCACTGCTGATTGATACGCTCTCGTCGCGATATAAAGCGGGTTTGAGCGACTGGCTAGGGCGTTACGTTGTCAAGCGTCGCCGCTACGCCGCCGCATGGGTAACAGGGGCATTCGGCTTGTTTGTTGCCTCGGTGATGATCGCAGGCTTACTGCCATCAGAGATGTACCCTGAGGCCGATGATCGCAAGATTGGGGTATCGATTGAGCTAGCCCCCGATGCAACATTAGCGCAATCTCAGCGTGTCGCCGATAAGGCGGGTGAGTTTTTGCGTGAGCAGCCTTGGCTGGAAAAAATGATTGCTTACGTCGGGGCAAAAAGCCCGATGACCACAGCTAACCTCAATGATGCCTTGCTGCCTAATGAGTCTTGGAACCAGGTCGGATTCAGTTTGACGCTGTATCCGAAAGATCAACGCGATCGATTATCGTTTGATTATCTGCCGGATATTCGCCAGGGGTTAGACGAAGCACTCGCCGATGAGCCGGGTTTGTCGGTGAAACTGGTGCATATCGGTGGTAATCCCGATACTGCCGCACCGATTCAGATTAGCTTAATTGGCGATGACTACGCTGAGCTTATCGATATTGCCGCCGAGGTAAAACGCGAGCTCGCGAGCGTTTCCGGTGCAACCGATGTGGCGGATAACCTAGGCCCTGCGCTGCATGAAATCCGCTTTTCACTTAAGCACGAGATGCTGAGTTTTCATGGCGTCAGTGAGGCCGACCTTGCCCAGCAGATCCGCGTGGCAATGGAGCAAGATGAGATTGGCTATTTTAAGGTTGAGGGCATCGAAGATGACCCGAAAATCCGCTTAGGGATTGATTGGCCGAGTCGTCATGGCGAACTGGGTGGGCCGCGTCATCTTGCCGAGATGAATCTATTGCAAATCATTACCCCACAAGGTTATGCAGTATCGCTCGGGGAGCTTGTCGACTATCGCATTGCTGAAGTGCCACGCGTGTTTGTGCACCGTGATGGACGCCGTACGGTCACCGTCACTGCGCGCGCCGAAGGGGCGACGGCAGCGGAGGTCGTCATGGCAATCCAACCGGAGTTGGAGAAGATGTCAGCGCAGTGGCCAAATGGCTATCGCTATGAGTTTGGTGGCGAGGTAAGTCAGTCGGGAGACAGCTATGGTCAGATGGGCACCGCGTTTGTATTGGCGATGTTCTCGATTTATGTTCTGCTTACCCTGATGTTTGGCTCGTTTGTTCAGCCAGCGATTATTATTTTGATTGTCCCGCTGGCCCTAATCGGTACCTTCTTAGGTTACTTTTTAAGTGGTACCGCGATGTCGTTCTCTGGTCTGATTGGTATTGTGTCTCTTGCCGGTATTGCCGTGAATAACGGCATTGTGCTGGTGGATACCATGAACCAGCATCGCAACAAGGGAGAGAGCATAGTTCAAGCCGCTGCCATGGGTGCTGGCGACAGATTACGCCCAATTCTAAGCACGAGTCTGACAACCGTGTTAAGCTTGTTGCCGCTTGCATACAGCGATCCACAATGGTATCCGTTATGTATGGCGATTATTTACGGTTTGATTGCATCGACCGTGATTGCAATGATCATTATCCCTGCACTTTATGTGTTGCTGACGCGCGACAAACCCAAAGAAATGGGTGTGCAAAATTCAGATTCAGACCAGCAGGTGCCCGCTTAGGGGCACCACATAAGGAACCTATGGCTCGAAAGACTAAAGAAGAAGCAGAGCGAACGCGCCTTGCGATCATGGACTCAACCTTAGCTGTCCTGACAGAAGAGGGCTTAGCGAAAACCACCATGAGTAAGGTTGCCAGCCACGCTGGCGTCACTCGCGGCGCTATCTATTGGCATTTCGAAGATCGAGATGCCTTGCTGCAGGCGATGTTTGAACAAGTATTTGCACCGGCAACGAGCTTGTTTGACAGCATTGAAACGGCACAAGGACAGGCTTTGCGTGAGCTGTTACTGAAAATTGCGCAGTATTTTGTCGAAAGTGTGCTGCATGATAAGAAAGTTCAGCAAGTGATCAAGGTGACCATGCAGTGGCTCTCAGACCAAGAGTTGCTGCTAAAAAATCGCGCTCAGCGCTGTGAAGAAAACAAAAAACTCGACAAAGTCATGACGTCTTTGAAACAGCAAGGGATCCTGAACCCAGGATTGACGTCTTCAGCGGCTTGTCTTGTTTATAACAGTTTTATTTGTGGCGCGTTAGAGCAGTGGGTTACATTACCGGAATCGCTCAAACAAGATGATATTCCGCAGCTGATTCAAGCCCTGGATCGTGCACTGTTTGTTGAAGCCGCATAAATTGACAAAGGAATAGCAACGAGCTTGCGCTATCAGCAGCCAGAGGGTATTGGTGTGATTATTTTTTTGGCACTAAACCCTCAGGTAGGTGATAAAACACCTCAGGCTCATTTTCAATTCTCGGCCCCACTCGGGGCGTTTTCCAATCGAGCAGCATGACCGCCAGTACATTTCGATGCTCGCCGGAGGCAAAATCAAAGCTACCCGAAGTTGATGGTATCATGCCATGTTCTAGGTTGACCGAAGTGCGAATGGCCTCTTTTGCCGCGGCAACGAAAGGATCGTCATAAAGGCCAGCCAATAAGAAGCAAATGCCGACCTCAGCAATCACATCTTCTTTGGTTTGTGCCAGTATTTTATTTTGGTTGCGCCGAAAATAAGTGTAGATCCACTGATGCTCCTGCTCACGGACCTGACTTTGATAGTAGCGAGAGTCAGCCAATATGATATGCGTCATACCGTAGACTTTGTTCATGAACTGTTGGTTGCTCAAACTTTCGTCTTGGCTGTCTGGGTAGGTGTCACGAAACTGCTGCTTGAATAGGTCGGTATAGTCAGCCTCACCGAGTTGCTTTAGCCAATAGACTTGGTTAGCCAGTTGCGCTGCCCATGCCTTGATCATCTCTCGACTGGTAACATATACGGAAAAATCGTATTGTTGGAGAACATACCTAAATCTTTGGTCATCCTGGTGTTTGAGGCCATACTCGTCGGCTCTGGCAAGCGCGCCAAGAAGGTCGACGCCTAAATAAAGGTATTCTGGGTGTCGTTGCGTCGCGTGATAACGACGCTGACTTCTCTCATCATAACTTCCCACATACTCCAATAGTCGCTTGGTTGAATAGAGTTGAATTTCCTCAGCGGTATAAACACTGGTGGCAAAAAAATTCAGTTTATTTGCGATACGTTCAAGGTCACTCTGAATGCCATCGATGTATTTTGCATCCTGCGTTAAGCGATAGAGTCTGAGGCTGTAATGACCTTGTTTAAATAATGATAGGCTGCTGAGTTTACTCTCGTAAGTGGTTTTAATTCGTTCAGCGGTATCTCGCGCTGAAAGGTTAGCTAGTGAAGGGGGTGATAGCACGAGCAATGTTGCAGCCACCAGGGCCGCTGCTTTGCAGGTGCACTGCTGAAAGCGAGTAAAACTAAACATACTAATCTCACGTGGTTAATCAATAACTTAGTATCAGATTGAGTAACTATTTTTTCTAGGCTGAGACCCAGCGTTAAACAGGCTGCGGGCATCATTCCTTCACTATTGGCAAAGATTATCTTTTCCAAGGGGAGCTTTGTGCTGGCCGTTGAATCGAGTTCGCAGACAAAGTGAATATTTTCAATCTAACACATTCACTTCTATAAATAACAGAATCTAAAAATAGACTGTGTCGTGTTTGTGATCGCTTAAGAGGGAAAATGAGTCGGTTAAATCTAAGCGGAGGCGGCGTTCGGTGGCAAAGACGCCCAATAAGTGAAAGACCGAAACCGTCTAATGATGCTGTAGGAAAACTGACACAAAGCGAACGGGAGCTGATATGAGTAGCCACACCCCTTTTTCTACCAATGCGATCGATGCGTTTATTAAAATTGCAGCAATATCGATCTTAGCCTTTTGGTGCTTTTCGATCTTGCGACCTTTTATCCTGTTGATGGTGTGGGCTGGGATAATCGCTACCGCGCTATATCCTGTGGTTATGTGGCTGCATGGTCGATTCTCATTATCCAAGTCTAAGGCGAGCGGCCTGCTATCTTTTATTGGTGTTTTACTTTTGATCATTCCGTTAATTTTTGTCACCACAGGGCTGTATGCCAGCACCTCTGAGGTTGTGGCTCAGTATCAAAGTGGTGAGTTGGTGATCCCAAAGCCTGACGCATCAATAAAAGACTGGCCTGTAGTTGGCGATAAGGCTTATGCCGCTTTTTCTCTCGCCGCTTCCAATCTTGAGGTAGCACTAAGTACATATGGGGAGCAAATTACGGCAATTCTAACCAAGCTAGCCTCAGTGCTAGGTTCTTTGGGGGGAGGAATAGTTCAGTTCATTATCTCAACCATCATCGCGGGAGTGTTTATGTCTAACGCAGAGAAATGCCAGCGCGCGTTTATCTTGGTGGCTAACCGACTCACCGACGAGAGAGGCGAAGAACTTACCCAGTTGTCTAAAGTCACGGTTCGCAGTGTGGTTCAAGGTGTTATTGGTGTGGCGTTTATCCAAGCGATGGCTGCAGGAATTGGGTTGGTTGTGGCAGGCGTGCCCGCCACGGGACTTTGGGTTCTTGCGGTGTTGCTGGTGGCGATCGTTCAATTGCCGCCGATTCTGGCGCTACTGATCCCCATCGTCTATCTATTTAGTGTCGATACCACCACAACTGCGGTGCTGTTTTTGATCTGGTCATTGCTTGTCAGTGGCAGTGATGCGGTATTAAAACCCATGCTGCTGAGCCGAGGGTCAGATATTCCCATGCTGGTTATTTTACTCGGAGCTCTTGGCGGAATGGCGCTGTCAGGCATTGTGGGTCTGTTCGTTGGCGCCGTTATCCTCAGTCTGAGTTATAAATTGCTGGTGGCTTGGCTTGATACCGAGGTAAATACAGGGGGCTGATAGATGAGACGAGTCTCTAGCGATGACAATTTCTATTTCTTGTTCTTCGCTTTGATCGCGATACTGTTTTCCAGTGCGGCGTTGCAGCAGTTTAATGTTGGCGGGCAAAAATCAATCCTGGCGTTAATTATTCTTTGCTTGGCCTTCTCTGTCGTCGGGGTTAAGCGCAAACAAACCTTTTATCGCAGTTGGTACGGGTTTTTGCTCAGCTTGGCGGCTATCTCTGGGGTGGTCTCTTTTTTCGACGACTTCGATATGTCACTGGTGACTTTATCAGCCCTATTGTTCTTTTTGCTCTCGCACACCTACACCGCGTTAAAGCAGGTGATGATCACCGACTATGTGAGTAAAAACCAAATTGTCGGCTCGGTTTGCGTCTATCTCTTGTTTGGCCTTTCCTGGGCGATCATCTATCTCATTCAGCTTGAGCTATTTCCTGAGGCTTTTAATGGACTCGAACAAAAGCCATGGTTAGATAACCTATTTGAGGTGGTCTATTTTAGTTTTATCACCTTAACCACTGTTGGTTATGGTGATATTTCTCCGCGGCTGCCAATTCCACGGTTTTTTGTCTTTGTTGAATCCATTTTAGGTAGCTTCTATTTAGCTATTATGGTTGCGAGTTTGGTGAGCAGTAGACTGAGTCAGTCCGAAAAGTGAAACGGTGACCAAATAACTCCTTCACTTCAAATCCCTATATCTAACAATCTCAAAGTGCCTTTCCAGTCGTACTTCAGCAAAGAAATCACAGCTTGATTTGAATTATTAGTAGTGTGACGTTGGTCACGCTTATTGGAAATTGAGTATATACTTAGTACCAATCGTGCACTGATTTGGGGAGGCGGTATGCTAAATCGAACGTCATGGAACAAAGGGCGTGAGCCTGGAGTGCTGGGTGATACAACAGATACATGCTCTCCCCAGTATCAGCAAGAGCCGCAATTAATCTATCAGGCGCATGCGGCAAGCCAACTTGAGTTGGGTGAAGGTCGAGATCGGATCACCCTAAACGAGCCCAGGCGGCCTCAGACCTCGATACTCGAGTGGCCTAACTTACTCACCTTCGATATCGCCTACTGGAATAGACAGCTTCATGAAATCAACAAATTAGGCCAAAGTGATGTTGCGATAGGCGGTCAGGACAGCGAGCACGGCCTCAATATAACGGCTCCGGATGGTTACCTTAATCAGCTCAGGGGTGAATGGATTCGGCTCTTTTACCATCAGCGCTTTGTCTATGGCAACCTGTACAGTGCTCTGCACTACATTATGTACAAAGCCTTAGTTGAAGTCGCGGCTTGGCTTCACGCTAGGTACCCGTTCCAGTTCTTATCCCGTCACCAACTATTGCCACATGATGGTGCAAAATTAGCTAGCGAGAGCGCGCTGCACCAAGAGGGGCAGTTCAGCTACGAGTCACTCAAAGCCTACTTTATTAGCCACTACTCAGAGTGGATCAATGCCCATTACTTCGAGCTTATCGAAGAGTTAAATACTCATCTTAATCAGCAAACACCGGCTACCTATGTGATTGAGTATTTAAACTCCCAAGGGCTGCCTTGTGTCGATTTTGTGTGTAAAAACCAGCAGGCAATGAGGTTAGTCCGAACGGAATATTTTGTTGAAGATATGCTCAGCATGAAATGTGACTCTCAGTACCTGGATTTTAAAATTCAACAACTCGCAGCCAAGATAGAGAATGAAATTCGCTCACTGGGTTGGTAGTGAATTAGGTTGGTAGAAAATTAGGTTGCGGCGAGGTGGACACCAAGGACAAAACTAGCGAGGGATTATGATATCGGTAAAACAGTTAACTTATGCGCTTGCCGTGGCCAAAACGATGCACTTTAGAAAAGCAGCCGAGCTATGTCATGTCAGTCAGTCGAGCTTGAGCACGGGACTTAACGAACTCGAGCGCCAGCTAGGCATCAAGATATTTGAGCGAGACAATAAAAAAGTGCTCCTTACTCAGCACGGAGAGGAGGTGGTGGAGAAAGCGAGAAACATTCTCGATCAGATCGATGAACTGGTCCACTTGGCAGAGAGTCATGGCCAGCCGTTCAGTTTTCCGTTGAGTATTGGCATGATCCCAACGATTGCGCCTTACCTATTGCCCAAATTAATGTCTGAGGTGAAAAGCCACTATCCAGAGGCGACGCTAAATATCTTTGAAGAGCAGTCCCATGTCTTGGTTGATATGGTGCAGCGGGGCGAGATTGATACAGCTGTGCTGGCCTTGCCATTCCCTTGTCAGGGCTTGCTGAGCATCGAGTTTTGGCAAGAAGACTTTTATTGGGTTGCTCAGACAGGGCAAGAGCACACCAACCAAACTGGCGTCACCACTGAAGACCTAACCACAAGCAACCTGATGCTGCTCCAAGACGGTCACTGCTTGAAAGACCAGATCCTTGATGTATGTCGTTTGCCCGAGCAAGAGACTAACCAAGGCTATCGAGCAACCAGCTTAAATACGCTGATCCAGATGGTGATTAGCGGCATGGGATCGACCTTGATCCCGAGGATGGCGATAGGGCAGTTAGTCGATCGGTATCCTAATTTGTCTGTCGTTCATCTCGATGAGCCAAGCCCACACCGACGCATTGCGCTGATATTTCGGCCTAATTATGTCAACGTGGCAAGTCTGGAGATACTCGCGGAGTTGGCGCAAAAATCTCTTAAATAGAGGGGCGGGGAGCGAGGACGCTGCGCTTCGAGTAGTGAGGCTGGATACCAAAAATAGATTTGCCGCTAGATTTAGTCTTGTTAGTCATGAAGATTTTTAAATAAGTTCAGTGCATTGGCTTATCTATTAGTCAAAATCTAATGTATCGCTTGGATCAATCTAAAAAAACGAACACTATCTTCAAAGTTATCACTTTTACAAACATCTGAATCTCAACAATACTTGTCCTAACTTTTAAACAACTTATGCATCGCATTTTCGCGCTAGACGAGAGGCAATCAGTATGAGCAAGATCGATATTGGCATTGATGATGAAGATAGACTGAACACTGCAGACGGCTTAAAACGACTATTGGCAGACTCCTACACCCTATACCTCCAGACCCACAACTTTCACTGGAATGTGGAAGGCCCCCTTTTTCGTGAACTCCATTTGATGTTCGAAGAACACTACACGGAACTTGCCACCGCCGTTGATGACATCGCCGAGCGCATTCGCACCCTAGATGTGCCTGCGCCTGGTACCTTTCAGGAATTCTCACGCCTGAGTTCTATAGAGGAAGTGGAGGGCGTACTTAGCGCCGCCGAGATGGTCGATATTCTTACCAAAGGGCACGAGCGAGTGGTAAGAACAGCGCGTGAGGTACTGAAACTTGCACAGCAGGCGAACGATGAATCGAGCGTGGCTTTAGTTTCCGATCGCATGCGCATCCATGAGAAAACCGCATGGATGTTGAGAACGATTCAGAAGTAGCACGATTTCGAAAGAAGCACGTAAGCAATAAAGATAAGTAGTAAAACGACAGGTTAGTTGGCCACGTCTACAGAGTTGTATCGCCGTTGGTGGGTGCCGGCCGCTAGCTTTACCAAGTAGCACTTGGAAAGGACGAAATAAGGAGAGTTATTATGCCAAATGATAAAACTCAGTCGTCGGGCGGCTGCCCATTTATGCACGGTTCGATGACGACCAACAACCGGACAGAAATGGACTGGTGGCCAAAGACGCTGAACCTCGACATCCTCCACCAACACGACGATAAAACCAACCCTATGAATGGCTTCAACTACCAAGAAGCCGTCAAAAAACTCGATTTTGCTGCGCTGAAACAAGACTTGATCGCTTTAATGACCGACAGTCAAGAGTGGTGGCCAGCCGACTGGGGCCACTACGGCGGGCTGATGATCCGGATGACTTGGCATGCGGCGGGTACATACCGTATCGCGGATGGGCGCGGTGGTGCCGGAACCGGTAACTTGCGTTTCGCTCCGCTAAATTCTTGGCCTGATAACACCAACCTAGATAAAGCACGCCGCATCTTGTGGCCAATTAAAAAGAAATACGGCAACAGCTTAAGCTGGGCCGACCTCATCGCCTACGCAGGCACGATTGCTTATGAGTCAATGGGACTTAAGACATTTGGCTTTGGTTTTGGGCGCGAAGATATTTGGCATCCAGAAAAAGACATTTATTGGGGCTCAGAGCAAGAGTGGCTTGCGCCAACAGATAATCCCAACAGCCGCTACTCAGGTGAGCGAGATTTGGAAAACCCACTCGCTGCGGTGACCATGGGGCTTATTTATGTTAACCCACAAGGGGTCGACGGGAATCCAGACCCACTTAAAACCGCGCATGACGTGCGCGTGACCTTTGGTCGCATGGCCATGAATGATGAAGAAACCGTCGCGCTGACCGCCGGTGGTCATACGGTCGGTAAGGCGCACGGTAATGGCGATGCGACGTTGCTTGGTCCCGAGCCAGAGGGCGGGGATATTCACGACCAAGCGCTAGGTTGGCTCAATAAGACCAGTCGTGGCATTGGTGCAGATTCTGTTACCAGTGGGCTTGAAGGGGCATGGACCACCAATCCGACCCAGTGGGATAATGGCTACTTTAGCTTGTTGCTTAACTACGACTGGGAGCTGACGAAGAGCCCTGCTGGAGCATGGCAATGGGAGCCTGTCGGCATCAAAGAAGAGGACAAACCAGTCGACGCTGAGAACCCTTCTGTGCGTCAAAACCCGATCATGACCGATGCCGATATGGCAATGAAGATGGACCCAGAGTATCGTAAGATCTCTGAGCGTTTTTATAATGATCCAGCCTATTTCTCAGAGGTGTTCGCTCGTGCATGGTTCAAGCTGACACACCGCGACATGGGGCCAAAAGGACGGTACATTGGCCCGGAAGTGCCTGCGGAAGACTTGATTTGGCAAGACCCAGTTCCGCAAGGCAGTACGACTTTTGATGTTGCTTCGGTCAAGGCGAAGATCGCTTCAAGTGGACTATCGATTGGTGATATGGTCGCGACCGCTTGGGATAGTGCGCGAACCTTCCGAGGTTCAGATAATCGTGGCGGGGCTAATGGGGCGCGGATTCGCCTCGCGCCGCAAAAAGATTGGGTAGGTAATGAGCCAGAGCGTCTTTCAAGAGTGCTTACTGTTCTGGGCGCTATTGCTGATGACAGCGGTGCCAGTCTTGCGGATGTGATTGTCTTGGCGGGTAACGTCGGCGTTGAGCAGGCGGCGCAAGCCGCAGGCGTAGATATCGACGTGCCATTTGCACCGGGACGAGGAGATGCCAGTCAAGACATGACCGACCAAGACTCGTTTGAGGTGCTTGAGCCGGTGCATGATGGCTTCCGCAACTGGTTGAAGCAGGATTATGCTGTGACGCCCGAAGAGATGCTGCTTGATCGCGCACAGCTTATGGGGCTGACGGCCAGTGAAATGACGGTGCTGGTAGGCGGTATGCGAGTCTTGGGTGCCAATTATGGCGGTGAACTGCACGGCGTGTTGACCAGCCGAGTAGGGCAGCTGACTAACGACTTTTTCGTTAACCTAACCGACATGAACTACACCTGGGAGCCAACAGGTAAGAACCTCTACGAGATCCGCAGTCGTCAGACGGGCACTACCGCTTGGACAGCGACTCGGGCCGACCTAGTCTTCGGCTCTAACTCGATTTTGCGCGCGTATGCAGAACTCTACGCACAGGATGACAACAAAGAGAAGTTCGTCCATGACTTCGTTGCCGCCTGGACAAAAGTAATGAACGCCGATAGGTTCGACCTAAGCTAGACGGCTGGTTCTGCAACCAAACCCGACCTTACTAACACGGTGAGGTCGGGCTCTTCATTGCTAGAGAAGCGCTTGAAAACTCCCCGTACCTCGAAGGGCAAAGCCGGTCCCCGCACGTCTTCACTGAGCTGAGTTGTTGCAACGCAGATAGTAGGATTGTTTATCCAGCCCACTATCTAGATTGTGCTTGAACGTGTCAGCAAATAAGTATCCACCGGCGAGTTCATCGATGTCGCCTGAGCAGATGGACTCCAAGACAAACAAGGAATCATCGATGCTCGACATCCTGTCACTGTTCATCACTTCTGCAAGGATCGGCATGTATTTTTGCGCGATATCAGACTTGACTAAGGCCTCAGTGCGGGTGTTGCGAATAAAACCTGGGTTAAAACAGAAAGCACGGATATTAGAGCCTTGCTCGACTAGCTCTTGGTTTACCGTCTCACTAAACTTGACCACCGCCGCCTTGGAAGCGCCGTAAGCCGAGCCAAACGGTTTAGGTGTGTCCGCACCGCCACCACCTAAGTTCACCACGTACCCTTTGGGTTGATCTTTCATTACTGTAATCGCGGCTGCAGTGCCGGCAAACGCGGTAAAGAGGTTTAGCTCAACTTCTTTCAGCCACTCACTGTGCTCAACCTCCCATGTCGGTCCCATGGCCTTGGTATTGTTTACGCCGACGTTATTGATCCACATATCAATCTGGCCAAACTCGTTGAAAATACTGCGAGCAACGTCTTCAACATGAGCCGCATCCATCATATCGGTGACTCGATAAGAAAACTCAGCCTCTGGTGAGGAGGTAGATGCAAGTTCATTGACCTGGTTAATCAGTAGCGACTCATTACGCCCAACACAAATGATATGTCTGTGTTTTGAGCCTAAACCACGAGCGATAAGTTGACCTACACCACCAGTGGAACCGGTAATAACAATGACTTGTTTCATTTAATCAATCTCCAAAAGCTTAAGTTACATTTGATAATTCATGTGTTTGTTACCACATCAAACGAGCCGGTGCTTCTTATGTGGCAGTTGAGGAAGCAGCGCGGAACCTTGAATAAACAATAGGTGTCGTCTGCGAGGATTGCGGTAATGCTGCTCAAAGCAATGTTGACCATTATGCAAATAAAATCCAGACCAAAATGCAAATATTGTTAAACCAATAGCAAAATGGGAATAAACTCCCAAATCAAATAGATGTCTTTTTGCATGTCAGTTAATGAGATTTTTCAATTTAAAATACTGATAAATATGAGTTTATTGTTGGTATTGGTTAATAATAGGCGTTCAATTTGCTTAGCTAGTGAGAGTGTACATGTTTCAAGATCACTGAAAATTGGTTATCCATTAGTTATGCTTGTGTCAATTCAGCCAAATCGTACTCGATACAAAGAGTTAACCTTTCGCACTCAAGGGATTAGTTTATGCGAGTTTTTACAGCTTCAGCAATGACGGTGTCTTTAATTGTTATGTCACCGATCGTGTTTGCCAATTTTCAGCAAAGTGACTTAAACAGATCAAGTGGTAGCTCGGAGGACGGTAGAGTGGCTACTGCACCAGTTAAGACACTGGCGCAGATAACTGACTTTGCGAGTTTGCCTGATTATTTTGACAAGAATAATGTCAAACAGGCGCAGTTGGTTAACGAGGGCGTTAGCGTTGGCAGTCATGCTCTTGAGGTGGTGTACGAATCGGGGAAGTGGAGCTCTTGGTCTTTGGCTCCTGGGGAGTTAGGCAAAGCATGGGATTGGACAACCCTTGGGGAGCGGGGTGAAAATATCGCCTTTGCCATTGATATTACCAACCCAAATGACTTCGACTTTCGCCAGATTTTCCAGTTTTCTGACTATGTGAATGATTCGGGTTATCAAAAACGTCGCCGAGACATCCCAGCAAACTCGACCCACACAGTCTACGTCAGCTTGAACGATTTACCGGCTAATCTTTGGCGTAATGAGCGGGTGAAAGCTTATGGGATGGCAAACCTTCCCGCTTTGTATAGCTTGGAAAATGATTGGGAGGGGATCGATTGGAAGTTAGACTTAGATAATGTCTATCGATTGCGCTTTGCAAATGGTTTGAGTTATGACGAAGACGTCAGAATTATTTACGATAACGCGCGAATTATTAAAGACTTCAACCATGATTCGGCTTATGCAGACCTTGTCGATCGCAGGGGACAAAATAATCAGGTTACACACGATTATAAGATTGACCCACAGACAGATTTAGCTGAGCTAGGTGTTGCTGAGGCCGCCAAAGGGGTGTTGGGGCATCTTACTGGACCAAGCAGAAACGCCAATGGTTATGGCAGTCACCCAAGCTTAAAGCCTGATCAAAACTGTCGGTTGGCATACGCGGATTCGTTCAACGCCTGTCAGGATGATTCCGGGAAATGGTATTTTGTTGATCCAGATGGTTACGCCTTCTTCTCTAGTGGGATTGCGAACGTGCGTCTTAATGGGACATACACGTTAACCGGTGTCGCTGCAAATGGGGGCGAGGATTCCGAGTTGCGTAAGAGCATGTTTACCGAGATACCGACGAATCAAGACTACATAAACGATAGGTACAAGCCTAGCGCAGGGCCTGTTGACATCGGGCAAGCGGTGAGCTTTTTTGGCAATAACATTACCGAGCGTCACGGTGGCGAGCGACAATGGCGTGATATCACGCAAAAACGTCTGAAAGACTGGGGCTTTAACTCACTCGGTAACTGGGCTGAAACGGATTTTTATACTGAAGCAACCCTGCCTTTTGCGGTAGCGGGCTGGACGAATAATTGTAACGGCGCTTCTGATTGTGGAAAGTACAAAACGATTGGTGCTGGTGAATGGGGACCTGCGATTCCGGATCCATGGGACTCGCAGTTCAAGACTAATGTTCAACTAATGGCGCAAGAAATCCGTAACCAGCTCGACGCAGGTGGTAAGCGACATCTCGTCCTCGGCATCTATGTTGACAACGAGTTGAGTTGGGGAGGCAAGACAGGTCAATATGATAATGAAGTGCTCAATCGCCATGCGCAAACAATGGCCGTGTTTAATACGGATGCCTCTCAATCACCGGCGAAGAACACATTTGTTGGTAATCTATTAACCGCCGAATGGGCGTTGAATTATGCCAACATAGGTCAGCTTAATGCAGCATGGGGTACCGATTTTGCTTCATTTGATGCGATGCGCGCCCCCTTCAACTTTATTGACAAGACCGGCTATGACGGAACAGACACGACTATTACTGGTGATTTAAATAAACTGCAGTATTTTATTGCGCATAACTACTTCAAAATTATCAACGACGCGCTGAAAGAAGAAATGCCGGGGCACTTGTACCTTGGTGCCCGCTTTGCTGATTTCGGGCGCACGCCGTCGGTGGTTACCGCCGCCAAAGATCAGGTCGATGTGATCAGTTTCAACATCTACAAAGAGACGATCACCGCCGAGCATTGGGATGGTGACCAACTGGCACAGTTAGAGGCATTCAATCTACCGGTGATCATCGGCGAATATCACTTTGGTGCGCTAGACAGTGGCAGCCTGGCTGAAGGGCTACTGCGCGCCTCCAACCAACAAGAGCGTGCAGCGAAGATGGTGCGCTACTTAGAGTCTGTGGTCGCCAACCCACTGTTCATTGGAGCGCATTGGTTTGAGTATATTGACTCACCGCTGGTAGGGCGTGCATGGGATGGTGAGAATTACAATATTGGTTTTGTGAATGTTACAGACACGCCATATCCAGAGATGAGCGATGCTGCGCGTCGATTTAATTGCTATCTATATGACGATTCGTTAAAAACACGCTGCGAAACAGAGTTGGCAACACCTATCGATAACGCACCGGTTTGCACTAGTTTGTATACTGGCAAAAATATTGGTGTGCTTTATCGATCTGCAGAAACTGATGAGCCAGAGGGCAGCGGTGAGAGCTGCAAAACTTCTGATAGTAAAGATGGCGGAAGTAGCAGTTATTGGCTGATGGTATTCCTTGGCTTATGTGGCTTAACGCGCAGAAAGACATATGCTTAGAAGGTATTGTAGCATTCAATTTTAATAGTTTATTTGCTGAGGTCTGCGTTGATTGACGTAGACCTTTTTTTGACTTTATGTCGTCTTTCTTTCTACGATCTTGGCCCGATAATAGTGATACTGTCCATTACAATAACGATTGAAGTGGATTTGATCAAACAAGGCATTGATACAGTCTTTAACAAGTAGGGGCAGGGGTTGTTCAACTGTGGTCAGCTCGAAAGAAGGCCAGCTCGCCATTGGAATATTATCCACGCCAATAATCGCAACATGCCGATAGTCAGGCGTTTTTTTCAGCCCCTCTATTAAGCCGATGGCGATAATATCACTAGCGCAGAAGACAGCATCAATCTCTTGCGGTTTAGTCGGTAAAATTTCGGCAGCTGTGATACCCGATTGGAATGAAAAGCTGCCCGAAAGATAAAGCGGGGGCTCAGCGTTTCTATCAAATAAGCTGCTGCGCAGCCCGGCCCAGCGCTCCTCGTTGACCATACTGCCTTTATCACCGGCCAGGTAAGCAATTTTTTGATAGCCGCGATCGATGAGGTAGTTGCCCACATCTCGACCAATCTGCTCATTGTCGGAGCAAAAGCTCTGCGCGGCTACGCCTTGATGATACTGATTGATAAAGCTAATCCTAATCCCAAGGTGAATACAGCGCTGCAGTAGGACACTGCTGATGCCACTGCAGGCGATCACCATGCCATCAACTTGATACTCAATCGCCTTGGAAATCGCCACCTCAAAATTGTGCTCACTCACTAAGCACAGCACACTCTGGGAGCCCTTCATCTGAATCGCAAGAGTGAGCTGACGGGTGATTTCATCATAGATAGGGTTTTGCTCGCTACTGGCGATAATCGCAATCAAGCCAGAGCGATTTGAGATCAGGCTTCTAGCTAATGCATTCGGGGTGTAACCGAGTTTACGTGCGCCCTCAATGATCTTCTTGCGTTTATCTTCAGCGACACTGGCGTTAGGGTTAAACGCTCTGGATACCATGGATTGAGAGACGCCAAGTACCTTTGCTACATCAGTGGAGGTGATTTTTCCGTTCGCCATTGTTTTCCTATCATCCTGAATGGTCACAACCTAAGTCTGTTCAGCAAAGCAATTCTAATACCAACTAAGAGAAACCGTGTTAAATCCCACTATTAGTGAGCAACGTCACCTCCCGGCGATATTAAATGCAACAAATTGCATCAAGATGGCACACGGTAAGCCTATGCATAGTGCATGCATAATATGCAAAGTGCAGACGTATGCAATCTAAAGATACTTTAACGGTGCCAATTCTAGTCTAATTTATTTAAGTTATTGATAATAAATGGTTTATGCAATTGTTCGATCTAATCAAACCGGTTTGGTACGCAATTTGCTCTAGCTAATTCAGCGATAAAATCTTAAAAACTGAATTCCTATGCAATGAGAATTTATTCATTGTATAGCGAGAAGGCAATGCAGAGGGATGAAGCATGGCGTCTATCACATTAAGCAATATAGAGAAGACTTGGGGTGGCACTACGGTGATCGAGGATCTGAATCTCGAAATCCATGACAAAGAGTTTTTGGTTCTTCTTGGTCCATCGGGCTGTGGTAAGACCACGACAATGAGAATGGTCGCGGGATTGGACACACCATCCGCAGGCGAGGTGCGTTTCGATCAGGAAGTAGTCAACGACTGGCATCCAAGAGATCGCGATATCGCTATGGTATTTCAAAGCTATGGCCTTTACCCACAAAAAACTGTGTATGGCAATATTGCCTTTCCGTTGCAGATGAAAAAGCTGCCAAAGGAGGAGATCCATGAGCGGGTGCTTAAAGCGGCCAAACGGGTTGAGTTAGACCACCTACTTGACCGTAAGCCTGCCCAGTTATCTGGAGGGCAGCGCCAACGAGTAGCATTAGCGCGCGCGATTGTGCGTGAGCCAAAGTTTTTCCTTATGGATGAGCCACTGTCAAACCTTGATGCCAAACTGCGCGTATCGATGCGCGCGCTGCTGAAAAATCTCCATCACGAGTTTAAGCGCACCACGATTTATGTCACCCATGATCAGATTGAGGCGATGACGCTCGCTGACCGCGTTGCCGTGCTGTTTGAGGGCAAGATCCAACAGCTCGATACGCCAAAGAACATCTACAACAATCCGCGTAATCTTTTTGTGGCCAGCTTTATAGGCTCACCTTCGATGAACTTTATTCAGGGCTCACTAAGACAAGGCAGTTTTAGCAGCAAAAATTGTCAGGTGAGCGGCTTTGAGCGCCTGTCTAATGCCGGAGTCACCTTAGGTATAAGGCCAGAGGACATTACTGTCTGTCAGGCTGAGGAGGGACATCTTTCTGGTGAGGTGTACTCGATAGAGATGACAGGAGAGAGCACGCTAGTCACGGTGGCTATTGATGGCAACTTGGTCGTCGCGCGCGCAGACAAAAACTACCAAGTCGAGATTGGCGACACCATTGGCTACCAATTCGACCTCCACCATACCTACTTATTCAACTCTCAAACAGAGCAACGGATTGACTTTGTCCTTGAAGAGAGTGTCGCCAAACTAACTGCATAATTCTGAGGGAACAGATGATGACAAAATTTAGAAAACATCTTTTAGCAGCTGGACTGCTTTTGGCCAGCACGACGGCAAGCGCGCAGTGTGACCTGACTGGTGTTAAGGCAAAAGGCGAACTGTCGCTACTGTCCAACAGCTACGCTGTGCTCAAGTACTTTTCTGATGCGATCCAATCTTGTGAGCAAAGCGGGTTTAAGGTCAGCAGTAAGTTAGTCAGCGGCAGCGCTGTGCAAGAGCAGTCACGTATCGTGCTGTCAGGCCGCCGCGGAAATGTGCCGTACGAACTGATCCAGGTTTCAGCTGAGAGCTTTCACGAGTTTCAAACCAAACAGCAAATTCAGCCAATCACAGACCTAGTTGAAAAGTACTGGGAAGAGTACGCGTTAGATGATATTCCACAGAGCGTCTGGGACTTAGCGACCGTTGATGGCGAAATCTATGCCGTGCCTCTGCAAATGAACATGCAGCAGTTCTTCTATCGCAAGGATGTGCTCGACCAATACGGCCTGTCCGTTCCTCAGTCCTATCAAGATGTGGTGGCTAGCGCGAAAACCCTGCAAGAGGCTGGCATTCAATATCCACTTGCTCAGGCAATGAGTATGGGCTGGAACTTGGCCACCGAGTTCACCAACATCTATTTGTCGCTCGGTGGAGAGTACTTTGATAAAGATGGTGCACCGCTGTTTGATGGTGATAAAGGTATTGAAGCGGCTGAGATTTTACAGGGGCTGCTGCCTTATATGTCGCCTAATGCTTTGTCGATGTCTAATGACCTAGTGATGGTCAACTTGCAGCAAGACAAAGCTGTAATGGGCAATATCTGGGGTACGCGCGCCGCTGAAATGGATGATGCCGCGGTCTCGAAAGTTGTCGGCAAGATCCAATACGCCACTGCACCAACCGCTACGGTGGCATCGTCTATTCCCGCGACCAGTGTGTTTTGGGATGGTTATGTGATCCCAAATCGAATCAAGGCCGACCGCGAGTTGGTGTTTAAGGTCCTTATGGAGGCGTTAAAGGCTGAATCGATGCGCGGTGCGAGTGAATTAGCCTTCTTATCGAGACGCTCAGCGAGTGAAGGCTTGACGGGTGAGCAATACCGCTACCTAACCGCGATGCATGACAATATCGCTAAAGGTGCTAAGGCGTTCCCGAATCAAGCCTATTACTCAATAGCACATAACCAAATTGGCAGTAAGTTGCCAGACGCACTGCGCGGTCGTAAACCGATCAAACTCGCCTTGAGTGAGGCGGCGCGCGCCTATCATCGCGAGGCCAAAGCCCAGGGCTATTTGGAGTAGGATGAGTATGAATAGACGACATTTTCTTGCGTTTTCTGGACCATCTATTGCCACCATGGTGCTGCTGATGTCAGCACCCTTGGTGATGACGCTCTACTTGTCACTGAATCGATTTAACTTCAAGGGCGATTTGCGCTGGGTGGGACTCGATAACTATCTCGATATCTTGTCTGACGGCGAGTTTTGGCAGGCGTTTGAGTTTACCTTTGTATACACCGTATCGGTGACCTTAACTGTGTTAGTCGTGGGTTTTGGCATTGCGCTGGCGCTTAACAAAATGAATAAGAAGGTTCGTGGCCTATTTATGGCCGCTACTTTGCTGCCGTTTGTTATCACCCCCGTGGTCGGTACGCTGATCTTCTCTTGGTTGTTTCAAGACTTTGGCTACGTTACCTATCTGCTCAACCTAATGGGGATAGAGGTGTATTGGTTTAGTGAGACCTTTGAGTCTCGATTGCTGATTATCCTATACGGCATCTGGCAGGTCACACCGTTCGCTGCGATTGTCTTTTTCGCTGGGCTGCAGGCCATCCCAAGCGACACGATTGAATCATCCGTGCTGGATGGAGCGCGCAGTTGGGACCAGATCCGGCACGTGATGCTGCCAGCGCTCGCCCCACTAGTGCTGTTTGTCTCGATGATCTGCATCATGGATGCGTATCGCTTGTTCGACGCGGTTGCGATCATGACAGGTGGGCTGAACAACACCGAAACACTGATGTACTACAACTATCGCATTGGAATTATTCAGGACGCAGTGGCAAAAGGCAGTGCGGTTTCTGTACTGACTATGCTGGGTATCTTTATCTTTTTGATGCCGTTTTTATATCTCACCTACAAAGAGCAGAGAGGGGCCCACTAATGGCAAACTTGTTGCGAAATAAAAGTGCACTGCTGATCTACCCAGTCCTGCTTATTTGGTTGGTGTACTGTACGTTCCCGTTTTTCTGGACCTTCATGACCTCGATTAAGAACCCCGTAGATGCGTTCTCCAATCCACCGGTATGGGTATTTGAGCCGACCGCGGCAAACTACGCCGGGCTGTGGCTAGAGTTTGGGTTCAGTACATTCTTATGGAACTCGGTGATTGTCACCTTGGGCGTGGTGGTGATTTCACTCTCGATTGGCTGCTTGGCAGGCTATGCGTTAGCGCGCTACTCGGGCAAGCTCGGCTTTGTTCTGCTGATTTTAGCCTTGGTGTTTCGTTCGCTACCTCACACAGTGTTCCTCATTCCTTACTATGAGTTCACTCGCATTACCGGGCTGTACGATACCCACCTGGTCCTGATCATGATCCTCGTGGCCATCAACCAGCCGTTTACCATCTGGATGATGCGCTCGTTCTTTATGAACATTCCTAAAGAGCTAGAAGAGTCGGCAATGATGGACGGTTGTAATCAGTTCCAAGCCTTCTTGCGTGCCATCGTGCCCGTGATGTGGCCTGGCATTATCACCACTGGCTTGTTTACTTTCTTATTGGCCTATAACGAGTTTTTGATCCCACTGACGCTGACCGCGACCGATGCGGCGACTATGCCGGTGGCGATCTCACAGTTTGGTGCCGATGACATTAAATACTGGTCGATGAGCGCGGCAGGGGCTGTGTCTATCACCATCCCAATTCTTGCATTAATCATTGTTTTTCAGAAAAAAATCGTATCAGGTCTCGTTGCCGGAGCGGTTAAAGGATAATTTTTTAAGGAGTAGTTATGAATCGTCCAGAACAAGGTGTATTAACCAAAGACAACGACCTGAGCCAAACCGAAGAGACCTTGCGTGTGATTGACTCTATGGTCGATGGTCTTAACGATCACGATATCGATAACATGGGGCGCTTTTTCGCTGAGTCGTTTCGCTGGATGGGCAATGGCGGCTGTGGCTTTAAAAATGGTCTAAAAGAGTTTCAAGATGGCTGGCAGCGACCATTTCAACAGGCGTTTTCAAATAAGGTTTGTGTAGATGAGGCGCGGATCACGCAAGGCCAATGGTGTGCGGCTTTTGGTCGCCAAGAAGCGATTCACTCTGGCACCTTTATGGGAATTGAGCCAACCGGCAAAAAGGTCATCATCCGTTATATGGACTTTTGGAAGGTTGAGGATGGCAAAATCGTCGACAACTACGTGACCGTCGATTTCCCGAGCATCATGATGCAGCTTGGTGTCGACCCGTTTTCTGGCCATGGTTGGGAGAACCTAGACAGTGAGCAGGGGCCTTTGGTTCACACCGCTGAGGTGATGGAATGAGCGGGCTAGCAGATAGCCGCGCTTTAATCGACAGGCTCAATGCCGCGATGTACGACTTCGATCCGCTCGAGGTGCGCAGCCTGATTGAAGCCAGCTTCGATAAAGAGGCGCTGATCCAACTCGCGTATCCATTTGAGACCCTGTCTGGCGTGGATGCGCTCTGGGACGAGGTGTACGGACTGCTGCTTAACGCGATTCCAGATCTGGAAAAGCGCACCTACATCTCAATGGTGGGTGAGGCAGAAGGCAAGTGTTGGGTCGGCTGTGCAGGCTATTACACTGGGGCTTTTCTCTATAGCTGGTTAGATATTCCGCCAACAGGCCATCAAGTCTCGATGCGCTTTCATGAATTTTATTGCATTGAGAACAATAAAATCGTTGAGATGCAGGCCCTTTGGGATATTCCCGAGGTGATGATGCAGGCAGGCGCTTGGCCAATGTCACCGAGTTTGGGGCGTGAGTGGCATACGCCCGCTCCGGCAACCTGCGATGGTTTAGTGAAGGCGTCCAGCCCAGACAGCACAGCAAAAAGCCTGAAATTAGTGGGTGATATGCTCGACGCCTTGTCTAATTACGCCGAAGGCGGCGTGGAGGCAATGGAGCTCGAAAAGCGATGGCACCCAAAATGTAGCTGGTATGGCCCGTCGGGGATTGGTACTTGCCGCGGGATCAAAGGGTTTCGCAATTGGCATCAGATCCCCTTTTTAAAAGCCATGCCTGACCGGCGCACAATAGAAGAGAACGGCTATTTGTTTGCTGAGGATAATTATGTTGCGTTCACGGGTTGGCCGGGTATGGCGATGAAGGTGTCTGGCGATGGCTGGTTGGGGATCGCGCCAAGCGATAAAGAAATTACCTTACGCAGCCTAGACTTCTGGCGCTGCGAAAACGGCATGATTCGCGAGAACTGGGTGCTGGTGGATATTCTCCACGCCTACGCGCAGTTGGGTGTGGATGTACTGGCTCGAATGCGTGAGTTGAACAAAGCGCGCTATCGCAATTTTGATAAGTAGTAGGACCAAGCAAATGATGAAAGGATTCAACCCAAAATTCAAAGATTTCCCAGACTACATTTTGGGTATCACCAAGGAGATCTGGGAGGAGCGTCAATTACACTCCCTGCATCATTACTATGCGCCGGATATCGTGGTGCGCACGCCATTAGCAGTGTCACAGGGTAATGTTGATGTGATTAATGCGACCATGGGAGTGCTGGCCGAGTTTCCAGACCGTGTGCTGCTGGGCGAGGACGTGATATGGTCTGGTGACCCTGAGTATGGCATGTATTCATCACACCGGATCTTATCCACTGCCACTCAACTTGAGACCGGCAAGAAGGTCCAGTTCCGTATCATCGCGGATTGTCATGCGATCAACGATCAGATTAATGATGAGTGGATGATCCGTGACCACGGTGCGATCGCAAAGCACCTGGGTAAGACCGCCAAAGAGCAAGCCGCTTTTCTTATCGAGCGAGCGGGTGGCGCAGAGCAGTGTCCACGACCTTTTACCCGTGAGCAAGATATTCAAGGACCTTATCATGGTGTCGGCAATGACTCACAATGGGGCTGTCGTTACCAAGATATTCTTGAGCGGATCATGAAGGCAGAATTTTCTGTGATCCCTCAGGAATATGACCGCGCGTGTATAGCCGAGTACCCAAGTGAGGTTCAGGCCCACTCT
This sequence comes from Vibrio glycogenivorans, assembly GCF_051660965.1. NCBI lineage: Bacteria > Pseudomonadati > Pseudomonadota > Gammaproteobacteria > Vibrionales > Vibrionaceae > Vibrio > Vibrio glycogenivorans. The sequence goes on along the minus strand of NZ_JBPVIS010000002.1, from coordinate 59,787 downwards.
CATGCTGAAATTGATAGCTTTTGGATGCGCCTGCGCTCTGCGTTTCCTAATGCCGAGTTTAAGGTTCACCACCGTATCGGCCGTGATGACCCTATGATGCCACCACGCGCTGCGATACGTTGGACGCTTGAAGGTAAGCACGAAGGGCCGGGTATGTTTGGTGCTCCAACAGGTGCTGATGTGTATATCATGGGCGCGGCTCACGCCGAGTTTGGCCCATGGGGACTGCGTCGAGAGTATGTACTGTTTGATGAGGTTGCGATTTGGCAACAGATCTTACTTAGCCGTTAAATCCATATAACAAGCTAATATTATGATTACAGATCCTTGGTTTTACCTGACGGCGATCCCCGCCGTCTTGATTTACGGGATCGGCAAGGGGGGACTCGGTGGTGCGCTTGGCATTATCGCGGTGCCCCTGATGACATTGACCACATCGCCGATTGAAGCGGCGGCGATCCTCCTGCCGCTGTTGTTTTTTATGGATATCATTGCCATCTCGCATCATGCCAAAAACTGCAATTATCAACAGTTGTGGGTGATGCTGCCATCCGCGGTGGTTGGGATATTTGTCGCTGGATTGTTTCTAAGTGTCACGCCTGAGTTTGGCTTACAGATCCTAATTGGGCTGCTTTCTGTGCTGTTTAGTATCCAGTACGTGTTGTCCAAGACTGAAGCCAGTCGGCCGCCACGCAAGGCGCAAGGGTATTTCTGGAGCCTCTTGAGCGGTTTTTCCAGTACCACGATCCACGCCGGTGGCGGGCCAATTAGCATCTATTTGCTGCCGCAAAGACTGAATAAGATGGAGATGATTGGCACCATGGCGGTACTGTTTGGTGCCATGAATCTGTTCAAGATGATCCCATACATTGCTCTGGGAAAGATGAATGCAACCAATCTGACCACAGCTCTAGTGCTGTTTCCCATCGCGCCAATCGGCGTCAAACTTGGGGTGTGGCTACTTGATCGCGTGAGCCAAAAACGAATCTATCAGTTGTGTTATTTCTTTCTGTTTATCTCTGGGATTAAGTTGCTGTGGGATGGCTCAGCGGAGCTATTTATCTCGCTGTAACACGGGCGGTCTAGAATTAACCCAGATGTATTGATTATCAGTTGAAGCGCTAAAGAGGGAAAACGATGGGTGGATACCGTTGGCAACAGGGCAGTGAGGTTTACACCTTTGACTCACTGGCACAATTAATGGCGAGAGCAACTCCAATGCGCTCCGGCGATACGCTGGCGGGCATCGCAGCGCACAGCGCTACCGAACGTGTGGTCGCGCAAATGACGTTAGCCGACCTGCCACTAAAGACATTCCTAAATCAAGCCGTCGTTCCTTACGAGAGTGATGAGGTGACACGCTTGATCATCGACTCGCATGATCGTGATGCGTTTAGGCCAATAGAACACCTCACTGTGGGAGACTTTCGCAACTGGCTACTCAGTGATGCAGCCGACACCCAAACTTTGTCGCGTATCGCCAAGGGGCTGACTCCAGAAATGGTGGCCGCAGTAAGCAAAATCATGCGCAATCAAGATTTGATATTGGTCGCCAAAAAATGCAGTGTGATCAGCGCATTTCGCAGCACGATTGGTCTGCCTAACCGTCTTTCGACGCGTCTGCAACCTAATCACCCTACCGACAGCCTCGATGGTATTGCCGCGAGCATTTTTGATGGGCTGATGTATGGCAATGGCGATGCGGTGATTGGTATAAACCCTGCCACCGATAACGTGGCGCAGACTGTTCGACTGCTCTCGATGCTCGATGAGGTGATTGAGCGCTATCAGATCCCGACTCAATCGTGCGTACTCACTCATGTGACCAACACGCTCGAGGCGATAGAGCAGGGCGCGCCAGTTGATTTAGTGTTTCAGTCTATTGGCGGCACCCAAGGGACGAACGAGAGCTTTGGCGTCAATCTTGCGTTGCTTAAAGAGGCGCAGCAGGCGGCGCAGGCGTTATCGCGGGGCACGGTGGGCAACAATGTGATGTATTTTGAGACGGGGCAAGGAACGGCGCTGTCAGCAAATGCGTTTCATGGGGTCGATCAGCAAACCTGTGAGGCACGTGCTTATGCCGTGGCAAGGGCATTTAATCCTTTACTGGTCAATACCGTAGTGGGCTTTATTGGCCCTGAATATCTTTTTGATGGCAAGCAGATCATTCGTGCTGGCTTAGAGGACCATTTCTGCGGTAAGTTGCTCGGACTGCCGATGGGTTGTGACATCTGTTACACCAATCACGCCTATGCCGACCAGAACGATATGGACAATCTCTTGACCTTGTTGGGCGTTGCTGAGTGCTCGTTTATTATGGGCATCCCTGGCTCTGATGATGTGATGCTTAACTATCAAACCACTTCATTCCACGATGCGCTTTATGCGAGAAAGGTGCTCGGGTTAAAGCCAGCGCCGGAATTTGAGCAGTGGCTGCAGCGGATGCAAATTTTTGATGATGTCGGCAGCGTGACCCTAAGCGACAGGCTGTCGCCGCACTTTACGCACAGTCTTGAGTCTGTGATCACAGGGGGTGACTATGACAACTAAACCAACACAAGCAACATCGCCTTCCTCTGGGGTCACTGAGACGCCTTGGCAAGCACTGCGCCAACATACATCAGCACGCGTGGCGATTGGGCGCAGTGGCACCAGCATACCGACCAAAGAGCTACTCAAGTTCCAGCTTGACCACGCCAAAGCAATGGACGCCGTGCATGCTCCACTAGATATCCAGGCCTTAGTGACAGAGCTTGCAGCTAATGAGGCAATTTGCACTCATACACCGATGCCACCCAAGGTACTTGAGACCAAAGCATCCGATCGATTGGCGTACTTGCAGCGCCCCGACTGGGGGCGTGAGTTGAGTGATAAAGCATGGCAAGTGTTGACAGTGCCGGGTAACTTGCCAGAGCTAGCGTTTGATCTGGTGATTGTGATTGCTGACGGTCTCTCGGCGGTTGCGGTGCAATCTCACGCGGTTGAGGTGTTAGATTACTTGATCCCACGCCTGGCTAGCGATACGGAACCCCCTTGGCGAATCGCCCCTATTTGCATTGTAACGCAGGGACGGGTGGCGGTTGGTGACGATATTGCCCAGCGACTCAATGCTAGAGCAGCTCTGGTGCTGATTGGCGAAAGGCCGGGACTGTCTTCGCCCGATAGTATGGGAATCTACTTAACCTGGGGAGCTGCAAGGGGAACAAAAGATGCCCAGCGTAACTGTATTTCTAATGTGCGTCCCCAAGGGTTGAGTTATTCAACCGCCTGTGAGCGCGCCGTTTACCTACTCAACGAGGCTCGGCGGATAGAGAGCTCAGGCATTGTGCTTAAAGATCGCTCTGATAGTGAAGCTGTAGCGGTTATTGAGGGTGAGCAACCACAAAAGAGCTTTCTTGTAACCTCAACGGATACAGGATGTCAGGAAAGTAAGGCTTAAGCGGCGGTGGTGACTGATCGTTGTTGTCGGAGTAGGCAGTTAGGTATTATTGAGTGATTTCAGCAAATTAATTTGCGTTAACGCTTGCAGTTGCGACGTGCTCACGATAGTTTGTTTGGCCTCTTGCCTGGCCCTATCATCGAGATCTGACGAGTTGGCAACGTAAGAGAGAACACTATCCCAAGAGAATAAAAGAGCAACATCATGAGTTTAGAAAGCAACATGGAAAAACAAGTATGGCAAAATGAGATGCCATCAGATCAGTTTGAATTTATGAAGAAGGTCCTTGCATCACCTTCGCCGATTGGATTTGAGGCGGCGATGAGCTATGGCGTGATCAAGCCTGAGTTTGAATCTTTTATGCCTCAAGGGTGGGGCGTGCATCAGTTTAAAGCCAATGCGGGCTTAGTGTTTGATTCACACCCAGGTCGTGATGACTTGGTGAGCGTGATGATTGTGGGGCATGCGGATAAGATCCGTATGCAGGTGCGTAAGATCGATAATGATGGCAAAGTGTGGATCAACACCGACTCATTCTTGCCAACGACCCTAATTGGTCATGAGGTGAAAGTCTTTTGCCAGCATCCAGAACAAGCGGGCAAATACAAGGTCATCGAAGGCTGCACAGTAGAAGCGCTTGGCGCCATCCACTTCTCAACGCCGGGTCAGCGCACGGGTGATAAGGGTATCAAGCCTGAGTCGATTTATCTTGAGTTACATACCCATGGTAAAGACCGCAAGGCACAGGTTGAGGCACTAGGACTGCGCGCAGGCGATCCAATCATTCTCGATCGTCCAATTAAACGTGGCGTATCACCAGACACCTTCTACGGTGCCTACCTTGATAACGGCCTAGGCTGTTTCTCTGTTACCGAGATCGCTCGCTTGGTCGCAAAAGAAGGTTTGGATAATGTGCGCGTGCTGTACACCATCGCAACGCACGAAGAGATCGGTCGTTTTGGCTCAACTCAACTGGTGGGTGAGCTAAAACCAGACGTGTTGATTGCAACGGACGTGAACCACGACTACGAGGCGGCGCCAGGTATTGGTCATCGTAATATGAACCCGCTGAAAATGGGCGAGGGCTTCACCATTGGCCGCGGCTCTGTAGCCTCAGAGTTCTTAGTTCAGACCCTTGAGAGTGTGTGTAAGGCACAAGAGATCCCTTACCAGCTTGATTTCACTGGACGTGATATGGGTACTGATGGCATGGCGGCAGCGCTGGCTGGCGTTGATAGCGCGGCGATTACCTTGGGTTATCCGATCCGTAATATGCACACCTCTTCTGAATCGGCGCACACAGGCGATTTGCTAGCCTCGATTCATGCGATTGCAGGGTTATTGCGTGAGTTCAATAACATGAATCAAGGTCAAGGTATTACGCGTGATGATCTTAAGAATAGCCATATCCGCTTAGACAATATCTAAACCAGGCTATTAAAAATAAAACGCGGGTGCACTGCGTTTCCAGGTACGAGGGACCAATAACCGATACCCTCGTATCAATCTGGGGCCGGTCCATAGCCCAACGACTCGCTACTTTGATTTCTTGTTCCAGTAGGCGCTGGCATAAAGTTTGGTTTTGTCGTACTGGCAGTGGCAATTAAGGTGCGATTTTAGGGCCTTTACAACGCTGGCTTCTGCAGCAATGAAAATAGCACTGTCGGCGAGTTCAGTGGGCTGGGCAACAAGTGCTTCAAGAAACCGACTGGTGCATTTATCTTCGGTGATCAGCCAGTGTATCTCTACGCCATATGGCGCATCGATATCCTGAATATCCTGGTCTGACGGCACCTGAATCCACGCGTGTCCGGTGGCCTGCTTATCCAAACGTTCCAGTGTGGCAGCAATGGCAGGCAGGGCCGTCAAGTCACCAAACAGTAAATGATTATCTGTGTTATAGTCAGTGTGTTTTATCTCGCCAGGGCCTGCGATGCCGAGGTGATCGCCTACCTTTGCTTGTAAAGCCCAATTGGTTGCGAGACCTTGATGATCATTGACCGCAAAATCCAACGTGAGTAGTTGGCTCTTTGGGTCAAATTGGCGCACGGTGTAGCTGCGCATCCACTTTTTAAAGCCGAAGTACATCCCAAGCCGTGGCATCTTATCGATTGACGCAGGGTTGGGGAAGATCGCTTTTACGTGAGCACTCTCTTTGTCGATTGGGAAATCCGCCAGCGACTCTCCACCGAGCACGATTCGCTTCATATGTGGCGATAGCTCTTCTACTGACACCACTTGAGTCATTCGCATTTTAGGGCCCATATTAATCTCCTGTTACCAAGTGAAACTTATGCTAGCTTGCCCAGCGGATAGTGTTATAAAGCACCGCTTCACCGACAATTGCTAGGATAGTCAACATCATGTCTTTAGTTACATAGTTGATGGTGTCAACTATAGTGATTGTGGTTGATATTGTCAACTTTAGCAATAGGAACAATAAGCTAATGTTCTATAAGAGACTGATTATTATGATAAAGTAAAACGCATGCGGGAGCGCGTAGACATGGAGTTAAGCATGGAGGTGATCTAGTTACAGGGTGAAAACATTACCGACTCAATTGTTTATCAGCTTAGATTCGAAGATAAAACCTATTTGCCCCCATTTTTTAAGCCTAATGCCAAACAGGGCCACAAGGAGTATTGTCGATTCACTCCTTATGAGACTCAAATCTGATAAAGTGTAGAGCGATAAGTCATAGGTTGGGAAATAAAAATAACCCACCCTTAATATATAAGGGTGGGGTAAGAATTTTAATCTTATAAAATAAATAGTTTCGCTACTTATTTTATCGATCACTGCCAAGCTCTCTCACACGATATTCGTATTCTAGGTTTAGTACGGGTTGATACACGATTTTACCATTTTCCTGTAGGAACTCATCAACGGTAACAGTTGCCTCAGTAATCGCAAATGAATCGTTGTCAACATAAGTGAAGTCCAGAATAAACTCATCTCTTAGTTCATCAGCAGATTTCGCTTGATAACCCTCAAGCATATCCAGTCCGATCGCATACGCTGCTTGCTTGTTGTCAACAATGGCACCCTCGATCATCTCTTCACTGTTTGTCCAGCTGTAACCACCAGCAAATACAGGGGCGGCGATTGTCATTACGCTTAGTAGTGTGATTAGACGTTTCATAATATTCTCCTTTCTTACCTGAAATGTTATCGAATCTAACCGACTCGATTAGTGTAGGGTACGAATAAAGACCTTGGGTAAGTTTTATTACTTTCAAAAAAACTCAATTATTTTTTCTTTAAGGTTATTTAATTTGGTGTTGTTACTCTAGAATAAAAATAAAAACCAATAAAATGAAAGGCAAAGCGCTTCGAGTAAGGAAATAGTGAATGAGAAAGAAAATCGTAAATTCAGCACAAAACTGGGTCTAATAGGGCTGTGGTTTAGTGCGCTGGCATCTAATATGCATTTGAATGATTATCGATAGAGGTGTGAATCGCTCGCGCAAAAGAGCTCGAGTAAGCTCTTCCACAGCATGAACTCCACCAATGTACTGGTCACTGAATGGGCAGATTATGCAGTTTTTCGAATAATTATTAATTATAAATGCTAATTTTATGAATTTTTACCATACTTTTCACTTGAACTATCGAGTGAGATTGATAGACTTAGCTTGTTTTTGAAAAGTTATGCATAAATTAAGCATTGTTAGTCATCATGAGGTTGTAGATGAGCGATACACTTACCCTTCAAACCAAGCAGCACAGTATTAAAACTGTGCTGATGTTTGCTATTCCATCCCTACTGGGCCTGTTTTTCTTCCTTGCGCCATTGAGTGTCGATGGCAATGTGTCCTTTCCACTGGCCTTAATGGCGAAAGGTGTAAAGAGTGTACTGGGTGAGGCAATATTGCCAACCGTGACTGCGATTATCTGTTTCTCTGCTGCGGTAACTATTGTTGCTAATGTGATTCAGCCTAAATTCTTTCAGCGCTCTGAATTACTCACGCGTCTGTTTGTTCTCTCTCCAGTCTGGGTTGCAGTGCGTGTTTTAGGCGCATTATTTACCTTGCTTGCTTTGCATCAGATTGGGCCTGAATTTATTTGGAGTGGCGATACGGGCGGTTTGGTATTGCATGACTTGTTACCGTCATTGTTTGTGACCTTCTTTTTTGCTGGCCTACTTCTTCCTTTGTTACTAAATTTTGGGCTGCTTGAACTTCTCGGTACTCTGCTAAGCAAGTTGATGCGTCCAGTGTTCCGTTTGCCGGGAAGAGCAGCGATTGACTGTATGTCGTCTTGGTTGGGTGATGGCACCGTTGGCGTACTTTTGACTAGCAAGCAGTATGAGCAGAGGAAATACACGGCCAGAGAAGCGGCGGTTGTTGCGACCATGTTCTCACCGGTTGGGATTTCGTTTTCACTCGTGGTATTGACGCAAGTTGGCCTTGAAAACTACTTTGTACCTTTTTATGCCATCATCTGTTTGTCTGGCGTTGTTGCGGCAATGCTGATTCAGTACCTACCACCACTGAGTTATAAGCCTGATGTGTACATCGATGGTTCAGCACCGGATAAAGACGCAGAGTTAGTGCCACAAGGACAATCAACCTTGGCTTACGGCTACCAACTGGCACTTGGCCGTGCAAGCCAGGTGAAAAGCTTGGGCGGTGTAGCAAAAGAGGGCCTTCACAGCGCGCTGGATATGATGTTTGGTGTATTGCCGGTAGTGATGGCGGTTGGTACCCTGGGTCTGGTCATTGCTGAAACGACACCTTTGTTCACTTGGCTTGGTATGCCGTTTGTGCCCCTGATCGAGCTATTGAATCTGCCAGAGGCAGCAGCAGCAGCAGAAACCGTGATGGTTGGCTTCACAGATATGTATGTCCCTTCGATTATTGCAGCGTCAACGATCGATAGTGAGCTAACAAAGTTTGTCATTGCTGCGCTATCGATTACTCAGTTGATCTTTATGTCTGAAACCGGTGCGGTGATCCTATCGAGCAAAATACCGGTTAATATTGTTGAACTGCTGGTGATTTTTGTTTTGCGTACCTTGATTACGTTGCCAATCATTGCACTGTGTGGGCATCTAATTTTCTAAGTTACCTTTCAAGTCTAGATGACCTCTAGTTTGGACAGTATCAAATCAACACACTAAAAGGAGCCCCCTTTTGGTGTGTTGTTGTTTTAACGTCGCTGTTTAATGAGCATACTGAAATTTGAGGTTTACTCGGTATATCGATTAAAGTGGTGTACCCACACCATCGTCTAATACGTTAGTTTTGTTATGAGCAATCAGCCACTTCACTCATGGAATCAAGCAATAAAGTCTGCAATCGAGCCACTTGCGGATGAAACAAATGCATTAAATATGCAAGCCTATATGCGCGACCAATTCTCATTTTACGGCATCCAATCCTCTCCAAGGAGAGCAGCGGTAAAGCAGCTATTTAGCAAAAAGAGTTTACCTCCCGTAAGTTCTGTGCCCGAGATTGTTCGCGAGTTATGGAGTCTGCCACAGCGAGAATATCAGCTCATTGCGGTCGATCTTCTGATTAAGTACAAACACCAGCTGCCGGTCATTTATGCCGATGAACTCGAGTTTTTGATCACCACAAAGTCTTGGTGGGATAGCGTAGACATGTTGGCAACCCATATCGCATCAGCGCTCTACAAAAACTATCCTCAGCAAATAGCACCGTACATCAAGCGTTGGCGAAAATCAGACAATATCTGGCTAAGGCGAACAGCATTGCTTTATCAACTCAAGTTCAAACAGCAAACGGATATCGGATTGTTGTTTGAGATGATTCGGGAAAATCAGCATGATAAAGAGTTTTTTATTCAAAAGGCGATTGGTTGGGCGCTGCGCGAGTACTCAAAGACCGATGCAACTGCGGTGGTTAGATTTATTGATGATGAGAAAATAGATGGGCTGGCCAAGCGTGAAGGGCTCAAATGGTTAAGAAATAATAGCAACTTAGTTTAAGCGCTAAGGGCAGAGAAGCACGTTGAGCCCAGGTTTGAGCTCAACGAATATCCAAGCTACATGGCAGTGGCACACTTGCTAAAGTTAATCTGGCCAGGACTTTGGCTCATAAACTTCAACGGTCGGGTCGCATCAATCAGGCCATCACTTAGGCACAGTTTCTTGCCGTTATCGATATGGAAATGGGCGCGATAGGTAACACCTTTTGCAGGCGTGCTGCTGTTATCCCAACGCTCGTCTTGGTAATAGGTCAGGTTAACCGCGAGCTCACCTTGGTCAAGGTTTTCATCATAACTGGCTGAGTAACTCCAAATGCCAGCGCTCATAAAGCTAAGGATTGGTTTGCCAGAGCAGTTATCGGTTAAGTAGTCCAATACGTAGGCAGTCAACTTGTCGCGACCGACGCCGTAGACGGTTCTGCTAGACGTCGAGACATAAGAAGAGGGTTTGTAGCAGCTAGGCATTACGTAGCAACCATAGATATTGTTGCCATCACCTTCGCAATCAAACCCGTATTTGGTAGGGTAGTTTGCCACTGAGTTGTCGAGGAGTTTTCTGACTTCAGACACACTAGGCTGATGTGGCTCATCCTCTGAAATACACCCACTGAGTAGCAACCCAGCGATAACGAGGTTTATTGTTTTGTTCATTTGGCTTCCTTGCACAATCGATATTGTTTTAAGCACAGAGTTTTTTAATGCTATGTCGGATAAGTATAATATTAATTGAGTAATCGTTTCAATTTGTTTATGAATATCAGTTATTTGTTTATGTTGGTATGTGATTGTGCAGGTGTATGATGGTTTGTAATCAAAAAGAGAGTTGGAATAAGGAATTGAAGCAATGCAAATAGAAGTGGCCTTTGTAGAGCAATTAGAACAAACAGAAGTCATTGAGCTCTATCGAGCGAATCACTGGTCATCGGCTGAAGTGCCAACTAAGCTATTGTTAGGCCTGCAAAATTCAGATGCATTGGTGGTTGCAAGGTTGGGGGATCGATTAGTCGGTTTGGGTAACGCAATTTCAGATGGGCATTTAGTGGTTTACTACCCTCATTTGCTGGTTCATCCAGACTACCAAGGTCAAGGGATAGGGCGGAAAATCATGCAGCTAATGCAAACTAGGTACCGTAGCTTTCATCAACAGATGCTCACCGCAGACAAAGCGGCAGTAGCGTTTTATCAAACACTGGGTTTTGAGCGAGCTGGCGAAACCGAACCGATGTGGATCTACGCAGGCGATGATCATTAAGCACCCGAGAAAGTATCCCTCACTTAACGTGTGCTGGGCGCCTAGGGTGCGTAATCCCTTTTAGGCGCACTTGGCTGGAGGCGGTGAGGACATTGTGTACTTTGTTGTTTTCCATGTCCTTGGTGTCAAATTGAACCCTTACACTAGCATAGGGTTACATCAAACAAACGCGGCTTAAGTACTCACCGCGGCTTCTTTGCCAGATATTCAATGCTTGCATCACGGAGCCGCGATGATAGTCAGCGTCATTGTCTGGCTCGAGTGTGGCAAAGAAGTCGAAAGCTTGCTCAAAAAGTCGTTCACAGGTCATGCGATTATCTGCAGCTTCGTAGTTATCAATCAGATTGAGATAACTGATAAGGACCATAGCCGTTGCGTCCTGAGGGGAGCGGGCAAAGCAGTTGGAGAAACCAAGCCGAGCGTAGTTTAGCGCCTCGCGATTGAGGGTGATTGCGTGGGCGTACTCTTGTTGATCGAAGTAGTGTTGCGCACGCTTGGTTAATCGTTCCCACTGTTCCTTCATAACTCAAATGCCTATGATTCTCATTTACATTAGCCTAGTAAAACAGAATACCTAATGAAATACGAACGATTTTTGTCCAAATGCGACAGCGACAGCACAATTGAGTGGTAACGTTTTCGCAAACTGAGATTGTGCTGTGACACGTAATTTATGTAAGTATCTAAAAAATCAGTAAAAAACGTAATATGTGAGAGGTTGCATGATTAAGATCAATAATCACTCTCAGTAACAAACCTACTATACTGGGTGACAATATAAATGAGAATAATTCACAGATAGGTTTAATGTATGCAAACACGTAACATATTCAAGGTTGCTGCACTTGCGGCGGTAACTCTGGTGCCGAGTTTTGCTGCTGTTGCAGATGAATCGACGCTTACCTTCGCTAACTATCGCGATATCAGAGATTTAAATCCGCATTTATACGGTGGTGAGATTTTTGCCCAAAACTTGATTTTTGAGGGCTTAGTACACTTAGGGGAGAACAGTGTTCTTGAGCCATGGCTTGCAACTGACTGGAGCGTCTCAGAAGACGGGACAGTTTATACGTTTACACTGCGTGACGATGTCACTTTTTCTGACGGAACCAAATTTGACGCGAGCATTGTAAAAGCCAATTTTGATGCACTGCTAGACAATGGCAATCGCCATACTTGGCTTGAGTCCATCCGCCTGATGATGGAAGTAGAGGCATCTGGCAAACAGAGTGTGCGTGTTGTCGATGATTATACCGTTGAGGTCGAGTTTGCCAACTCGTATTACCCGTTTTTGGTTGAGCTAGGCGTGACACGACCGTTTCGCTTTCTATCACCGAATTGCTTTAAAGATGGCACGACCAAGAACGGCGCGAGCTGTTATATCGGCACAGGGAGCTATGTGCTGAGCAAAAATGTGGTGGATCAGTATTCAGAGTTTCAGCGCCGTGAAGATTACTGGGGTGAGCAGCCGCAAATCGATAAAATCGTCGCCAAAGTGATTCCGGACAACCAATCGCGCCTGCTGTCGCTGCGCAGTGGTGAGATTGACCTAGTGTACGGACTGCAGTTGATCAATGCTCAGTCATTCAAGCAGTTTGAAAAAGATCCAAGGTTCGATACATCACTCTCAGGCCCGGTATCTACGCGTATGTTGATTCTCAACTCTACCCGGGGCAACCTGAGCGATACCCGCGTGCGACAGGCGCTCAGTCATCTGACTAACAAAGCGCTGATTGCTGAGCGCATTATGCAAGGTCTCGAGCAACCCGCTGATACGCTTCTGTCTAAGACGGTGCCGTATGCCAATATCGAGCTGACGCCATACCAATATGATGTGGCTCAAGCAGAAAAATTACTTGATGAGGCCGGCTGGGTTAAAGACGGCAGTGTGCGTAAACGTGACGGTAAGCCGTTTGAGATTGTGCTGTCGTACGACAGTGACAAAGTGGTTGAGCGCACCATTGCTCAATATCTGCAAAGCGAATGGGCTAAGGTTGGCTTGACGATGAAGCTCGTCGGCGAGGAAGAGCAGGCGCACCGCGATCGACTCAAGCATGGCGATTTTGATATCTCTTTCAACATCTCATGGGGCTCACCTTATGATCCACAGTCTTTCCTTGGCGCGATGCGCGAGCCGGTTTATGGTGACTACGAGGCGCAGCAGGGCATCCCTGAAAAACCAGAGATCGACAAGCAGATTTTGCTCGCTCTAGAGGCGACTGATGAAACTGTGCGTCAGCAGCACTACTCCTATGTACTTGAGACGTTGCATAACCAAGCCATCTACATCCCAATTACCTATGAGCAAAACCGTGCGGTCTACAATCAAAGCGTTGGCAATGTCGGCTTTAATCCGTCTCAGTTTGAGATCCCTCTCCAACGAATGACAGTGAAGTAAGGACGACCTCTACTTCAACGCACAACTGACACCTAGATAATGCAGGTGTCAGTTTTTTGTATTTTTGGATAGACAGTAATGGCTAAATTTATCTTAAAGCGTTTACTGAGTGCGATAGTGACGCTGTTTTTTGTCTCTTTTATTGCCTTCACTCTGGTAAACATTATTCCAGCAGACCCTGCAGAGGTGGCTTTACGAGTTAATGACACCACGCCGAGCCCAGAAGCTATCGAGGAGATCCGGCAAAAGCTTGGGCTCGATAAGCCGTTTTTGGTGCGCTATACCGACTGGCTTGGCGCTTCGTTAAGAGGTGACTTTGGTGTGTCTTACACCAACACCAGTCGCTTGGTTTCTGATGAATTATTGCGCAGTTTTCCCTACACACTCAAATTGGCTAGTCTGTCGTTAGTGCTGCTTATTGCTGTCAGCATTCCGATTGGGGTGCTCAGTGCCGTGCATAAAGACCATTGGTTCGACCGGTGTGTGCGTATTTTCGTTTTTGCCAGCACTGCAATGCCCAACTTCTGGCTAGCTTTCATCTTGATTTGGGTTTTCTCAATCCATCTGTATTGGTTACCAAGCAGTGGTGCGACCACTTGGAGCCATTTTATTCTGCCATCGGTCACACTGTGCATGGCCTATGTTGCGACGTATATCCGCTTGATCCGTAATGCGATGCTGGATTCGATGAGTGAAAACTATGTCGCGTATGCACGCGCACGCGGCTTGAGTGAACGGCGAGTGGTGTGGAAGCACCTGCTGAAAAATTCATTGCAAACCTCAATGACGGCCCTTGGGATCGGGGTGGTGCGCTTGATCGCAGGTACTGTGGTCATTGAAAGTATCTTTGCCATTCCTGGTCTGGGGCGCTTGGCGCTAGCTGCCATCTTTAATCGCGATTATCCGGTGATTCAAGCCTACATCCTGTTGATGGGCAGCTTGTTTGTGTTGTCCAACTTGTTGATTGATATTCTCCATTCTGTGGTCGACCCACGCTTGAAATCAGGAGGGGCGCCACAATGATCAAACGCCTTCTAAGCAACAAGACGGTCATGGTGTGTCTTACGATATTGACCATCATCTGTCTAATGGGTGCCTTTGCTCCTTGGATTGCGCCACATGACCCTAACTTAGCGGATGTGATCAACACGCTAATGCCGATGTCAGCCGAATACCCACTGGGGACAGATTATCTGGGCCGCTGCATCTACTCACGCCTGTTATTTGGTATCCGTACTACTGTATATTATTCACTCCTTACCATGGTGATCACCGCGGTTGTTGGTGGGATTATCGGGGTGATTTCTGGTTATATGCGCGGAAAAATCGACGCATTAATCATGCGTGGCTGCGAGGTCATGCTGTCGTTCCCGTATGAGATTATCGTGTTAAGTATCGTTGGGATCATGGGACCGGGCATCGTCAATATTATTGTCGCCAACTTTATCGCGAAGATCGCCTGGTACGTGCGAATTGTGCGCAGCTCAGTGATTTCATTCAATCACCAAAATTACATGCTGTACTCAAAAACCATCAAATCTTCACATGGCTATGTGTTTCGTAAACACCTGGCACCCAATATCGCCGCAGAGGTTATCATTCTTGCCACACTAGACCTTGGTTGGATTATCTTGAGTATCTCAACCCTGTCTTTCTTGGGGCTCGGGATCCAGCCCCCAACACCAGAATGGGGGGCGATGCTCAGCGATGCCAAAGAGGTGTTGTTTTCAAGCCCAGAGCAGATGCTGATCCCAGGTGTGGCCATCATGGTACTGGTCGCGTGTTGTAACTTACTCGGCGACTCGTTGCGTGACGTGTTAGATCCGAAAACGGAGCAAAGATAATGCTAGAAGTGAGCAATTTATCGATTCATTTACGCAAGCCCACACAGCGTTGTCTTGTCTCACAGGTGAGCTTTTCGCTTGCAGAAGATCAGTGCTTGGGTATCTTGGGTGAATCGGGTAGTGGCAAAAGCTTAACCTGTAATGCCATCAATGGCTTGCTAGGTGAGCACTTTTCCATCAGTGGCGCAGCGCAATTTGATGGCCAGGATTTGCTAAGTATGTCAGCGAGACAGCGGCGTGAGATGCGAGGTGAGCAAATCTCGATGATCATGCAAAGCCCGATGACGGCATTTAATCCGCTGTTTACCATAGGTAATCAAGCGGTGGAAACCATTAGGCAGCACAAAGCGATAAGCCGCCGTGAGGCGACGGCGCTGTTTTGCGAGGTGCTTACCCGAGTGAACCTTACCTCGGTTGCGTCGCTGATGAATAAATATCCCCACGAGTTGAGTGGCGGGATGCTGCAGCGGATCATGGTCGCACTGGCGCTTGTGCTTGAGCCCAAGCTGATCATTGCTGATGAGCCAACCACAGCGATTGACTATATCTCACAGCGAGAGGTGATTAAGGAGCTGCAATTTGTCCGCGAGCAGTTTGGCACCAGCTTGATCTTCGTCAGTCACGATCTCAGCCTAGTTTCGCATATTGCCGATGATGTAATGGTGATGAATCAGGGCGAAGTGGTTGAATATGGCGAGGCTAAGCAGGTTTTCACTAACCCACAAAGCGAACATACTCGCTATCTAGTTGATACTCGGCTGACCTTGATTAATCGCTTTAAATCCGTCATGGAGGGCGCAGCATGTTGATTGATGTTAAGCAGGTGACCAAGGCGTTTAAAACCGATGACAGTTGGTTATTTCCAAGCTACCAACACGTGCTCAACGGGGTATCATTGACGGTAGGTGAGGGGGAGTGTGTCGGTATTGTGGGAGAGTCAGGCAGTGGCAAAAGCACGCTTGGCAAGGTCATCTTGGGTTTAGAGCAGCCCGATAGCGGAGCCGTCGTGTTGGGCGACTCGATTGCTGCCTTGCCCACTCACAAGGCGATCAGTGTCGTCTTTCAAGACTATAACACCTCTGTTAACCCGCGCCTTACCGTGCGTGAAATCATTAACGAGCCATTGATCAGCGAGCCGTTAACAAACAGTGAACGCGAGTCATTGCTGGTGAGCTTAGTCGAAGAAGTAGGGCTTAGCGCCGATATGCTGACGAGGTATCCTCATCAACTGAGCGGAGGGCAGCTGCAACGGGTGTGTATCGCACGGGCTATCGCGCCTAACCCCAAGTTTATCCTACTAGATGAAGCGGTCAGCTCTCTGGATGTGTCGGTGCAGGTCCAGATCCTCGACTTGCTGCAGAGACTCAAACATCAGCGCCAGATCTCGTATCTCTTTATCACCCATGATATTGCGGTCGCGACATTTTTGTGTGAACGGTTAATGTTCTTTAAAGACGGGGTGATTGTTGAGAGTGTCGAGCGGATGCAAGACCTAGTAAACGTCACCGACCCTTACACGCGAGAGCTATTGGACGCGGCGGGTTATCTGGAAATGGCTTTTGAAACCCAATAAGTTTGGGTGACGAGAGGCAGTAACGAGAGTGGGCAAGAGACAACATCTTGCCCGTTTTTATTTGTAAATGAGATTTATTTTTAATTAGCATCCTGCTACATTGTCGGTGAGAGTTAAGGGTACCGCCAATGAAAGCAAAAAAAGCGCTCAAAAAACTAAAAAAGAGCAGTCAAAAAGCACTAAAGAGCCAATCAATTAAGCAACTGGATGCGCTAAAGAGTGAGACGCAGGTAAGAAAAGGCTCGACGGAGCGATCGGCCTCGCAGATGTCTGCTGAGCTGCGTCAGGTTGCCAACCAAGCGGCTAAGAGCGCATTAAGCGAACTCGCGACTCCACTCAACCCTCTGTTGTCTTGGTTTAATGAAGGGGGGATAGACTGGCCGACTCAAACGCATGGTCAGTCAGCGCCAACCCAAACCGCCTCAGTGGTCAGTCGACAAACTGGCAACCCTACGCCAAGTGTTAAATCCATCGTCCACCTGCCGCTCAAATCGCCCCCGTGCAAGCGCTGCCCTGCATTGAGTAATGGGGTGTGTAAATGTGCGGCGAAAAAATTTAAGCAGATTGCCTGAATCAGGCTAAGTTCATGATTACGCGGCTCACAGATGGGCCGAGTAGTCGCGTCAGCGCTATTCCCGTGATTCCCTTGACCAAGGTTTTGGTGCCCGATACTACCGCTTGCTCAACGAAAGAGGGCTTATCATCGCTGTTTGTCCAGCCATGCGACTGCATAATCTCCAACAAAGACTCACAATCAAGCTCAGCTGGGTCAAAACACACAGCGACAGAGCCAGCATGTTTTTGATGTTTGATGGAGTGAATGGCATCAATATCATTGAGCTGAGTGATCAATTTGCTCACAGCGGCAGGGTGCTGCTTGATATAGTCGGATCGCACTCTAAGCCTTTGATTTGTCTTATGAATATAAGTGTTCATAACAATGTCAACCTAAATGATAACCATTTCCATTAGCAACCATATCACTGAACATGACTTAGAGCAAAATATTTGTAGAAAAGTGCTTACACGGTGTGTTTTTTTACTGATATGCAACACAGCTAGTATATACTTCCAGCGATGGAAGAGTATATAAAACAGGCCTTAAAACTAAGGAAGTGGGTGAGGATTGGCCACCATATCCCCGGGCGAGTGCGACTTAAGTACAAGTTAGGCATCGTCGCGCATCTTGCGAGCTATCGCAGTGATGATATTGAGCAAGCGATTGCCGCCATTCCTGCTTTTAAAGACTACAAGCTCAATACCGCAACAGGGAGTGTGCTGATTGAATATGACGCTAAGCTGATCAGTCCAGAGTGGATTGATGCCCTGTTTGCACAATCTGAGTCGCAGGCAAGAGAGGCGTGTTATGCAATTGCGGGATCGATGACAACCAATGGAGTGACCAATGAGTGATTCACAGCCGTCCATGAATCCCTATGAGGCGTATTTTCGTGCAATGATGGATATGCAAGTGGAGATGGCAAAAGCGTACGCCAATGCACAGCAAAACGGCTACCCCATGCCGCCGCCAGCAATGCATCCTGGGGCGTTTCCACCCCAGATGCCACCGCCTATGGCAGGTATGATGCCACCACCACCTTGGGGACACGGTATGCCACCGGCGCAGCCGATGCAGGCCCCACCACACAATCACACCCAACCCGCGCAGGAGGCAACCGACACCAATCCACTTTTCGAGCAGGCGCAGGCTATGCTTGAGGGAGCGCTTGGTGAGGAAGCGGGATTATTTAACGAGATATTAGGAAGCTTTGGTATGAGTGATAAAGAGTTTTGGAAGGGCGCTATGGTTGGTGCTGCCGCGGCATTATTGCTGAGTAACGACAACGTGCGCAATAAGTTGATGGGGATGGTCTCTGGTGCTGGCGATATGCTCAAGACGGGTGGGGCGTCAGTTAAAGACGCTGCTGTTAACACGGCCAGTTCAGTAAAAGAGAATGTTTCAACGGGCAGTGAGATCTTTAAAGACACCGTGGCCGCTGGCAAGCAAGGGTTTGAGCAATCCGTTGAAAAGCATACAGCAGAGCCTGCCGTCAAAGCGGTATCCGCCGACACGCCAGTGCCCGCAGATAGCGACGATGACACCAAACCTGTGATTAAAGAGCAATAGTGATGAGTAACGCAACGGATAAACTCAGCACAGCTAATCGGGCGTTAATTGTCGGTGCGTTAGCTGGGGGCAGCGCCTCTATTGCACGCCACTTGCCTGCTCACAGGGCGGGCGAGATCAGCACCGATACCATGGTGTGCAGTGCAGCGCAAAGTGCGATAAAAACCGCTGCTGTTGCGGGGACCACCACGTATATCGCTGAAAAGATGGCCGGTCGACCGCTGCTCTCAATGCTAACCATTTTAAGTGTCGGCGCTGCCGGCTTGTATCTGATGGATCAGACCAAGGAAACAATGGATGAACAACAATAATAACCCTTATGCTAACTATCCTTACTACGGCTATGCGCCTCAGGCTCAGAGTGAACCACAACAGCCTGCTTACCAACAACAAAACAGCAAGACGCACTTTGTGATGGGTGTTGCAGCAGGTGCAGCGGTGGCCTACCTATTGACGAACAAAAAGTTCAAGCAAGGGGTGGTTAATACGGGTGAGAAGGCCTGGTCTGCGGTGCGCGGTGAAGTGGAAGAGCTCAAAGAACGCCTAGAGGATACCCAGGCTGAGCTAGAGTACTATCGCAATCTTGCCAAAGGCGAAGAATGATTGCGCTGCAAGTCAGGCACCACCTGCCAGGCAGGATTCGTTTCAAGCTACGTGCTTTAAGACAGTATAAAGATATCGGGGGCTGGCTCAAGTCGAGTCTGATGGCGATACAGGGCATTAAGCAGGTTCGTGTCAACGCTCTGGCCGATTCCATCGTGGTCGATTATGACAAAGAGGTCATTCGCCCTGACGCAGTGCGAGATCGAATTCGGCAGCTGGATCTCAGCCAAAGCACCAGTGAAGAGCAAGAAAGCGAATTTACCCGCGGTGATGTGGCGATGAATATCATTGGCACGATTGCCACTCTACTTTTGCCAAGTCGTTGGAGTGCGATGAGTACCGCGCTATTGATCGCGCCAACCTTGTTTGAGGGGCTCAAAGACTTAAAAGCGCGCTCGGTCTCTGTAGAAGTCCTTGATGCTGTCGCAGTAGGACTATCGGCATGGCGGGGTGACTATCGCACCGCGATGATCACCCAAAGCCTCATCAGTCTTGGCGAATACATGGAGCAGGAGACAAGCCGCAACAGCGATCAGCTATTGGCCGATTTGATGCGACCGCAGCAGAGTATGGTCTGGCGTGTGGCTGACGACGGGCAGCTAGAGCAGGTCAGCTCTACGGAGCTTGAGGTGGGCGATAATATTGAACTTGGACCTGGGGTCGCGATTCCAATCGATGGCACGGTAATCAAGGGAGCGGCGCTGGTTAATCAATCGTCGCTTACCGGAGAAAATGTGCCAGTGCGACGTGAAGAGGGGGCGGTTGTCTACTCGGGCACCTCTGTTCATGATGGCAATATTCGTGTGCGAGTTGATAAAGTTGGCAGCGAGGCAACCACCGCTCAAATTGCCAAACTGATTTATCACTCACTGAGTGAAAAAAGTGAAATCCAACAGGTCACTCAAGACATGGCCAACCGCCGAGTGAAAATCACGCTCGCGATTGGGACGGCAGTGTTTGCGTTGACCCAAGATATTAATCGCGTTGCGTCGGTGTTTTTGGTCGATTACTCGTGTGCGCTCAAATTGAGCACCCCAGTCACCTTTAAATCAATTATGTATCGAGCAGCTCAGCAAGGCATCCTATTTAAAGGCGGAAGTGCGATAGAAAAGTTGGTTAAGGTTGACACCTGTGTGTTTGATAAAACCGGTACTCTCACACATGGTGACATGGAGGTAACGGATGTTATTCCGTTGTGCCCAACCAACAGCGCCCGTGATCTGCTTGCGATTGCGGCCTCTGTTGAGGAGCATAGCAATCACCCCTTATCTCAAGCGGTCGTGAATGCGGCTAAGGATCATGAACTGCCTCATATCGAGCACGGCGAGGTCGACTATGTTATCGCTCATGGTTTGAGAAGCACTTTGAATGGACACACTCTAGTTATGGGTAGCCGACATTTCTTGGAGGTGCATGAGGATGTCGATTTTAGTGAGTTCGAGGGCATGATCCGTGATTATGAAGCTAAAGGGCGGCATCTTGTCTATATCTCTTGTCAGCATAAGCTGATAGGTATGATTGGTCTTCGCGACCATTTGCGTCAAGATGCCAAGCAAACCTTAAGCGATCTGAGAGCGTTTGGGGTTAAAGAGTTGGTGATGATTTCTGGTGATAGCCAGTTTAAGGCGCAGATCTTGGCCGGCGAACTGCACATGGATAGGGTTTACGCTGAAACCCGTCCAGCCGATAAATCACGGATTGTTGCTGAGTTGCAAAGTCAGGGCAAAACCGTGATGTTTGTTGGTGATGGGGTCAACGATGCCCCGGCTTTGACGCAAGCCGATGTTGGTGTGGCCATGGGCAAGGGCACGGAGTTGGCTCGACAAGTCGCCGATGTCGTACTGATCCATGACAATCTGCACGGGCTATCGCAGGCGCGTGAGTTGGCGAATATTGCTATGCAGGTGATAACGTCTAATATTCGCCTGGCTGAATACGTCAACAGTGGTATCATGCTTGCCGCTGCATTGGGTTATCTTAATCCTGCACTAAGCGCTCTATTGCACAATGGTACAACACTGTCCATCCTAGCTCGCTCTGCCGCGCTAAAAAACCAATAAGTTTACTTCACCTAGTTCGACCTCGCTGACACTCCATCTCGAGGTTGCTTGGGTGGGGATAGAACCCCCTAGCGTTTGGCGAATATTGTCTTCGTTTTGCTCGACTGGGTCCAACTCATAAGAGCATAAACGCATACAACCATGGCTAGGGCTAGCCAATTTGAATAAAGGCTGACAACCGAGCCAGCCGTCAAGGCGATGATCAGTTTTACAAACTCTACTTTCAACGGCTTAGTGACTAACATTATTCCTTCCCTAGCTTAGCGATCGTTTAGATTATAAAGTAATCAATCTGTTCAAAGATGTAAATAAGAATAAGCTGCGTTTGCACATAGTTTTCGATTCAAGTTTGGCAAAGAACATCGCGAATGTGGCGCACAAAGCCCTCCTTGGTGATCGGCCAAGCCAACTGGTTAAACATCGTCACCAAAGAAACCACAGTCACCATAGTCAGCGACCATCCCCTTTCTTGAGATAGGCCGAATATCGATGCTGTCGCCGACATCTTAAGCTCACTTGGGTATAAGCATTAAGTTGTCTATATTTAAGAGGTTCAAGTATTTAGAGCAGCTAAGGGATTAGGGGAGAGCTTAGATGGGCAAGGACTTCAAACTGCACAAACTCGGCTTGGTTGTTATTCGGCTATCAGGGATGCTACTGCTGATCTTTAACCTAGCCGCTGCTCATGCTGAGCCAGCGCGGGTATTAACATTTGGCGTTGTTCCTCAGCAATCTGCCGCTAAATTGGCACAAAGTTGGCAGCCGCTTATCAAGCGTTGGGGCGAGCTTGCAAATATCGATATCAAATTTGCCACTGCGCGGGACATTCCCACCTTTGAACAGCGTTTAGCAGCAGGTGAATACGATATCGCTTATATGAACCCTTATCATTTCACTCTGTTTAACCGTGCTCCAGGGTACACTGCGCTTGCTCGAGCCAAGGACAAACGGATAGAAGGTATTTTGGTGGCAAGACAAGATTGGCAGGGGGAACTTAGCGACCTTAATCAAGTTATACTGGCGTTTCCCGCCCCGCGTGCATTTGCCGCTACCATTGTTAATCAATCTGAGCTTAAGCAGTTCGGCATTGATTTTGAGGCGAAGTACGTTGGCTCTCACGATTCTGTCTACCTCGGTGTCGCAAAAGGGCTGTATCGCGCAGGCGGTGGCGTTGCTCGGACATTTAACAGTTTGGCTCCCGAGGTCCGCAGTCAACTAAAAATTATTCACAGAACACAAGCCTATACACCACACGCGATTGCCATAGCCAACGCGGTCGACCCTGTGATCCAGCAAGCCTTAAGCGAAGCGATTGAGGCATTAAACCAAGATGCTACCGCCAAGCAAAGTTTTGATTCGCTCAATATACCCGGACTTCAGCCTGCAGTAGATAGCGATTGGCAAGACATTGTTGAGCTAAACATCGAGCTGTAGGTATCAAGATGACTTTGCGCTCGAAAACGATTATTGGGATTGCTCTGATTGAAGCGCTGGCTTTAGGGCTACTGATCATTAGTGGTTTGAGCTGGCTAAAAAGCTCGAACGAGCAACAACTTCAACTGGGCAGCTCGCAATTGGCGAGTGTGTTCGCTAGCGCCTCGCGGGATGCTGTGATTGCGACCGACCTTGCCTATCTAGATAGTTTTGCCCAATCTGTCGCAAGTGAGCACAATCTCGCGTATATCCGTATTTTGGACCAAGGCCGTCAAGTGTTAACCACCAAAGGTGACTATGATGGAGTGGACACCTCTGTTCGTCCCTTTGATGTCCCTGATGGGGTTTATGATGTGGTGAGTGAGATCCAGCTTAATGGTCAAGTGTTTGGCTACGTGGAAATGGGTGTCAAGGTGGAGGGGCTTCATCAAGTGCTTGAGCTGGCCACGCAAGCGAGCCTGATCATTGCTGGTGTCGAGATGTCTTTGGTGGCCCTGTTTTCATTTGCTCTGGGTACATACCTTATGCGGCGCTTGGATCTGCTGCGCAAAGGGGTAGTTCAGGTCACTAAACAAGGTCCAGGGGCACAGATTTCGATAAGCGGCAACGATGAGGTTACACGCGTAGGTGAGGCGTTTAACCAGATGTCGCTCTCATTGGCAGAAGCACAACAGAAACTTCAACAAGAGTACTCGAATCAGCAAAGGCTTACGGAGAAAGTTACCCAACTGGCTCAGGTCGCCGAGCACGCGCGCGATGTGATTATTATCACCGGGCCCAACGGCAAAATCACCTGGGTCAATCCGGCATTTGAACAGCTCACTGAGTACACCTTGGAGGAGGTGATTGGCTTGTCACCAGGGGATTTGCTGCAAGGGGAAGGAACGGATAAGTCTACCGTGACCAGGCTGTCTGACAGTATTCGTGAGCACCAGCCGATTCGGGTAGAGATCCTAAATTACACCAAGTCTCGACGCTCGTACTGGGTAGAACTTGATGTCACCCCAGTCAAAGACAAGTATGGCCGACTACAGAGATATATTGCGGTTGAGCGAGATATCACCGATCGCATCGAGATTGAAAAGCAACTTTCATCAGCACTGGATAAATCTAACAGGGCGGCGCAAGCGAAATCAGAGTTCTTGGCCAATATGAGTCATGAAATACGCACGCCGATGAATGCCATCATGGGGATCAGCGAGTTGTTGATGCAAGATGAACAGCGTACTGAGCAACTGGGACAACTGAAGTTGCTTCATCAGTCGGCTGATAACTTGGTCACCGTGATCAACGACATTCTCGATTACAGTAAAATTGAAGCCGGCAAGCTGAGTTTAGTCAATGAAGCGTTTGATCTACGTGAGTTGGTGGAGAGCTGCTGTGAATTGTGTGCTTATCAAGCCAACAAAAAGGGGCTGACATTACTGGTAGATATGCCTGCATCACTAAACAGTGCTGTGATGGCAGATAAAGGACGCATCAACCAAATCCTACTGAACTTATTGGGCAATGCGATTAAATTTACTGATACAGGATATGTGTTATTACGCGTATCACCCAAAGAGTCAGCTGAACATCACGGTTATCTGTTTGAAGTGATTGATACTGGAATTGGAATTCCTCCAGATCGCTTACCTTATATTATGGATAAGTTCGAGCAAGCAGATAATTCGGTTACGCGCCAATACGAAGGCACAGGCTTGGGTTTAGCCATCTCTAAGCATCTCATTGATATGTATCATGGCGAATTGTCTGTCACTTCACAGCTCGGTCAGGGATCGTGTTTTTGTTTTGAGCTGTGGCTTTCCGCCCAGACGCAACCAACGGTGGTGGCGAAAGATAGACTCAATGCCCACCTGACTATCGTTGATGACTGCGGCACAAGAGCCGAACTGATCGCTCGTATGGCACGTGACCTTGGGCTTACCGTCAGTCACTATACAGAGCTCACAGGCAGTGCTGTTGAGATTGAACAGCTTAAACTCGGGCATGTTATCGTCGGTCAGCGTGATATTGAAGCTCAAAAAAACGCATTAGATTGCATTGAGCAAGTACAGAGTGCTGACTTTATCCATGCGATAGAACCAAGTGGAGATACTAGGCGATCACAATTTGGCCGGGTGTTACGCCAGCCAATCACGTATAGCAAACTAAGTGCACTTTACCAACAGCCTGCGCAATCAGCCGCACTGGCATCCAATAGCACCCTGTGTGATTTCTCAGACATCAAATTGCTCGTGGCAGAAGACAGTGATATCAATCGAATCTTAATCTCCTCAATGCTAAAAGATACCAACATCAACCTTACCCTAGCGGAGGATGGTGTTGAGGCGGTGCGGCTTTATCAGCAGGTGCAACCGGATCTGGTGATCACAGATATTTCGATGCCAAACAAGGATGGTTTTACCGTGACCAAAGAGATCCGAGCAATGCAGCAGTCAGGTGATTATCCCTGGTGTCCAATCATCGCTTTCTCGGCTCATGCACTGTTAGAAGAGCGGCAAAAAGGCGTCCTATCGGGTATGGATGATTACCTAACCAAACCGGTGAAAAAGGCACAACTGCTCGAGATGATAGAAAAGTGGATGAGGGGAGAGTCTGCCCTCGCAAAAAGGGCAGGCACGGAGTATAGCTAGATCTTGGTGTTCATGTTGGTAGCAATGATGCGTTCGAGTTCACCGCTGGTTGTAAGCTTCTCTAGCACTTTATCTACAGCGGCTTTGAGTTCACTATCTTTGGCCATCATGGTACCAATACTCGATTGGGTAAACTCGAAGTCTGGCATCGAGCGACATAGCTCTGGGTAATTGGCTGCGCGATAATCTGCTTCCACCGAATCCGGAATCATCAGATCAACCGTGCCATCCAAAATTCGGTCATAGACATGCTTGTTGGTAGGCTCAACATGCAGTTTTGCGTTTTTTAGTGTCGTTCGGGCAAATTTGGCATTGGTACCGCCCTCGTTGATGATCACCGTGGTGGAGGGCTGATCGATTTTTTCCAAGCTATCAAACTTAGTTGCATTTTCACACAGCGTGATTGGTGTTTTGCCGTAAACATAGTAGGGCGTCGAGAAATACGCAGTTCGCTGGCGTTCGTCGTTGATTGAGATCCCTGTCATGCCAAGGTGATAACGACCCTGATGAAAATCTTGCATTAGCGTAGGCCAACTGGTTGGGACAAGCTCAATGCTAACCCCTAGGTAAGCGGCGATTTCAGCGGCAATATCGTGTTCGATGCCGATATAGCGGCCATCTTCTAGCTTCTCGGAGAAGGGCATATAGTCTCCGGTCACACCGACCTTTAACGTTTTAGTGGCGATGATTTCATCCAATATATCGCCCGAGTACGCCTGCCAAGAGGTGGCCGAAAGTAGACAAAGTAATACACTGCTGGCGAGGGTTTGTTGGTGCTTATGCATAATTTACAACTTTAATACGGTCAAATAGATAGTGAAAAACGCTACTTAGAGCGTGTTGTGCAATGTATCCCACTGTAAAGATGTCTGGAGATGTTTTCAATCCAATTTTGTCAAGTGCTGTGCTCTTGGTGGTTGTTTTTTTGGATGTACAATAATATTTACGTCTGCAAGGGTTTTCTGTGGCGCCAACCATGGTTAGCGCCAAGTTGCTTGCCTATCTATGGCTGTAAAGGCGGGTGAAACGGCGGTTGATTATCAATGCTAAGCTCATGGGAAGCGCCGGAGTCTAGCTGCTGAGTAGAAGGCAGTATTTCTTGGTCGATATGAGGTGGTATGTCAAAAACAGGTTGTGGCTTGGGTAGCGCGGCAAGATACTGCTCAAAAGCATAGGTTAGGTACGCAGCAATCTCGTCTGGATCATTGGTATTCATCTCACTGGGTGCGTCGGCATAAGCGGTGTTAATTGAGATCTCTGGCATGCCGGCCAAAAACTCGGCAAATAAGCGGTTGGCGATATCAAACTCGCGTTGAGTGGCAGTTATTGTGCTCATGATTCAGTCCTTTTGTTGAGTTTACTACCCGCAAAATGCAAGTAACGTAATGACAGAAGGTGACGAATAAATAACTAGAAACGAACCTTGTTGGTGAGTGGTAATTCCACATTAACAAATTGTCTCCAAATTTCAACATTAATAACAATGGATAAAATAGAGCTTGATTTGCCGTGCAAGATTCAATAAAACTGTAGTTATAGCCATATGACGTCAGTTTACGAGTAGCGAAAACAGTATCTTGTGACCATATGGCTATAGAGAGCTGTTATGACTGTACTTAAGTTGTCTGTATCTTGAGACCACTTGAGTATCAGTAGTCAAGGAAGAGGGATAACACTTATGCATGTAAAAAAAATTAATGACAAGCAGATCCGTGAAATGATGATGGAGCAACCGAAATTGTTCCCAGGTATGATCTCCACCCATTTCTACATCGGTATTATTCGTCAAGAGATGGCTTTGTACGAGCATCAGGCCAACCCATCAAGTGTAGAACAGTTGTTATCTGGCTATCTTGGATTTAAAAACGATTGCTTGGTGTTGCCCGAGTTTTAATCATTTTATTGACGCGGCTTATTTTGAATGTTGACTGATGCTGCATAACAAATAACCACGCCGAATGCTCAAGAGGAGCAGCTTATCTCAATATCCTCAGCCCACGTTGGGGGAAGATTAGCGTAGTGTTGTAACTCGGGCTGTTCATCAAAGGGATGTTTGAGCAGCTGAGCAAGGCGGTGTACTTCGGAATAATCTCCTTGCTCAGCGAGTACGATGGCTTGCTGCGCTAGATAGTTCCTTAGGATGTATTTAGGGTTGACCTTGCGCATTGCCTTACATCGCTCTTTATCAGTTATCGTCACACCCTGCTGCCCAGTCTCAAGTTTACAGCGCTTGAGATAGCGAGATAGCCAAGACGAACTAGCCTTTGAATCAACAAATAGCTCAGTGACATTAGTACCATCTTGATGGTCAAGGTAGCTTAATTCGCGCATAAAGCGGGTGTAGTCAGTGTGATGCTGCTCGAGCAGTGAAAACAGGTCACTAATCAGTGCTGCATCTTCGGGCTGCTTGCTTTTTAAACCGAGCTTAGAGCGAATGATCTCACTGTAATGGTGATTTATCTTGCTCTGATAGTGAGAGAGCTCGGCCTCGATGTGTTGCTTGTCTATCAGTGGGGTCAGCGCTTGTCCAAGCGCACTAAGGTTCCATAGCCCAACACTGGGTTGCATATCAAATGCGTAGCGACCCTGATAGTCGGAATGATTAGGAATAAATTGGCTATTGTATCCATCCATAAAGCCAAACGGACCAAAATCAAAGGTTTCGCCCAAAATCGACATATTGTCGGTGTTCATTACCCCATGAGTGAATCCAAGTCCCTGCCACTGCGCAATTAAAGCGGCAGTTTTGTCAATTATCTTGATGAACATACTAAGGTAGGGATGCTCTGAATCAAGGCATTCTGGCCAGTACCACTCAATGACTTTATCGGCGAGCAGTCGCAAGTGGTCAGTTTGTTGCGAATCTGTTTGTTGCAAATAGTAGAAATGCTCGAAGTGACCAAAGCGAATGTGACTCGGGGTTGTCCTGAGCAACATCGCGCCAAATTCGCTCTTTTCTCGATACACGGGAGTGTCGCTGGTGAACATGCCAAGCGCTCGCGTCGTTGGCACGCCAAGGCCTGCCAGGGCTTCGCTGCAAAGGTACTCGCGAATGGTTGAGCGCAATACAGCGCGACCATCACCCATGCGAGAGTAAGGCGTGATCCCAGCACCTTTTAGGTGCAGATCGTGCAAGCGGCCGTCTCTATCTCTGAGCTCACCGAGCAACAACCCACGTCCATCCCCCAGATCAGGATTGTAACTGCCAAATTGATGTCCCGCGTATTTCATTGCGAGGGCAGGGTGGTGTTCAAGGGCCTGCTCGCCAAAAAGAAAGCGCTGCAGTAATCCACTGGGAGGGGTTTGCGGCCAGTCGAATTGCTTGGCTAAATCCTGATTCCAGATCACCCAGCGTGAGTTACTCAGGGGCTTGACGCCAATGCGGGTGAAAAACGCGCCGGGCATGTCAGCAAAGCGGTGACTGAGCTTGTTGATAGTGTTGATCGCTTCATTATCACCAAGGTTATCCTTATCCATTCCTGCAGCTCCCAAGCTAAGTTAATTCATTATCGAGTTATGGGTATGTGTAGTAATACGCTTGGTTAGTAGTGGCGATTACTTACAGACTATAGACTCTAAACTTAAGTAGCCCCATCATGACAAGACTGATATGGATTAGCATTAATCCCTAATAAAATCGGTGCTAATAGTGAAAATTTTGGATATCCATTAATGGGACGGATGTAACATCTATTGAGTGGTAATGTAGTGGTTCATTAAACTTTAAAATATGCTCATTAGTATGACAAATACTATCAAAAAGAAAATTGATAGAAAAATATACTAATACGTCTAATTGGATAGGTTTTAAATGAATAACAAATTTGGCTGCTTGGCTTTTACGCTGTTTCTATGCAGTACACTATTACCATTTTCTAAAGTGGAGATTTGGAGGATGACGGTGGTGACTAAAGGCTATGAAG
This sequence comes from Vibrio glycogenivorans, assembly GCF_051660965.1. NCBI lineage: Bacteria > Pseudomonadati > Pseudomonadota > Gammaproteobacteria > Vibrionales > Vibrionaceae > Vibrio > Vibrio glycogenivorans. Next base: position 30,544 of record NZ_JBPVIS010000002.1, on the reverse strand, counting down.
TGATACCCGTTGCGGCACTTTTTGCTGTCTCTCTATGCTTGGTATTGTGTGTTACCGGTGCTCCACGGCTTATGCTCAAAGGCTTAACGGCGATTTTTCTTCTCTTTGCGGGTAATGAAATTTATCAAAGCTTCGTCAGTGCGATGGAGGCTTACGAAGCGTTCGGTGTGCCTCTTCGTCACGCTGATGTGACCCGTATTATGGGCGAGGTGATTGGTTCCTTAGCGCTTGGCGCATACTGTCTGCTATGCGCCAAGCTGATGATGCTGGTGTTTCTTTTTCTGCCCTATACAGAGAATCGAGAGCTTTGGGCGCCGCTGCTCAAAGTTGTCAGTCAACCTTAGGTAAAGCTTGATCGGCGTTAATCAATGAGTTGAAGCAAGGGGCGAAGAGTATGCAGTACGCACTGTACCTTCGCCCCTTACTATCAAATTGGTTTCGGCTCAGTAGGTCAACGTCATCCCACCTTAACCTTTCTTAATTTTGTCTTTGAGTTTGACCAAACATCGTCCCTATGTGACTATCGGCTTGATATAACTACAAAGAAATCAGCTTATGAAATATTCAGGCAAACCTGGGGAGCTCGCCTATCCCTTTATCTTTGAGCAAAGTAGCTTGTGCGATTATGAGATTTTAACCGATGAGCTGTGCACCTTTACCGGACTTGCTCTCAGTGCGGTGACCCAACCGGAGATTCGCCAGTCTTTGGAGAGGCTGCAGCCTAAGCTGTTCCATTTAAATGGCTCAATTCGTGGTAAATGTGGCATCTTTGAAAGTGATTTAGAGCAGCTGGCAGAAGAGTATTTTTACTTCAAAGAGCAAGTGGAAGATAAAGGCAAGCGCTTTGTGCTACCGCGCGGCCAAGGGGCAGTGGTTCAACTGCATTACTGTCGCAGCTTAAGTAAAAAGGTCGTTCGCCTGTTAGTTAAGGTAGAGCAAGAGGGTAAAGCAGTAGCGCCAACCTTACCCCGTTTCGCCAATTTGCTGGCCAACTACTACTTTGCTCTGACTCGCTTAATCAACCAATACGACGGTATTGAAGAGCCGGAGTATCACAGCATCAATTATCCTGCCAAGGGACAGTAATACGCTTTACCCCTGAAGAATTTTTTTATCCCGCGCTGCAAGGTTGTTAAACACAACACATAATGACGCCACGACGGCAATAACGCCAAGTGGCAAGACCCAGCCATCGGTTAGGGTATGTGTATAACCGATAATGGTTGGGCCAGTCGCCGCCAATGCGTAGCCGATGCTCTGAGAAAGTCCTGAGAGCGCGGCTGCTTGGCCTGGGTTATTGGTCCGCAACCCAACAAAAGACATCGCGATGATAAAGGTGGAGCAGTTGGCAAGACCAAACAAGCCGACCCACAAAATCGCCCAACTCGGCACAAATACCATGCCACCCAAAGCGACAACCACACTCGATGTGCAAAGGGTGATCAGGGCGCGCTGACTGTTGGAGCGCGAAAGGATTGGCAGCATGATCAGCCCAGGGATCATGGTAGAAAACTGAAGGAAGCTGTAGATATAGCCCGCATCAACCTCGCTATAATTTAAATCACTGAGCATTTTCGGCAACCAGCCCGCCAATGAGTAAAATGTAAAGGAGTTTAAACCAATCCCAAGCGTCACTTGCCATGCGATTGGACACTTGAGTAGTGCCCTCATCGGGGTCGAATTGACCTGATTACCATTCTGTTGGCGGCTGGTTTGATAGCTTTGCCGTTGAGGAAGCCAAACAGCCAGTGCTAGGCATGGAAAAATAAGATTGAACACCAGGGCAACCTGCCAACCTGAGAGATTGGCAAAACTAAAGGTCGATAGGGGAACCATTAAACCTGCACTTAAGGTCGAACCCACCCCCATGATGAAGATATACAACGAGGTGATGACCGATATTCTGGCTGGAAAACTCACCTTGACCACGACCGGAAGCAGGACGTTACCCGCCGCAATACCAGCGCCGAGCAGTATCGTGCCTAAATACAGCGACAACTCCTGACCCGATGAGCGCAATAACACCCCCACGGCAATTAAAATCAGGGCAAGGAACAGGCTATTATACAGACCAATACGCTGTGATACGGTGGCAGCGATGGGTGAGAAAATCGCAAATGACAGCAGGGGCAGGGCAGTGAGGAACCCTGCCGACGAAGCTGAGAGCGATAGGTCGGTCATTATCTGGCCAAGCACAGGCGCAAGGCTGGTAAAAGGTGCACGCAGATTTAGCGCAATAAAAAGAATGCCGATCAAGGCGATGACGCCCGCTCGCTTGGCCTGGTTCATGGAATTTTCCTCGATTAATCAGCGCGCTAGTATAGCGGAAATGAGACATAGCGCGAAGACTTATTGTATGATTTATCGCCATTAAATCATGCGTTGACGCAGCTGATAGCAAAGGCGGTCGATACTCTCTCCCTCATCATTGCCAACCTTGTTCAGTTCCCTCTGCACCGTATCGTAATAAAGCTGATTATCCATATCCTCAAGCTCAGCGTAGTAGTTGAGTCGTCTGCCAAGCATAAAATTATTTTGTCTATTGCTCGGCATAGTCAGCAGTTGGTCGATACGTGAGATAAACACATCTTTATCACCGGGCAATTGCCCATGAATCTCGGTGAGTAGGTTGATTGAGTGAAAATGCCCGTAGTGGCTGGATATGTTCTCAAGTCTCGCGATCAAGGCTCGCTGCTCTGCAACCATCTCGAGCTCACCAAGTGGTGTGAACTTTCCAGATTTGACCAGTTGGTCGAGTGGCGTATCCGGTTTGACGGCCAAAGATAAAACACGGATTTCATCGGGATCAATTTGGTTAAGTAGCGTCGCTGTCTGTTCAACGTGCTCGTTTGATAGCTCTTTACCCCCCAACCCTGTGATAATAAAGGTCATGATCTTCATCCCTGCTTGTTTGGCCATTTGCGCAGATTTGAGGATCGACTTCGGCGTGATGCCTTTTTTCATCTTTTTCAGCACTTCAATTGAGCCAGATTCCATACCGCAATAGAGCATGTTCAACCCCGCCTCACAGATGGCTTTCATCTCCTCGGCGCTCTTTTTGCTCATGGTTTGCGCGCGTCCGTATGAGCTGATTTGGGTTAGCTCTGGAAAGGCTTGCTTTAGGGTGTTTAGTACCAAGATAAGGTCTTGGGTGGGCATGGCAAACGAGTCACCATCTTGTAGGAAGCACTGGGTGAACTTGCGTCCACGATAGAAGGCTTTGGCTGCCCAGATATCCTTGATGATTTCGTCGACCGGACGAATGTGGAAATCCATTCCGGCAAATAAAGTGCAAAAGCTGCACTTATTCCACGGACAGCCTTGGGTAGTGCGGATCAGTAGACTGTTTGCCTCTGAGGGTGGACGAATGGGACCTTGTTGAAAAAGCGCAGTTTGCATGGCGATACCTGGTAAGTCTTGAAAACGCGTCATCATAGGGCTTGTTGACTAAAGCAGACACACTATATTGATAGATATATTCTCAAATAGAGATTGAAAATATGCTTCTCAATGATCTTCTAGTGGTACTCAAGGTAGCCGAGTTTCGCAGCATTACTGCGGCAGCGAATAGCATGGACATGCAAATGGCCACCGCGAGCGCTGCTCTTAAGCGGGTAGAGAAAGAGATCGGCTTTGAGCTGTTTGTGCGCACGACACGTCAGCTCAGGCTTTCACCTGCTGGTGAGCGCTACCTACCTCAATGCGAGCAGGCATTGCAGTTACTTGAGAACGCTAAGCTGAATATTCAAGAAGACCTTGATGTGCTCGGTGGAGAGGTGCGCATCGCGCTGTCGTCAGATTTAGGGCGTAATGTGGTGACCCCATGGCTTGATGCCTTTCTGCTTGAGCACCCTGAGGTTGAGCTGCGCAGCAACATCAGCGACAGCAATATTGACTTCTATCGTGACTCGGTGGACATGGCCCTGCGCTATGGCTCGCCCAATGACGCCAATATGTATGGCTTTAAGATCTGCGATGTGCCGCGTCTGTTATGTGCCGCGCCAAGTTATCTTGAAAAGCACGGCATGCCAGATACCCCTGAATCTCTGCAATATTTTAATGGTCTGTTTTACCAGCTGCGCGATATCGTCCAAGACGAGTGGCGCTTTACCAAAGGCGATGAGCTGCATAAGGTCAAACTTAAGGGCAACCGCGCTTCAAATGATGGCGACCTAGTGCGGCGCTGGTGCGTCTCTGGTTATGGTTTTGCGATTAAATCGTGTCTGGATATGGCCGATGACTTGCTTAATCAGCGTGTAGTGAGTGTCTTGCCCGAGTATGTACCGACCTCAACCGAGCTTTGGCTTGTTTGCCCCAGTCGTCAGTCGATTACCCCAACAGTGCGGCTACTGAGAGACTATTTCCGCCAACAAACCAGCGACATCTTGCAACAATTGTCTCAGCAAGGGATTTTGTCGAGATAGCGCCGATTGTGGCGCCTTGTTTGTCTTGTAGCATAGCGAACCTGTAACCACCCATAACCAATATGGCGGTGTGCCAAGTGTTGATTGCTGTCTGATTTATCGGCAGTCATTCGGTGATCTCAATCAATCTTGGTCAGATTATGCCCTTTGACTGGCAGTCATAGCCTAAGCTTGTACAATCAAGCCGGTTTTCAATGATTTGATAACTGACAATGGGGGTTAAATCCCACACCGGAGATAAGTGACTTTGCGAACAGATGATCAAAATGATGATTTGTACTCAAAGTGACTTGAGTCTGACAGCCGCGTTAGCGGTGGGATAACTCACGTCTCATAGAGAAAGATTAGAGGGTCAAATGACGAAAGGTATCGATAAGTACAGTATCGACAGTACCGACTACACGGTCGGTCAAGATAACGTTCAAAAATGGGGTTTTGATGTGCATAACCCTGTTTTTGGTATTAGTGCAGGTTTTATAACCTTCTTCCTGTTGGCTGCAGCGGTATTGGATGCAGGGCAGGCCAAGGCAGTGCTCGATGGGATTAAGTGGCAGATCATCGGCTCTTTTGACTGGCTATATATCTGGGCAGGCAACATCTTTGTCATCTTCTGTTTGGCGTTGATTGTAACGCCTTTTGGTAAGATCCGCCTTGGCGGTCAAGACGCCACCGCGGATTACACCTTTTTCTCGTGGCTGGCCATGCTGTTTGCCGCAGGTATGGGTATCGGTCTGATGTTCTGGAGTGTTGCTGAGCCGGTAGCGTACTACACCGGTTGGTTCGAAACACCATTGGGTGTTGAGCCGAACACACCGGAAGCTGCCAGACTGGCGATGGGCGCGACCATGTACCACTGGGGTCTGCACCCTTGGGCTATCTATGGTGTTGTTGCTGTCTCGCTAGCGTTCTTCAGTTACAACAAAGGCCTACCGCTGTCGATCCGCTCGATTTTTTATCCTATCTTGGGCGACCGCGCTTGGGGATGGCCAGGTCACATCGTTGATATTCTCGCGGTGTTAGCGACTCTGTTTGGTCTTGCGACCTCTCTGGGCCTTGGTGCGCAGCAAGCAGCAGCCGGTATCCAACACGTGTTCGGTATTGAGGCTGGCATGGGCATGCAAATAGTCGTGATCACGGTCGTGACCTTGCTTGCCGTCGTTTCGGTTCTGCGCGGTATTGATGGCGGGGTAAAAGTCATCAGTAATATCAATATAATCGTTGCGTTTCTACTGCTGATCTTGGTTGGCGTGATCGGTTACAGTGTCGTGTTGGGCTCGGTACCAAACACACTGATGGCATATCTAGAAAACCTTATTCCATTAAGCAACCCTCACGGGCGCGAAGACGAAGCTTGGTTCCAAGGTTGGACTGTATTCTACTGGTCTTGGTGGATCTCTTGGTCTCCATTTGTCGGTATGTTTATCGCGCGTGTCTCGCGTGGTCGTACCGTGCGTGAGTTTATGACTGCGGTCTTGATCGTGCCTACCTCGGTCACGGTAATCTGGATGTCAGTCTTTGGCGGCATGGCGATTGATCAGGTAGTAAACAACGTGGGTCAGTTAGGCGCGCAAGGCTTGACCGATGTATCACTGGCAATGTTCGAGATGTTCGATGTCTTGCCAATGAGTACATTCCTATCGATTATCGCGATTATCCTCGTCATGGTGTTCTTTATCACATCGTCAGACTCAGGTTCACTGGTTATCGACAGCATCACTGCTGGTGGTAAGGTGGATGCGCCCGTTCTGCAACGTGTATTCTGGGCATTTATGGAAGGCGCAATCGCCGCCGCCCTGCTTTGGGTAGGTGGCACTGAAGCCATCGAGGCCCTACAAGCCGGCTCAATCTCCACCGCACTACCATTCACTTTCGTGCTATTGGCAATGTGTGTGAGTTTGCTGATGGGGATGAACACCGAAAAAGACTGGCGATAAGCGCTTTAGTGACTTAAGAAATTTTTAGTCTTTCAAAAGGCATACTTTCCGGAGTATGCCTTTCTTTTTCAGGGGCGAGGAGCGAGGCCACTGCGTTTCGAGTAGCGAGTAATTTACCGCTTGTGTTAAACCCCTCGTGCCCCGTAGGGCAACGCCCGTCCCCGAACCTCGCCCCTTTGTTTTAGTCGTCTTTAGTAAAGTTAGCCTCACTAAACTGATCAAGGTCATACGGCGTTTGCTGGTAAACGCAGTAGTTGAGCCAGTTGGCGAACAATAGGTGGCCGTGGCTGCGCCAGCTGGCGATGGGTTTGTTATCAGGGCAGTTGTTCGGGTAGTAGTTCACTGGGATTGCTGGCTCCATGCCTTCACCTAGATCGCGAATATACTCGTTGTGCAGGGTATGGGCGTCGTACTCTGGGTGACCGGTGACAAACACATTACGCATATCCTTGGTGGCTGCTAGGTATACGCCTGCCACATCCGAGGTCGCGAGGATATCCAGATCAGTGTGATCTTGCAGATACTGAGGTGAAAAGTCTGCAAAGCGCGAGTGTGGCGCTAAGAAGGTGTCGTCAAAGCCACGTAGGATCGCGTGGTAAGGGTCATGGATATCGTGATGATAGACACCAGAAAGCTTCTCTTTACGGGTGCGCTTTGGCAGATCATACAAAAGCTTGAGACCGGCTTGTGCCGCCCAACAAACGTAAAGCGTTGACGTTACATGGTCCTTGGCCCAATTCATAATGGTTTGCAGGTGCTCCCAGTAGATCACATCCTCAAACTGTACTAAGCCGAGTGGCGCGCCGGTAATAATCAAGCCATCAAAGTTGCGTTCCTTGACCATCTCAAATTGACGATAGAAGGTGTCTAGGTGTTCGACCGGTGTGTTTTTACTCGGGCGATTATCGATACGCAGCAGTTCGACATCCACTTGCAGCGGACTATTGGACAGTAGACGCAGAAACTGAGTCTCGGTCTCAATCTTTTTCGGCATCAAGTTAAGGATCAGTACCTTAAGTGGACGAATTTCCTGAGTGGCAGCGCGGGTCTCCGACATAATGAAGATTTTTTCATTGCGCAGTACATCAGTGGCAGGTAGTTGATCGGGTATCTTGATCGGCACAGCTTTACTCCCTAAGCATAATTTTGGACGTCTATACATCCAAAGTTAACGTAAACTGTGATTTATGTCGATAGCTAAATCAAATATTATTAGCGCCCAGAAATAAAAAATCATCCAAAGGTTGTTAATGAGTCCATGTCACGCCAAATCTTCAAGCATACAAAAGTTAATCTTGGTCAGGGGCTTGCCTGGCTCAGGGAAATCGACCTACGCACGCAAGCTGGTTGAACTGCAACCAGATTATCAGCACTTTGAGGCCGATATGTATTTTGTCGATAAGGCCGGTGATTACTGTTTTGATCCCCAGCGCTTGCCTCAGGCACATGAATGGTGCCTGCAGCAGACGCGTCTTGCGTTGCAGGTAGGAAAAACCGTGGTTGTCTCGAATACGTTTGTCAGGTTATGGGAACTGCAGTCGTACTTAGATCTCGCTAAGCACTTCAAACTTCGGGTTGAGATTGTGGAAGCGAAAGGGGAGTTTGAATCGATACATGATGTGCCCGTGGCGACGGTTGCCAAGATGGCGCAGCGTTGGCAAACAGTTCCAAATCGATGGCTGCGATGTTACTCGATTGAGGAGTATCAACCGAGTCCATCGTCAGCTCTCAAATAGCGGCTATTACTAGCATTGTCGCTGTTTCCCTGCGTGCCGAGCTGTCTCTGCAAACGGCTCGGCATGACTATCTAGAGTGGAAAACAGATCATTGTCTTATCAGTTACAGGCGCCGATATTACCGCCTTGTTTGGACTCGGGCCCCGGAGCGCGGAACAGTTGATCACTTGGTACATTGTTCCCTTCTGTATATGGAACTTCCACAGGATCACAAGTTTTCAGGTCAAAGCCCGCCCCCCGCTTAATAATATAGGCATCACTGAAGCCGTCGCTGCCAGTATCCGGTTCGGTCAGATCACCCGTTATCTTATTATCATAAAGCCGCACGATTGGCGCAAAGTCGGAGTAGGTGACACCCAGCCATAGGTGGCCAACATTATTTATCGGCTTGCCTTCGTCATTGAGACCATCTTGGTGAATAGTATTGTTGTAGATTTTTATCGGTGTCGTTTCTGAACCACCATCCTCAATGTGGATGGCATGATAGAAAAAGTCGTTGCCCCAGCCACCACCGCCAAAGATGTTGTCATGGATCTCAAAGTTGTGGACACGAGTCATTCCGAGGTTCCACTTGGCGTTTGGCATGCTGAAGTCGCAGTTTCTGATCACTGAGCCGCTAAGATCGATACTTTCATCATCGCGTCTATCAAGATCGCCCGTATTACCATGGTTGCCCATATCAAAGGTGATCCCAGAAACCGCAAGCGGTCGATTACTGTTCTTTATCTCACCATCTCGGTTGACATGGCGTACACCATCAATCAAAAACGGCTTATTCAGATAAAGCTGATTAAACTCATCCCCGGAGGTGAGGGTCACCGTCACCATCTTGGTCCAAACCGAAAAATCGACATCAATGAGTGTCAGGCCATGAGGTAGGGTGCTGTATTGGTACTCAACGCCGTTGTAGACGTCATTCACAAATACATTTTCCATGGTGAAGTTCTGCGACTTGCCCTTAGTAAGAAAAAACGCACGCTTCACACCCTGGGTCATTTGCGGGAATTCAGTGATGTAGTTTGAATCTTCCTCATAATCACTCTCGACCTCGACCGGCTTATCGCCTTTAATCGTTAGATCATAAAAATGCACATCATCGGCTTCAATGCGAAACACCTGCCACTGACAATTATCCATACACCCGTGCGGTCCACCGCTATTATCTTCCCCAACCGTTCTGATTATTGTTGTTTTGTTTTTTCCAGCGCCACGAACTTTTATTCCATCAACGTTGATTGTTAGGTTTCCAACCCGGATATCCCCCTCGGGCAACTGAATCGTACCTATATTGGCCGCGTTGGTAACAATGCTACTCCAAGCACTGGGGCTAATAATAATACTGCCATTGTGTTCGGTAACGTTATCTCTGCCCACCGTAACGAGATAGGCGTCTGATGGGTCTTCAACGTCGGGAGTCGAGCGATTGGATTCGCCCCCGCAGTTGGTTGCAAACAACACAGAAGTAAGGGCTATAACCATCGGTTTTAAAAACATTTTGTTGTATTTCACAATACAATCCTCATAGCGTGATGGGCTGTTTCATAACACAATCACCCCGGCCCAGATTTAATCCAAGTAAACCTAGGTCGAATAGAAATTAAGTTGATTGCATCGAGCTGATTGTCATTGCAAAAGCCTACACAAGAATCGATACAAAAATAGTGATAGGTTCAACAGTTGTAAAAATAAATTGACCAATAACTGGTATTGGTAAGATATGTCTATTGACGCTGTTTCGAAAAATACATATGTTGGTTGGTTTTATCTATGGCTGTATAAAATATTCAAAGCAAAGTGAATGAGCGATGTGGCATGGTGGTGAAAGGTTCGTTGTGGCTGTATGGAGGGAGGAAGAGGGGCGATAGTCTGGTCGCCTCTTGCTAAACGGAGTATCATCGATGCGTGACGGTACCATCGCTAACAAGAGCAACTATAATGTCCCCAATTACAATAAGAGCTGCGAAGTGCACTGACCTCGATAAACTCAATCGCATGATGTATCAGCTGCATCATGAGCATCATCTCCAGTCTCCTGAGCTGTTTAAACCCGCGAATGAAATCGATAAGACCATTGCGCATTACCTCGACCATCCTGAGTGCTTGGTGTTTGTTGCTGTCGATAATGGCGACGTTGTTGGTTTTATCTCAGGGCACTTTGGTCAATATCAATCCCCAGTCAGTAAGCCTGTAATGATGGGCAGTGTCGATGAGTTATACGTAGAGTCAGACTATCGAAAGTCAGGAATAGCGTCTAAATTGATGGATAAGATAGAGCAGACACTTGATGACTATGGTGCTAGGTACCTGTTTGTTGAGGTCTGGGAATCTAACCCCACGGCGGTTCAATTCTATTTGACTCAGGGTTACCAAAGTCATATTCACTGCTTGATGAAGGTGGTTAGGGAGTAACATTTGCGCGCTGCACTGTGTTTTTTGATCTTCCTGACCGCTGCGTCATTGCCTGTACTGGCAGAGGAAATCGCAGAGCCGAATAGCCATGGCGCCCTGTGTGTTATCCACGCAGACAACAAGCTTTTGTTAGTGAAAGAAACGCTGAGTAATAAACTCTCGCTACCAGGAGGCGCGGTAAACCCAGGTGAGGGTTCACGTCTGGCTGCGGAGCGCGAAACATGGGAAGAAGCAGGGGTTGTGGTTACTGCAGTGCGTCAAATCGGCGCGACAAGCTCCACCCATATTTATGAGTGCGTTCCCACTTCTAAGTTAATCGCATTTTCCCTTCGTCATCGCTTAAAAGCAAAACCAGTCCCAGCTTGGCATGCGCCGCATTTTGCGATTGAGGTGTCCGATGTCATGCTGATTGAGCCCGAGTTAGTCCAGCCTGAGCAGTATCGTTATCCAGCCTTGTGGCCTGAGGTCAAGAAGTGGATAGCAAAAACACAGTCCTATCCAGTTGAATACATAGATAATGCAATCAGCCAGGCGCCTTGGTGGCAACAAGGTGAGATGAAACAATTATCGGCTACCACTGGCACAAGTGTTTATGAGGAAAAGCTTAAGCGATGGATTGATGCGGTCAATCAGGTGTTGTTTAGCCCAATACTACTCTGTTTGCCGATCATATTGGTATTGGCGAGTCATCACTTTGCCAGTGCTGTTCGCTTGCTGTTTGTTCAGCTTGTCACAGCTCTCGTTAGCTTTAGTGTTATGTTTGCCGTATCTTCTCCGTCCCCCAGCCAGTATGTTGGTCTGCTGACAGGGCAAGGAATGGGCTATGGTTTACCCGCGCTACCTATAAGCCTCTGGGTGGCGAGTTGGTATTGCCTGACGCAATTGTACCGCATAGCGCGTAGGTGGCACCTTATCAATGCTGTGATAATACTGTTGGCGTTGGCAAGTTTATGGCTTGGCTATCATGCATTTATGATTGATGGCTTTATTGGGGCGGGGATAGGCTTTGTGGTTGCCAAGCTTACTTGGAGGCAAGATGCCAAGTTGGTTGGGCGCTATGCTTGGCTGTTTCTGTCGGTGCTTGCGTGCGTCGTGTGCTACCACTGGTACGCAATCGAAGCAATGCAACTGCTAGTCGTGATCATCATGGTGAGTTTGGGGATGCTGTTGCTGCCAAATGGGCGATTATCGTTGGTCAGTTTACCGTTTGGGTGGGGGAGCTTGTGTGTTATGCCCAGTGTCTATCTTACCTTAGTGCTCGGCGCGTCGAGCTTCAATCGCCTTGAGTGGTTAGTAGTAGAGTCGCTGTATCTACCATTGGCTGCGTTAATGGCTTACTTATCGATAGTTTTCCGCTACTTTTTCACCACAAGAACACAAGGGCGGCCGCTATCTGGTTGATATTCTGCAGCAGCTCGATTAAGGTGCTGGCAAAATCTGACAAATGTAACTGGAGTGAGCATTGTACAAGCTCAATGAAATTTTCGAGACTATTCAGGGCGAGGGCAGTTTTACTGGCGTGCCGTCGGTGTTTATTCGTCTGCAAGAGTGTCCTGTCGGCTGTGCCTGGTGTGATACCAAGCAAACCTGGGATGCAAACCCACAGCATGAGAGCAGTGTGGGAGAGGTGATCGCTAAGCAGCAAGACTCACAGCTATGGTGCAAGACAACCGCTGAACAATTGGTCACGATTTATCACCAGCAAGGTTTCAGTGCTAAGCATATTGTGATCACTGGCGGAGAGCCTTGCATCTATGACCTGACTGAGTTGACTCATGCCTTTGAATCACTCGGTTGTCGTTGTCAGATTGAGACCAGTGGTACCAGTGAGATACGCACCTCTGAGGACACGTTTGTGACCGTGTCACCAAAAGTGGCAATGAAAGGGCAATTGCCTGTTCTGCCACAAGCACTGGCCAGAGCGGACGAAATCAAGCATCCAGTGGGCACGCAAAAAGACATCGAACAACTCGATGAGTTACTAGAAAGTGTACAGGTTTCGCCACAGACGATTATTTCACTGCAGCCAATCAGCCAAAAGCCACGCGCCACCGAACTGTGCATAGATACCTGCATCAAGCGCAACTGGCGCCTGTCGATTCAAACCCACAAATACCTGCAAATTGCCTAGGAGAAAAAGAATGAAAAAAGCCGTTGTTGTATTTAGTGGCGGGCAAGACTCTACCACTTGCTTAATTCAAGCTCTGAAGCAATATGATGAGGTTCATGCCATTACCTTCGATTATGGCCAGCGTCACAAGCTTGAAATTGAGGTAGCTGAGAAACTCGCACAATCACTTGGCGTTGCGGCGCACAAAGTGATGGATGTTGGTTTGCTGAATGAATTGGCGATCAGCTCGCTGACCCGTGATGACATTCCTGTGTCGCACGAACTGCAAGACAATGGGCTACCCAATTCCTTTGTTCCTGGACGTAATATCTTGTTTCTCACCCTAGCGGGTATTTATGCCTACCAGATCGGTGCAGATTCGGTGATCACTGGTGTGTGTGAGACGGATTTCTCAGGTTATCCAGATTGTCGCGATGAGTTTGTAAAATCGATGAACCAAGCACTGGTGAAAGGGATGGATCGCCAGTTGGAGATTGTCACGCCGCTGATGTGGCTGAACAAGGCCCAAACCTGGGCGCTAGCAGATAAGTATGCGGCGCTAGATCTGGTTCGAGAGCAGACCTTGACCTGCTACAACGGCATCATTGGTGATGGGTGTGGCGATTGCCCAGCGTGTCATCTACGCCGTGAAGGGCTTGATGAGTACCTGGACAATCGTGCTAGCGTGATGGCTGAGTTAGAGGTCAAACTGGTTCAATAGAGCGGTGATGCGTTATTTGATCTCTGTTAGTAGCTGCTCGATAACGCGTTGCACACCAGCGTCACGGTTGCTTGGGGCCTCAAATCGAGCAACTTGTTTGACTCTCTCATGAGCATTAGCCATCGCGTAAGAGTGCTCGCTGACGGCGAGCATTTCTAAATCATTCAGATAATCCCCAAAGCTCATTGTGTGTTGCGCTTTAAAGTTAAAGTGCTGCTGTAGGTGCTCAATTGCCGCGCCTTTAGAAGCACTAGCGTTCATCACATCAAGCCAAATAGCAGCACTGACCACCACTTGATGGGAATGGCCAAAGTGGTGCGATACGCTTGGATAAACCAGTTCTTCCGTCCCGCCGAAATGACATACCGCTACCTTGATAAAGTCATCCTCAACCTCAAGAACATCTGCAACATACTGGCATTGGTGATAGTACTTTTGCAGCTCATCTAACGCCTGTGGGTCTTGCGTCTCGATATACGCAGAGCGTTTGCCGCACAACACAATGGTCGCGCCCGGGATGGTCCGAACGCAGTTGATGATCGCCACGATGTCCTCTTTGGGCATAGTGCAGCTATACAGCTCTCTATCTTGATGCATCACCAAGGTGCCGTTTTCTGCGACGAACACCACCTTGTCGGCAACTGGCGCAAACGTGTCTTTTAAGCTGAAATACTGCCGACCTGAAGCCGCACAGAAACGAATGCCTTGTTGTTCTAGTTGGCCGATGAGCTCAAAAACCTGTGGGTCAAGTCGGCCATACTGGTCTAGCAGCGTGCCATCCATATCGGCAGCGATAAATTTTATTAAACGTTCAGTCATAATGTTCAATCTTAAACCGTTATTGAAATATCTATTGGCAAGGCTTGGCGTACTCAAGCTGAGCTTGATAGCAGCCTTGTTCATGGTTGTAGACAAAGGTCAATCGATGGTTGATGCCAGGAATATTGTCCTGCTCGTAGTGGGAGACATACAGCACTTGGCTCAACTGATGCTCAACGATATAGCGAATAGTCTGGTTAAACAGCAGGCGGCCTAGATAGTCTAACCCTTGATAAGGCTCATCGAGAATCAGCAGCTTAGGCTGTTTTATCAGTGCGCGAGCTAATAAAATCAGGCGTTGCTGAGCGTATTCAAGTTGACGAAACGGCTGATTTTGACAATCAGAGAGATGAAGGATCGCCAGCCACTCCTGTGCCGCTTGTCGCTGCTGTTTGGTCGGTTGGGTGTAAAGACCAATCGAGTCATAAAAACCGCTGATCACCGCTTCAAGTGCAGTGCAACTGGCGCGGTATTGCAGATGGAGAGCCGAGGAAACCAGCCCAATATGCTGCTTGATCTGCCAGATAGACTCACCGCTGCCTCGTTGATAACCAAACAGCTCTATTTGATTACTGTAGCATTGCGGATGGTCACCAAAGATAAGTCCAAGCAGGGTGCTTTTCCCGCAGCCGTTTGGCCCGGCGACTTGCCAGTGCTGCCCCGCTTCAATGGTCCAGTTGAGCTGATTGAAAATTATCTGATCCGTGTACTCCACCTTGCCATCGATGATGGCAAAAACCGGTTGGGCTTGTTGTTGTGGCTGGTACTGATATTTATCCAGTAGGGCGGTGATCTGTTGGCTTTGCTGCTCGCCAAGCGATGTGAGCTGCCTGACAACCGGATGTTGTTGCCAGTTTTGTACCGCAAGGGTTTGAACCAGTTGATGATCAGCAAAGACAGCAATTTGGTCGATCCACGCTGGCATATCTTCTAGGCGATTGACGCTAATGATGATAGCAATAGAGTCAGACAGGCCCGTGAGGTAATGCTGCAAATCGTTCCGGTGCGGAGCATCTAACCCTGCGAAGGGATCATCGAGGTAAAGGTAGTTTGGCTCTCTGGCAATCGCACGTGCCAGCATGACTCGGCGCGTCTCTCCCGTTGAGAGCATACGAAAGCCATGGTCGACCAGATGCGTTAAATCAAGTTCTTCCAGTAAACGCTCGCACTGAGTGACATCAATGCAACACGCCATCACCAAGTCCTTCACTGAGCTACCGTGATCAAGGCGGTCAAGAAAATCGGTATCGTCGTTGGCGATTTCAAGCTCGAGCAGTTGTTGCTGTTGCTTTAGAGAGACCGGCTCGATGGTGTTGTTATTAAGCTCAAGCTGACCATGAGTTACACACATTTCTTGGCAGAGTAGGTCACCAATCAGCGCGCTGGTGGTCTGGTCAGCGCAAAGGATACCCCAAGACTCTTGAGGTTTTATAGACCAGTGCTCGATGGTTAGTTCGGTCGTTGGACTGGTGTAATAAACCTGGTTGAAATTAATCGTCATGCTCACTCCCTTGCGCACCACTTAGATAGTAAAAAACAGATAGTAAAAAGCTCTGCACAATATGCAGAGCTTTTGGTTAACTTGTTAGTTTTGATTGGCAGTGTTGCTGATGCCTTTACAGGTATTTCTTGGCGATATCAGCTGGCTCAACTTCTTTGCCTTCTAGCTGAGCGTTCCAGTTTGGACCGATAAGAACACCGTCTTCATCTAGAGTAACCAGCCAGTCTTCAACGAAGATATCCAGTGGGATCTCTAGCACTTCGAAGTCGGCCCACTCTTCGACGTTGTGGTGCTTAGCGTCTTCTTCGCTAGACCAAAAAGGCATCACTTCTGAGTTCTCAAACTCGGTTGAGTCAACCGCAAGCCAACCATCTTCATTGCGAAGCCCCCAAACTTTCATGTTTTGTTTTGATTCGCTAATGAAAAGCTCTAGGTTAGCTTCAATATTTTCAGTCAGTTTTGTCATTGTGAATATCTCAATAGTGGTGTGAAGAGGACTCTTCGTTTTCCCGCTCACTATAGCACTTTTCTTAGCACACAGGTACGCAAACTACCGCGCGTGCAAAGAAAAGTTCTGTCTATTGCGATATCTTTAAGGAGAAGCAGGGCTTAACGTTTGTTAGGTAGTGTCGTATAAACCGTCCACTCCATCTCAACCACATTTTCAAGCCCGACTACCGTGGCCACCACCCGGCGGTTAAGCGCATGGCTAATCTCATCGTCACCATCACGAACTAACTGTGACTCGCCAAAGCCAACTATTTCCACCCGATCAGAGCCAATACCGTAGCGATTGAGGGCGGCTTGCGCGGCAGCGGCACGACGCTTGGATAGGTCGAGATTGTATTCAACGCTACCGACTTTACTGGTAAATCCCTGCAGCTCAATAGAAGTTTGCGGGAAATCCTTCAGGAACAGCGCCATTTCACGAATTTGATTCATAAATGCCGGGCTGATCTCCGCTGAGTCGTTAGCAAATAGAATATACAACTGCATCTGTGAGCTCGCGCTAATCATCCCGCCACAGCCATCATTATCGATTTCTGCCCCAAGCGGTGTACCGGGGCACATATCGCGTGCATTAATGACGCCGTCACGGTCATCATCCATCAAGTCATGAATTTGCGTCGCAACGGGAGTGGGGCGATAGTCATACTCGTCGTTGGCGTCTTTCTCAACATAGACAGCATCGGCGAGTAACGGGGCAGAAAGGCTTGCCATCAGGCCAAGCGATATCAAAGAACAGATTTTCATACTAATACTCCACTTGCTGTGACCATTCTTGTGGTGATTCCACTCTTAAAGACTGGAGTAACACGCCAGTGGCGTTGAGAATCCGGTACTTGGCGTACTGCTCACCATATTTGGCATCTAAGAACGACTTGCGAGCTTCGAACAACTCATTTTCGGTGTTGAGTACGTCGAGTAGGGTGCGTTTACCAATCTTGTATTGCTTTTCATACGCCACCACAGTGTTGGATGCCGAATCAACGTGGTCGGCTAAGAACAGTTTTTGCTGGCGAGTCAGGTCTAAACCACTCCAAGCCAGGCGTAATCCCTCTTCGACTTGGCGATAGGCGCTGTCACGCAGATCTTTTGAACGATTAAGTTGATAGGCAAAGTTGTCTTGTCTGGCGCTGTCGCTCCCACCGTTGTATAGGTTATAGCGCATACGCAGCATCAGAGAGGTTTCGTCATCACTGCCCCGTAGACCATCCATGTCTTCGCGCCATGTCTGTGACGCCTCGATGGTAAAGGTGGGCAGGTTAACACCCTTAGACTGTTTGTACTGAAATTTAGCGGAGTCGACGTCGGCTTGACTGACCTTGATCACTGGGTGATCTTCAAAGGCCATATCAATCGCATCTTGCAGCGATGGCGGGATAAAGTTCTCGTCCGCGCGTGGATAAATCAGCCCCTGAGGTGCCATACCCACGATTCGGGTAAATTGGGTGTGGACGTCGTACATATTGTTTTGTGCGGCAAGAAGATTACCGTGTGCTTTGGCGATGCGTGCTTCAACTTGGGAGAGATCTGCGGTTGAGCCAATCCCAGAATCGACCCGTTTTTTAATGTCTGTGTAGATTTTTTTGTGGGTGCGTAGATTTCCTTCTGAGAGCTCTAACAGGTCGAACGCTTGGCGCGCATCGAGGTAAATCTTGGTCACCTCTAAGGCGATATCTTGTGCATCAGCTACCAGTTGTAAGCGTACCGACTCGGCATCAGCCGCGGTACGATCCATATCATTGAGAGTGGCATTACCATCCCAGAGCAGTTGAGTTAGAGAAAGCGTCACCTCACGCCCAGTCAGGTCGCCAAAATCGGACTCAGGACGCTCTGTATCCTGAAAGCCAATACCGGCGTCCAAGTCTATACTCGGCAGGTATTGCCCTCCAGATGCTCGGCGCAGATAGCGCTTGCTGACGTATTCATTGTATTGGGCTTTAATACTGGGGTTGGTTTTTAGCGTGTGCGCCACCGCCTGCTCAAGCGTTTGAGCATAACCGAGCTGAGCGGAGGATAGGGCGATGCCCATGGCAATTGCAACGTTCAACTTCACAAGATCTCTCCTTGGTCTCTCGACAGCCTCACCAGGTGATGAATACGCTGAGCTAAGTGTCAGAAATTCATAAAATTTTGCTTAATTTATTACTCACTAACACAAGATAGTAAACCCACGCCTGTTTTAAAGTTTTTTAATGGAATTAATCGATTAGGGTATACCCAAGTGACCTCAAGATGCAGACTTCAGACTCAATATACAGGCTCATATCAAGGAAAATGACTGCAGAAATGGCGCTCCCTTTTAAAGTCATTTGACGCGGAGATGAGCCTGTATATTGAGTCCCTTCGGGCGAGTTTGCTTGGCTCGCAGCCGGCGTTGGTCATCCTTGATTTAGAACCACTAAATCTTCGAATGACCGCCTTGGCTGCAAACCAAGCAAATCTCGCTGAATCTGCATCTTGAGGTTACTTGGGTATAAAAGTGAAGCTTTATCACTGTCTCCTAAGTCAAGCTGTTGTAAATTATGAACCCAGTCAAATACAAGTTGTTGAAAAATAGTGTATTGTTTACGGCGTAAGCGATGATTTTCATCAAATGACACTTTTGCCAATAAAAGCCATAAATTCTGCCATGAATAATATAGTTAAGTCTTTGTGCTGATTTTATGTCTTTTGGCTACTAATGATGTCATTAAAATTTAATTCAGCAGCATTATCTGCTGTCATGTTTTGATGTTAATTGCCTGTAGCGCAGTAAAAAGTTGGCGAAAATCATAAGGTTGGCTTACACTTTCGTAAGTTTGGTCTGTAGGTCTTTGAAAGACTAAACAAAAGTTTGGTGCTGCAAGCGCAGCGAAGATGAAATTAGCTTTGAGGGAAGTTTTATGGCGCTCACTAAAGCCGATTTGGCAGAGAATTTGTTCGAAAAACTGGATTACAGTAAACGGGACGCCAAGGAAACGGTTGAAGTTTTTTTTGAAGAAATTCGTAAAGCTCTAGAGAATGGCGAGCAAGTGAAACTGTCGGGGTTTGGTAACTTTGATCTCAGGGATAAGAATGAACGCCCGGGTCGCAATCCAAAAACCGGCGAAGACATCCCAATCTCAGCTCGACGTGTGGTGACGTTCCGTCCGGGACAGAAGCTCAAGTCTCGAGTAGAGAGTTTAAAGGTTGATGGATAAACCCTCTTGAACAAAAAAGCGATCGTAAGGTCGCTTTTTTGTTTTCTGTCTGTGCACCCTTCTATTCCCATCCCAAGCGTTCCCTCGTATGATGGCGACACAAAGTCACCTACAGGGAAATATAATGAAAGATGCCGAGTTTTGGCACAATAAATGGGCCTCAAATTCCGTTGGATTCCACCTGGCTGATGTCAATCCACTTCTGATCAAACACTGGGACGCTCTCAAGCCTTTACGCTCACAAAAGGTGTTGGTTCCCTTATGTGGTAAAAGCGAAGATTTGGTTTGGCTTGCCGAGCGTCATGATGACGTTCAAGGGGTGGAATTAAGCCAAATTGCGGTTAGAGCGTTTTTCTCGGAGCACTTTTATACGCCATTGGTCACCAAGGTATCGGGTCAACATGAGCTGTATCAGTTCGACGAACTCTCAATTTATACAGGCGATGTGTTTACCGCGCCGCTGGAAAAGGTCTCGCTGATTTATGATCGCGCCGCTTTGATTGCACTGCCTCACGAGATGAGAGCCGACTACGCGCAAAGGCTAGACTCACTGCTTGAGCCGGGCGGTCAGATTTTGCTGGTCACGTTAGAGTACCAGCAAGATGAAATGCAAGGCCCACCGTTTAGCGTCCTTGAGCAGGAGATTACCCAGCTGTTTACTGGTTACAACGTCACTCGATTGGCGACAGATGTGGCTGATGAGTCTCATCCAAAGCGTGCTGAGCGTGGTTTGAGCTATTTTGCTGAGAGTGTATTCGCCTTACAGAAAGGGGGCGAGGTGCGGGGACGGGCGTAGCCCTGCGGGGTTCGAGGATTGCTGAGTGCGCTGTAATTGAATCTATTATTTATATAAAAAGGAGCCCTCAGGTTTGAGGGCTCCTTTTTTTAGTGCTAGGACAAGATACTAATTAGTATACGATCTTGATGCGCTTGGTTGCGGCTACCGCGTCGTCGATGGCGGTTTGTACGTTGTCGCGTCTGGCGACGACGACACCTAGGCGGCGGCGGCCGTTGATGTCTGGCTTGCCGAATAGGCGCACTTGAGTTTGTGGCTCGCGCACAGCGTCAGCTAGGCCGTCAAACTGAATATTTTCTGATTGACCTTGACCAAGGATGACCGCAGATGCCGCAGGGCCGTACTGGGTGATCGCGGCAATTGGCTGCTCAGTAAAGGCGCGCACGTGCAGTGCAAACTCAGACAGGTCTTGTGAGATCAGCGTCACTAGGCCGGTATCGTGTGGGCGAGGGGAAACCTCGTTGAAGATAACCTTGTCACCTTTAACGAACAGCTCAACACCAAAGATGCCATAGCCACCAAGTGCATTGACGATCTGCTCTGCAGTGTATTCGGCCGCTTTGCGCGCGGTCTCTGACATCGCTTGAGGCTGCCATGACTCGCGGTAGTCGCCATCTTCTTGACGGTGGCCGATAGGTGCGCAGAAATGCACACCATCAACGGCGCGCACGGTCAGGAGCGTGATCTCGTAGTCAAAGTCGATAAAGCCCTCAACGATAACGCGACCAGCGCCAGTACGACCGCCCTCTTGGGCGTATTCCCATGCCGATTCAATATCTGCCTGAGTCTTGATAACGCTTTGGCCTTTGCCCGATGAGCTCATGACTGGCTTACACACACAAGGTACGCCAACCGCTTCGACAGCAGCAACGAAACTGTCGTAATCGTCAGCAAACTGATACGGAGAGGTGACTAGCTCAAGCTCTTCCGCTGCTAGGCGACGAATGCCCTCGCGGTTCATAGTCAGCTGGGTCGCCTTGGCACTTGGGACAACGTTGAGGCCCTTTTGCTCAAGCTCTACCAGTTTGTCGGTCGCGATCGCTTCAATTTCTGGTACTACGTAATCCGGTTGCTCTTGATTGATTAATGCCTCCAACGCATCACCATCGAGCATATCAATTGCATAGCTTCGATGGGCAACTTGCATTGCCGGCGCGTCTTCATAGCGATCGCAGGCGATCACCTCAAAGCCAAGTCGCTGACATTCGATTGCGACCTCTTTACCTAGCTCACCTGAGCCGAGTAGTAACACTTTTGTTGCATTTTTCGCAGTAGCAGTACCAAACATAGACAATCCTCTTAGTGCTTGGGCGAAGTTGGAAATTTCGCAGCGGATCATACTGTATCCACGCGCAAAAGCAATCGTTTGCGTTCAGTGCTGTTCTAAATGGCGGTTAATCCACCGATGAGAAAGAAACACTGAAGATTCATTGATCTAACCACTAGTAATTGATGTGCTATTTAGGACAAAATACCAATTACCGCCGTTTACCCCCAAATGGGTAGACCACTTTTGTTAAGGAACCTTTAAATGGAATTACAGTCGTTATGAAACTGTCACCAAAATTTATTATTCCTCTCGTGATCCCTCTTGTTATTTTGTTGTTGCCAACCAGTGCGTTTCCATTTGAAGGCATGACGATTATTCAACAGCGCGTGATTGCTATCTTTTTACTTGCTGCCCTGTGTTGGGTATTTGAGCCTATCCCGATTTACGCCACCTCGGTGGTGATCATTGTGCTTGAGCTACTGCTCCTTTCTGACAAAGGGATACTCTGGGCACGCAGTGGCTTAGGCGAGCCAGGTTTTGGTGAGCTAATTGCCCATCAAGACTTGATGGCGACCTTTGCTAGTCCGATTATCATGCTGTTTTTGGGTGGTTTTTTCCTTGCGATGGCGGCCACCAAGTACCGACTTGATGTCAACTTGGCCAGGGTCATGCTCAAGCCATTTGGCAATCAACCTAAGTACGTAATGCTCGGTCTTATGCTGATCACCGGCGTGTTCTCGATGTTTATGTCCAACACGGCGACCACGGCGATGATGCTTTCGATCCTTGCACCAGTGATTGCGGTGTTTAAGGCCGAAGACCGAGGTCGTATTGCGCTTGCGCTGTGTATTCCTGTTGCTGCCAACATTGGTGGTATCGGTACACCTATCGGCACCCCGCCAAATGCGATAGCGCTCAAATATTTAGTCGATGAGTACACAATTACCTTCGGTGAGTGGATGGCATTCGGCATTCCATTTGTTATCGTGATGATGGCAATCGCTTGGGTGGTGATGTGTAAGTTGTACCCATCAGATCAAGAGACGGTCAAACTGGATATTAAAGGTAAGTTTCTTAAGACGCCAAAAGCGATGATCGTGTATTTCACTTTTGGTCTGACTATCTTGTTGTGGCTGATGGGCTCTGCTCACGGGATGAACTCGTACACCGTCGCGTTAATTCCAGTAGCGGTGTTCTCAATGACCGGCATTATCAATAAAGAAGACCTTAAGGGCATTTCTTGGGATGTGTTGTGGTTGGTATCAGGTGGCATCGCGCTTGGTCTAGCGCTTGATCGCACTGGCTTGGCGGAACTGGTGGTAAACACCATTCCATTTGGCAGCTTGTCGCCTTATGCGGTCTTGCTGGGTGCCGCGGCGCTGTGTTTGCTGATGGCGAACTTTATGTCGCACACCGCAACGGCAAACTTGCTGATGCCAATTATGGCGGCGCTCGGTATGTCGATGGAAGGGCTACTGCCGCTTGGCGGTATTATGACTCTTATCCTTGTGGTGACTTTTGCCGCATCGCTGGGTATGTCACTGCCGATCAGTACGCCACCGAATGCACTGGCTCACGCCACGGGTTTTGTCAATACCAAGCAGATGGCACGCGTGGGTGTGATCTTGGGTTTGATTGGTGTCGCGCTTAGTTTCGTGATGGTTTGGATCCTGAATATTGTCGGCTTTATTCAGTAGTTCCGCTCAATCGTTCTATCAGGGAGGTAGGATGGAATCTCTATATGTAATTTGTGTTGATGATCAACGAGAAGTATTGACCGCCGTGGTTTCTGATCTCGAGCCACTCTCTTCTTGGTTACAAATCGAAGGCTGTGAGTCTGCGGACGAAGCCCTCGACCTTATTGAGGAACTGGACGCTGAGGGTCAGCATATTGCTTTGGTGATCTCAGACCATATGATGCCGGATAAAACCGGGGTTGAGCTGCTCAAAGATATCCATGAAGATGGTCGTTATCCGAACACCAAGAAAGTCCTCTTGACTGGTCAAGCAACGCATGGTGATACGATTGAGGCAATCAACCAAGCCGGTGTTCAGCACTATTTCGAGAAGCCTTGGCAGGCTAAGGAGCTGATTGAGACCGTTCGTGTCTTGGTCACCCGCTTTGTGTTTGATAATAAGCTTGATCACCTTGCCTATGTCGATTATCTCGATCCGCAGACGGTATTTGAGCGACTTAAAATACAGTAAACGCAAAAAAGAGAGCCGGTTGGCTCTCTTTTTTTAGGTGCGGGGTTCGGGTTTCACTTCGTTCCGAGGAGCGAGGGTTTTATTGCGCGCGTAAACCACTGTGCTAAATCTACAGGGCTGCGTATTCAACCGTGATTTCTGGGTTGATGGTTTCTAGGGTGGATTGGGTTTCTGGTAGGTGGCTGATTTTGCCACTGGACAGTTCCACCAGTGCGGCGTGTTGGATATCGTCTAGCTGGTAGCCGCTGAGTAGCAATTGTGTCATTGCAACCTGAAGGGGTGGTAGGCTTGGGTTGAAGGCGGCATTCTCGGCGTATGCACCTTTAAAGATAGCGCCGTCTTTGGTTTGCAGGGCAACGCCACTTAAGTTGTTGGTGTAAGGGGAATGGCTGATATTTAGAGCTTCGATAGCACACGTAATCAGCTTGTCTGCATCCTTCAACTCATAGCCGTGTGATACTGGCGTCATCAGTCCTTCTGTTACACCAAGATCTTTTGGACCAAATGATTCGGGCAAGTAGGCCTGCAGTGACATTGGGTCACGTTGGGGCAGCTGTACAGTGAGTGACTCTGCCGTGGTCAATTCATTGAGAAATTGGCGGCAATGACCGCATGGGCTGTAGTTGATCGTGATATCACTAATACCATGCTCGCCTTTCATCCAAGCATGGCTGATGGCAGATTGCTCTGCATGAACGGTTTGCGCAAGCTGTGCGCCCGCAATCTCCATATTGGCGCCAAAATAGAGTCGACCCGAGAGTCCTTCAACAATCGCACCAACAAAGAAATTGGAGAGTGGCGCATACGAATAGGCGGCTGCAAAAGGCAGTAGGGCAAGTTTCAGCTCACTGGGCTCTAGGCCGGTTTGACGCTGCAGAGTTTGAAATTGTTGTGGCTCAATGACGCCATTGAATTGGTCTGTGCACAATAGGACAGAGAAGGCGTCTTTATAATCGCTTGGGATTTGTGACAAGGCTTGGTCAAAGCGCGATGACATATGAGTTCCTCGATGGAGTTTATGAGGTAATTTTAGATGAGTAGACGATTGTTTCCGTGATCAATATCATTTATATGCATTGCAATAATATTAAATTGCACAAAATAAGTGATGGTGATCACGGTTAGGTGTTGGGGTGGGTTACCAGTTTGTAAACCAAATGGCCAGGCTCATGATTGTTGGTGCGGTAATCGAGGTGATCACGCCGCATAGGACCAAAGATAGCGAGCTAAAAGCTGCATCCTGCGGATCTTTACCAGCACTGGTAGCGGTGCCCAAAGCATGGGAGACGCAGCCCATGGTCAATCCACGCGCTATAGGGCTGGTAATGTTCAGCATGCGATAAATCGGGTAGGCCAAAATTGCGCCGACCAGTCCAGCAACGAGCACCATAATCGCAGCAATAGCAGGCACGCCGCCTAGGAAGCTCGCGATCTCCATTGCGATTGGTGTAGTGACCGATTTGCCCATCATACTGGCCAGCAACTCAGCATCAACATCAAGCCATAGGGCAAAGATCAGGGTGGTGAGCATACTCATGACACTACCCACCGTGCAGCTAAGAAAAATGATCTGCCAGCGCCGACGGATCTCAGGCAGTTGCTCGTAAAGCGGCAGAGCCAGTGCGACCACAGCAGGCTGCAGTAGCCAAGTTACCCAAGCATTGTCGGCATAATACTCAGCGTAATCAACCTCAAGCGCTAATAACAAGGGCACCAAAACCAACACGCACACCAACAGGGGATTAAATATCGGCGAGCTTACTTTGACACAGACGCGGCGCACGACGATAAACACCGCGAGAGTGATGAGAAACCACATAGTTAGGCTTTCTCCTTAAGCAACTTGTTGATACTCCAGCTCATTGCCACCAGAACCAGAAGTGATCCAGTGACAACACTGAGCACAATCGCTAATACGTTTTCACGTAACAGCTCAAGATGAGCAATCAAGCCGACACTAATAGGCACAAACAGAAAAATCATGTGGCGGATAAATAGGCTTGCCCCCGGTTGGACCCATTTCACCGGGATGACTTTCAAGCTAAGCAGTGCGAACAAGACCAACATGCCGACAATACTGCCGGGGATGGCAATCGCCAGCAGTCGCTGCAAGCCAACACCGATTGCAAGGCAAGCGGCAATAATGGTAAACGAAATCAAGTATTCACGCAGTACTATCAAGAGTTTATTCAGTTTCACTCGCAAACGCCTTAATTGACCAACTTGGTTACGTATTGATAAACCGCTTTGAGTACGCGTATTTTGCTTTCATCAGACTCATGCTCGTGAACCAGGTTCTCGAGATTGAGCGAATAATCCTGCAGCTGCGACTCAAAATAATCACGGCAATGGGCCAGCCATTTTTGCTGCTCGACATCACTCAGTGTCCATGGGTAGTGGCGGGCGCGATAGCGAAACAGCAGTGGCTCAATTCGCGGGTCATCAAAGGTAATATCTAGGCTGCCCAGTGCCTCAGGCGCGCTAGACAGGATAATTTCCATCGCAGCGCGATCCGCTGGGGAGAAGAAGCCATCGTACAGCATGCTATCGACATCTTGATTGGACGTATCAAACTCTCTTTCTTGCTGGTAGAGGTCGAGCAGTTTTTCACGAATTTCAGGATGTTGACGCAGCAAAGCCAGGTTATCCAAACACTGCTGACGATCAATACCAATGGTCGCGGCATTGTCTGCGGTCAATGTCTTAGCCGGAGCCAGAATAGGGCACTTATTTAAGTGCACCAATTTAACTGGAACGGGAAGCTCATCTTCGCCAAGGTCACTGCGTTTAGTATAGAGGCGCTCGCGTAGGGTATCGGCATCCAGCTCAAGTAGCGGTGATACATCTTTGGCCAGATCAACCACAATCACGCCATTTTTGTTAGTCGGGTGCCACGCAACTGGAACAATCCAACTAGTGTACTGGCATTCTCGACCGAACATGCCAGAGACATGAACTAGTGGCTTCATCTCAACGATATCGATCAGCTCGTTAAGCTTGCGCTTATGTCGGTACTGCAAGAAATAATCGAACAGCTTGGGTTGAGCCGCTTTGACTTTCTTGGCTAACTCTATTGTCGCCACCACATCCGCCATCGCGTCGTGGGCGTTAGCATGCTCAATACCGTTAGCAACAGAGAGGTGCTCAAGCTTAAAGCTAGTAAAGCCCTCGTCATTCTCCGGCCATTCAATACCTTCAGGCCGTAACGCATGACACGCGCGCATCACATCAAGCAAGTCCCAACGTGAGTTGCCATTTTGCCAACTCCAAGCATAAGGGTCATAGAAATTACGATAACAGGTGTAGCGCGTCACTTCGTCATCAAAGCGAATGCTATTGTAGCCAAGGCTTGTGGTATTCGGTTTCGACAGCTCTTGGTGAATACGACGAATAAACTCAGGCTCAGGAAGGCCTTCAGCATTAGCTTTTTGTGGTGTGATCCCAGTGATCAGTGCCGCTTCAGGAGAAGGCAGGTAGTCCGATGGCAGCTGACAGTAAATCACCAAAGGCTCACCAATAATGTTGAAGTCGGCATCGGTGCGTACACCGGCAAATTGGCTAGGGCGATCTTTGGCTGGGCTGGTGCCCCAGGTCTCATAATCGAAGAAGAAGAAAGTTGGTTGGTTGTCTGTAGGCATATCGTAATCCGGTGCTTGAAATGTGTGATTTCAAAAGCGTTATATCTGGTTGAAGTATCTGATACTTCGCATGAACCAAGCAAGGATTATTCAAAAAAATGTGCTGATTAAAGCAAATCGAGTTTGATTATGTTTGTAGATAGCCCCGGTCTGGGGTAGTGGAGAGCATAGCTACATTGTGGAGGTAAAGAAGCTGCTAGTTGCCACATTTTACCGGTGGAGTAGTAAGGTGTTCGAAGGTATAGTATTGTTTTAAATAGATAAAATCTAAATTTGGGGGTTGGTGTCAAAGTTTTATGAGGTAAGATGCCTCATAATAAGCGTTAGGCATCAACATCACATCGATAACAGTTAAAGAGTAAGATGAAATTATATAAGTATCGAAGTACGTCCAAGTACTCTTTAGAGGGGCTAATTAATAATCAGCTTTTTTTTGCAACTCATGAGCAGTTTAATGACCCTTTTGAGTTCGGAAACCCAGCTCCAGATCTAGTAAAATATAACAAGAATGCAAGGATTAAGCTGCGAGAAATTTTTGAAAAAAAGGAGCTATCTCGAAAGGAGTTTCTACATCTAAATAGCCTTGTTGCTAAACCTTCTGAAGATGACCTTAAGGTAAGAGAGGCTACTTTAGATAGGATTAGGGATAATACGAAAAATATAGGGATAGTTTGCCTTAGTGAAGTAGAAAATAATATCCTGATGTGGAGTCACTATGGTGAAGAACATAGAGGGTTTTGTATTGAATTCAATGACCTTGAAAATAACATTTCAGCTTCTTGTGATGTAATAAACGTTAAATACTTAAATGATTTTGAAGACTTAAATGATCCAGAACTTTTAATTGATTTCTACATGATTATGTTTTGTGACAATAAAGACCTGCCTAGACCCGAGTGGGAACGTAAATATAAAGATTTAGGTAGCCAAATTTCAAAGCATGAAGAGGCTCGAATGGCCATCGCAACTATAGGTAACAAATATATTGATTGGGCTTATGAGAAAGAAATTCGGTTGGTGAGCAAATCAAATGGACCAATCAAATACAATCCAAGTTCTATTAAGAGTATTACTTTTGGCTTAAGAATGTCTGAGAGCGATAAGAAAACAATCATGAATATTTGTGATTGCGAAGATAAACGCCATATACGTTTTAAGCAAGCTGTTAAACAAGAGTCTAGTTATGGATTAAAGGTTATCAACATAAAGTGAGTTCCACAGTAATAGATGCCTAACAAATTGTTAAAGCTGACAGCTAACCTGTGGCATTTTGGGTTCGGTTTAAATTTAGTGATTACGCTGGGTTTGCTTGAGGGTCGTGGCAGTTAGCTGCAACTTAACAAAGCGTTATATTTCAAGGGATACGATGAAGAAGATCTTACTCTCATTTATTGCTTTAGTTCTGCTTAGTGGATGTACGAGCCATTATTTGTACAGGGAAGCTTCTCTGGATTCACTCCCAGAAGTAGACTGTATACTAGCGAGCATGAAAGGCTTGAAAGAAGTAGAGAGCGTTCAGATGTTCCAAAGGAAAACAGGACGGAGAGCTACGTTAACAGGTCTTGAAGAGCCCGGAGATGTATATGACATACGCTACAGCGGGGATTTTGTGGATGCCCAAATACTCATAATTGATGAGGTTTATAAAGGGGCTCGCCATATTAAACTTCGCCATGAGTTAGGAGAGTATCATGAGGTGCTAAATCAAAGTGAAGCCGATAAAGAACGTGAAATAATGTTGAGAGTTGAACGTTCTATAGCTGAGCATTGTAACGTAATTGAGCTGCTAGATAGTTCTGAGTATTGCTCGGGCATTACTTGCGATGATATATAACAAGTTGTTCAAATGGACGCGAAGAGTTAGGCGGATTTTGTGGGGAGTTCAGTCGGTTTTGACAAGCCCGATTTTTCGCCATTTAACAAAGCGTTATATTTTCAGGAGGCTCTTGTAAAATGGATGAATTTAATCGTTATCTTTCAGAAGCAATTCGCATTAGAAGAAGTATACAAGTGTATAGCGAAATCTTTGATTCTCGTGAAGCAATAGATACTTTGTCAGCCAAGTCTCTTGAGTTTACAACAGTTATTAAACGTTCAATGCATGACGAAATCTTAATATCTTTAGCGCGTTTATTCGACTCTGATGGTTACAAGCTTAATGGTGAAATTCTGGAATACCTATCCCAGCGAAATCTAGTGTTGCAGCACGAACAATTTCTAGATGACAGGCTTGATAAGCTACGCAATAAAACAGCTGATATTTGGCGAGATTTGCGCGTAAAAACATATAGAGATATAAAGCTTGCTCATAATGATAAAGCAACACTTTTTAACTGTGAACAATCACCAGGCCACAATGTAACTTTTGAGTCTGCAAGTGAGTTAATCGACACCTCTATTGCTCTTGTAGTTGGTCTGATGGCTAATAGTGGACAATTGAGTGTTAAGTCTGACTTGAACAATATTTATAAAAATGTAGGTTCGAGATTTATCGAATCTATCAAATAAAATATAACAAATCGCTTAACAGGGACTCCTAACGCTTGGCCACTCTCATTCAAATCGGCTTCAGTGTTTAGGGCACAAATTTTTATCGGGTGGTCTAGCGTTATCGCCCGTTAGCAAGGCGTTAGGCACCAAGGAGGCGATGTGGCAAGAAAAATCGCTACGGAGAAAGAGCTTGAGTTTGATGAGTTAGCAGCATTCATTGAATTTTACTCCTCGAATGTAACGGGGTTAAAACGTGATGCTCCCGTGCATCCATCAAATTGTTTGGCTCAAGGGCTAGAAATGTTTGGAAAATCCAAAGTGCTTCAAGGATTGAAACAAGCCGTAAATGACATTATTGAGGATTCCTCCAGCCTTAACTCTGAAGAAATTATCAGTCTTGATAAGGAGTTGGCATCAAATGGTGTTGTCACCCTTTCTACACTTCGTAAGCGTTACTCTTCAGCTTTCAAGAAAATCATAACAAGAGGCTGTATTAACGACGAAACCGAGTACTATCTCATTAATGGGTTGTTGTGTGATTCAACAGGTAACTTACCTGTTGTAGAGCAAGAACTATTATCAAAATTAGTACTTGAATTTGAGAAAGGTGCCTAACACATATGAGCCTAACTCCCGTCAATAGGCAATAGCTCTCTTTTAGCTGCGTCAGCAGCCAAATTAGTGAGACTGTCCTGAATTCTGTGTAACTGTCTACACTTAAGCCGTACTGGCTAAGGATGGACAACATGGATAAAAAAGCACTTGAAGCTTTTGCTCGTGAAGCTGCTAAGTCAATCAAGAC